>JBLMZC010000057.1:0-5400 GCA_050258615.1 Deltaproteobacteria bacterium | reverse complement strand
GGGTGTATCCCAAAATTACATTTCAATTAAAATTCTTTGGGTTTTGCCCCAGCCCTAAAGGGAGACCCAAAGAATTTTCATTTCATAAAGATAACCGGATATGTAAAAATGGGATACACCCGATATTTTTAATAAATCTGGTTAAATAAAGCATCCTCAAATAAAACCTTTAGCCAATAAAAATAATTCCAAATAAAAAAGGCTGCATTCAAATACAGCCTTTTTTTTTTAAAAAAACAAATATTTTTACAAGGATTTCATCGATTCGAGCTGACTCCATCTTGTAGAAAGATCCTCTTTTGCATATTTAAGCAATAACTCACCTCTTTCCCTGTCTTCATTGAGAACCCTTGAGAATCGGGCTTCAGAATACATAAAATCCTCAATTGGTCTGACAGGAGGATTGCTGTCAAGTTTGAATTTCTTGCCTATAGGCTGAGAAGGATCAAACCTGTATAAAGGCCAGAAGCCTGTTTCAATAGCCATTTCCTGATGCTTTGCACCATCTGCCATATCATATCCATGTTCAATGCAATGTGAATAAGCAATTATCAAAGAAACTCCCTCGTATTCTTCTGCTTCTTTGATTGCTTTTAATGTATGCAGGTCTTTTGCTCCCAAAGCTATTTGAGCAACATATACATGTTCATACGAAACTGCTATAAATCCTAAATCCTTTTTAGGTTGTTTTTTACCTGCTACAGCAAATTTAGCAGCAGCTCCGATAGGAGTTGATTTTGATTTCTGACCACCTGTATTAGAATAAACTTCAGTATCTAAAACCAATATATTAATATTCTCACCTGAAGCCAATACATGATCAAGGCCTCCAAATCCAATGTCGTATGCCCATCCGTCTCCACCAACAACCCAAACAGATTTTGTTCTCAGGTAATCAGAAAGGAACATCAGATCCCTTGCAGTTTCTGAATCAACAGCTTTCAGTTTTTCATTGAGCTCTTCAATATTTTTCCACTGGACTTCCTTTTCTTCATCTGTTTTTTGCGGATTGGAAACCAACCTTTCATAAAGATCTGTTCCTATTTGGTCCTTTAACTCTTCAAGCAATGCATAAGCTCTTTCTGTTTTCTTATTTGCTGCGAGTCTTAAACCTAATCCGAATTCAGCATTATCTTCAAAAAGCGAGTTAGCCCATACAGGACCTCTTCCTTTGGAATTTGTAATATAAGGGGTAGTTGGCAGATTTCCTCCATAAATAGAGGAACAACCTGTAGCATTTGCTATTATCAGCTGGTCACCATATAATTGTGTCAGCAATTTAATATATGGTGTTTCACCGCAACCTGCACATGCACCTGGAAATTCGAATAAAGGTTCTAAAAACATTGCACCTTTGATACTTCCCGTATTCAGTTCCTTTCTGTCGTACCATGGGAGTTCTTTGTCAAAGAAGTCCCAGTTTACCTGTTCAACTTCTGTAACTTCGAGTTTATCAACCATATTGATTGCTTTGTAGTCAGGATTTTCCTTGCTCACTGCCGGACATACCTCAACACATAATCTGCATCCTGTACAGTCGAGGACAGAAACCTGCAAGGTATATGCTTCAGTATCTTTATTAAATGGTCTGCCAATGGGAGATACATGTTTCAAAGTGGCAGGAGCATTTTCAAGAAGTGATTTATCATAAACTTTTGCCCTGATAACACCATGAGGACAGATAGATACACATTTGTTACACTGAGTACATAATTGTGCATCCCACACAGGTACCTGATCAGCAATATCTCTTTTCTCATATCGGGTAGTGTGAGTTGGGAATGTTCCATCAACCGGAAATGCACTTACAGGCAAAGTTTCTCCTCTTCCTGCAATTATTTCTCCGAGAACTTGTTTAACAAAATCAGGAGCATCACCATATATTGGAGGCAACATAGCCTGTGTGCTTGTAACTTTTTTAGGATAATTAACTTCGAACAGATTATCAAGTGCAGTGTCAACGGCTTTAAAGTTCATTTCAACTACCTTTTCTCCCTTATGAGAATATGATTTTCTGATTGAATCTTTAATTTTTTGAATTGCCTCGTCTTTTGGCAATATTCCCGAAATTGCAAAGAAACATGTTTGCAGAAGTGTATTTGTTCTTTTACCAAGTCCCAGATAGTTTGCAACTTTGGTTGCATCAATTACATAGAACTTAACGTTTTTCTCGATTATTTCTTCCTGAACAAGTTTAGGGAGTTTATCCCAAACTTCTTCTTTGGTATAAGGTGAATTTAACAGAAATGTACCTCCATCTTTTAACTTGTCAACAATATCGTATTTCTGAAGGAAATTGAACTGATGTACTGCTATAAAATTTGCCTGTCTGATAAGATATGTAGAGTCAATGGGATCTTTACCAAATCTTAAATGTGAAGTGGTAAGGCCTCCGGCTTTCTTTGAATCATAGACAAAATATGCCTGAACATAATTGTCAGTTGTTTCTCCGATAATCTTTATTGAATTCTTATTGGCACTAACTGTACCATCTGAACCAAGGCCATAAAACATACAATTGATGGTTTTATTATCAAGTGTCAGCTTTTCATCATATTCAAGTGATGTATATGTGACATCATCTTTTATACCAACAGTAAAGTGATTTTTAGGATTTGATTTTTTCAGTTCGTCAAAAATACTGATTACCATACCAGGAGTAAACTCTTTGGAAGAAAGACCATATCTTCCTCCTACTATTTTAGGTAATTTTCTTCCAGATTCGACATAAGCACTCAGAACATCCATGTATAAAGGTTCTCCGATTGCACCTGGTTCTTTAGTGCGGTCAAGTACTGCAATACTCTCAACAGTCTGAGGTATTGAATTTATAAAATCGCTTACAGAGAATGGACGGAAAAGACGTACAATGACAGCTCCTACTTTTTCACCTTTTGAATTCAGATATTCGAGGGTTTCCTTAACTGCTCCCTGACCTGATCCCATAAGAATCACAATTCTTGTAGCTTCTGGGTGACCAATATAATCAAACAATTTATAACTTCGTCCTGTAAGTTCTTCAAATTTCAACATTGATTCCTTAACAACACCCGGAACATTATCATAGTATCTGTTACATGCTTCCCTGGCCTGGAAAAATACATCGGGGTTTTGAGCAGTTCCTCTGACAACCGGTTTATCAGGCGTCATTCTGTGTTCTTTAAATGATAAAATTGAACTTTTTGAAAGCATTTGCTTCATTATTTCATCATCGATTATATCTATTTTATTGATTTCATGTGATGTTCTGAAACCATCGAAAGCATTGATGAAAGGAATTTTTGATTTCAGTGTAGCAGCTTGAGAAATCAAAGCCATGTCATGCGCTTCCTGAACACTACCTCCAAACAACATAGCCCATCCTGTTGACCTTGTGGACATAACATCGGAGTGATCTCCAAAAATTGACAATGCATGAGTTGCAATTGTACGGGCAGAAACATGGAAGACGGCTGGAAGTAACTCTCCGGCTATTTTGAACATATTAGGAATCATGAGCAATAAACCCTGTGAAGCAGTAAAAGTGGTTGTCAATGCACCACCCTGTAATGAACCGTGAACGGTACCTGCAGCTCCGGCTTCACTTTGCATTTCCATAACTTCAACAATATTTCCCCATAAATTCTTTATGCCTTTGGCCATATATGCATCTGCATGCTCCCCCATTGGAGATGAAGGGGTAATCGGGTATATAGCAGCAACTTCATTGGTCTTGTAAGCAACTTTGGCTACAGCCTCATTACCGTCAAGAATCAATTTCTTAAATTTTTTATCCATATTAAACTATTTTTGATTAAATATTATATTCTGAATTTTAAAAAACCTGCAAATTTCCGAATAAATTGGCATTTATCCAAATAAATTCAATTCATTCAAGTGTTTTTAGGCTTAACGATAGAAATTTAAACTTCTTATAAACAAGGAAATAATTTTTTTTAGCCGGGAAATAAAAAAAAATCCGGGTCAATAGATGATCAACCCGGCACTTTGTGAATAATAAATCGCACTGATATAATTCTATTTTCTCCTTTTGTTTTTGAAGTTTGAAGCAAAATCCTGAATCTGATTTGTTATATTGTTTACTTCATCTTCCAGTGATCGTGCAATTGTGTCAATATCTATTGGTTCTCCTCTCATAGCTTTGAAGTCTGCTTCGGTTTTGGCCTTTGGCATTAACATTACCAGAACTAAATAAATCACGATAGACATACCAGATAAAGTGAGCAAAACAAAAAATAATCTGATCCAGATAGGGTCCTGAATTCCAAAGTAATTTGAAAGTCCGGAGCAAACCCCTGCTACTACTTTATCTTCAGGATTGCGAAATAATTTTTTACCCACTTTATATTCATTTTTTCCTCTGAAATATCGCCTTTCCTGTTCTGCATTTGCATATTTAAATTCATCTCCTTCAGGATTATCTTTTGAAATATCTTCAGGAGTTCCAAGAATTTTGATCACTTCATCTATATCTTTAATTGAGACTATAGCTGATGGACCGATATTTTCCCTGAACAATTCCGCCATTCTGACTTCGATATCAAAAATTATTTCATGTGGATTTTCGTATTCTTTAAAATATCGTTCTAAAGAATCAAAATAAGACTCCATCCTATCATATGCATCTACATCGATAGTAAAAGGATAGCCTCCAAGATTAATATTTATTATTTTTTTCATGCTTGTGTGTTTTATTATTGTTGGTTAATCATTTTTTATTCAATTACTAATTTTTCATCTGCAACAGACTTAACCACTTTATTTAGTGATTTCCAGTCTTCAATCAGTTCATTCAGGAAATTTCTACCTTCATCGGTAATGTAGTAATATTTCCTCGGTGGACCTGAAATGGATTCTTTCCAGTTGTAACCAAGAAAATTTGAGTTTTTCATCCGGGTAAGAAGCGGATACATTGTTCCTTCAACTACAATCAGGTGATTCTCCTTGAGGGTCTTCAATATATCAGAAGGATAGGCTTCTCCTTTTGAAATAATAAGGAGAGTTATCATTTCAAGAAATCCTTTCCTCATCTGGGCTTTTGCATTTTCAATATTCATAATACTAAATTTTTATGATGCAAATATACAACAAAAATAGTTCTATGCATTACATAGTATAATGTTTTAGCAAGTATTTCGACAAACACAGTATTTTTATCGATGAAATTAATTTCAACTGTGTTTCATGTGTTAATTTTTTATTAGTCAGGTGGCCCTGTCCGGAACCGGGATTTATTAAAAAAATTATAATTAGTGTTTTTAATAATTAATGCGAATCAAGGGTTAAATACATATTTCATTTGTACCACAAAGTGTCACAAAGTACTACACAAAGTGACACTAAGTTTGATTATACTGATAACAATATTACTCTTTTTATACCATTTTTGAAGCTTTGTAC
>JBLMZC010000056.1:0-35007 GCA_050258615.1 Deltaproteobacteria bacterium | reverse complement strand
ATACCGACATGAAATTGAAAATAGTACTGACATTTGCAGTCAGCACAAATCCGATTTAAGAACCCCAATTCCCCCAATTTCAGTCGGCATTATATTTTAAATGCTGACCAAAGTGTCAGTGCCAAATTATTGGAATATTATATAAATGAATTTGGTATTATTTTCTGCCGAAATCGGCCGGTATTTCGCCCCAGAATTGAGTTAGCCATTTCAACACCTTATTGTTGTATTTGTTTTCTTTAAGCCAGTTTTCAGCCCGTTCGACAAGATCAAATGTTTGTTCGTTCGATACTGATCTTTCCAATTTTGTGGAAGCTTTTTTTTGCTTTACCCAAAGGATTGCACTAGCCGAATCTGAATAAACAGGTATGTTACTGTTTTGCTTTTTCAATAATGCCAGGGCATGTACTATTGCCAGAAATTCCCCTATATTATTTGTACCCTCCGGTAGCGGACCGATCCTGAATATTTCGCTACCGGTTGCAGTTGAAACACCTCTGTATTCAAGCTGACCGGGATTTCCTGAGCAAGCTGCATCGACCGAAATTGAATTTAGTTCTGGTTTTCCACCGATTTCATCCTGACCTGTCAATGATTGTACCTCGATTATTTTTTTGTTATCTTTGTAAGTTTCAAATCCTGCCTGAAAAGCTTTCAGAGCAACAGCCCTGTTGGGAAAAGATTTATATTTTGCTCCGGTAAACCCTTTGATGCTTTCCTGACAAGTTTCCCAATTGTCGAAAACTCCTGTTTGCTTACCTACCCATACAACATAATATTTTCCTGTATTGGCCATTTATATGTTTTTATTGCATAATTTACGAAATAAATATATTGTCTGTTTGAAATTTTTACTAATTTTTTTTAATTTGACCTGTTGCTGTTTCGGGTCAGATAAACACCTAAAAGTATTAATATCAGGGAGAGGATATAAATAAAATTGAACGTTTCCCCATCCAGCAATCCCCAACCTAAAGCCACAACAGGTGCCATAAAACTAACAGAGGAAGCGAATATTGCATTGGATCTCTGTACCAGTCTGAAAAAAATAACTGTTGCCAGCACTGTACTAAATATAGAAAGCAATGCGACAGTGCTCAAACTGAACCAAATCTCCGGATTTTCAAATTTGCCCGCAAAATCACTGTTAAGCAAAAAAACTATGCAGAAAGGTCCGAAAAATATAAAAGAAGCAGCAGTCAGTATATTAGGATCGTGAGAGTCGAAGAATTTTTTTACAAGATTGACATTCAAGCCATAAAGTATGGTAGCTAAAACTATCAAAGATGAATAAAAAATTCCACCTGTGAATTCTGATTTTGTTACATATATCATAATTGATGCTCCGATCAGGCCTATTACTACTCCGGCAGTTTTCCTTAAATCAATTCTGTTATTGAAAATCAGAACTGCCAGTATCAGAGTAAAAATTGGAGTAAGTGTATTTAGTGCACCGGCAAGACTTGAACTTACCCTGGTCTGTGCAAATGCAAAGAGAAAAGGAGGCAAACCTCCGCCGGCAATACCCACAATTAGGTATCTGTGCCATTGCCTGAAATCGACTTTTCTGATATTGACTACAAATACAGGCAAAAAAGCAATAGTAGCAATCAATATACGTAAAGCGGCTACCTCAACACTATCAAATACTATGAGTGATTTCTTAATAAGGATAAATGAAGTGCCCCATATCAGGCTCAATGCAGCAAAAGCAACCCAGTCATTCCATTTTAATATTTCCCTGTATTTGCTCAAACCTGCTATTTTATTTTTGGTTTAAATTTTGAGGCTTCAAGTATTTTCTGTGAATCACTGTTGCCGATCAATTCTTTAATACCTGTTTCATTGTTTCTTGCCATGTATGATTCAATGATCCTGTAGCCCAGATAATTTCCTGTTTGCCCTGGTGAATTCAAAGGCATACCCAGGGCTTGTGAATTGGGTCCGGGCGTTGTAAGTCTTTTGATTTTATATTCATCGGTAGTATAGAAAAAATTGTTTTTGATAAAGTATGACCACATTTCCTGTTCATTTTCCTCAAGCCATTTCATTTGCTTTGCTGAGTATTCAAAAAGTACAGTATCAGGAATTTCAGGAATGATCTTTTTCATCAGATACAATTTTTTCCCATTTTGAATTATATGGTCGATTGCCTGCTGACCTGATTTATTGAAAATCCTGTCCTCAAGCCATAATTGAACTATTTTTTTGAGAATATGATCTTTATTGTATGTGCGTGTCATATAATTGGCAAATATATTTTCATTGTTCCCGATTGCATTATAAGGGAATTTATCGCCAAGAAACATGTCAAGTCCTAAAGCAAGACCATCTTTTCCCTGATCGGAAAAAATGAAACCCTGATATGCAAAAATTGAAACAAATGTATATAATACTGGAGTTTGTATTTCCGGATATTCTTTTTGTAAATTTGAAACAATTTCCTGAAATCTGTTTTCAGTTTGCGACAGGTCATCAAATTCAGTATTAACAAGATTCAGTATTTTCAGGTTATTTGTATCTGTGATGAATACTTTGAGTTCTCTGTAAAAATCTGAATTCTTATTTTCATATCCAGGCAGAGTTACCACATTTTTAAAAAAAATATCAGAAAAACCAGGATATTTTAGTTCCAGTTTTTCGAACTGATCCTTAAGCTCAGAAGTATCGAGACCAAAAAGCAGTTTTTCATATCTGACTATCGATGATGTGCTGCCGGCTGAATTATGATCTTTTGATTTACATCCGGAATATACTAAAGACATAAGTAAAATCAACAGTATGGGCGATATTTTAATTGTATTAATCATAATTCACTAAAATCAGGATATTATTGATGCTGTTATTTTTCGTGTCCTTACCCCATTTCTGAATTCGCAAAAGTAAATACCCTGCCATGTACCTAGTTTCAGTTTTCTATTTGAAATAGGGATAGTAACTGAGCTGCCAATGAGGCTGGCCTTGATATGAGCTGGCATATCATCAGGGCCTTCGTCATTATGCTTGTATAAAATAGGGTTGTCAGGTACCAATTTATTGAAAAAATCATTAAAATCACTGATTACAGTAGGGTCATAATTTTCGTTTATCGTCAATGCAGCGGATGTATGCATAATAAACAGATGAAGAATGCCTTTTTCAGGAAGCTCCAGTTCTTTATTGATTAAATCGGTTATTATATGGTATCCGCGATTGAACTGAGGTAATTTGATTTCTTTTTGTGAGACCATTTTACAGATTTTAATGTCCTTGATATCTGTTAATTTCAGGGCAGTCAAGACGCCCAAAATAATACATCAGGCTTAAACCAATAAAAGAAAACTTATCTTTATCGCGACTATTTCCCCGCTGCTTACCCTGAGTAGCAAATCCTGGAATTCCAGACCTGTCGGAAAGTTTGACTCCTTCTTCGCCCCTGATTGATCTCAATTCACCAATATTAGGATATGTAGTGCTTACATCATCGAGGTAATCAGTGAATACAAACCTGTAGCTTCCTTCAATATTTATACTGAGTTTATGATTGATATCCCATTTCAGTCCTCCCCCTGTGGTAAGACCGGAACTGAACTGAAAATATTCTTCTCCGAGTGCCTGTCCTTCAGTGCCGAATTCTCTAAGACTATAGGTAATACCATTGAGTTCTGTTTTAGGTTCATAGTAGAAAATATTCAGTCCTAAAAGTATATATGGACTAAAATAATCTGTCTTGGTACCATGAATGTAGGGTATGAAATTGAATTCAATCTGATTGGTCAAATCATAAACGGGGCTTTTGAAACTCAGATTCCTGTCCCGTTCAAATGGGTTAGTGGAGTTTTTGTCATCTCCCCTCAGAGAACCTATGCTGAGGGAGGCTTTATAAGCAAGTCTGTCGTTGAACAACAGCCTGTAATTTATTCCTGCTGCCAGTCCGGGTTTTGAAAGGCTATGATCAGTATTAAGGTCTCCGTAATAATTCGAAATACCAATCCATCCTCCTAATTCAAATCCATCCTGGGACCAGAGCTTACCTGAAAAAATAGAAAGAAAAAAAATAATAACAATAAAATGGTTGAACCTCATAAAAAATCTGTTTAAATAAAGCATTTGCTCAATTGATGTATTTGTCTTATTGTAACGTTTAAAGTATTTAATATTATATAAAAAAATGAATTCCCTTTGTTTTAATTATCTCCGGAATGTATCATTAACTTAATTATCATTTCTTTTAATAATTCTGATTGCGAAGTATTGTTTGAGTTAAGTCCTTTTGAACGCAGATCATATTCTTTTAAAACGGAGAAAACTTCAATTAACTTTTGTCTGGGATACACTGCTGCTGCATTTTTATATTCCTTTACGAACATTGGACTTATGCCAAGAATTTTAGCCAGATCCAATTCAGATTTTTTTATATTTTCGGAGCAAATCAGAATTTTTGTGAAATAACTGAAAAGAGCTCCGATTATCAATATGTTGGGGTAGGAGCCCGGATTATTGCTGAACATATTTAGTATCTGGATGGATTTTGCCAGATCGCCCTTGCCAATTGATTTGTTCAGTTCAAAAATAGTAAATTCCCGGTTTAGGCCGATATTTTGTCGTACTTTTTCAATACTGATAGTTGATTTACCATCATGAGTGATCTTAAGCTTCTGTAGTTCATTATCTATTTTAGACAGGTCATTGGACAATAATTCTGACATAAGTTCAGCAGCACTGTCACTAATATTCAATCCTATTGATTGTGAATAGGACCTGATCCAGTCCGCAACCTTATTTTCATAAAGTCTGACAGATTCGAAAACCACCCCATTATCATTAAATGCTTTACTTAATTTTGATCTCTGGTTAAGTTTTTTTTCTTTATGGATAACTACTAAAATAGAACTTTTTACGGGATTTTCAATAAGAGGAAGCAAATTGTCAATTTCTTTCATATGCTGAGCTTCCTTTAGTAGAATAAGCCTGTATTCTGCCATCATGGGATACTGCATGTATGCATTCATAACTGATTTTACTTCGGCATCTTTACCATAAAAAACATTCTGGTTGAATACTTTTTCCTGCTCTGTTAAGGCTTCATTCTGGATCTGGTCGACAAGTTGATCTATAAAAAAAGATTCTTCCCCGTGTAAAAGATACAATGGTGAAAATTTTTTATTTTTGATGGATTTACTTATCTGATCAAATGTCAAAATAAAAAGTTTTGCGCAAAAATAGTAATTTTAATATTAACATGTGTATTAATTTCACTTTCTGTACAGTTGTTAGATACTTGCAATTATTTATAACACTTTTTGCAGTACATTAAAATAAAATATCATATCTTTGCAATCCTAAAATTATTTACGTAATGAAATATTATTATTTTCTTTTTTTAATGGTATTTTTTGTGTCCTGTACATCTGATGGGTCTAAATCAAAAAGTCATCCGGGATGGAACACAAATCTGGAGGAGAGTATTAAAACTGCGGGATCTGAGAATAAGTATGTCTTTGCATTGTTTACAGGATCTGACTGGTGTCCACCGTGCAAAAAACTTGAAGCTGATGTTCTGGAGACTGAACAATTTAAAAAACTTGCTGATGAAAAGTTTGTAAATCTTGTATTTGATTTTCCCAGGAAACCCGAAAATCAGCTTACTCCCGAACTGGCACAATACAACAATGAAAATGCTCAAAAATATTCTATTGAAGGATTTCCAACTGTAATAATTTTTGATAAGACTGGAAGGGAATTGAAGCGTTGGGTCGGATATATGCCGGCACCCACCGAAGCCACATTGAATGAATATAAGGCAGTCCTGAATTCATATTAAGCTGAAAGGCATTTATTGCTGATCAGGATTTTTTTCGGGGCAAGATTTCATATTTTGCTCAGCATTATCACATTTTCAACATGATGAGTATGTGGAAACATATCAACAGCCTGTGATTTAATAACATTATATTTTTCTTTCAATATTGCAATATCGCGGGCCTGAGTAGCAGGATTGCAGCTTATATAAACGATTTTTTCCGGATTTATTTCCAGTATTTTTTCTGTTACTTCTTTATCAAGACCTGCCCGGGGGGGATCGACAAAAATAATGTCTGGTTTTTCAAGATCATTTTTCAGAATATGTTTGACATCTCCTGCAATAAAATCTGCATTGGTTATTTTATTGATGGAAGCATTAAGTTTTGCATCTTCAATTGCTTCTGATATCAATTCAATACCTGTTACTTTTGTAACTTTTCCGGCTATATATAGAGCAATACTTCCAATACCTGTATAAAGGTCAAGTACAGATTCATCACCCTGCAATTCCGCAAAATCTATTGCAATATCATAAAGCCGTCTGGATTGGTCTGAATTGGTCTGAAAAAAGGATTTTGGAGAAATCATGAATACAAGGTCACCCATTTTTTCCCTGATAAATTTTTCACCATGGTAATTAATCACTTCAAGGTCAAAAATGGAATCGTTATATTTTGGATTGATCACATAATTAAGGCTTGTTATCTGCGGGAATTTACTTTTCAATGCTTCCAATAATTCTGTAATTCCCTCTTTTTTAGCGAAACTCACAGTTACCATTGTCTCTCCTGTGTTGCTTGTTCTGATTATAATATTTCTCATGAGTCCTGTGTGGTTCCTGGCATCCCAATAGCTATAATCATTTTGAAGCGTAAATTCCCTTATGAAATTTCTTATCTCATTTGACGGTGATTCCTGCAAAAGACAATTTTCAATTGATATGATTTTTTCAAAATTTCCCGGAGCATGAAACCCTAAAACATTTTGCTGTTCTATTTTATTTTCTGACCTGATCTCGCTTTCTGTCAGCCATTTTTTGTTCGAAAAAGAAAACTCAAGTTTATTCCTGTAAAAAAATATCTTCTCACATGCCAAAATTGGCAAGAAACATTCGGGGTTCACTTTTGCAATGCGTTCCAATGCTGCCTTTACCTGCATGTCCTTGTATTCCAGCTGTTTATCATAGGTAAGGTCCTGCCATTTGCAACCGCCACAAATACCAAAGTGCTCACATTCAGGTTTCACTCTGAAAGGAGAATATTCAGTTATTTCTTTTACTATTCCTTCGTGTACCCCTTTCCTTTTTCTCAGAATTAATACTTCAGCTTTGTCACCTGGTATACATCCTGTAACAAACACTACTTTGCCATCTTTTGACTTGCCAACTGATCTCCCTTTATCAGCAATATCAATAATTTCTATAATATCAGTATATTTTTTAAAAGCCATATTCCTTAATTGAATCAGCAAATATCAATTAATAATTTGAACAGACAAAAGAAAATATAGATTGACAAAAAAAATAATAATTAATTTTGAGGCTTGATGTTTTTATCAAAACGAAAATATGCAAATAAAGAATGTTGAAATTGAGCCTGAATGGAAAGAGATTCTGAATGATGAATTCCAAAAAGATTATTTTAAGGAAATCAAAGAATATCTGGTAAAGGAATTTCAGGAAGGTAAAACTATCTTCCCGCCCGGAAAACTAATATTCAATGCTTTCAACCTGACGCCATTTGACAAGCTAAAGGTAGTAATTCTGGGTCAGGATCCTTATCATGGCAAGGGCCAGGCAATGGGTTTGTGTTTTTCTGTACCACGAAATATACCACGACCTGCTTCATTACTGAATATTTATAAAGAATTAAACAGAGATTTAAAAATTCCTGTTGCCGGACATGGTGACCTGACAAAATGGGCTGAACAGGGGGTTTTTATGCTAAATGCCATACTCACGGTAGCTGAAAACAAAGCGGGTTCACATTCTGCAATTGGTTGGCAGACTTTTACAGACAATGTCATAAAAAAGATATCTGATCATCGGGAGGGTATAGTTTTCCTCCTTTGGGGAAATTTTGCAAAAAACAAAAAACCTCTCATTGATCCTTCAAAACACTTTATTCTGGAATCTGCTCACCCTTCTCCATTGGCAGGTAACAGTTTTCAGGGAAACTGTCATTTTTCAAAAACAAATGAATTATTAAGCAGGCAGGGTTTGGAGCCGATAGACTGGGACGTGAATTGAGTGGTATTAGACTTGCCTGCTTTCCTAAACCTGGTAAGTATGCCTGGGACTAAAAATCTTGTATTTTTTAAAAAACCTGGCAAGTTTTCACCGGATTATCCAATTTTAGCTAAAGAATTAATATATTCAAGGGGATTTTCAGACCTGAAAATTGCATTTCCAGAAACCAAAACATCAACCCCGGCTCTGATCAGACTAGCTGCATTATCTATATTCACTCCCCCATCTACTTCAATCTGAACATTCAGTTTCTGTTCGTTGATCATAGTTTTTAATTTTGAAATCTTATTGACAGATGTTTCTATGAATTTTTGTCCTCCAAAACCCGGATTTACTGACATGATAAGTACAAGATCAATAAAAGGCAGTATTTCGGTCAGTAATTCAACATTTGTATGTGGATTTACTGAAACCCCGGCTTTCATTCCAAGACCCCTGATCTTTTGGACGCTGCGATGCAGATGCGTACATGCTTCATAGTGAACAGTCATAATATCAGAGCCTGCATTGCGAAAGTCTTCAAAGAATCTGTCAGGTTTTTCAATCATAAGGTGAGTATCAAGAACTTTATCGGTATGTTTTCGAAGTGTCCTCACTATCCAGGGGCCGAAAGTGATATTCGGAACAAACATACCGTCCATGATATCAATGTGGACCCATTGCGCATTGCTTTTATTGATCATTTCAATTTCCATACCAAGTTTTGAAAAATCTGCTGCAAGAATGGAGGGAGCTATAATAGTTTCCATGTAGTTATTTAATTTCAAATTTTGAATAATGAGTAATTCCGTTTTTTTCAATTGTCAGTTTTTCAACATCAGCCAGTTCAGGACCATCAGTAAGCCAGTAAATAAATTCTTTCAATGGCTGTCCTTCCCCAGTGACTTCTATATATACATTGCCATCGAATTCATTTCTTACAAATCCTGCCAGGTTTAGTTCATCCGCTATTTTCTTAGTACTTGCTCTGAACCATACTCCCTGGACTTTTCCATGAACCTTTATTTTGAAGTTTTTCATATTTTTCTATCAATTATCTTTGCAAATATATGATTACTTTTTCTTTAAAATACTCTTCAGGGAAAACATCATAAATATTATTGATCTCGATATAATTGGTTTTTTTTATTTTTTTCAGCTCAGTACGGTAGTCTCCGCCTTTATAAGCAAAAATTCCGGAAGGCATTTCACCCACACTTGCAACTTTCAATAAAGGAATACACCAATTCTGCAAAACGTCAATTGATGCTACAGCACGGGTCACTACAAAATCAAATTTTTCCTTAAATTCTTCTGCCCTGATATGCAGAGCTTTTACGTTTTTTAACTCAAGCTTATCAGAAACATCATGTACAACTTTTATTTTTTTTGATGTTCCATCTATAAGGGTAAAATTAACATCAGGCAACATCAATGCCAGAGGAATTCCGGGAAATCCTCCGCCTGTACCAAGATCAAGTATCTTTGCTCCAGACCTGAATTTATAGAATTTTAAAATAGCAAGAGAATGCAGGATATGGTGAAGAAAAAGATTTTCAATATCATTACGGGAAATTAAATTGATCTTCGAATTCCATTCAGTATATAGTGACCAAATAAGCTGAAATTGCTGAAGTTGATATTTATCCAGATCTGGGAAGTATTTAAGTATATACTCATTATTCATTTCCAGCTAACTTTTGGAAGTAATGCATAATAAAAGGCTAAAATAATATAATATAATGACATAAAAAAATCCAAAACTGGAATCATCCAAAACAAATCAGATTCCTTTAACCTGAGCATTGGCCTGTAGGCGATAATCATTACCAGGGTGATACGGATAGTATAAATAAAAAAAAATTCTCCAATATAAAAATTTAATAACAGGACAAATGAACTAATGTAGAATCCAATATGCGATAATGAGTACAATGCCAAAAGGAATTTAAACTTATTTTTATATCTGAAAGAAGTACTTATGTGTCTAGATTTTTGTTTGAGGAATTCTTTAAGTGTTTTTGCCGGTTCAGTATAAATAAATGATTCGGGATCAATCTGGATGGCAACATTATCGGATGTGGCATTTTCCATTACGAATAAATCATCATTCCCTGACTGGATGTCAAGATGCTTGTTATAGCCCTGATTGCCGGTAAAAACATTTTTTCTGAAAGCCATATTTCTTCCAACCCCCATATATGGCATTCCTGACAAGGTGTAACTGAAATATTGAATAGCAGTCATAAATGTCTCAAAACGAATAAAAATTGACAGGAATTTCTTGCCTGTATATGGGCTATAGCCAAGTACCATATCAATTTTTTCATTGTTAAAGGCATCCCTCATTTTATGTAACCAATTATCAGATTTTGGATAGCAATCAGCATCTGTTAAAAAAATAAATTCCTTTTCAGTAGCTGTGATTCCTTTTTGTAGAGCAGTTTTCTTTCCACTGCTGTATTCATTATTAAGGATCCTCAGGTGAGGGAAGTCTAAGGCAATTTCATCAAGAAATTCAAAACTTCCATCAACAGAATTATCATTAATTACCATAATTTCAAATCCTGAGGGTTTCTGATCAAGGAAAAACCTGAGATTTTTTCTGAGGTTAAATTCTTCGTTTCTGGCAGCAATGATAACTACAGAATCGTCAATATCAGTAATATTCTTGCGAATAGCATTATTATCAGTTTTCATTAAATAAAACTTAGAAAAAATAATCAACCAGTAACATAAATTTACCGCAGCAAATATTGCAACAATTACTACCATGACCCAAAACTATGAATCCGGGATGGATTTTTTTGCAAAAAACAGAAAAAAAATGCTGTTTTTTATAGGGTGAAAAACTTTTTATTCGTCTAATTGTAAATTAAATAAAGAATATTAAGGTTTTTTATATTAATAATAATTTTAATATATATATTTGTAATTTATTTTGATTCAAATCTTTAGTAAATTTATTAAATAATTCTTTTATGAGGTTATTATTTTTGATATTTTGCATGGCTGGTTTTTTAAGTTTTTCGCATGCACAAATGGTTGATTCAACCGGAACAAAATATGGTAATGAATGGATAGATTTTAATAAGGAATATTATAAAATACCAATAGCTGAGGATGGTATTTATCGCATCACATACCAGCAACTGGTTTCAGCCGGAATAAAGGTAAATGAAATTCAGGGTTCAAAATATCAGCTATATTCTTTCGGTAAGGAAGTGCCAATTTTTACCACTAATTCAGGTGTGTTCACATCTGCGGATTATATTGAGTTTTATGGAGAAAAAAACCGTTCACAGCTCGATTCATTTTTGTTCAGAAAAAAATCCGACATTCTCAATCCTGAATACAGTCTTTTTACAGACACTTTGTCCTATTATCTGACATGGACTTCGGGAAATAATAATGGTTTGAGATTTGGAGTGCTTCAGAATGATCTCAGCGGTTCTTTGCCTGCTCCAAAGCAATACTATTTTCATGTGGAGAAACAGGTATTTGGTACTGATTTCAATAAACCCTTAAGAGATATAGCAAATCATGTTTACCGTTCAAATTTTGACATAGGTGAGGGATTTGGCACAAAATTGCAGATTGAGAACAATTTCGTTTTTAATACTTCCAATTATTATGAAAGCGGACAAAAACCTGAACTTTCAGTGAGATTTGCAACCAATGGTGGAAATCATAATATAGAATTTCTTGTAAATAATGAATTAAAAAAAGTTTATACTGACAATGGATTTGTTTGTACAACTATAAATATCCCACTAAAATCTGCAGATATAAGAAATACAATTCCTGTTGTGGTAAAAGGAACAAATAATTCAGTAATTTATGACAGAAATACTGTTTCAGTTTTGTCATTGAAATATTCAAGGGAATTTAATTTTCAGAATAAATCAATTTTCAGGTTTAGTATTGAAAAATCCAGTTTTTCGGATTATATTGAAGTAACAGATTTTGACATACAGGGAAACAGTTTTGTGCTTTTTGATCTAACAAATAAAAAGAGGTTAATTCCTGTTTTAACCAATGGCAAGCTCAGATTCAAGCTTGACCCAAGTCCTTATGACAGGGAATTTGTTTTGGTAAATCTTCAAAAATCAGTTAAGGATGCTGAAATAACTAAGAAAGTACTTTTTTCTGATTATTTAAAATCGAAGGAAAAAAACTATTTGGTGATAACCGACAAGTCCAGATTTTATGATGAGAACCAGATCAACTGGGTTGATGAATATGTAAAATACAGAGAATCATCCACAGGTGGTAATTATAAAGCTCTTGTTGTTAATGTACAGGATATTTATGATCAGTTTGGTTATGGCATTCACAGAAATAGCCAGGCATTGAACAACTTTGCTATGTTCTATAAAAATCATTTTCTTAACCCCGAATATATTTTTATAATTGGTAAAGGTCTTGAATATGATGAGGTTAGATCTGTCCAGGACTTCGAAACTAATAAAAGTTATTTTGTAATACCAACTTACGGATATCCGGGATCAGATAATTTGATTGCTGCGAGATTTAATGAGAATCATCAGGATATAGCAATAGGAAGACTGGCTGCAAAAAATTATGAACATGTTAAAACGTATCTCAATAAAGTAAAGAGGTTTGATGAGAACAAAAACAATCAACAGACGATAGAAGAAAGGTTCTGGATGAAAAAAATCGTTCACCTTGTTGGGGGAGATGCTTTTGTCATTGATGGCATAAAAGCTTCACTCAAGAATATGGAAAATATCATCAAAGGCATCAAATATGGAGCAGATGTTGTGACTTTTGAACGTACAAGTGGCACAGCTCAGGAATCGGTCACGCAGAGGATTGTTAATGAAATAGAATCAGGTGCATCTATTGTAACATTTTATGGTCATTCTGGGGTAACCGGTGATGATTTTAAGATCACCAATCTGAATAATGATAAATTCCCTGTATTCTTCAGTCTTGGCTGCTATTCAGGAAACATTCATACAACTGTGAGTGATGGTCAGAGTGAAGAGTTTATCTTGTCTGATAACTTCATGATAGCTTATGCGGGTACCAGTGGCACAGGTTTTACAAGTGCTTTAACGAACACCGGCAGGAGTTTATATCAGAATATTGGAAATAAAATGTATGGGCAAAGTATGGGTAAAATAATGCAGAAGTCAATAGAAGAGAATGACAATAATACTTCTGATGCTACTGTTACGTTAAATCAGCAGTTTACCTTCCATGGTGATCCGGCAATATCGCTTTATTCTTACACTGGACCCGACTATCTGTTAGATTATAAGTCAGTTAAAACAATTCCATCAGTTATAAATTCAAATGAGGCAGATTTCAGGATAAGCTTTGATATTTATAATATTGGCATCGGACAAAGTGATTCATTACCAGTAAGAATAATAAGAACTCTGCCAGGAGGAAAAAAGGAGACTATTAATATGACATTCAAGGCTCCAATGGCGAAAGGTACATATGAAGCAACTCTGAAAACATATTTTACTGAAGGTACGGGCGAAAACTGCATAGCAATCTATTTGAATCCTGAAAAAACAATAAATGAGATGCCAAAACCTGATGCAGAGAACAACAATGAGCTTGAGAATCAGAATGGTGAAAACAAATTCTGTTTTTACATCATAAATAACGGAATTCAACCTATTTATCCGGAGGAATTCAGTATAGTGAACAAACCTGTGATTGAGCTAAGAGCATCAACTTTCAATTATTTTGTAAACAGTGAAAAGTATATATTTCAGATAGATACTACAGAATTGTTCAACAGTAGCATGCTGAGGACTAAAAAGATAACAACAAATGGAGGAATGATAAACTGGACTCCCGATATTCCATTATTACACAATACCGTCTATTACTGGAGAATAAGCACTGACAGTATCAATCCGCAATTACCATATAACTGGCAATACAGCTCATTCATATATCTTCCAAACAGTTCTGAAGGCTGGAATCAGAGTCATTATTATCAGTGGTTGAAAGATGAGTTTGATGGAACTACATTTGATGGAAGGAAATTTGATTATCAGGCAATTAAAAGAAATATAAGAATTCTTGGAAAAAAATATGATCCCACTAATGATAAAATTGCTTATGTAGATGGTGAAACATGGGGAGAGGCCAATCCATTAAGCTATAGGCCATGTATAAACGTACTAGCGTGGGGACCTGATTTTTATTTAAGAAATTTTAGCGGAAATGATTATAACAGTTTTTCTGATTATCCTCAATCATTAAACTTCGCTTTCAAAGTTAATAGTAAATTGCAAAGAAAAGGACTTAAAGAATTATTGGAAAAGATACCAGATTCAATGAATGTATTTATCTATACAGTTTTGGATGATGGAAGTGTTGGGCTAAAACCTGAAACATGGGCACAGGATTCAACAGAATTTGGTTATAATCTTTTTAGTGTGTTAGAAAACTATGGAGCTAAAAAAATTCGTCTAATGCAGACTAAAGGAACAGTGCCTTATATCTTCATCTTTAAAAAGGGGAGCCAAGTTATTGCCGAACAAATTGGCAAAACCATAAACGATAAACTTGAAATTGTTCAAGAATTCGAGATCAATAAATTAAGTGGATATTTCAGATCTAAAATTATCGGCCCGGCAACTAAATGGGATAAAGTATTGTGGAAAGAATCAAATAAGGATCAATTTGATGTCATTTCCTTTACAAAAATATATAAATTTGATAAAGAATTGAATCAGAAAATATTAGTTGATAGTCTGAATTCTGTTTATGAAAAAGATATTTCTTCTATAGATGCAAAAGAATTTCCTTATTTAAAACTGGAATTTTATGGTTGGGATAAAATCTATAGAAACCCTCCAATTATTGACTTCTGGAGAGTTCTTTATGATGGTAATCCTGATGCAGTGCTAGTAAATGAGGAAAGTTCGTATTTCCATAAAGACACTCTCGATTTTGGTGATAAATTTAAGTTCAGAAGCAAAGTTTACAATTATACATCAGAGGATATGGACAGTCTGCTTGTGAGGTTTAAAATCAAAAAACAAAACAACCAGGAAATAATAATGATGAAAAGATACCAGCCCCTTAAAGCAAATTCGGAATTCTTCATAGACTTTGAATATCCATCTGCTGAACTCGGAGGAATAAACGAATTTACGGTAGAGATAAATGCTGACAGGGAGCAGGTTGAAAAGTATTATTCCAATAACATTGGTATAAGAAGATTTTTTGTCAGGCAGGATATTCTAAACCCCTTAATGGATGTCACTTTCGACGGTGTGCATATCATGGATGGAGATATCATAAATCCCAGACCGGAGATAAAAGTGATGATAAAAGATGAAAACAAATATTTGTTACTAAGTGATATCAGTATTATCAGGAAACTGACCTTGATAACGCCCAGTGGCAAAACGGAAAACGTCCAGTTGACAAATAATAATCTTATTGAATTCATCCCTGCTCCATCATTGAATGACAACAAAGCATATCTGAATTTTCACCCGGATTTTCTGGAAGAAGGCACTTATCAGCTATTGGTCCAGACTTCGGATATGTCAGGCAATCTGTCAGGGCAGATGGAATACCGGATTTCATTTCAGGTGATATTCAAGGAGCAAATTTCAGACGTATATAACTATCCTAATCCTTTCTCAACGCGTACAAGGTTTGTTTTTACCCTAACCGGAGTTGAGGTCCCAAAAGACATAGTTATTCAGATTATGACAATGACAGGTAAGGTTGTAAGAGAACTCACTTCTATCGATCTTGGAGAATTTAAAATCGGCCATAATATCACTGAAAAATATTGGGATGGAACCGATGAATTTGGAAGCAAACTAGCAAATGGAATATACATTTACCAGGTAAAAGCTGTTAATTCAGAAGGCAAATTATTTGATAAAATGGAAGATACCGGCTCTGATTCTGCGAAATTTTTCAAGGAAGGATTTGGCAAGTTGGTTATTCTAAGGTAATAATTTCTGGAATTGTCAAATTAAATAATTAAATTAACCACTAAGAGCACTAAGAGTAATTGAGATACTTGGCCTTCGTGTACTTAGTGGTAATAATAAAAGGTTATATTGTAACCACTAAGAACACAAAGAATAATCGATAGACTGAACCTTAGTGTACTTAGGGGAAAAAAAGAAAAACAATTAGTAACTTCTAAGATTAATCGATAGATTCAATTTTCGCAAATTAATTGACAAGAAAAGGCTTATGATTAAATTAATCAATACTTTATAAAAATAATTACAATCTGTGATCACAGTAATTGAAAATAAAAAAGGACTTAATTTTAGAGAAAGAATAAGTGAATTGTACAATTACAGGGAATTATTGTGGACTTTAGCTTACAGGGACATCAGGGTAAGATATGCTCAGACCCTTCTCGGTATGTTATGGGGAATAGCTGAGCCATTGGTTTCGGTAATTCTTCTTAGCCTGATCTTCAACCGTATGGCCAATATCTCTACCCAGGGAGTCAATCCTATACTTTTCGGCTTATCCGGCATGGTTGTCTGGAATTATTTTTCAAATGTTATAATTCAGGGATCCAATTCCCTGATCATCAATCAGAATATGATCAGGAAGATATATTTTCCCCGCATCATGATACCCGCATCTAAGTCAATTGCTGCCATCCCTGACCTCATAGTCGCAGCTGCTTTAACCATTGTATTTTATATTATTTATTGGGAAGATTTTAGCATCAGGATTTTGATGATCCCATTTTTTGTGCTTCTGGCTATACTGGTATCAACTGGACTGGGACTCTGGATATCAGCACTGAATATCAGATACAGGGATTTTCAGCATGTAGTACCATTTATGACAAGGATAGGGATGTTTCTGACACCGATAGCATACACAAGCAATGAAATACCCCAGGCATATAAATGGCTTTTTTTTCTTAACCCCATGACAGGTGTTATTGAAGGGATCAGGTGGTCTTTGTTTGGATTAACACTCGATACCAATTATTTCATGCTGAGCATTGCCATGATCATTTTACTTCTTATTTCAGGATTTTATTTTTTCAACAAGCTTGAAAAAAATATAGCTGACATAATCTGATGCCATGAGTAAGCCAATAATAGAAGTAACAAACATATCAAAAAAGTTCACTATAGGCAGGCAATCGACTGACCTCAGGCAGACAGTCAGGGATTTTTTCTCTACATCAAAAAATTACAAACCGGAGATATGGGCGCTAAAAGACATTAATTTCACTGTCGAAGAAGGTGAGGTCCTGGGATTGATAGGCCCGAACGGATCTGGAAAATCAACTCTTTTGAAAATACTCTCCAGAATAACATACCCTACAACGGGTAAAGCTGTATTGAGAGGCAGAGTATCATCATTGCTCGAAGTTGGCACAGGTTTTCATCCGGAACTTACAGGTAGGGAGAATATCTTTCTCAATGGCTCAATACTCGGCATGAAGAAGGCAGAGATAAAGAAAAAATTTGATGAGATAGTCGATTTTTCAGGTGTTGAGCATTTTATCGATACTCCTGTCAAGCATTTTAGTTCTGGTATGTATGTCAGGCTCGCTTTTTCCGTAGCTGCCCATCTCGAACCTGAGATATTGCTCGTTGATGAGGTACTTTCAGTAGGTGATCTGGAATTCCGGCAAAAGAGTATGGGAAAGATGAATGAGGTAGCAAAGCAAGGCAGGACCGTAATATTTGTGAGTCACGATGTTAATTTAATAAATAAACTATGTTCTAATGGCTTGTTTTTATATAAAGGGGGAGTAATATCAACAGGAACAATAGAGTCAATAATCAATGATTATTCAAAATCAATATTAAAAAACTATTTTAATTCAGGATTTGAATCTGAAACATATGATTTTATAAAGATAAATGAAATTGAGGTTTTTAATAGTAATTTACGAACGCAGGAAATAAGATCCGGGGATGATATGATGATATCTTTTAATTATATTTTGAAAGAAAGTCTTTTGGACCCTGTTTTAAGATTTGAAATAAGATATCAGGATTTAGTATTATTTGTTTGTAATAATATTCTTTCAGGTGAAAGATTTACAAAATTACCTCATGAAGGGAAAATAATATGTGTAATACCTAAGATTCCATTAAATGTGGGAGAGTATTTAATTGATTTTTATATAGAAGATCGGGAAAGGGAAATTCTAAATATTCGGGATTTTATTAAGTTTAAGATTATTCCCGGTGACTTTTATAAAACATCAAGAATGCCTGGCAAAAATAGATTTTTTTTGGTAAATCATCATTGGAAGGTTGAATGAAAAGAGTGCTTGAAAAATCCGGATAAATACCCAATATTCACAAGTACAGGTTTAAATGTATCCATCAGAAAATTATAAAAATAGTAGTTTTTATAAAATATGAATTTATACAGGCATTTAGGAAATCGTATCAGAAATGCAGCAAAAAAGCTTTTTATCAGGTCAATAAAAACTTTTAAAAAAAAATCATTTTTTCTATTTATAAGGAAATTGGTTTTAGAGTTTAATATAATTGATTTTATATGCCACGAAAATTTTAGTTTATAGTCTTGTACAATATGAAATACAACCAAATCAGGATCAAATAAAATAATACCATCATTTTCTCTTATTTTTTTTTGAATATAGTCTTCTTCACCATAATAAGTTTTTCTGCCTTTCATACCAAGATTTGAGGGAAAAAAGCCTGTTTTTTGGAAGATATTTTTTTTAAATACTATATTTCCTCCTGCTACATATTCTTCATAAATTGGACCTAAATTATCTCGCAATAGTGTCATTTTCCCAAAGTCTTCTCCTATCCATGCGGGTTTTTTTGTTTCATAATATGGGAGAAATAATCCACCCAAACAGTCAAAATCTTTGTTTTCTATTAGCCAAAACAATCTATCCAAATACGTATCTGTGACAAAGCAATCATCATCCAGAAAAGCTATATACTGTGTTTTTGTCATTTCTAATGCTTTATTTCTTGCATGACTCAGACCTATTTTTTTTTCATGATAATAACTCAAGTTATTCATTTTTAACTTGAATTTTTTTAAAATGGTTAAAGTATCATCATTAGAATTATTGTCAATAACGCAGATATTATAATAGTCAATTTTTCCCATTTCCAACAATGAACTGAGGCAACGTTCCAAATAATTACACCTGTTAAAAGTACAAATTGCGACAGTTATTTTTTTATTATATTGTTTTTTAAATGTCATTATAAAAATTCAAATACTTTTTTCTTTATTGTAAATGCCAAATGCTTAAAGTAATCATGGGGAGGAGGTGGATTTTCCCAATCAAATTTAAAGCTTTTATGTGGATAATATATATCGTAAAGACTCAGTTTTCTATATATTTTACTAAAATAATCAATGCCGGTAAATGGAAAATCATGATTATCAATTGTGTGAAACAGATTTAATAATCCTCCAAATCTACTCCTGGATTTTACGGTATTATATCCTAAATCAATAAAAAGTACCGGAGTACCAAGGGCAATGGCAGGAAGAGCTGCATGTATTCGTGATGTAATAATTAAGTGTGCTTTTGAATAACTCTCTAATAGATTTTCAGCCTGAATTATATTATCTTCATAATCCTTGATGTTTTCATGATAATGACTGATATGTCTGATGTTGGGTTTTATACTTTCAGGTATTAATCGGGAAATTATTTTGTTTGCAAATTTTTCAGGTAGCAGGTGGTTAACTGGATCAACTAACAGAATTTCATCAGTTCTTGAAGAATTTGGATATTTATTTTCTAAAGTCAGCGTCAGGCATCCAGAGAAATAAGCCTCAATTCCGATTTTTTTAAACAAACTGACAGTATTAAAGTCCCTGCAACCTATTGGTTCAAATTGTTTGTAATATTCGAAAAGTTTTCTGTTAATAAGTTTATCTGAACTTTTATTACTATCTGTAACATGAAACGATATAAATATGGGTATGAGATTTTTATCTGGAGGCCAATTATCCGGATGATCCATGAACCACCCATTGCAAATAAACTTAACATGTTCATTTGTATGAAAATCATTGGTTTTTTCTCTATCTATGAAATAGTCAATTTGGGGCAATAACCGCATTGCTGCTAATGATTGAATATCATCACCATAATTTTTACTATTATTATTTACTAAAACTCCATATTTCATTAATTTTTACTTTAATTCCGAATAATTTTTAGACATTTGATTTGTTTACTCAATGATCTTAAAAAAAGAGATATGTTAAAATAATAGCTTAAAATATCACCTAATATAATTTTGTTGCGAAATATCAAACTTTCAGTTAAATAAAATTTTTTCAAACATATACTTCCATAAAAATAGGCTATCTGATTGTACTTTTTCTTCAGGTCTTTAAGTATTAGATTGGATTTCAGTAAATTATTATAATTATTAAACAAGTCTTCAAGCATGTCCAGCCTATTGTATTTGTATTTTAGAAATAATAGTTCCTCTAATTCCAACTTCATAGTCATACTGTCGTGATTATTATATACACATCCAAAATAATTCGTAAGCACAGTTTCTTCACTGATTAAAAGACGAATTAGCAAATGAAAATCCTCTCCCAATCCAAATCTTTCATCAAATTTTTCATGTTTTAGTAATAATGTTGGAATGGCGAATGGTTGTAAATTGTTTGAAAGTAATATCAAATACTTCAAAGGATTTTGCAGTAATTTTTTTTCATTTAACTTTACTTCAATCATCTGGTCATTTATGAGTTCATATTGTCTGCACATCAGTATCTTTCCAAAAGAGGAAGTGCTGATTATTAGAAAGTAGAACTTATATAGAAAATCCTCAAAATAATAATCATCATCATCCAAGAAACAAATATACTCTCCTGAAGAATTATCAATTCCCAAATTCCTTGCTGCCGATCTTCCTTTGTTCTCCTGAAAATAATATTTTATCCGGTTATCCTTTAATTGATATTTCTTGACCACTTCTTCAGAGTTGTCTATAGAGCCATCATTAACTATGATCAATTCCCAATTTGTATAGGTCTGGGCAATTACACTTTCGATAGCCCTGCTGATCATATTAGCCCTGTTGAAAGTAGGTATAATGATTGAAAATAATATACTTTTTTCAAAATTCATCTGATCATTATGCTTTTAAAGGAGTAAAACGGAAAACGTAATAATAATGATACCAAATAGTAAATCAAATTTGCATAAGATCCATGAAACGAGAATTTTTGAATTAATGAAAAAAACAATTTAAAATCATATGCTTTCATTGCTGCACTTGAAAATCCATATACAGTATGATTAATCTTATCATACACCATATTTTTCGAAATATACCTGAATATATTTTTATTATATAAAATCAGATCATTGAGGCATTCAACAGAATTCAGGGCATTGAAATGCAAATTTTTTATAAATTTTACAGATGTACCCTGAATCTTATGGAGGCAAAAGATATAAAGGGGTTTTCTAATTAAAATAAGCTCTCTCTCCAGTAAAATTCTGATTAATAAATGCATATCTTCTCCAAAATGAAATTCATCAGGGAATTTATGTTCTTTTAATATATCCTGGTGAATTACAATAGGCCTGATACCTGGTTCATATTCCCAGACCAAATGCACTTTATTTTGGTTCAGTTTTGCCGGAAGCCTTTTTTCAATATATTTTTGGCCCGATTTAAGCAGCTCCTCCGACATAAAAACTGAAACAGGTCTGTGATTTGATTCAATAGAATTGTTAAATTCCTCCAGAAATTCAGGTAAATAATAATCATCATCATCCAGAAAACTCAGGTATGTTCCATTGGCTTTTTCAGTCCCAAAGTTGCGGGCTATACTTCGCTCTTCATGTTTTTTTTTAAAATACTTTATTCTTGGCTCTTTAAAACTTCTTACTACCTCTTCTGTATTGTCTATAGAACCATCGTCGACTATTATCAGTTCCCAGTTGCCATAAGTTTGATCAATTACACTTTGAATGGCTTTGCTGATCAGATTCGCCCGGTTGTAAGTCGGAATGATAATTGAAAATAGTATTTGGTCTTTAGTAAACAATTCTTTAAATTTGAAATATTTTATATCAAATGAAAATAGAATTCTGAAATTGCCTAATTATATCGATGAAAAAATTATTATATCATAAATCTGACATTTTTTTATTTTATAATTAGAATTTCGGCAACACAGAAAAACAAAAATAAATAAAAATCAAAATTACATTATAGAATCTAATATTATTTGTTTTTCTATTTATATTTGGGTATAATTTTAGAACAAGTATTTAATGTGTGGGATTGCTGCCATAATAAACAAACACGACTGCATACCAGGTCAGGAATTGATTAGGGAAATTACCCGCCTTGTTGCTCACAGAGGTCCCGATGGAGAAGGTTATTACCATGGTGAAAATTTTGCTTTTGGCCATAGAAGACTTTCAATCATTGATCTTTCTGATCAGGCAAATCAACCGATGACTTATATGGAAGATTTTGTCATTATATTCAATGGAGCTATTTACAATTATATTGAATTAAGGGCTCAATTGCAAATACTTGGATTCAATTTCAAATCAGATTCTGATACTGAAGTGATTTTGGCATCTTATGTTCATTGGGGAACTGATTGTGTAAATCACTTCAACGGGATGTGGGCTTTCTCGGTATTCGACAAGAGGAAAAACCTATTGTTTTGTAGTCGTGACAGATTTGGAGTCAAACCTTTTTATTACTACTATGATGATGAAATATTTGCTTTCGCTTCTGAGATCAAACAATTATTACCATTTATTGGTGAGAGAAAAGTAAATGAGCAGATTCTGACAGATTTCCTTGTTACAGGCATCCTTGAACATTCAAACGAAACATTTTTTAAGAAAATATTTAAATTACCCCCATCTAATAATCTCATTTATAATCTGGATAAGCATGAATTCAACATTGAGAAATATTATTCTATTATAAATAAGGATGAAATAAAAAGTTATTCTTTTGAAAGATCAATAGAAAATATTAAAAACTCCATTGAACGTGCAGTTACACTCCGACTGAGATCCGATGCGAGAATAGGTAGTTGTCTCAGTGGTGGAATTGACAGTTCTACAATTGTAGCCCTGTCAGCTCTGCATTACAATTCCTCAACACCCTTAAAAGTATTTCATGCGAGATCATCTGAGAAAATTGATGACGAAAGCAGATATGCAATTGATCTGGCAAAAAAATGCAACCTCGATCTTGAAATTCTTGAGCCTTGTACAATTGATTTTTTTAAAAACCTTGAAAGGATTGTTGAAATACAGGAAGAGCCATTTGGTGGCCCTGCTATATTTATGCAATATTTTATCTTTGAAAAGGCAAAAAATGCAGGCATAAAGGTTATGCTGGACGGACAGGGAGGAGATGAAACGCTTCTCGGCTACGAAAAATACTTTCCTGCTTATTTCAAAGAAGTCAGACGCAAATCAGGTTTTATTAATTTTTTAAAAGAAATACTGCTTGCCAATAGAAATAATGCGAAGATGAAATGGCCGGATATATTTAAATTTATTATCGGAACCAATTCCCCGCAATTAAGGAAAATGGTGTATAGGAAGAGGACTTTCTTTCTAAAAAGAAATAAAAATGAATTCAGGTTTCTGGATGAATTTGCTGAAACTTATAATGATTTAAGATCACTCCAGCAACTGGAAATTGAAAAGACCATGTTGCCTGAACTGCTCAGATATGAAGATAAGAATTCAATGTACAATTCCATTGAATCAAGATTACCTTTTCTTGATTATCAGTTTGTAGAAAATGCGATAAGCTTAAAATCAGAATATAAGATCAGCAGTGGATGGACAAAATTCATACTGCGGAGAATTCTTTCCGAGCTTCTTGCAGGCAATATTGCGTGGAGAAAAAAGAAAAACACATTTAATGCTCCAACAGATACATGGCTTTCTGAAATTAAACCCTTTATGATAGGGGAAATATCAAAGTCGGAGATAATTAATAAAATCTCAAATATGGATTTATTGCTAAGAAAATTTGACAGTACGAATTTGATAATCAGGTGGAGATTGTTTAATATTGCATTATGGGAAAAGATTTACAAAGTAAAGATATAAAAAACGGCAATAATAAGTCGAAAGCTGCAATATTTTTTTCAGCAGGAATTGGTGATGCTATTTTAATGGTTCCTTTGATCAGGGAATTGCAATCTTGTTCTTATCAGGTTACTATATTCTTAAATTCTCCTTTTATTGATATAGAATTTTTACATTTCAACAAAATACCCTGTGATCAATTGATAAAAACCAGCTTAGGGTTTTCAATGAATACAATTTTATCATATTTTAGAAAATTTGATTTTGTTTTTCTTGATTATTCCTCTTCTTCAATTGTAAATATTTCGACAGGTATGTTTATTTCAAGAAAACTGTTTGTTCATAGAAAAAGAAAACTTCTATTACCGGGTATTAAATTTTTATTTGAAAAGCAGGAAACACATGCTGCTATTCTTAACTTACAGTTATTCAATCATAAGTTCCTTGAAAAGGATTTTAAAATTGATCAATTGAAATTAGTAATCAAGGATGCTCAAAAACCTGATATAATTTTAAATTTAGAAAAGGAAAGCAAAATTCCAATTTTTGTTCAACCATCAGCTGCAAATTTAACTGCAAAATATAAAAATTGGCCTGTTGAATATTGGATTGAATTGATTTCAAGACTTATAAAATTATTTCCTGATTTTATATTTATACTTGCCGGAGACAAAAATGAAATTGAAATTGGGGAGAAAATAAGTAGAAAAATAGGAAAAAGTTGCATTAATTTGATGGGCAACACTGAACTTACAGAAGCCAGTAAATTATTGTTTTTTTCAAAAATATATTTAGGATTGGATAGCGGTTTTATGCATTTGGCTGTCGCTTATGGAATACCGACATTCAGTGTTTTTGGATCATCGTCGTATGATTTGTTCGGGTATGAAAAATTTGATCCCTTTAAAAATAGAGTAATTTTCAATTCTTTGCCTTGCTGGCCATGTTCAGGTTATTCAAAACGAAATATAAAAAAAGTAAAAAATCCTAAAGATTGTCCGGATGTTGAGTGTTTAATAAAATTAAAACCGGACAAAGTTTTTGATCACTTTATCTGGTTTTATAAAGAATTAGTCTCAATTCAGAATAACGCTACTTCTTCCCCAATTCCTTAAATTTATCTATTCCGCATTGCAAAAATTGTCTGTACTGCTCTACATCAGGAGTGTAAGCAACAGGCTTAGTTAATATTTTGCCCTCAGGACTTGTCAGAACATAATATGGCTGCGAATTAGTGTCAAAATGAATAGCCTGAAAATCAGCCCATTTCTTGCCAACTTCCTTTATTTCCTTATTGCTGAAAGTTGATATATATGTTTCATCTAGTTTTTTCCTGTCATCAACATATAATGATATCAGCACGTATTCATCGTTGATAAGCTTAAATACTTCATCCTTGCTCCAAACGTTATCTTCCATCCTTCTGCAATTTACACAACCATAACCTGTAAAATCTAAAAGTATGGGTTTATTCACCTTTTTAGCATATTCCAGGCCTTCGTCATAATCATGAAAGCAGTTTATATTCAATGGACAATGCTTTGGAAAGATATAACTGTGGCCTGCAGGAGGAGCCAATCCTGAAAGCAAATTGGGAGTAATAAAAGTCTCCGATATTTTGCTTGTCCTGAATCCGCTTGCCAGGTATAACATCAATATTATCATCAAAGTGCCAAATATTTTCCTGGCAACTGAGATTTTTTGTTTTGGAGGATCAAGAGGGAATCGTAAATATCCAAAATAATAGGCAGCCATGGCAGCAGCTATTAACACCCATAAGCCTACAAACAATTCATAAGGCATGATCTTCCAGTTCATGGTAAGGTCAGCAATTGAAATGAACTTGAGAGCCAGTGCAATTTCTATAAAACCAAGTGTCACCTTTATTACATTCATCCAACTTCCACTCTTTGGCATTGAATTTAGCCATGCCGGGAACAAAGCAAACAAAGCAAATGGTAATGCCAGGGCAAGTGAAAATCCAAACATTCCGACAAGAGGTCCTATAGGTATTGTTCCAAATAAGGTGGGTCCTCCACCTGTAGCTGTCTCTACTAAAAGTGTCCCAATGATTGGACCTGTACAGGAAAATGAAACCAGAGCCAGAGTGAATGCCATAAAGAATATTCCTAATAGCCCTCCTTTGCCAGCCATACTGTCAGATTTATTAGCCCATGAACTCGGCAAAGTGATCTCAAAAAATCCAAAAAATGAAATTCCAAAAACTATGAAAAGAACAGCAAATCCAATGTTAAACCAGGCATTTGTTGAAAGTTGATTGAGAGCATCTGCTCCAAATAATGCTGTGATCACAAGACCAAGTAATAGATAGATCACTATGATGGAAACACCATAATATATTGCATTTCTGATGCCTTTGGCCCTTGTTCCGCTTCTCTTTGTGAAAAAACTCACCGTAAGCGGGACCATCGGAAAAACACAAGGAGTAAGAAAGGCAAGCAAACCACCAATAAAACCAGCAATAAAAATTAGCCACCAATTTCGTGTTTTTTCTTCAGGCACTGTATTAATGCCACCACATTCGGTATTTAATAATTCCTTATCAAATTTGTGTTTGGTTACCGGGTTTAAACCTCCTGATGATGCACTTGGCGAGGTTCCTGTTGCATAATCAATGACCTTTTCATTTACAAGATCAAAAGCAAAACCCTGTTCAAGTAAAATGCATTTCTCATCATCACAAGCCTGATAGCTTATGAGTCCTTTGACTGGTTTGGTGTTATCAGTAACTTTTATTTTCTGCTCAATAATATATGGCTGGTCAGGGTAAAACTTCATTACATTAACTCCGAACAACTTATCCATTCCTTCTTTCAATTGTCCCTTTTCAAAGGGTTTGCCTGAAAGTTCAATTCCATCCTTGGCCTCAAAGGTCAGCGATGTTGGCACAGGACCATTGTCCTCTGTATAAATGGAGTAAACATTCCAGCCTTTAGAAATATTAGCTATAAACCTGAGATTAAATTCATTTGGATTCAATTTCTCAAGTTCTATATTCCATTTTACAGGATCGTTACCATCCTGCATAGCTATTTTTTTCTGGCCTCTGCCTGTTCCTGTGCTAAGCTGGTCTGAGCTCAAACTCTGTTCCGATCCGTTCTGAGCTTCTGACAGGTCAGTTATTTTTTTTTTTGAGCTACCAGTCCCAGTATTTCCCGATGTGCTGCTCCAGGTAGCCGGATCAAAACTGAAATCCACATCAGTAGGTGGAAGACAACGTGTATCATCGCAGGTCATATAGGTCACATAACCCTCAATAGCTTTGTCTTTATTCAGGATTTTAATTCTTTGTGTAAAATCAGCATAGGTATGGAATTTTTTTATTTTCATTTCAAATACCTTGTCAAATTTTGTCTCACCATTTTTGCTCTCGGTAGCTTTACCAATAAGCTTAAAATGACTGCCCTCAGTGAAATTGATGGAAGTAGGCACAGGTCCGTCTTCTCCGATAAACTGAGAATATACTGACCAGGTTTTATCTATGTTAGCATGAAAAATCAGATTGTACTCGGTATCATTTATCTTTTCAGCTTTCCATGACCATTTTACAGGATTAAGTATTTGTCCGTTTACGACATTTGATGCAAATAATAATACAAGCGAAAAATAAAAGCTAATTCTTTTCATAAAGTAAATGTAAAATTAAAATTGGCAAATAAAATAAATAACAAAATTTTATATTTTAAAATGATTAATACATAAAATATTATTATCAATGAGATTAAATTCTAAAAATAATAGCGAGAATGATAAATCCAAATTGAAAAAATAATAATCAGATAAACAACTTCAAGTATCATTTTGTTCTTAATTCTTAAAAAAATTGCAGAAGTGAAATAACTCAGACCGAATGCTATCAGATAGAAATATCCGAACCTGAATTCAGGACTGAAGATCCACATCGCTATAATTGACAGGAGGATATACCAAAACAAAATATTCACCTTTTTTTGTGATTGTATGCTTTTTTTAATAGTAAATCTCCTGTAAGTTGATAATATAACTATGATTATGCTTCCATATATCAGAGTAATGATATAAACAGATAAATTATCAGAAAAGTATTCTTTTATACTATTAAATGTAAAAGGTGTAAAAGTATAGCTGTCTCCTGACCAAAAAAGATAGAATGCATAAAAATAAAATACTATTAACAGACCTGCAAGGATTTGCATAAGCTCTCTCAAATTGAAAGTTCTTATTGAGATAAATCCTAAAATAAAAATAACAGTATAAACTATAATATTATTGCAGAATAATACTGCAACAGCCGTATATAGCCCTATGTTGAAAAGATAAATTTCTGCATTGAATTTTTTGTAGCTTTTATAAAGATTGGAAAATGCCAGTATTATAAGTAATGTTGCGAAACTTATAGCAGACAAGCTAAGCATTTCAGGTATGATGGAAACTAGTAAAATAAAGAATAACCCCGGCAATAGTGTTATTTCATTAGCTATCCTGTTTTTTATTACGAGTCTGTTGATAAGAACAGCCATAAAAAAAACAAGAAAAATACTGAGAAAGGTGTGAAATAGCTGATTATCAGGAATAATATTTAAAACTAATTTATATAGTATGCCTCCCGAAATACTTGTTGCAGTTTTTTCTGGAAATATAAGCGCAAACACTCTTACCAATGCAGCTAAAGGCAACAGAAGTAAGCTGTTAATAAATAAATTTCTTTTAAAAACTGAAATCAGCATTTTTCACTTTTAAAATGACCTGCAAAGTTATATAATTAATTCAATTCAAATATCAATTTTTCATTATTAATGAATTGTTTACAAAAAAAACAAATAGATTTGCATATTTGACTTATTAAACAGGATAATTATTTATGAACAGAAAATCATATTCTTCAAAAATACTTTTGTTTGGGGAATATACTGTGATAAATGGTTCGGATGCCCTTGCTATACCTTTTGGACGCTTCAAAGGGTCTTGGGGTTTTGATAAAAGGAATATTCAAAAAATCCTTTTTGACCTTGCTGATTTTATAAAAAAAAATCTTTCAGGGATTGAATCTCCTGTTTTCAAATATAATTTATTTATCAATGATCTGAATAAAGGTTTGTTTTTTGATTCTGATATTCCGGTAGGATACGGGGCAGGAAGTTCCGGGGCTCTAACTGCAGCCGTTTTTGATTCTTATTTTATCAGAAAGGATATTAATATTTATGAATTGAAAACTAATCTGGCCAGGATAGAGGATTTTTTCCATTCTTTTTCTTCCGGCATTGATCCGTTGGTTTCTTATCTCAACCAAATAATCAAAATTTCACACCGTGAGAATATTGAGATTGTTGAATCAGATAAATACAAATTCAGCAATTTCAGTTTATATCTTATTGACAGCGGAAAACCTCGAAATACAAAGACCTATGTCGATATTTACAAACAAAAGATGGGCAGACATGGTTTTGAAAAATCCTTCATAGAACCTCATAGCAACTTGTCTGATTCTATTATAAAAAGTTACCTGAGCAATAATGAAATGGAAACTTTCAGATTATTCCACGATATATCCGAATTGCAATACAAAGAATTACATGAAATGATCGATCCCCAATTATCTGACATCTGGATTTCATTTCTCAATTCTTATGATGGAGCAATCAAACTATGTGGTGCTGGAGGGGGGGGATTCTATTTGCTTATGATAAAATCAGATTGTGATCAGAACAAAATACTCAATGATTTTAAGCTCCTTGATATATAAATTTTATATTAATTTTGTGTATTTAAGAATATGACCCAAAACAGTGATTTAAATAAGGCTCATGTGTTTTCAAATTACTTCCCTGATAAGATTTCAAGGGAAATAGGTCTCAAACTGGCTGAAAAACTTGAGGAAGGCAGCATTTGTATTGACCTTGATGAGTATAAATATACTGATCTGGAGATATCTAAAATAAAAAAATCTGAATTTCTTGCCATTCATAATGAAGGAAAAGTATTTCCATTTATTCTGCTGGATGAAAAACTATTATATCTGCACCGGTATTTCTTTTATGAATCACAAATTATTAACAGGACTTTTGAATTAATTAATCAGGGTGAATGTTTAAGAAAGGACATTTATCAAAAATGTATTTCTGTTAAACAATCAATTTCTTCCATAATTGGTGAAAAATCTTCAAATTGGCAAATACTGGCAGCATTATCTCCACTAATAAAGCAATTAACTTTAATAACAGGAGGCCCCGGTACAGGAAAAACCACCTCTGTTTCAAAATTCATTCATATTTTCCTTTCATTATTTCCTGATAAATCGGTGATAATGACTGCTCCAACAGGTAAAGCTTCAGTCAGGATGAAAGAAAGTCTGCAAAAATATGCAGAGAATATTGAAGACGAGGGACTTAGAATCAAATTCCAAAAAATACGTTCAATGACGCTTTATAGTCTGCTGGGCATCAGTAAATATGACACTTCATATACAACAAACCATGAGAAAAAACTATCATATGATGTTGTCATTGTCGATGAATCTTCAATGATAGATATCAGCCTGATGTTTAAATTGTTTTACTCCATCAGACCGGAAACGAAGCTTATTTTACTTGGAGATAAATTCCAGCTTTCATCAATAGGGGCCGGCTCAATATTTGGTGATCTGTGTTTTTCTGTCCCCATGAACAAATTTTCTGAACAGGATATAGAATTTTACAATGCAATAAATGAAAACAATATCATCAATGCAGAAGAAGACAGGGAAATGATGAGTTTAAATCCCCTCAGCGGAAAAGTAATTGAACTAAAAAAGAGTTACAGGTTTTCAGAGGATAAGGGTATTGGAAAAATAAGTAAGTTGATTCTTGAGGGTGATATTGAGGGAATATTAAAATTTTATAATGCTGATAAAGCCGGCTCAGATGTCATCTTCACAGAAAATTTGGATAATGATCTTACTGAGACATTTCTTAATTTATACGATGATTATGCTGCAGAGGATGATATCACCGAAGCATTTTCAAAATTGAACAAGATTCGGATATTGTGTTCAGTTACAAGTGGTAAACTGAGTACCGGATATTTTAACGGCTTAATTGAAACTAGACTTTTTGATAAAGGATTATTGAAACCTGATATTTATTACTATGACAAGCAACCAATCATGATAATGGAGAATGATAAAAACCTTGGTATCTTTAACGGTGATATAGGCATAGTTAGATTAGACAGGGAATCCGGCAGATACTTTGCATATTTTCTGACACCTGAATTGAAAAAAATTTCCTGCAACCAGATCAGGAAGTATTCAACAGCCTATGCAATGTCAATTCACAAAAGCCAGGGTTCAGAATTTGAAAATGTGATAGTGGTGCTAAATGATGCCGGAAAAGATAATTTTTTGACCCGTGAACTTGTCTATACCGCATTGACCCGTGCTAAAAACAGGGTCTTGCTCATATCAGAAAAAGAAATGCTCATAAATTCAGTTAAAAACAAAGTTAACAGGATATCAGGTATAAATTACAGGTTAAATAATTCAGGCTCTATTATCTAAATATTATGGCACTTAATGTATTTATTTCCAATGATCCTGAGAAGCTTGTATTAAAGCTTATAGAAAGATCAGATATTACGAAAAAGGACTTTTTCACCAGGTCAAATATTGTTGTTCAGACATCCGGCCTGAGCAGGTGGTTGTCGGTTCAGATGGCTGTTAAATCAGGTATATTTACAAATTTTCATTTTACCACCCCGAATAGCCTGATTCGTGAACTGTTCAGTCTTGCTAATATCCATCTGCCGGAAATCTATGAAACAAACAATCTGAAGTGGCTGATATTCCAGGTTTTAAGCAATAGTGATTTTATTTCTGAATTTCCTGACATTTCAGATTATTACAAAGGAGATAAGATCAAACAACTTCAACTGGCGACAAGACTTAGTGATTTGTATGATCAGTATTCATTTTTCAGACCCGATTATATATTGAACTGGAATAAAGATACTGACAACAAAATCAGTAAAAAGTATTATTTCCATGAACAATGGCAAAAGTGGATTTGGAAAAAAATCAAAGATATTATTTCTGAACAGGTTTCTGACAGGGTTGAGATGTTTGATCAATTTCTTAATTCTCTGAGCAATGATGAAAATCTAAAAAAAAGAATAAATCAGAAATATGCAAGATTTTCAGTGTTTGGTTTTTCCTCAATAAGTCAACTGCATATTAATGCATTCATCGAAATGTCGAAATATACCAGTGATATTGACTTCTATCTGTTCAATCCTGCCCCTGAAGTTTACTGGTATCATGATATTCCTGAGAAAACTAAACTTCAAATAGAAAGATCCTGGAAAAATAATTTTGCAGGACTGAACCTGATAACCGGAAACAGGCTGCTTATGGATCTTGGTAAAACAGCAAGATATTTTTACCTGATGATCTTTGGCAATGAAGAGTTCATCAATAACCTCGACAATGAAAGCCTTGTGACAATACCTGACAGATCGACTTTATTGAAATGGATACATAATGAAATATATTTCAATATCGCAGATAAAGACAGGGAACCAATTCCTCAGGAAATTATTAATGATGGTTCTGTGATCGTAACTTCACATCATACACCTGGCAGGGAAGTAGAAGTATTATATAATTACCTGCTCGACATTTTAAAGGACCCAGGTGTAAAACCGCGTGATATTATAGTTCAGACTCCCAATATCGATAAATATGTTCCTTATATAAAATCGGTTTTCGAAAATGCTAAATATAAGATACCTTACAATATAGCTGACAGGTCATTTCACGGATACGATAATCCAGTAGGTATCCTTGAAATGATCCTTACACTTCGTGAAGATGAGTTCACTTCCGAACAGATATTCAGACTATTGGGATTTAAGCCTTTAAGGGAGAAATTTGATATTCAGGACCTCGAAATGATCAGAATACTAATCGAAAAGGCCAATATCAGAACTGGAATTTATGGCCGCAGTGAAGACGAAACCTACATTGTGAGCTGGAAAAATGGCCTTGAAAGAATAATTCTTGGCTTTGCAGTTTATACTGATGAATTGATTGAAATCAATGGTATGGATCATAAAAATCTGCCTTTGAATTTCATAGAAAATGAATTTGCAGAAGCAGGACTTAAACTCACAGGTTTTGTCAATTTACTGATTGAAAATATTAAAGAGCGAAAAACAAACCGTTCTTTAAGCCAGTGGAAAGAATATGTACAGAGCATATTGAATGACTTTTTTATTTTTGACCAAAATGACACCGATCAATTGAATTACATCAGTGAAAAGCTTTCATTCCCTGCTATTATTGATACATTCTCAGGAAATGATATCAGCTTTGAGATTTTTACCAGTGCATTTTTTGAGTCTATATATGAGGATAAGAGAAAAGGGAGTTTCTACTCAGGCAATGTAACTTTCTGCAGCATGGTACCTATGCGAAGTATTCCTTTTAGAATTGTTGCAGTTTTAGGTCTCGATTTTAACACTTTTCCACGTAAACATAATGAAATACTGTTTGATCTGATGAATGCCCGCCACAGACCGGGAGACAGGAATAACAAAGAAGCAGATAAATTCCTTTTCCTGGAAACTGTGCTTTCAGCCCGGGAGAAGCTTTATCTTAGCTATTTAGGGCAGGACTCAAGAAATAATAAAGAAAAACCTGCTTCAAGTGTCCTCGATTCTCTGATTGACTATATTTATTATTTTGAATCAGATCAGTCGAAAAAAAAGAATTTCATTATAAGGCATCCACTCCATAATTTCAGCTCAAAATATTTTGACCCTGAATTTCCACGGTTGCATACCTATAATACAGTCAGATCTTCTGTTGGTGATGACTTTTTTACATCAGATAAAAAGTCTTCAGACCAGAATGCTGTATCTGAGCTAATAATAAATGATTTGGTGTCATTTTATAAAAACTCCGTTGAATGGTATTACAGAAGAGTATTAAAAATAGATTTTCGCGAAAACAATATTCTGATCCCTGAGAGGGAATTGCTTGAGCTGGATAACTTACTTGAGTATAATCTTAATTCTCAATTGATGCTATTGAACGAAGAGGATGACCTTGAAGAATTTATACTGAAAGAAAAAATAAAAGGCAATCTGCCACTAAAATCAACTGGCACTATCGTCATAAACAAACTTTTGGATGACCTGAAAGAAATTAAAAAAGAATTTATTGTCTTGAAAAATGGGAAAACCCCCATTGATATTGATTTTGAAATAGAGCTTTCAAATAATTATTTTCTTAAAGGAAACATTGGTAATATTTACCATAACCGGCTTATATTATTCAGTCCGGGTAAAAATCACGGAAAAAATATAGTACTGCTCCAGATACAACGATTGATTCTATCTGTTGTGAATCCTGAAATAAGCGAGTACATACTTCTGAGCAGAAAAAATGATAAAATTGAAAAACTGGTATTTAATCCTGTTGAGAAGGAACAAGCTTTTGAAATATTAAATTTCCTGATAAAAACTTTCAGGTATTATGAACATGATATCCTCGTGTATACTGCAGATGCCGGACTTGAAATGACCAAAGCAGCAGGAAATGCAAGGGTCAGAAAAACGCCTGAAGAAAAGTTTGTTGATACATTGAAAGAGAAGGCAAAATATGATGATTATCTGCATAAATACCTTGAATCCACTGAAGATGAGGAAATAATAGAATTGCTGAATCGACCGGATCATCCTGTTATTAAGCTTAATGAGATTTTTTTTAGTTATGAAAACTGAGTTGTTGATCATGTATTATCATAAATTATACCGGTTAATATAGAAATTATAGGGTGTATCCCATTTTTACATATCCGGTTATCTTTATGAAATGAAAATTCTTTGGGTCTCCCTTTAGGGCTGGGGCAAAACCCAAAGAATTTTAATTGAAATGTAATTTTGGGATACACCC
>JBLMZC010000055.1:0-13492 GCA_050258615.1 Deltaproteobacteria bacterium | reverse complement strand
AGTTATAACTATTTCAGTTACGAAAATTTTACCTACAAGGTTTCGGTAAAATTTCCTGCATTCTCTTGCTCAAACATAATTTCGCACTGTCCTTTCGCTGAATTTTTAAACAACTTCATTGATAATATCCTTAATTCAATATCATCAAATTCATATATTATAAAATAATCTTTTAAAATTTTAATTCCTATTTTCTCTTTATCTGTTATTCTGCCTATTTGGGGATAGTATGCTAATATTTCTATAGCTTGAATGAAGAGCCTGTTTAATTTTTTGCAGTAAGCTTAAGATTTATTTCGGTCATTCCAATACAAGAGAATGGCTTTTCTATCTTGTTGAACCCTTTTAGCCCATATTATTTGTCTAACCATTCCTCAATCTGTGCATTTGCTTGCTCGTGTGTTAAATAATCTCCTTTGTTGATTTGATTTCTGGCTTCGGAAACCGCATTGATCATTTCAGGAGATAGAGGATAAGGCGATTCAATATCTTCGAATTCGATATCGATAAGACGGTATGTCTCTTTCAATAGGTCTTCATTTTCTATTAGCTGAATCTTATCAATTATTTTTTTCTTAAGTTCTGTCGCAGTCATAATACAGAGTTTATTTTAAAAACATTAAAATATTAAGTTTTGTTCCTTTTAATACCGAAATCATATCTGTAAAAGTCCAACAAAGGTGGCCTAAACAGCTATTGCATCGGCATTATATTTTAAATGCTGACCGAAGTGCCTGTACTGACCAAAGTGCCTGTGCTGACCAAAGTGCCTGTACTGAACGAAGTGCCTGTACTGAACGAAGTGTCAGTGTCAGTAACCGGAATGCACTTGGACAAAAGAATAATTATAAATGGTTAAACACAAATCGAAACATGTTTTTTAAAATTACGAATTTTAAATTAATACTGACAGTCATACAACCGACAACTGATAAACCGGCAACAGATTCTCAATTCTTTATTTTTAATTTTCATTTTTTTTCATTTCCTGTACAGAGGCAACTTAGTCCTCTTTATTCCATCAAAAGCGAAAAAAGCATTGGCTACAGCTGCAGCAGTCGGAACAAGGCCTATTTCACCGATACCTTTGGCACCGTATGGACCGACAGGATCTTTCACTTCAACTCCACGAACAACAATATCGGGAGTCTCATGTGCTTTCAATATCTGCAGGTCTTTCATTCTGTCGCTCAAAAGATAGCCATCTTTCATAGGCAGATCTTCAGTCAGTGCATAACCTAGTCCCATGTGAACACCTCCCTCAATCTGTCCTTCAAAAAGCATGGGATTCATTATTTTGCCTGCATCATGAGCAGCAATAATTTTTTCTATTTTTCCTTTTTCATTTAGAATACACAGTTGTGCAGCATAACCATATGAATAATGAATTACAGGTTCCCTGTCCACTACACCTGGTTTTGTTGTCCAGTCACAGGTAAATTGACCAAAATAAGATTTGCCTGATAAATCATCTAAAATATGATTTTCCAGATCTGATTTCAATGCCTTTGATGCATTTATTATTGCAAGTCCGAGCAATGCTGTTGCCCTTGAGGATGTGGTCATTCCAGTTTTTATCTGAGTATCAGTATCAACCTTAAGCTCAATGATCTCAGGATTCAGACCTGTTTCTTCACACAGTGTCTGTAAAGCCATATTGTGAACACCCTGTCCCATTTCAGTCCATCCATGCCTGATAATGATCTTATCTTTTGACTTAATTTCAATAATAACCTTTGACTCATCGATCATCCCGTTTCCAACTCCTGAATTCTTGATTCCGCAAGCTATTCCTGCATATTTGGAATTGTAAAAATCATCTTTTAAGGCTTCAAGACATGCTCTTATTCCTACTCCAAAGACTTTTTGCCCGGTGCAGGTTGTTAATCCATCGGTGAGAGCATTATAATACCTGAATTTCCAACGGTCAAATCCAGCCTGCCTGCATATATCATCGATACAACTTTCAAGTGCAAAATTGACTTGGTTTGCCCCAAATCCACGCATTGCACCACTTGGAATATTATTGGTATAAACAGTTTTTGCTTCGATGTCAACAACAGGTATAAAATAAGCTCCGGCTGCATGACCGGCTACTCTCTCCATAACTTTAGTCCCCACTGATGCATAAGCTCCGGTATCACCAACAGCCTTAAGTTTAAGTGCAGTAAGTTTTCCATTTTCATCTGCACCAAGTTCAATTTCCATAAAAATAGGATGTCGCTTAGGATGTAATCTAATGGATTCTTCTCTTGTCAGCGTCAATTTTATGGGTTTTTGCATCAGATAAGCAAACAGTGCAGTTTGTCCCTGAATGCTGAGATCTTCTTTGCCTCCAAATCCACCACCATTTGGGATTAGTGTGACTCTTACTTTATCCTCAGGTAAACCAAGAATCATAGCAACCTGCCTCCTGTCCTCATAAACTCCCTGACTCTGACTTAATAGTTCTATGCTTCCATTTTTGTCGGGGATAGCAATAGTTGCTTCTTTTTCAAGGAATGCATGTTCAATCCTCTGGGTCTGATAAAAATCATGGGATTTATACTTCGAATTCTGTATTGCCTCATCAGCATCACCAATTTTAAATTTTGTTGTATTGAAATTATTTGGTTTATCAAAATGAACCCTGTCTCCTTCGATTGCCTGAAAAACATCGGTTAAAGGTTCGAATATTTCATATTCAACTGTAATGAGATCAACTGCCTTTCTGGCTATTTCATCAGAATCAGCAACTACTCCTGCAATAACATCTCCAATGTAATGAGTTGTTTCTCCTATACCAATCATAACTGACCAGTCCTGATAGATCAGTCCGACCTTACTTTCTCCGGGAATATCCTCAGCAGTAAAAATTCTGTGGACTCCAGCAAGTTTTGATGCAGTTTCAGTATTGATATTCAAAATTTTAGCCTTTGGATGATCACTGAATTTAAGGGCAGCAAACAACATCCCATCTATGAATATGTCATCGACAAAATTGCGTTTACCGATTGCTGTTTCATAGGAATTATATTTGGGATGTGAAATTCCTATTTTGCCGGAAGTTTTTGTTAATGGAAGATGTTCATTTTTTCTGATTTTTTCTGCTGCAAGGAGAATGGCTTCTTCAATTTTTTTATATCCTGTACATCTGCAAAGATGGTTTTTCAGAGCTGATCTGACTTCTTCCAATGTTGGTTGTGGATTGTCCTGAAGTAACACTTTTGTACAGCTGATAAAGCCCGGAGTACAGAAACCACATTGGACTGCTCCTTTATTGACGTAAGCTTTGGCAATTGTATCCCTTATATATTCAGGAAAGCCTTCCATAGTAACTATTTCAGTTCCATCAAGTTTTTTCATCTTAATAGCACAGGCTAATTTGGCCTTTTTATCAATTTCAACCGTACAAGCCCCACATGTAGCCTGACCTGAGCAACCATCTTTAGGAGAAGTAATATGCCTGTCCTGTCTTAGGTAATCAAGCAAGGTTTTGTCAGGATTACCATCATATTGTTCCAGTGTTCCGTTTAATGTGAAGCTGATCATGAAATTAAATTTTTAAGATTTTTTATGTCAGGTTCTACTGATTCGGGCATATTAAGGACATTTTTAACCGAATTCAGATCTTTCAAACCACTTCCTGTCAACAAAACAACATTTTTTGAGCCATCTGTCAGTTTATTCAATTTTTTATATGACAATACACCTGCAAATGCAGCGCAGGCAGCAGGTTCAGAGAACAGACCTGTATTTCTTGACAGAATTTTTGATGCCTCAATTATATCATCATCACTTACAGTGAGATATTCACCATTATATTCATTAACAAAATGTCTTGTCATATAGAAATTTCGTGGAATATCAACCGAAATGGAATCTGCAATGGTAGTTGCCTTATTAATCTTAAATTCAGAAGTATCAAGATTTCGAATAAGATTGTCGCTTTTTTCCGATTGTACCATCACAATTATGGGTATTTTTTCTATTATTCCTAACATTAGCATATCTTCAAATCCTTTGTAAACTCCGGAAATTATGCATCCATCTCCAACAGGTACAAAGACCCTGTCAGGAATAGAGTGGCCAAGCTGTTCATATAATTCAAAAGCAACAGTCTTTTTCCCTTCGATTGTCAATGGATTGAAAGCTGTATTTCTGTTATACCAGCCATATTCCACAGTAGCTTTAATACTAAGGTCAAATGCATCATCATAAGATCCTATTACAGGAATTAAAACCGCTCCATACATTATGATCTGTGTCAATTTAGCAACAGGGGCAGTTTCTGGTACAAGTATTACTGATCTCTGACCCTGAGAGGCACAAAGTCCTGCAAGAGAAGAACCTGCATTACCTGTTGAGGCAGCAACAATTGTACTTATACCTTTTTCTTTTGCATAAGCTGAAACCACAGCAGAAGCTCTATCCTTAAAAGAATATGTAGGGTTTTGGGAGTCATCTTTCAAAAATAAACTGCTTCCAATTTTTTCACCATCTAAGCTTGAAATTCTATAAAGGGGAGTATTTCCAATCCTCAGATCAGGTAGGCTTTCATGCTTATCATAAGGCATCAAACCTAAAAATCTGTTTTCTTTCAGAATTGCAAAGCTGCTAATCTGCTTTTTGATTCTAACATAATCATAAATGACTTTCAGGACACCTTTTGGTGGAGTATTATCATGATTGGAGCTACTGCAGACAGGACACAGGTATATTATTGAAGCATTGTTATATTCTGCTCCGCAGTCAATACATTTGTATTTGAATTTGTCTCGCACTTTTATGTTCTGTTTTTTTAGTTGTCCAGTTATCAGTAATCAGGCTTCATTTAATTCGTAAATGATAATTCGTAATTCGTAATTTTCATTTAACCCAACCCAGTCCTTTTGTTGAATTCATTGATCAGTTCATCCCATCTGTCCACCTGACTGAACAGATCCTGCCAGATATTCCTGTCATACCATAGTTGATTCAGATCTTCCACTTCTTTACCTTGCTGTTCTACCCAGGTAAAATATTTCAAATTATGAATTGCCTTACGATCATAATAATTAAGTTCTTTGAAAAATTCAATTCCGGCGCCTGCAAGGCATTTTTCAAAATCCTTAATAGCTTGTTTTTCAGAATATTTACCTCTTTCAACATTTAATTCATCGAGTCTTGATTTATACATTTCAGCTGAATCAGTAGCTATTGTAAATATGATATCGTCTTCTGTCAATTCAAAATATTTTGCTGTTTTTATTGCTGAAATCATATTGCTGATACCTGAAATTCCAAGCAAATGCAAATTCTTGATCAATTCATCTTGAACACCAATTGAGTGCAGATAATTATGCCCTTCTGATTCATTGAATAATCTGAAAATTCTCATACAGTCCTCATCGTCGATTGCAGTAATAACATCAGTATTTTTAACATTATGGACCCAGGGAACATGTTTATCACCTATACCTTCAATTCTGTGACCTCCAAATCCATTCATATATAAGGTTGGGCACTGTAAAGCCTCAGATGCTACAACTTTTGTACCAAGAGCAATAGTTCTCAGGTAGTCACCCGCTGCAATTGTGCCTGCTGAACCTGTCGCTGAAATGTAGGCAGCAAGCCTGCTTTTGTGGGTTTTAATATCATTGAAAACATCTTCAATTGCTTTTCCGGTGGTATTATAATGCCATGCTGCATTTCCAAATTCATCAAATTGATTGAATATTATACAATCTGGTCTTGTTGCTTTTATTTCCCAGCATTTGTCATAGATCTCTTTCACATTTGATTCACAACCATGAGTGGCAATTACTTCTGAGCCTATGACATCCTTAAGCCATGTGAATCTCTCCTTACTCATCTCTTCTGGCAAAATAGCGACTGACTCTGTTCCCATGAGCTTGGAATCAAATGCTCCTCCACGACAATAATTTCCGGTCGAAGGCCAGACTGCCTTGTGATAAGTAGGATCGAACTCACCGGTAATTATTCTGGGTGCGAGACAACCATAAGCTGCTCCTACTTTGTGCGCACCGGTAGGAAACCATTTGCCGAGTAAAAGTACTATTCTTGCTTTTACACCTGTTAGTTCTTGGGGTAATTCAAGGTAATTTACTTTCCCGAATAACCCTCCATTTTCTTTGGGTTCATTTTTCCAGCTTATCCTGAAAAGGTTCAATGGATTAATTTCCCAAAGCCCTGTTGCCTTAAGTTTTTCCTTGATTTTTTCGGGTATCAGGTCAGGATTACGTTGTTGCTCAAAGGTAGGCAGAATGATACCACGTTCTCTGAATCTGTTTACTGCATTTTGCAGTGTTTTTTCATTTGTGATGGTTTTTATTAGTTTTATCATGTTTTTTGTTTTACCGATATGTAGTCCCTAAGGGACAACTTTTACCTATCTGCACCGATTATTAATGATATGTAGTCCCTATGGGACAACCTGTTACTTAGCTTTACCAGTCGTTACCGATATGTAGTCTCTATGGGACAACTTTTTAACAATTTTATAACCCTACAAGACAATTTTATTGGTATTTAGATCTTAAGGGACAAAGTTACTATTTAATGTTCCAATTTGACTGAATGTCCTTAGAATTATTTTTTTACCATTTTTAGTCTTTTTTGTCCCATAGGGATTATATATAAGGAATTCAAACATAAAACTAAATGTGGCCCGTAGGGACTTCAAATTCATATTAATTCCTTAAAAATATATTCCTCGTTAAATTCAACTTCATTTTTTTCAAGCATTTCCTTATACTCATTAATAAATGTTTTTTTATTATGGTGTTTTTCTTGATTTTCAATGTATTTAATAACGTTTTTAAGGTTTGATTTGCTGTAAGAAAATGCTCCGTATCCTTCCTGCCATTCAAATTTTCCATCAAAAAATTTACAATTATTAACCCATTTTGATGAAAATTGCTTTACATCTTTCATCAAATCAGAAATTGATTGATCCGGTCTCAAACCTACTAAAATGTGTATGTGGTCAGGCATGCCATTTATTATTATCAATTTGTGTTTATTATTTTGAATGATGCCTGTAATATATTTGTATAATTCATCTTTCCACGAATTCATAATAATTTGTTTTCGATATTTTACTGCGAAAACAAAGTGAATATGCAATTGTGTGTAAGTATTAGCCATATTTAGTAATTATAATTATCCGCATTTGTCATATTAATTGTTCCATACCTTTTAGAATTATATGCATTTCAGCTGCTTTAAGAAAACTGAATTCTTTAATATTTTGGTCCTTGGATTTAAAATTCACTATTGAAAAATCTGTTAACTCGAACTCACAATAGCAATCGCTATTTTCATAAATATACTTATTATCAACTTTTGATAAATTACAAATATCGTTAATATTTTTATATTTTAACTTTTTAATATTATCATAACTATCATAATAGTACCCTTCTAAATTTTTATTAAAAGATTCCAAAGTTAAATGGATTTTTGGTTTCTCTTTATATGGTGCCGAACTTGTTGGACAGAAAGTAGTGCAATTGCCACATTCATTGCAAAAATTAGCAATATTAAGTATCTGATGTTCCTGATCTACCTCAAATCTTTCATCTTTGACAATTTCAAAATCTCCATTCTTAGTAACTACTATTTTTTCTGATTCAATTGAAATTGGTTTGATTGCATATGAAATATTTGCAAAATTAGGACATACTGTTGTACATATATTGCATATTTCATCACAGTAAAGACACCGGTCTGACTCCTCTTTGATAGTTTTTTCATCAAGTGTAAAACTGACAGGTTTAAAATTTTTTCTATCAATGACTGCAGACTCGAGTGGTTTAGCTCCATATTTTCTTTTGGCTCTACGTACCATTAGTTCTTTCAGGGAATGCTTTCGTTCTCTGTTATTAATAATAGTATTGTTTTCCGATTTCAAAACACCTGAATTCACCAATATCAATTCTGCTACTTTTCTTCCGTCTCCAATTGCATTAATTGCTGTTGAAGCTCCCCTGAGTGAGTCTCCACCTATGAAAACATTTTCAAATTTGGTTTTATAGCTTAAATTGTTTTTTTCTGGTTTTTCTGAGTACAAGAATTCAAAATCTGTCTTTTGGCCAATGGCCGGAATGATCAGGTCGCAGGGAATAATAAATTCTGTACCTTCAATCACCACTGGTTTTGGTCTTCCGGTTAGATCATTTGGGCCAAGTTTCATTTTTATGCACTCAAGGCCTGTCACTTTTCCATTTTCTGAAAGGATTTTTAATGGAGATGCAAGTTCGATAATATCCATACCTTCTTCAATGACTGCTTTGATTTCACCCTGATCAGCAGGCATTTCACCTTTTGTTCTTCTATAAACTACCGTAACCTTTCCATTCTCACCTGTCAGTCTGTATGCAGTTCGTGCTGCATCCATCGCAGTATTACCTCCTCCAATAATAACAACCCGGTCCTCGATATTTTTGATTTCTCCAGTTTTTGACTTGAAAAGAAATTCCAAAGGTTCAACAACACCGGCACAAGTGCTTCCCTCAATATCAAGAGTTAATGACTTTTGCGCTCCAAAGCTTATAAAAACATAATCATAATCTAAACGAATTCTTTCAAAATCCTGAATTTCAATTTTGGTTTCATAATGAATATCTACTCCAAGGTCTGTTACTCTTTTGAAATCTCTTTCAATGGCTTCATCTGACAATCTGAACCCTGGAATTGCATATTGTACCATACCTCCTGCCCTTGAATGAGCTTCAAAAATATCTACATTGAAACCTGAAAGTGCAAGGTAATAAGCACATGACATACCTGAAGGCCCAGCTCCAAGAACTGCCACTTTGAAATTATTTTTTTCAGGTTTGCCAATTACAATTTCCTCTTGCTCAGATATAAATCTTTTTACTTCACGTATCAATACAGGGTTGTCATAATTAATGCGTGTACATTTATTTTGACAAAGATGGTCACAAACCAAGCCTGTTATTGAAGGAAAAGGATTTGTTTTAAGTATGGTTTCAAAAGCTATATCAAATCTTCCCAATGATGTCTGGTACAGGTATTCCGGTATTTCCTGATGAGTGCTGCATGTTTCAACACACGGTGCAGAAATACAGTCGAAATATGACAATTTTCGGGTTGTTTTTATGTTTGGAGCATTAATAAAAATTCGTTTGTACTTATCAGAGTCTAAAACCTCTGATGCATATTCTGATAAGTTTTCCTGAGCTGCCAAAACTGTATCAGTGTTATTAGATTTTTTTTGGATATATTGATCAATTGACGATGCATTTAGTTCTTTGAAGGATTTTTCGAGTTCATCAAAGTACTGGTGTAATCGCATATATCCTCCAGGTTTGAGTAGATCGGAACAGACAGTGATGGTTTTAAAGCCGCATGAAAGAGAGTTTGAAATATTGAATGCATCTATTCCCGCAGAAAAGGAAATTGGAATTTCACTGCCTATTTCATTGCGAATTTTTCTTGCCAGATTTATTGAAACCGGATGTAAAGCCCTTCCACTCATATACATCATTTCAACATCCTTCTCAAATATTGCTTTGTTATTTATTGATTCGAGAGTATTTGTAAGTTTGAGCCCAAACTGTAAACCTTCTTTTTTTGCTATTTTTTGTAAATTATTGATAATTGGTAATGCAGCTTTATATGTAAGATCATGTTCAAAAGCAATATCTGGGATCTGAGTTTTGAACAATAGTTTATCGTTAACTATTTTCCTCAAATCTTCCTTACCAAGAAGGGTAGGATTTAATTTTACAAAAGTATGAAGCTTTTTATTTGTAAGTAAATATGCAGCTATTTCCTCAATTTCATCTGCAGGGCAGCCATGCATAGTAGATAATGTAATGTTATCGGATATCTTATCAGGGATAACAATTTCATTTATATCCGGATATATAGAGTTTATATCATTGATTTTCTGTATTATTTCATCCTTGCAATCATTCATTTTCTCAAAAAACCACTGTACGTTAGGTTTCAGAATTCCTTCCATATTATAGCCGACACTCATATTGAAAACGGTGCCAATATTTCCTTCAAAGTTAAACAAGTGGTGTAAAACATGTATTATAATCCAGGCATTCAGGTATTCTTCAAAACTTTGATGTATTTTCAATTCCTGAGACCATTCGCAGTTGTAACCTTCATCCTGCATATCTATACACGGCTTGGAAATTTCAAGTTCATCAAGAGTTTGTATTGTTTTTAATTCGATGTACCTTGCTCCCATCAACCACGATACCACGATATTTTGAGCCAGTTGAGTATGAGGACCGGCTGCAACACCGATCGGGTTGTGTAAATTTTGGTTAAAAATCCTGGAACTTAAATGTTTATTCTCAGGTGGATTATAAAATAAATCATGGGGAATACCAAAAATACTTTGTTTATTTTTGTACTCATTCAATATTATCTCCAGAATGATGGATAAACTGACAGGTTCAAATTTATCTGACATTTGATTTTTTTTTTGTTCAAAACTTAAACAAATTTATTAAAAGTATAATATTTGCAGTTATTAAATATTTGAAAAAGATGCAATTTAAAACAATTCAATTAAAAAGTATATATATCAGGTGACATTAAAAGAAAAAAAAATATCTGTTATTTTATTGGCTGCAGGTAAATCCGAACGCATGGGTAAACCTAAACTTTCACTTCGTTTTAATGAAAAAAAAAGTTTTACTGAAAAAATAATAGAAACTATCCTTGAAATTAAACCTTCAGAATTTATAGTAGTTGTCAACGGAGAAGGGAGAAAATGGATAGAATCAATTAATAGCGAAATTTTCAAAAATGTAAAAATTGTCAGTAATGAATTTCCTGATTTTGGAAGATTTTATTCCCTGAAATGTGGTTTAAAATACCTGCTTAATAAGGAATATGTAATGATATTTAATGTCGATAACCCGTTTATTAAAACTGATTTATGTCTCGAGTTGCAACGTAAGATGGAAAAATGTGATTTTATTTATCCGGTATATAATGGAACAGGAGGACATCCCCTGCTGATCAATGAAAATGTAGTAAATGCGATTTTAAAGCAGAGAAAAAACGATATAAACCTGAAGGAATTTTTGCGGAGTTTTAAGAAAAATGTGCTAAACGTTTCCGACAAAAGCATATTGAACAATATAAATACACCTGGTGATTACATTAGGACAATGTCTGCATGTTCTGATCAAATGGACGTAAAACAATAATCGCAGACAATTTGCCAACTATATAATTATTAAGTAAATTTGAAAATAGCTAGTATAACAAATGCAATTATTCCAATTATGTACAGGCCTATTATTGCCAGCAACATTATACCAGTGAACTTGAAATATGATTTGTGATTTTCCAGGGCTGCTTTCAATACATCTGAATCTGTTCTTCTTATTGCGGTCGAAGTGTTTTCAGCAAATTGGTATAATTTGATGGCAGGATAAAGCATGATCAACCCAAGTACTATGTACAATACCGACATAAAATACATGAAATAGGATTTTAAACCTCCAGTAATTCCACCTTCAATCTCAGTATTTATTGTGCTCAGATCCTTTGTAAATAAAGAACCGGTCATCAGCATTCCGATTCCTGCTAAAATAATAAATGCAATCATAATAAATGAAATGACCGCTATTACTTTTGCCCAGGTAGCTGAAATTTTTAGGTAAGATTGTGCCTGATAGTCAATTACCAGTTCTTTTTTTTCATTTATACCCATGTTTTCATTTTTTTCCATGTTTGTTTTTTTTAGTTAAAATTTAATTCCAAAATTAAACAAATTATTATAATATTCTATAAATACTGTTTTAAAATTATGAATTCATTCCCATCAGCATACCTCCAATATATGGAATAAGCCAGATAAGCCATACAACTATACTGTATCGATGGAATTTTTTCCTTTCATTTTCAATTCCCTTATAAACAACAAAAGTAGCCCAAATAGCATGAATAAGCATCAACCATAAAGCTATTTGACCGGTAAGTGTGTGAATTTCTAAAATATTAAAAGGATCAGGTGATAGTTTTGTCATTGCCAATGTGCCGGAAACATCAAAAACAAAGCCGGTCCAGAATGAAAACACATGCCATTTTTTTAAATATCTTGATAATCTTTCTGCCCACACTCCAAGGGAATAAAAGATTAGAGCAAGAGTGATAAGAGTGCTTGATAATATTATCATTGAGGACATAATAAAGGTTTTGTAATGCAAAAATAAATGATTAGACCATGAATGACCACAAAATGTAGTATTTTTTTATTGGGATTTTCTTATTTCAATGATCTCTTAACAATTTTCAAAAGTCAGGATATTTGATTATTTTTGCCAAAAATAAATTCTGATGGATTTAAAGGCAAGGATAGAGATACTTTTGGAACTCAGATCAAAATTGAATAAAGATAAGAAGGAATTTAATCGTAAATGTGATGAAGCATATCAGTATAACAACTGGTTTACGAGAGAAAACATTGATCTGGCAATAGACGCGGTTAAAAGTGATTTTCTGGATGAAGCTAAATTGACAGAATGGATAAAAAAATATAAAATAAATGATATTCAATCAGATAAGTTAGTTGGATTGGTCATGGCGGGAAATATTCCTCTAGTAGGATTTCATGATCTGATATGTGTGTTTATTGCAGGCCACAATTCAAGGATAAAATTGTCATCTAAGGATGAAGTTCTGATGAATTATATCGTGGGTTTAATACATGATATTGAACCTGAAACTAAAGAGATTATCAAATTAGTAGAAAGACTTGGTGAAGCCAATGCTGTTATAGCTACCGGAAGTAATAATTCTTACCGGTATTTTGATTATTATTTTGGCAAAATTCCTAATATAATCAGAAAAAACAGAAATAGTGTTGCTGTTCTGACAGGGGATGAAAGTGAATTTGATCTTAAAATGCTTGCATTTGATATCCAATCTTTTTTTGGATTAGGATGTAGAAATATTTCAAAAATTTTTGTGCCTCATGAATATAAGTTTGATATGTTGATTGAATCCTTAAATCAAAAATATGAGTTGAGGCAGCATCACAAATACATGAATAATTATGATTATAACCTGGCTGTTTCACTTATGAACAAGGATGAAATACTCCAGAGTGAAAATATCATTCTTAAAAAAGCCAGTTCATATATTTCGGGAATTGCGATGCTGAATTATGAAGAGTATAATAATGTTGATAATTTAAGTCAATTATTGGATACTGACAGAGAACAATTGCAATTGATATCGAGTTTAAATGGGAAAATAACAGGTTTAGATATAGAGTTCGTATTCGGCCAGACTCAGCATCCGCAATTGTGGGATTATGCTGATGGAATAGATACAATGACTTTTTTAACCCAATTGTAAAACTTTTATCATTTTTTTTATTTTTCATTATTTGTAACTATTCAGTCGGTTTTATTTTCAATTACTGTTTTGTCACTATTTTTGCTTTTAATGCAAAAATACCGCCAAAACATTGGAATTCCACATTAAAACTCGGGGTTAAAACCCCGAG
>JBLMZC010000054.1:0-82719 GCA_050258615.1 Deltaproteobacteria bacterium | reverse complement strand
CACTGACACTTCGGTCAGCACAGGCACTTCGGTCAGCATCCTGGAGCTGACACTGACACTAACACTTTGGTCAGTACAGGCACTTTGGTCAGCATTTAAAATATAATGCCGACTGAAATTGGGGGAATTGGGGTTCTTAAATCGGATATGTGCAAACTGCAAATGTCAGTACTATTTTCAATTTCATGTCGGTATTATATGAATGTTCTGTCTGATTTTGAGATCAGGGTGAAAAAGTGCACAGGGAAAAAGGGCAAATAGACAATTAATTGCATATTATTTTAAAGGACCAGGTGTTTTGAAAAAGAATTTTATAACTTGAGGAACTTTCCGGATTGCCTGTTACCCTTTTTATCTTTTAGTTCAATGATATACATGCCGGAAGGCAAATTTTCTGGTATATCAAGCTTAATTTCTGATCCTGTTTCCTTTTGACCGTGCAGCATTAATGAACCAAAAATATCATATACAGCCCATTGATATTCTGATCCGTCTCTGTGTAACTGAATGTTCAACTCGATATCAACCGGATTAGGATAAATTGTGAACATATCTGCCTGACCGATTTTTATCTCCTGTACTCCCACAGGAGTTTCATCGCAGCTATCCTGACCAAAGCACCCGTTGGAATCCACTTTCATGATCCAGATATCATTTCTAATTCCATATATTCCTGATTCACCGGCAATAAGAATATCACCATTATCTTCTTCAATGATATCAACGATATAATTAAATGCATTGTCACCCTGTGCCTCGGGATGCTGATATCTTTTAGCCCAAAGAGTATCACCAGAATTTGAATATTTTATCAAAACTCCATAATTTTCATATTCTGAAGTTTTGATCCACTGATCGTACTGGCCATAAGCAAAAAAATAATCTTCCTTGCCTGATTCCATTTGCCAAATGTCGAGATTGTCCCATTTAAAAAATTTCAGGAATACTTCTTTACCGGGATTGCCGTCTTTGTCATACCATTTTAGTACCGAAGGCCTTATATTCAGATCATTCAATACATAATCGGGATCATTCCATCGAAATACCTCATAAGCCTGGACAAAACCTCCATCAGACAATTCCGTGATCCAGATTGGGATTGCTCCATTTTCGAGTTTTTCTGTGCCTTCTATTCTCCACAATATTTTGCCAGCCTGATCGATCTTCATCAATTGGGCGTACGCTCCAAACTTATTTAAATAGCCTATAATTGATGAAACAAACAAGCATGAATCGAGCGTAGCTCCAATTTCCCAGGTATGGGAATAATCAAGGTCACTATTGTAAATCTTTGACCACATTAAATTACCTGCGGTATCTATTTTTGCGATATTAATAAACCGAACCTCATTCGAGTTGATGACCTGGTCAAAAACAGTAACACCATACAAATGATTATTTAAAAACCATGCTGTAGTTGGCCCATTGTCAGTTGATGGCATAGAATATTCTGTCCTGGATGTGATATTGAACGATGTGTCCATTTTGAGAAATACGGTATTCTCAGTTTTAAGGTCATTGTCACCGTAAGCATAAAAACTGCCATTGTATAAAAACGGAGTATTGCGTGTCATCTTGACATAAGGAATATTAAAAATTCTGTAACTCATATCCTGCTTATTGACCTCAATCACAGAAGATACAGGTAAATCATTGTAAAAATTTATACTTGAAACATAGTAATGATTATTAGCTTCAATAAAACTTACTATATTTGGAAAATTGCCGTCCAAAGAAAAAACTTTGTTGAAATATTCCTGACTGTGCATCTCTCCTGCACTGATAGTTAATAATATAATAGTTATTACTTTTCCTGCAACTCTCATTATTTATTTAATTTTTATTGGTATCAAAGAATACCTTTTCTGTAAATTGTTCTTTATCTGTACATGTTATGATAACGAAATAAATACCTGAATTGTATTCAGAGATGTCAAGATCAGCATTATTTGAACCAATATATTTCCTTGCCATGTTGTGTCCGAATCCGTCTATGACATCAATGTATTCGATAGTTTTGTTATTAGCTACCGATATATTCAGTTGGCTATTTGCTGGATTTGGAAATACCGAATATTGTTTCTCTCCCTCAGATATTTCAGTTGTCGATTCTCTGAGCCTGATCGCATTTTTCATGTTGTCCTGAAATTTAATCCTATCCTTAATATCTATTCCGGTAAGCTTTCTGTAGAGTGTATGGGCGTACCCCCTGGATGGGTATTTCGACATAGCTATTTGCTTTAAGTAATCGATGTCAGCATCTGTAATATTCCATCGCTTAGTCTGGAGCGAACTCAAAAGCTTAAGATTTATTCTTTGCACATCTTTAAAAAACTTTATATCGGGTTCAGTTTCAACCATATTGTTGAGTATCAGTTCGGCTGCCCCATATTGCTGATAAATCATTTTCACTCCGAACAAACGCTTTTGCCATTTCCATGTGACCAGTGGATTCAATATTTCTTCTGCAAAATCAGGTCCACCCTCCATGATAGAAGTGAAAATCCCGAAATTGATCCATTGATCCATTGTCTCTTCATTGGTTAGCAATTCGGGAGTGACAATGCCAGTCGATTCATTAATGTGTGTCGAGGGGTCATCGCCTCCAGTTTGTACCACTTTCCTAATCCAGATTTGAATACTGCCTTTCACGCAGGATTTCTTGTTAATTATGACAATAAAAAATTGAATTTCAATCTTTTATATCAGGGTTAACCCTTAAAAATGCTAAGTATTTCTACGCAAATTTGGGGAACAAGGATAAAGGACATTGTTTTCCTAATATCTGAATATCTATATTTTGCTCCTTTGGAGCTATCCGCTGAATAATTGCAAAAAAAATAAAGTATTTAAGATTTTATTCTTACTTGATAAAAATACTTTACTTTGCAAAGAAAAATTAACTTTTACTTTCTAGTTGTCATATATGCAAAAAACTACTTTATATGGTTTATTTTTCTTTTTTTTATTAACATCCTGTATTTCAAAGGATAAAAAAGTAATTGTTGATTTTAAAGGGCCAGTATCCACGACATCAAGAATTTCATTTCATGAAGATGCAGCAATCCACGTGGGTATCGCTTCCACTATGTCCCCAAAGGAAACTATTGACTATTATAATGATCTAATGCTTCATATTTCTGAAAAAATAGGAATGCCGGTTCATTATATTCAGAAAGAAACATATCAGGAAATTAATGAACTATTAAGTCAGGGGCTTATTGATTTTGCATTTATAGGTACAGGAGGTTACATCGAAGCAAAAAAAAGAAAAATAGCCAGGCTTCTGGTTGTTCCGGTATCAAATGGAAAAAACACATTCAGATCTTTAATTGTAGTTAATAAAAATTCTCATTTAAGATCATTTAGTGATCTGGTAGGGAAAAATTTTGCTTACACAGATCCTTATTCCATCAGTGGTTATCTTTATGTAGTAGCGAAAATGAAGCTTTTGGGTTTAGATAGAAATAAATTTTTTTCAAAGACAATTTTCACATATAGTCATGATTTGTCCTGTGAATTAGTAAATCGCAGGGTACTTGATGCTGCTTCCATTAGCAGTCTGGTTTATGATTATTTAAAACAGAAAAACCCGGAGAAAATAAAAAACCTTAAGATTATTGAAGAATCAGATGAATTTCCTGCTCCTCCGGTAGTGGTATCTAAGGACATTGATGAAAAAAAATATATATTATACAAGAGTATATTTTTAAACCTGCATCGGGATCCGTTAGGAAAAGAAATTTTAAAAAAAGCCAACATTGATTATTTTGTAAATATTCAGGATTCTGATTACAATAATGTAATTGAACTAAGCAAATATGAAAAAAAATGAAGACTATCTATTTGACTTTATTTAGAAAATTTGCTATTGTGGCTACATTCATTGTAATCCTGTTCAGTATAGTCAATATTTATATTTTATGGAGTACCGGTTATAGGTCATTTGAAAATGAAATAGATAAAAGATCAAAAGTGCTTTGTAAACTAATAGCTGAGAAAGTCGTTCAGCCTATTGTATTTGATGATTATATTAATATTTATAAGGTAATAGAACAAGTTAAATCAAATGATGCCAGCATAGCCTATATATTTGTTCTTGATGAAAATAAAAAAATATTAGCTCAAAACTATAATACCAAAATACCTTTTGCTTTGATAGATGCAAATGAAACAATAAATGGACAATACCAGATTAAAATAATACAGGCGAAAAATTTCAAATACAGGATATTGCGTGATATTGCTTATCCAATTTTAGAAGGAGAATTGGGTACTATAAGAATTGGTATGATTGAAGAAGATGTAAGGAAAGAGCTGAATATAGTAACGAGAAGGATGATTTTTTTGGTGATTATTTTTCTTGTCATTGGTTTAACATTAGCATTCTTTTTTTCGTCACTCTTCACCTCACCTATAAAAAGGATCAGTAGAAATGCTCAAAATATCAATCTTGCCACTCTTGAATCAGTTGACATCAATATAAAGCCGCTTAAACATCGCACTTTTTTAAATTATTATATTAGTGATGAACTTGATATTCTTTTTAAGAAGTTCAATGAAATGATTGAGAGGCTTATTAATAATAAAAAGGAATTACAAACAGCAAGGGATTCTTTCGTTCAGGCTGAAAAAATGGCATCAATTGGCACACTTACAGCCGGTATTAGTCATGAAATAAATAATCCACTTGCAGGGATTAAAAACTGCATGACAAGAATTGAGAAGGAGCCGGAAAATATGGCTCAGAATTTGAAATATATTGAGCTGATAAATGAAGCAATTGAAAAAATAGAAAATATTATAAAGCCCTTACTTTCATTTAGTCGGAAGTCTGATTTAAAAATGTCAATCACACCGATTGGTGAAATTGTTGATAGTGCTCTTTTGCTTACAGAATACAGAATCAGAAACCATAAAATAGCTGTAAAGAAAAATTATAATCCTGAAATTCTGGTTTTAACAAGCGTAAATCATGTTGAACAGATTTTGATTAATCTCATTTTAAACAGTATTGATGCTATAGAAGAAAGAAAAATAAATGAACCGGAGTTTTCAGGAAAAATAGAGTTTTCAATTGTAAATACTGAACAATATACTCAATTGGTAGTTAAAGATAATGGTATTGGGATACCCGAGAATCTTAGGACTAAAATTTTTGATCCTTTTTATACCACAAAGGAACCCGGTAAAGGAACAGGGCTCGGGCTTTATGTTTCGTACAATCTTTTAAGAGATATGGGGGGAAGTTTAAGCGTAAACAGTGAGCAAAATGAAGGGTCGGAATTTATGCTGGCATTCAAAAAACCAAATTTGCCCAAATGAGAATTTTTGTAGTTGACGATGAGAGAATAATCAGGGTTACTTTAGTCGATGAACTAAGGGATGCAGGCTATACAGTAAATGAGTTTTCGTCAGCAAATGCTGCTCTGGCTCAGTTGGCTGAATTGGAGCCAGACCTGGTAATAACTGATCTGAGTATGCCTGGTATGGATGGTATTGAATTTTTAAAAAGAATAAAAAGCTTCAATTCTGAAATCCAGGTTATAGTAATTACTGCTTATTCTACAGTTAGTACTGCAGTGAATGCTATGAAACTTGGTGCATACGATTATGTTACAAAACCCTTTGAAAGTGATGAAATAATTCATACTGTCCATAGAGTGAAAGAATTATGCAGTATCAAGGACGAAAATACTTATCTTAGAAATCAAATTCAATCCAAATTTGATATGAGTTCATTTGTCGGTACAAATGAATCAATTTTAAACCTTTTTGAACATGTAAAAATTGTTGCCGGTACCAATACTACTATTCTGATTTCCGGAGAGACAGGAACAGGAAAAGAGTTGCTGACCAATATCATCCATTTTAATTCTGACAGAAAAAATAAACCCCTGATAAAAGTCAGTTGTGCTATCCTTAACAAAGAAGTTTTTGAAAGTGAATTATTTGGACATGAAAAGGGTGCATTTACAGGAGCAGAATCAATACGTAAGGGGAGGTTTGAATTAGCTAGTGGAGGAACACTTTATCTGGACGATATTGATGACATGCCGCTGAATCTTCAGGTAAAACTACTCAGAGCCTTAGAAGAGAGAGAGATTGAAAGGGTGGGGGGCATGCAGTCCATTAAAATTGATATCAGAGTGATTGCTTCAACTAAAGTGGACTTAAAAGAAAAAGTTGCAAAAGGAGAGTTCAGGGAAGATCTGTATTACAGACTAAGTGTGTTCCCCTTAATTATACCTCCATTAAGAGAAAGAAAAGAAGATATAAAACCGCTCATAAGACATTTTATTAATACATTTTCGGGTAAAAATGAAATTAGCCTTGAGCCTGAAGCATTGAATTGCCTCATGAGTTACAATTTTCCGGGAAATATCAGAGAAGTGAAAAACCTGATAGAAAGACTGGTTCTGCTTGCGAAAAATAATTTAATTACCTATGATCTGCTACCAGCAGATATAAGAATGGGATCTAAAAACATAGTTTGTACAAACATAGAAAACAGGACCCTGACAGAAATACTGACAGAAGTCGAACAAAATGCTATACTGAAAGCTTTAGAAATATCCGGAGGAAATAAGAGCAAAGCAGCAGATATTCTTGGTATTCCTGCATCGACTTTAAAATCAAAACTTCCAAGATTATTCCTCGATTCTGCCAAAAATAGTATAACTGAATAAAAGTATTATTCATTAAGGCAGCTGGTATCTTTTTTCTTCATTTATACCACATAAAGTATAGTATGAAAAGGATATGATATCTGGGGGGTAAAAAAAAGACTGCCAATTTTTGACAGTCTTTTTCCTTATCGTATAATTATATTCTTACAACTTTGCAATTGAATTCTTAAGCAATGCTTTGATATATTTGTAATTATGAATACCAAGGCTATATTCTCTTAAAGCAAACTGAAAGTTTAATATAGATCCCACCTGAGCATTTGTCAATGATGGGAATTTAGGTTTAGCCATATTAGCAGCACTTGTGTTGCCCGGATTTCTCCAGTAACCATTTGGATTGGCAGTAGCATCATAGATGTCTAAGTATCCATCAAAATTTCCTGTTGTAATACCAGCCCACAGGTTAGTTTCACCATCAGTATCAACATGAAGAATGTTTTGACCACCACCTATTGCGTTTAACTTGTCAGCAAGTGTATTTAGAAGTGTTTTAATTTCATTTCTAGGATTTACCCAATAAGTTGTATTAGTAGTTGAAACTTTATTTGCTGCATGGCAATCAGTTGTATTACAGCCATTGAAATTCCAGGTTGTTGAAGATGTAAGTGCTCCTTCTCCGCTTCTGACTTTAAATGTATGTCCTCCTGCTCGTCCGAACATTGGTGCGGTATGGCAATCCTGACAGGAAGCATTGGCAGTATGGTAAGAATTGGTGTATGATTCTGTTCCTGGAAATTCTACACCACCCATACCTGCATAAACAGCTCCTACAACACCATAATGTACATGAAATCTGTAGCTTGGAAGATGCTTGTTTGGAGCTGCATTTCCAACTTCAGTGTCGAAATAAATTCCATTAGGGTTTGAAGCAAGAGATGCATAATCGACCACATTACCATCTGAAAGTGACGATGAAGTGGCAAATGGCCTCGGTTGATGGCATCTGACGCAAAGATGACTCTTACCACCATCAGCAGGCAGATTAACTGTTTTGGCTCCGGCCCACATGGTCAATGGAACAGGAGCTGTAGTTGCAAAAGCATAGTCAGCAGTTCCATAGGTTTTGTGCAGGCTTAAATGGCAGGTTTCGCATTTGATTGCACCATAGGCAGTAGAGGAAGTAGCAACATAAGAATTTGAATACTTTCCGGTGGTTGCATTCAAAGCAAATGTAGCAGGAATGTTGTTTTGAATTACGTATTTGAAGCCTTCATGAGCATGGCATGGTGCACAGGTTGCGTTACCTGCTTCTTCAAATGCTGCTTCACCATAGAAGTGCTTTGACAATTCGTATTGACTTGCTATTGCCATTGTGTTGGTAGGGTTATGGCATTGAGCGCAGGTAAGAGCAGCATCAACACCGTCTTTACCATCTTTACCATCTTTACCATCTTTGCCATTTTCACCAGCAGGTCCAGCAGGACCAATTGGACCTTCACATGACATCATAAAAATTCCTAAAAAAAGGACTCCGATAAATAATATAAAAGTTTTTTTCATACACATAGATTTTGAAATTAATTAAATTGTGTACCTTAATATATGCAATTATTATTCCCGTAAATTAAAAAAATTAAATCCCCGGACTAATTTTGTTATACCAATAAGAATATCAATAGCTTATAAATATATAATATTTGATAATATTTTTAAGTCAGAATTCAAGACTTGTTATTTAGTCGATATTTCGTCTTTTTTTAGTGAATTTTCGTCAATATTCACAAGTTATGCGGAAATTTTCAATAAAAAAGGAGCTTGATAATACTCAAGCTCCTTTTATTTTATTTAGGAAAAATTTTAAAACTTATCCATATAATTTACAATAAACCACCTGTCTTCCTCATCTGGAATTTTCTTTTCAAAATTTGGCATTTCATCCCTTCCTATGAATGACTGATAATATTTTACACCGTCAGACTGTGATTTATAGGTTTTTGTTGTAATATCAGGCATCTCAGTTTCGAGTTTCTTGGCCTTTACTCCATCTCCCAATCCTTTTTTGCCATGGCAAGATGCACAATGTTTATCGTACAAAGTTTTACCGATCTTCAAGTTGGCTTCATTAGCTGTTGTCGGGTTTTTCATCTTTTTGTATTTTGCAGGAATGTTCCATGGTTCACCCATACCAGGATTGATAAATGAGAATAATGCAAGAGAAAACATAATTATTCCCATGATGCTTAAGATAGATCTAAAAAAGTTCTTTTTCATAAAAAAAATTGATTTAATTGTTTAATAAAAAATTTTCAGAATTTAACTAATATAGTCATATAACCAAATTATTTATAAATTTGTTTCTTAATGGAATGTTAAGGTTTCCCCATTTTACTTATTTTTATTAAATTAATTATGGAATATAAATAATTTGACCATACCCCGACCAGCATAATTGTTAATACAACATACATCCAGACCGGAGCTGCCTGTGTCCATAATTTATTCCTTTCAGGAATTACCTTTGAATTTGGATAGGAATTTTTAATAATTGTAGTTTTATACACATTGCCATAATCTTCATGTTCATCGAGTTTAACAAATAATGTCAATTCACCCTTTGAATTCCCATGAATATCTTCAGGTAATTCATACTCATACAAACCATTTTCCAGCGTATTTTCATCAAGTACAAAATCTGAAAGCAAACCTTTAACACCTAATGCTATATCCAATGTTTCTACAGGCAACTTTTCTCCCTGATCATTCAAATTATATGCATTTACTACAACTGTTCTCATGCTGTCTTCAGTTTTTAATTGTATTTCGAGGAATATGTCTTTGAAAATCAATTCACTTTCCTCGGCAGTCATAACATCATTTCCTTCATATTTAGCCACTACAGTGATGTATCCTTCCTCATCGGCCAAATACTTAAAAGCAGCAGGAACAACTATTGACCCTATTCCTTCTTTGTCTGTTTTTGATTTGCCTATCAAAATTTCCTTATCGTCAAGAATGTTATAGAACCCAAGCTCTGCATCAACAACTGCTACAATATCCTTTTTATTTTTATTATTTATTGCTGTAAATTCAACAGTCAATAATCTGGTATTATCTTCCTGTTTTACAGAAGTCAGGTTAAATGAAGTTGTAAAATTGTCTATATCTTTTTTTTGTGCTAAAGTAGGGGAAATGAGGCCTCCAAAAAAAATACTCAGCAAAATCAGATTTACTATCTTTTTTATCTTCTTTTTCATTTAAAAATATTTTCATTATTGTTTTTTAACTAATCGCTCACACTTTCTAAACTTTTTTTCTCATTTCGTTCATGATCAAGTATTTCTGAAAGATGAATTACCGGAACAAATTTTAATATCAAGGTAAATAAAAGACAAAATGAAGCGAACCCTGCAAAAGTCAGAGCCCATTCCACCCATGTTGCATAATAAAACAGATATGCCTGCCTGGTGTCCTGAATTGGAATAAATGGTGTTTCCAGAGTAGGCACAACAATAAAATACCTGTTAAGCCAAAGAGCTAATACTGCTACTGCTCCTGCAAAAGTTATAAATTCTATAGTTCTGAGTTTTTTGAAAAATAATATCAAAATTGGAATAATAACTCCTATATAATTGGCACCCACAAATTGCCAAAAATATAGTGAGAATAGTTTATTCAATAAGTCAATATCATTTATTTTACTGCTGAACCACATTGGGAAATACTGACTGAAGGTAAAATAACCGAATAATATCCCAAAGGCAATCAATACAACCCCTGCGCCTATAAAATGTACTTTTTTTATATATGCATCAAGTTTATAGAACTTCCTTACAATATACATGCATATTATTATCAATCCAACTCCAGAATATAATCCTGCTATAATAAAGTAAGGCGCAAATATTGTACTATTCCAACCTGGTTGCAGGGTAAGGCTGAAAATCCATGCAAGTACGGTATAGGCTACAATTGCCAATGCTATGATCATCCCAGACATTATTCTTTTGGTTTTATCGAGCAGCTTTCTCTGTTCTTCTGTATCTATATAGCCTATAGCAAGAATCTTATAAATCTTTTTTCTCCAGTTCGGCATTTTATCATTTACCTGGCTGTAATCCCTCAATAAGGCAAAATCCGGAATAAAAGTAATATAAAGATAAACAAAACAACCGATTAGGTCAGTCATAATAGCAATTATATCCCAGGTAATCGGAGACTGAATCCTTGGATATATAAATAAATAGTGCAACCTGTCAAGTCTGCCAATGCATAACAAAATGAACACAGGTCCAATAATCAGTGAAAGGACTGTAATTATTTCTAATATTCTGGATAGAGCGTGTTTCCATGGAGTTTGATAAAAATGCAATACTCCTGAAATGAATGCTCCGGAGTAACTGATAGTGACAAAAAAAATAAAATTCACTATATATACACCCCATACTACATTGTTTCTCATACCTGTCGCTTCATGTCCCTTCGATATCTGAACATATAGTGCATAAAATCCAATCAAAATAATTAATATCAAAACTCCTATCCAAATTTTTGTCCATGAAGTGAATTTCATCATTTTAAGATAAAATTCTGCTATTAAATCATTTTTTCTGTTAATTAATTCCATTGCCAAGATTATTTTTGTTAACTATTGCCTTTTTCGAGAAAATCTTTGACTTCCGGGATATTTTTATATCGTTCCAGAATCTCCTTATCAATATCAAAACCTCTTTCTACAGGAAATTGTCGATTTACCGGAGGAAGATAATAAACATTTGGTTTAGTTCCCAGGTGTTCGAGGTAACGGTATCCTCCCTTTTCCTTAATAACTTTTGAAAACTGAAGGCTCTCTTCACCATTGGTTACAATATCTTCATTTTTATCTCCATAATAAATAACTCCCATAGGGCAGGCTGTAACACAGTGTGGCAATTTTCCTTCTCTTACCATATCAGGACAAAAATCGCATTTCATTACTGTACCTTCAGCCCGAGGCACACTTGTTTCAGGTGAATACTCAACATCACTTCTTTCAAATATTTTTTTATGTTTCCAATTGAAAGACCTGGATGAATAAGGACAACTTGAAACACAGAATTTGCATCCAATGCATCTGTGATTGTCAATTAAGACTATATTATCATCTCTTTTGAAAGTGGCCCCTGTCGGACATACAGTCACACAAGGCGGCTGACTGCAGTGGAAACATGGTTTTGGTAACCAATACAAAGGACCATCTTCACTGTCACGCAGTAACTGAACCTTCATATGTTCCTCATTTATTTCGAGGTCATGAGCTTCCTGGCATTTTTCAACGCATTTCCTTGCATTTTTGCATTTTGCCAAATCTATCACCATCACAAAACTCTTGCCGGGTATGCCTTTTCTTGAATTTTCCGGTGATATTCTCTCATGTTTTCTGACACTGCTCTCAGGGACTTCAACCAATTTTCCGTCAGTGGTGAGGAGCCTGACCATAGGTCCAAGATTTTCAGGATCGGGCTCTTGAGAACACGATGAAACCAGGGAAAGCGAAGCTCCTCCCAAGCCTAATAATAAAGCATTCTTTAAAAAATTCCTCCTGTTATCCTTATTTTCCATTTTTAAAAGTATATGAGTTATTAAAACCTGATTGTAATGTTAAATCCAAGCAAAATATCACCTCCGAAGAAATCATTTTGTGTCCTGGAAATGTTATGCACCGGATTAAGTTCCTGATAATTTGACGCAAATACCTGGAAACCATGAGTGCTGGTGCCAAATTCCAAACCAGCTGAAAATCCTTGTTTTGGAGGATTTGTTTCATCAGTAGCCACTATTTTAAAGGGATATGTATATTCGAAAATGAAGGAATTAGATGACCATAACATATATCTGCCACCAAGGTGAATTCCAACATGGTCATGCTTCTCTCCCTTTTCATAGGAAACTGCATTGAAATGAGAATAACTTGCTCCTGTTAACAAAGATAATCTATCACTGAATTTTCTCGAAATAATCAATTGTTCGAATAATGTTATCCTGTTATTAAAGCTATAATTTTTTCCATAAATATCTTTATTTCTTGCACCGATTCCAGCCATACTATATAGGGAAACTGAGACCGGTATTCTTCCTGACCTGGTCTGTGTCAAAAGATTGAGTTTGCCATGAAATTCCTGAATTTTATTGTTTTTTTCACTCGAAAATCCGATTTGTAAAAAGTCAAATAAGGAATAATCAAAAGTCATCTTGATATTTGATGGAGCATATATGCCATAAATATCTGTAATACCATTACTTATTGTTCCAAATCTGTGATGGATCAATAACTGAAAACTCCCTTTGCTTGGAATTACTGTAGTAGGAAAATCAATGAGAACAGCAGTTTCAAATGGTGATTTTACAGGTTTGTCTTTTACTTCCTGAATTTGTGTTTCCTCATTAGAGATATCATCCTGTGCATTGGAAATATAATTGAATATTACAATCACAGCTATAAATAGATAAAATCGTTTCATATTAATATAATTTAAAGTATTCATAAATTTTTAATCAGTTATCAATTGTCTATTGCACCTTTTTCAATCCAAAGCAGAATTTTTTGTTGTTCTTCAGGTGTTGACCTTGTTGAATGACTCCCTCCGGTTTTTACCAAAACCTTGTATAATCTGCTTTCTGCCGGGTTATTTTTATCTATCATATTCTTAGCAATAAGATCTTTATATGCGTTAGCCGGGGAGAGATCAACAATTGAATGCCCTACAGTATGACAACTTGCGGTATTGCAATTCTTATTGAAAATCGGAATAATATCGCTTGAAAATTTAATTTCTACTGTAGGATCAGGTTTGTCAAATTCAATTATTTCATATTCGCATGAAGTAAACATCACTAAAGTGATTAGCGAAAAACACAAAATAAATAGCAGTCTCGTAAACATAATATTTTTTTTTAATTAATAAAGTGAATATTGTCATGTATGATGTGATCAATTACTATTCCATTATACTAATTAAAGTTATGTTTTAATATTCGTTTTTTTATTATATTCATTTTCAGAATATTAAGAATAAAAATGTATTAAAAGAAAATTAAAGCTATTCATTAACCAGTCGATTTTTCGTCTATTTAGTTGGTTTTTCGTCTGATTACAAGTAATTGTCTGAAAAATTTGTAGTCCGGAGTTTTAATTCAAACATGATTCATAACATAATCATTATCAATTTGTATTTAGATGATTTTGGATAGTATTTATATATAATGTTGTTTACGGACTTAGTATTCTGCTAATTTTTATCAGGTCAGATTTTTTTTTAACAATAGCTCAATCATGATTTATATTGACTACAAATAAGGCAATTTTTTGATTCTGATATAATTAATTTAGGTTATAGAATTAATTTTGTGATAATTAACCGATTTTGCAAATATTTTTACGATCGATTTTTTCTAAAAAAAATAGCAATTATGAAAACGATTTTTTATGGAATTAAAAATTTCATTTTCAAATTGGAACTGGTGTTTACTATTATCTTGTTTTTGTTTTCTGTGATTGCTCATTCGCAGCAACAAAAACTACCGGACAATAAAAAATGTCTTAAATGCCATGGGAAATACTACTTCCAATTTTACAACGACGTCTTATCCAAAGACATTCACAAAAGAATGAATCCATATTTTATCATTAATAAAGACCTTTACCGCAAGGGTGTTCACAGGACATTTGAATGCACCGATTGTCATGAAAAGGAATATGAGATTTATCCACATGCTGCGGAATTGAAATTAGAATCAAAATTTACTTGTCAGGATTGTCATTCCGGTGATGAAGATTTTGCAAAATACCATTTTGATGAAATTGAACTTGAGGTGCAGAAAAGTATTCATGGGAAGGAGATGGGGGAAGAAGCCCGATGCGAAATGTGTCATAATCCTCATTATTATGAATTGAATGCAAGGAACAAAAATGATATAAGACAAATTGTAGAATACAGCAATCATATGTGCCTGAATTGTCATAATTATAAATCCAACAGATTTTATCTTTTAAGTGACAGTATTGCTGTAATCAATGAAAAGTCGCATCCCTGGTTGCCCAATCATGAATTGCATTTTAAAACGGTAAGATGCATTGAATGTCATGCGGAGTACAATGATAGCCTGATGGTGGCACATAACATACTTGAGAAGGAGAAAGCAGTAAAAAAGTGTGTTGAATGCCATTCGAGCAATTCATTACTCACTACATCCTTATATAAACATACTGTAAAGGAATCAAGAAATAAGCTTGGATTTATTAATGGTACATTAATGAATGAAGCTTTCGTGATCGGTGCGAACAGAAATTATTATTTGAATGTCATAAGTATAGTAGCATTTTCCTTAACGGTTCTTTTAATATTGATCCATTTGACATTAAGAATAATTTATAAAAAATAGATAACCATGAATGATAGAATATATATTTATCCTTTAGTGATAAGAATATGGCATTTTGTAAATGCTATTATGATCTTGTTACTTATCGTAACTGGGGTCAGTCTGCAGTATTCAGATCTGGAATTTGCAATTATAAGATTTGATTATTCAGTTACAATTCACAACATTGCAGGTGTTATTTTGGCAATTGATTATTTGTTGTTTTTTGTCACTAATATTGTTACCGGTAACTACAAGCATTATAAAATAAAATTTAAAAAATATCCTAAAAAACTATGGAGGCAGTTTTACTACTATTCAGCTGGAATTTTCAAAGGTTATGATCCTCCTTATCAAGTCACAGAGAACAGAAAATTCAACCCGCTTCAGCAATTTTCATACGTATTGGTTATGTACGTGTTTATGCCGATATTGGTTTTGTCAGGATTTGTCCTGTTGTTTCCTGAAGTAGTCCCGAATAAAATATTTGGATATGGAGGGATAATGATTGCAGATTTTTTTCATGTCATCAATGGTTTTTTTGCTACTGTTTTTCTGTTTGTACATGTTTATTTCTGTACTATTGGAAAAAATCCGGCCAGTAGTTTCAAATCAATTATCAATGGTTGGCATGAGGTAAATCATAGTGCAAAGAGTTGATTCACTAACAGCATACAAATACGAAAAAAGAATCAAGTTTGATTTAAATATAAGATATTTACATGTTAAAGTATTTTGATTTAAAGGCGAAATAAATTTTTTTTCAGTATACGTTTTTTTTTGGAAATGTCAAATCCCTTAATAGAAATAGAGAACTTAACTAAGTTTTTCGGCAGTTTCAGGGCTGTATCTTCTGTTAGTTTTAATGTTAACGAGGGGGAAATATTTGGGTTTCTCGGGCCAAATGGGGCTGGTAAAACCAGTTGTATAAAAATGATGCTTGATCTCCTCCGACCTGATAGAGGGACAATCAGAATATTTGGACAGGAAGTCAGGGAAAATTCTGTGCAAATAAGGAATTTAATCGGGTTTTTACCCGGCAATTTTACCAGTTTTGATAATATGACCGGTATAGAATTTCTTAAATTCGCATGTTACCAGCGGAAAAAGTCATTTAAATACCCGGACCATCTCTGTGCAAGATTTGAACTTGGTTTTAATGATCTGAATAAAAAAATGAAAGCCATGTCTCATGGTATGCTTCATCAGAAAGTATTGCATCTCGTGCACCAGTTCTTATGCCTTTTCCTACTCTGTCAATAGTTCTTGCAAAAAAAATCCATAAGGGAAATACAAATGTTGCAAGCATCGGTTTTGAAATGGCACTGAGTGCATACCCGATCTGAACAAATGGTACTCTTTTACCTGTTACATCTGACAGTTTTCCAAAATATCCTTTGCTCAATCCTGCAGTTGCTTCAGCAATTCCTTCCAGTAATCCTATCAGAAGAACCGAAAACCCAATAGACTTCAGATATATTGGCATCACAGGATACAACATTTCACTTGCCATATCGGTAAACAGGCTAACAGCCGATAAAACCAGAACTGTTCGGGTAATATTTTTCATACAAAATTAAAAATCAAAGATAAGGATTCATACAACAAGATACTTAATATTTTGATAAGTTTTCAGCGATATAAGTAGCAATTTATTTACAAGAAATTTCCACACAATTTTTTCTGAAGGTTCAGTTTAGCTCTGAATATAAGGGATTCAACCGAAGATAGTGTAATGTTCAGGGTCAATGCAATTTCAGAGTATTTAAGTTCCGATATTTTATTAAGTACAAATGCAGCCCGTTGTTTTTCCGGCAAAGAATTAATAGCATTCCAGACTAATCGTTTTCTTTTTTTCTGTTCCAGCAGATCATAAGTTTCATCAAAATTTACCTCATCATCAACTATATCAGGGGCAGAAATTAAACCGATTGATTGCAATAATGCCTTTCTCTTTTTTATTCTGACCAAATTAAGTGATTTATTGATAGCTATCCTGTAGAGCCAGGTAGAAAGTTTGGAGTCTCCTTTGAATTTTTTTATTGATTTATATACTTCAATAAACACTTCCTGAGTCACATCATCTGCATCATCATTGTCGTTGATTATTCCAAAGCATGTAGTGAATATTTTGTTTTGATATCTATCTACCAATAATCGGAATGCCTGTTCGTCGCAACATTTTAAATCTTCTATCAGCAATAACTCGTCTTCCAAATTTTCCGTTTTTCACTAAAATACGCTTCAAGCCGGCAAAACTTTCAAAAAAAATTAAAAAAAAGCCGCAAGTTTTATTAATGTCTGGTGTCAGATAATAAAATAGAAAAAATGGATTGCTCATTTATAGAAAAAAATTTATTCAGATTTCAGGAAGATATGCTTTCACCAGATGAAAGGCAATTATTCTTGCATCATTTGAAAAAATGTGATAAATGTCTGGCAAAAACTGAAATTTTTCAATTATTAAATGACCATTTTGATAAGGTAAAAAAAGAACCAATAAAGCCATTTTTATTTACCAGGATTCAGGTTAGGATGGAAAATACAAAGAAAGAATTTTTCTGGTGGCAGCCTATCAGATATTCTACAATAGCTGCAAGTTTATCTCTTGGAATATTAGTAGGAATTTTTATTGCTAAACTTACAATATATGAACAGGATAACGAAATTGTAACAATTAGTATGGGCGAGGTTTTCAATGATATAGCATTGGAAAGTGAAAGTTTTATTATCTCAAATCAATAATAAGGAAGGATGTTAAAAACCAAAAATATACTACTTTTTTTTATCTTATTCCTAATTGGTACCAATATAGCTACATTCCTGATATATCAAAGACATATTGACAGAGACAGAAATGTCATGAAATACAGAATGGAACTTCCTGACCAGCAAATGGGTAAATATCTCAATAAGGAATTCAATCTTACTGATGATCAGATAAATAATTTTAAAAAATTCAGAAGAAAATATAATAGGGGGGCCAATAGTATCCTGAATGACATGCAGCAAATCAGGGCACAAATGTTGGAAATTTTAAAATCAACAAGTCCAAATGAAAAAGAATATCATGACCTTGCCAATGATTTAGGAAACAAACATCATGATCTGAAGATTTTGACTTTTCAATATTATTCCAATATGTTGGGAGAGTTGCCTGATAGTCAAAAAAATAAAATGAGTGAAATATTTGAAGCCATGCTTACTCACGAAGGAAATGCTAAAACACCAAAATATTACGACTCTCATTTTGAAGTCGGAGGAAAAACAAGCAAAGAAACTAATTTGCATATTAAAATGGGTAAAGATTCTTTGATGTTTGAAAAATTCACTCAATGATTATAAACTATAAATTAAATCTTATTTAATAAAAAAATGATTGAATATGCAGTTGAAACAGATTTTAGAATTTAAAAAACAGAGTGTAATGAAAACTTTTTTAAAGATTATTTTTTTTGTGGCAGCAAGCCTTTTTAGTGTACAATCTTATGCTTGCGAATTTGAATTCAAAGTAGTAGGTGAAATAAAATCAGTGTACAGGGTTGGTGATGAGATAATTGTCAATGTAATTGTTAAAGTTTCTCATCGTGTTTGTAGTGAAACACTAAATGAAGTAAAATTCAAATTTTAGTGGATTGAATGTTGTCGGAGCTACAAAATGGACAGAAACCAGTAGCACTCAATTTGAAAGAAAATTCAAGCTAAAGGTAAGTAATGAACCTAAAGCTACTTATACTATGTCTGCTTCCCGTTCATGCGATAAAGACGGTGGCCATGGTTCAATAACTTTCACTGTAAAATAGCGAACTATGAAACAAAAATCATTATTGATAATAGTATTTTTATTTATATTTCTTTTTTCAAATACTATCTTATCTTATGCCAATGAAGAATTTGAAACCTTTACTGAGTCAACAGATTCTACAGGTAGCAGTGGAGATGAATTTGAAGCTTTCGATACCACTGCTGCAGGTAACGAGTTCAGTGAGTTTAATCAGGACAATGAAAAGGGAAAAGTATGTGCTGAAACCGGCAAAGTATGTAAGTCAGAGAAAAACAATTCACAAATTTGGTGGGTTTTAGGAGCTTTGGCACTTACCTTGATTTCAGGATTTCTTGTCAGATATCAGAAAACACGCAATATGAGGGGATTGGTTTTGTTGATTTCATTTGTGGTTTTTGGGTTTTATATTGGAGGCTGTCCCTGTCCCGTTATGAGTCTGCACCATGTGATTTTTGCTATTGCAGGTATCAATTTGAATTGGATCGGCATGATTTGGTTTTTTGGGCTTGTACTGATAACATATCTTGTAGGGAAAGTATGGTGCGGATGGGTTTGTCATCTTGGAGCTTTGCAGGAGTTTTTATATCTACCCGGCAGGATCAGGGTTCTTCAATCCGAAAAAGCTCAAAAAATAATGAGGTGGTTACGTATAGTGTTTTTAATTGCTCTTATAGTTCAGATATTGATAACAAGAACAAACCTGTTTAAGACAGTTGACCCCTTCAAAGTTGCTTTCAACCTGCATGCTGCAAATATGACCGGTTGGATATTGCTTGGTTTATTGCTTATCACATCATATTTTATGTATCGTCCATTTTGCAAAACTGTTTGCCCGATCGGATTAATACTTGGATGGGTATCGAAAATTCCCGGGGCATCTATACTCGCTCCGAAATCAGGATGTACAGGCTGCAATATTTGTGATACAAGCTGTTCTATAAATGCTATAACCCGTGACAATAAGTTAAGTACCATTGACAATCAGGAATGTATAGCATGTGGTAATTGTATAGGAGACTGTAAAAAAGGAAGTATGAGTTTTGTCAGAAAAAATAAATTATATGGTTCAAAATCAGAATGTACGAGGTCATAAACCAATATTGATAGTTATATTATTGGTTTATTCTTTCCAAATGTTTTCGCAGGTTGACTGCAGAACTATTTTAGGATCAAATTTAAGGTCAATTTCAAAAAGTCCATTCAGTTGGGGGCTTGAATTATCTGGTAGTATTGGAGCTATGTCGGACAGAGAAATTGCGAACGGGCAGATTTATACAGGTTTGGATTTCACAAAATCGCATCATCAGTTCTATTTCGAAGGTGCTTACAAGAATTGGTACAATTCTGCCAAAAATCCGGATGGAGAAGAACCGGGAACAAGCTATACTGAATTCAACAGACCAAAGGCATCTAACTTAGGTTTCAGAGAATTATTTTATCAAAATAAGAATAACTCAGATCATATAAAATTGGGTGTTCAGACATATAAAACACCAGACAATTTTCTTTTGAATGAGAGAATTCTTGGGTTTAGTGGTAACAAAACATTAGGTATTTTCAATGCTACTGGTGCATTGGGTACAGTGACAAATAAGATTTCAAGATTTGGAGATGTTTGTGGCAACAGACACATTTATAATATTTTGCATAGAAGCCAATTTAACTTTACTGGTGATAAACCAGGAGAAACAAATTTTGGAACCATTTTTATAATCTGGAAAAAGGGTGCAGAAACAAAAAAGTCCAAATCAGAAGTTAAAAGTAATGATGAATTTAGTGAATTTGGACAATTCGATGAATTTTCGAATCCTTCTGATGAAAATATTAAAGAAAAGAAACCAATTGTCAGTGCTGATAAAGCTGGAATATTTTTTTATGAAGAATTCGGATCAGGATTTCATGAATATAAATACTATTCCGGTGTGTATGCAGAATTTGAATTGCCAATGCAGTCTGTTTTAGAACTTCAGCTCATAGATCAATACATTTTAAATGATCATTCAGTGACCTACAGGATAAAATTGGAAAAAGAGAAATTTTGGAAGAAAGGTAGTAACACAAAAATGGCAATATCTTACCTATCCAAAATCAATATAGACAAAGAAGCTCATTTTTATCCTGCATTTTCAAATATGTTTCTGGGTGAGGTGATGAGGATGGATGCAATAGACCTTCCACTGATCTATGCTACCGTAAAACACAGTTTTAAAAGCAAATATAAAATTTATACTCAATTGAATGCTGTAACCCAGTTGAATGCTAATAAATCTAAAGAAATTGATCTGCAAACAGGAATCAAAATTTCAAATCACTTTTTATTAACCACAATTTTCAGCTATATAAATTCTGTGCTTTTGGAAAAAGAACAATGGATGGCAAGACTGGAAGCAAGATATGCATTTTAAAAAAAGTCAATGATATGGAATCAAATCATAATAAAACAGAAGATAGAAGGAAATTTCTCAAAACTATTATCAAAACCGGTGCAATCTTAAGTCTTGCACCTATTGTAGATTCTTGTACAAAAGGAGGATTGAGCCCTTTCGTACCCTATGCAGTGTCTCCTGATTTTTGTAATGGATGTGGTGAATGCCTTCCTGCATGTAAGTGGAATGCAATAATTCTGCCTGAAAAAACAAAATATGGAATTGATAATGAAATTTGTATAGATTGCGGGGATTGTACGGAACATTGTACTGTTTCGGCTATTAAAATCAATTATCGCAAATACTACATAGATAGTGACAAGTGTGATGAATGCGGTAAATGTGAACCTGTTTGTCCACAGAAAGTCATTAGCATATCAAACCCTCTATATCAGATAAAAGAAGATACTTGTACAGGATGTGGGGATTGTATAGAAGCCTGTAAGACAGAGGGCAATTGCATAACTTATGAAAGAACTGACTATACAGTTCGTTCAAAATGTAAGAACAAGGTATGCAATACTGAGTGCATTACAGCATGTCCTGAAGATGCAATAAAAAGAGAAAATGGTATTGCAGTTATCGATATGACTAAATGCACACGATGCGGTAAGTGTGTTCCTGTTTGTCCATATGATGCAATTAATCCTGCCAAAGTCCAGTTAGATGAAGCCAATTGTACTCATTGTGGCAGTTGTTACAAAGTGTGTGAGCCTGAAGCTATCGAAAGGATAGAAGAAGCTGATTATCATGAACCTATTATTGATAAATCAGGCTGTGACAGTTGCGGAGAATGTATTTCTGTTTGCCCAGTAAATGCGATCTTATATGAGCATCAAGATCAGGATGGACCTCCAAGTTATATCGATCATGATGTATGTACCTCTTGTAGCGATTGTTACGAAAAATGCCCTCATGAAATCAAGGGAATGACCAGAAAACTTGAAAAAGCTTATATTGACCCTGACAAATGTTATATTTGTGGTGATTGTATTGAAGATTGCAGGTTTGATGCCATAACAAGGAACTGAATTTTATAATAAAATCATACTAAATTAAAGTGCTACAAATTGAATTTCTATTTGAATATTTTTTAATTAGATAATATTTTAGTTTATTTGTTGTTGGATAATTTTTTATAGATATTGTTTTAAGGCTGATATTTTGCTTGTAATGAAATAACCAAATAAAAAAATGTTAGAATTTCTAATAAAATTTAGTTTAAAAAACAAACTGATAATCATATTATTTACCATCACCATTATAGGTTTTGGTATATATTCTTTAACACGAATCTCAATAGGAGCTGTACCCGATATCACAAACAATCAGATTCAGGTAATCTCTACATCAAAAAACCTTGCGACTCAGGATGTTGAAAAATTTATCACTTATCCTGTAGAACTTGAAATGGCTAATTTGCCAGGAGTCAGGGAAATAAGATCAGTGTCAAAATTTGGACTTTCTGTCGTTACAGTGGTTTTCAATGATAATATGGGAACATATCTGCCAAGGCAATTATTAGCAGAAAAGCTAAAAAGCGCTTCTGAAAAAATTCCTCAGGGATATGGAGTGCCACAGATGGGACCTATAACAACAGGACTTGGAGAGGTGTATCAATATACTCTTGAAGTAAAAGAACCATATAAAAATTTGTATTCTCCAATGGACCTGCGAACAATTCAGGATTGGATCGTTAAGCGTCAATTATCAGGATTGCCAGGTGTTGTTGAGATTAATACCTGGGGAGGTTTCCTGAAACAATATGAAGTTGCAGTTGATATAGACAAAATGAAAGCTATGAATATTGAAGTCAATGAAGTATTTAGTTCATTGGAAAAAAACAATAGTGTGGCTGGTGGTGGATATATAGAGAAAAATAATCAGGCATATTTTGTAAGAGGGGAAGGATTATTAAAAAATGCTGATGATATCAGGAATACAGTAGTGAGTTCAAAGAATGGAGCTCCGGTAATGATAAGAGATATTGCAGAAGTTCAAATCGGAAATGCTCCAAGATTTGGTGCTATTACAGGAAATGGGGAAGGGGAGAAAGTTCTGGGTCAGATCATGATGATAAAAAACGGAAATTCAAAGAAAACTATTGAAGGTATAAAATCAAGGATCGAAGAAGTTCAAAAATCTTTACCTGAAGGAGTTTATATAAACGGTTTTTTAGACAGAAGTGAGCTAATAGGGAAAACAACATTTACTGTAGAGGAAAATTTGCTTCTTGGAAGTTTGATAGTAATATTTATTGTAGTATTACTTTTGGGAAATCTGAGATCTGGTTTGGTAGTGGCATCTGTCATTCCACTGAGCCTTCTTTTTACAATTTCCATGATGAATATTTTTAAGATAGATGCAAACCTGATGAGTCTGGGTGCAATAGATTTCGGTATTATCATTGACGGGGCAGTGATCATTGTTGAGTTCATCGCCTTTAAAATTTCCTCTAATTATGTTCATCTCAACCAACTTTCAAAAGTAGAGAGACAGGAGGAAATAGATAAGATAACATTCCGCAGTGCAAATAAAATGATGAATTCTGCAATTTTCGGTCAACTCATAATACTTATAGTTTTTATTCCTATTTTATCTTTAAGGGGAGTTGAAGGCAAGATGTTTACTCCTATGGCACTGTCTTTCAGCTTTGCACTAATAGGTGCAATGATATTATGCTTCACCTATGTTCCGGTTATTTCTTCGATGTTCCTTAAACCCGTATCTGAAAATCCAAAAGATATTTCCTCCAGGATAATGGCATTTCTGACAGCTATGTATTTGCCTGTGATTAAATGGTGTTTGAATAATAAAAAGTTAGTGATGGGTTCTACACTATTGGTTTTTGTGACGGCAATGTTGTTGTTTTCGCGCATGGGTGGAGAATTTGTGCCTACTCTGGATGAAGGTGATTTTGTAGTTCAGCCTGTGCTGAAAACAGGAACTTCATTAAGTAAAACAATAGAGATAACCACACAGATAGAGAAAATCCTGCTGGATAAATTTCCTGAGGTTGATCAGGTCATTAGTCGCATAGGTGCTGCCGAAGTACCTACAGACCCAATGTCGATGGAAGAAAGTGACGTTATAATAAAACTCAAACCGCGTAAGGAATGGGTAAGTGCAAAATCCAAGGATGAGCTTGCAGATAAATTCAAGGAAGCACTCCTTGTAATTCCGGGGATCGACATCGAATTTACCCAACCTATCGAAATGCGGTTTAATGAACTGATTACAGGAGTCAGATCAGATGTTGCAGTTAAGATCTTTGGTGATGATCTTGATATTTTATCTTCAACCGCCAATCAGATAAAAAATCTCATAAACAAGGTGGAAGGTGCTTCAGACATTACAGTTGAGAAGGTTTCCGGACTGCCACAGATGAGTGTAATGATTGACAAACAGAAAATTGCAAAATACGGACTAAATTCCGACGATGTCAACAATATGATCACTTCAGGCTTTTCAGGTCAGGTATTCGGAACTATTTTCGAAGGAGAGAAACAGTTTGACCTGGTGATGAGACTTAAAGATTCTCAAAGAAATGATATCACTGATCTTGAAAATCTCTGGATAGATTCCCCTGTAGCAGGAAAAATACCGCTAAGCGAAGTTGCGGTGGTATCGTATTCAAAAGGGCCTGCCAAAATTTCACGGGATAATACAAGACGTCGTGTAGTGATCGGTATTAACGTCAGGAACAGGGATATGCAATCAGTAGTGGATGAGGTCAGCAAGATTGTCGAAAGCAAGGTGAAACTGCCCACAGGATATTATATAGAATATGGAGGACAATTCGAAAACCTGAAATCAGCTAAAGCCAGGCTTGCTATTGCACTGCCGGTAGCGCTGATACTGATATTCATTTTGCTGCATTTTGCATTCAGAAGTATTAAAGAAGCCCTGATGGTTTACACAGCAATTCCGCTCGCTGCAGTTGGGGGTATTTACCTGCTCTGGATCAGGGGTCTGCCATTCAGTATTTCGGCTGGAGTAGGTTTTATTGCACTTTTTGGAATTGCTGTACTCAATGGTATAGTTTTAATTGAACACTTAAAGGAATTGAAGGAACATGGAATAGAAAATATTCATGAACGTATAATTAAAGGTACCACAGAAAGACTCAGACCTGTAATACTAACTGCAATGGCTGCGGCTCTGGGCTTTTTACCAATGGCAATTTCAACAAGTGCAGGGGCCGAAGTTCAGCGTCCGCTTGCCACAGTAGTTATAGGAGGACTGATCACATCTACTTTATTAACTATGATATTCCTGCCAATACTATATTCAATATTCGATACAAGGACTTTTAAGATAATGAAAAAGGGATCAAAATCTAAACTCCTTACTATTGCAATGATATTTATCTTTCAGACAGTTTCGGCACAAAAAATAACATCAGCAGATGAACTTATAAGTATTGCATTGCAAAATAATGCTCAACTAAAAATAAAGGAAGCTGAGATTCAAAAATCCAACTTGGAATTGCAGGCTTCTACACAATTTGACAATGCTTTCATATATTTCAATCGTGACAATAATAATTTCGCAGTTAATGATAAACCACTTAATGTGTTGGGAATTGAACAGTCTTTCAGTTATCCCTCTTTTTATAAAATGAAAAGGAGGCTATTTGAAAATACATTGGAGATGCATAAAATTGATAAGCAGAAAGTTATATTACAACTGTCGAAAAATATTTCTTCCCTTTTAAACCAGTTGACTTACCTGAGAGAATGCGAAAGAATTTATAGCTCTCTGGATACATTATATACAGATTTTGTAAAAAACCAGGAAATTAGTTATTCCATTGGTGAGTCCAACAAACTTCACAGAATGACTTCTGTTGCTAAACTCCAAAACCTTCAGATTGTACTGAAAAATGTAAAAAAAGAAATTTTAATGGTGCTTAATGAACTAAAATATCTGACAAATACACAGAATCTGGATATAGCAGTTACCAGTCCCATAAGATTAAAAATGAATCCACAAAAATTTGAAAATACACCAGGCTCTTTGCTCAATTCAAACAGGATGAATTTTGATAAACTCAATATGGACCTTAATAAAAAATACTGGCTACCTGATTTAAGTTTTACTGTTTTCGGAGGTACAAATTCGGAACTTAATAAAATTGTTCCCGGGTTTCAGATAGGGGTTCAGATTCCTGTTTTGTTTTCAGGGAAGAGCAAAATGGTACAGTCATATGAAATTCAGTATCAGATCTCACAAAGCGAGGGAATAATGTACGAAGCATTATGGAATAAGGAACGGGATAATCTCCTGACCGAAATTGAGTCAATTGAAAAAAACCTGGATATTATTGAAAGCCACAATAAAGAACTTGCAGTTGAAATTCTGAAAGAAGCATTAATGAATTATAAAATTGGAGAGATGGATTTCTTTGATTTTATGCAAAGCCTTGAAAATATTAAGGAAATAGAACTTAGCTTTGTAAAAACATTGTATGAATATAATCAGAAAATTATAGAGTTAAATTATTTAAACTGAAAAAAATTAAGGATATGGCACAAAGATTTTTTAAATATATAATTTTATCGGTTCTGGTTTTGAATGCTTGTAAAAAACAAGTTGATAGTGCTGCAGAGTCTAAATCTGAGGAACAGGTTTATTATGCTGTATTGTCTGATCAGCAATTATCAGCAGGATCAATAAAAACAGACAAGTATAAACTTGCTGAATTTACAGAAATTGTAAATGTTAGTGGGAATATAGAAATTCCACCATCATCCCAATTTGATGTAAGTCCTTTATTCCCGGGAATCATAAGAGGTATCAATCTGATGTTGGGTCAAAAAGTTGAAAAAAACCAAGTCTTATTTAGTATCGAAAGTACTGATCTTATCACTTTGCAGCAGGATTTTGTTTCTATTGGAGAGCAATTGGTTTATTTAAAAAATGACTATGAGAGGCAATTGGCCTTGTTTAAAGAGAATGTAAATTCAGAAAAAAAATATCTGAAAGCTGAAAGTGATTACAAAAGTCAGCTGGCCACTTATAACGGAATTAAAAAGAAACTGCAATTGCTTGGAATAAATCTGTCAGAGGTAACAAGAGGGGAGTATAAAAGCAGTTATAAGGTTATAGCCCCCATTTCCGGGATTGTTGCCTCAATTGAAAAAGTAAATGGGTCCTTTGTTTCTGCAACAGAAACGGTATTGAAATTAGTTAACAGTCAGGAAGCACATCTTAGTCTGAATGTTTTCGAAAATGACATTCATAAACTTAAGGAAGGCCAAAAAGTTATCTTCACAACTGCTGACGGGATGCGACACAATGCTGCAATTCACCTGATATCTCCGACCATAAATCCTGTCAATAAAGCTGTTGAGGTACATGCTGATATTATAGGCAAAATACGTTATCCAGGGAATACATTTGTTACTGCAAAGATATTTTCAGGAGTTGTACGAAGGAATTCTTTCCCTATTAATGCATTACTTAGCGAAGGAGAGGAAAATTTTGTTCTGGTTTTGGATAAAAAAGAAAATGGGAAAAATTACTTTGTGAAATTTCCTGTTAAGCTGAATTATAAAGATGATCATAATTTCAGTTTTGAAGAGATCGAAACCCTCAATGACAAAAATGTTTTAACTGAGGGAGGAATTATGCTACAAAAAGAGGAATGACCTGAAAATAAGCTTCATCAGCTAATAATTTTTGATAGTTTTTTTAAATTAATTATTTCTTCATTCAATAAAAGGGAAATTTTTACGTTGTCTTTACATGCACAGGGGAAATAAAATACTTTTTTTTATTGTTGGAGCGATTATTCTGATACATACACTTGTTCCTCATTGTCATCATGGAGAATCAACGAATTATGAAGTGCATAAAAAAAATAGCGATAATATCAAACTTTTCGCTTTTCTTAAAAATGTTTTTCATTACAGCACTTCAGGAGTTTTAAAGAATGCTGAAGAAATAAAGCATCAGGTCAAAGTTCTTAATATAAGGACAATAAAAATCGCTTTTACAGATATTAAAGTAATTGGTTCAGATTTACCTGAATATATTACAAATGCAAATGAAATTCCAACCCTTATAAAACTTAGAAATATTGTTATTCAATTCTGCAAAGGATTGCGGAGCCCTCCGATTATCTGGGTTTAATTACGAATTACGTTTTACGAATTACGAATTACGAATTGCGAATTACGATTTACGATTTAAGAATTTCAACCGACAAACTGACAACAGACAACTGAAATAAATTATCAATTAACAATTATCAATTAAAATATTATGAGTTCAGTACATTTTCATTTAGCGTTTACACATTTTCCTATCATAGGAACCATTATCGGTGTTTTATTATTGATTGGAGGTTTTCTTTTCAGAAAAGAACCTGTCATTAAAAGTGCCCTGTTATTATTTATTGGCATGGCTATAGTGGCTATTCCTGTTTTTCTCACTGGAGAAGGAGCAGAAGAAGCTGTGGAACATTTACCTGGAGTCACTGACAATATTATCCATGAGCACGAAGAACTGGCTGAAAAAGCTATAATCCTGATGGAAATTTTGGGTGTTTTTTCACTGCTTTCATTTATTTTGATGCTGTTAAAAAGTAAATTCTCAAAGATTGCCAATATCCTTGTCCTTATTGTCTCTATTGCGGCTTTTGGTCTGATAGCAAAAGTTGGCAATCTTGGTGGTCAGATAAGACATACTGAGATCAGAAAATCGGGTATCACAGGACAAAATACAATGGGTGAGACAAAAAATGAATTAAATTCCAAAAGTGAGGGAGAAGAAGAAAACGAATAATTTGTTGAAATACACAATTCGATTTATTTGACAGGCAGCAGAGCAAAAAACATGAAGTATTAGGCACTGCTGCCCCTGTCCTCCAGACACAAAAGGTCAGGACAAGACTTAAGGGGTGACCAATGCTCTTAGGGAAAATCGAGGGCTGATGCACCTCCTTTTGAGCCTGTCCCGTTCTTGCGGGAAGGCTGGGAGGCTGTTTGGAAAAGGGCCCTACTGCCCCCAACCCCTAAAGGGGTGATGCAACCCATATATCACAGGATCTACGTTGCGGTTCTCCATTTAGAGCATGTCCCGCTACAGCAGGAAGGAAAGGAGGTAGAGAAAAAAAAATTATAAAAAAAGCAAGAAATATTCTATATTTGCCTTACTGCCATAAATGGTAGAGGCAAAAACTTTGGTTGCAAATTGGGTTCTGTTTCTTTTATTTATGAGGTTGATGGCTTTAAATTAAAAAAATATTAAAGAATAAAATGTCTTACAATAAAAACGATATGTTTCTGGGTGCAAATCCTTTGATATTTCAAAGAGCAGAAGTATTAAGAAAGAAAGTGACTGAAGCCGAGAAGATTCTATGGGAAGTTTTGAAAACCAAAAAACTAAATGGATATAAATTCAGGAGACAGCATCCAATATTAAAATTTATTTTGGATTTTTATTGTCATGAATCTAAATTAGGGATAGAGATAGATGGACAAGTCCATAATTCAAAAGAACAGAGATTCTATGATGAAGACAGAACTGATATATTAAAAGAATACGGAATCAAAATAATTAGATTTCATAATAATGAAATCATTGAAAATTTAGAAGTAGTAAAACTAAAAATTTTATCTGAATTGAAAAGAGAAATATAGGTAAGCCTAATTGCCCCTTGCCCCTGAAGGGATGACCAATTCTCTTAGGGAAAATTGCGTATTGTGGTCCTCCCTTTAGGGAGTCAGAGGGCAACTTAGCCAAAAAACAGTAAGGTTTGCCCTACTGCCCCCGACCTCCTAGACACTAAAGGTCAGGACAAGACTAAAGGGGCGACCAGCGCTCTTAGGGTAAATTATGCAATGCGGTTCTCCATTTAGAGCTAGTCACGCACTTGCAGTAAAGTCAGAAGTCAGAAGTCTGAAGACAGAAGTCTTCAGTAAGCAGCTGTCTGTTGTTCATTCGTTGCTTTATTTTTGGAATTTGACAGGTTATATCATTTACAATTATTCTTGAGTCCAATTGCTTTCGGTATTATCCTGGTTTTATTTTGAAGTGAAAATCAAAATCATTCCTTTCCATCCGGATGGCACCTATAACAACCTTCATTTCCCTGATTCTGATGGTGTGCATCAGAGTGGCAGTTAATACAGTTGAAGGTCGTGAAATCATTGGTATTAGTATGACAATCGGTACAATTATCCCACTCATTTTTATGCTTGCCTGAATAAATAGGAAATTTACTATCATGATCTTTTAAGCCAGCAGGTTTCCAGCCTGGTGATAAGGAATGGCATAATTCACATTCTTGCGGGAATAGGGAGTGATCGGGATTGGTTGCAGTTGACAGGTCACTTTGATGGCACGAAATGCATTCACCTGATAAATCATTATAATAATCTGATTTATGGCAAATTTTGCAGTCGTTAATATCATGTGCCCCCTGTAATGGGAAAAAACTATGCAATATCCTGCCTGAATTCCATTCAGGGCCTCTGATTGAATGGCATAAAGAACAATCAGTTGAAAACTGCTGTTTCTGATGGTCCGGAGACTTAGCAGATTGATACTCGGCCATATGACAATTATAACAGTCTGTTCCTAAAGGACTGAAAATCAGATTCGCCTCATTTTTATGGCAACCATCACATCGTACCTGAGCATGAACTCCGGTCAGAGGAAATGTAACCCTTTCGTGAATAAAATAAATATCGCTGATGATCCAGGAATCAGGTGTATGACATCTGCTGCAATCCATACCAACAGTCTGCTGATGGATATCTGCATGACATGAAATGCAATCATCTGCAGCTTCACTGAAAATCAGGCTGATATGGCATGATCTGCAATCAACGGATCTGTGTTGGCCATACAATGAAAAACTGGTATTATTATGATTAAAAGTACTGTTTTTATTAAAATCCCAACTATCTGATGTATGACAACTGCTGCAATCAATTTTAAGTCCGTTTCCATGAGGATTTTGGCTATCCGGTGACAGATAGCTAAAAAACATCAGGATCAGTATTGATATATAATCAGGCATTTAATGCACATATTTAATAATTGTTAATACTCAATGGTTAATTATCAATAATAAACTAAATAAATTCAAGATTTTGAATCCACTCAAAAAACAAATTTACTCCTGAAGATCATAAAGATGGATTTTCTAATGTATTGTTTTTCACTTATTTCCCTTTGGTTTTGTCCTGACATTTAGTGTCAGTCTTGTACTGACCATTAGTGTCAGTCTTGTGCTGACCATTAGTGTCAGCATGGTTGGGGAAAAAATGATTAAAAGTAATAAACTGAGTTTTCAGAGAGGATGCTTCATTTAATGAAATGATCCCTGCATCCCTTCAACTTTCACAAGTTCTGCTTCTTCCATTATCAATTCATACCTGTATCCGGCTCCAAAGTCTTTATCGACAGCTATTTTACCTTTAAATGCAACACCGTTACCTACCTCAACAAGAGAATTGGTGGTTATTGTGAGTTCCTTACCGCTTATATCTGTAATATGAACCCAGTTTTTACCCATAATTCCATTATTTACTTTAATAACTTCGCCTCTCACTGTGATAACTTTATCCTTGTATTTTGATTTATTACTGATCAGGTCATTGAGCTTTATGGCCCCTTTGATTTCAGGTAGCTTTGCAGTAACTGTAATCTTTTTATCCCCGGTTGTCTGATTCGCAATATTAGTATTTTGGGTTGTATGCCTGTCAGCATCAATTACCTGTGAAACAAGATAAATAGTATCGAAATTTCTTTTAAATTCCTGACTTTCAAAATTTACCTTCAGCAATCCTCCCCTGTACATATATGACTTACCTATCTGTGCATCCATTTTGGATGTAGCTACCCAGAAAGTTCTGGTTCCTTCAGTGACTTTAAGGTAAGTATACCTGTCTGTATTAAGAATTTCTTTTGCTACAACCTGGTGAACATCAGTTGAAGCATTGCCAGTCTCTGTTGTACCTGCAACCCCTGTTTCTGTTTTTGGTCGGGAGGTATCTTCTGCAATTATTTTAGGTTTCGAATCGCATGAAAGTATCAATATTGATAATGCCAGTAAAAGAGTTGTTTTAAACATAAATTATTAGTTTTTAAATCGTTGATTTATAGTTACATAATACCTGTGATAATCAGAATTTGTCTTATCAAAAGTCCCTTCATAACTTACCATCAGGCTGGTTCTTTTCATAATATTAAGGCTCAGATTTATCCCTGCAATATTTTGTTTCAGGTTTGATTCACTATTATAAAAACTGTAGTTCACATTCCTGTAATTTAATTCAGCATTCAATTTTCCCTTGAAAAAATTATCTGATATCCTTCCTCCGATAATTGTTCCTTTGAAATAAACCGACTCAAGTAAATTTCCTGTCAGGGATAACGAAATATTATGCAAAGGTATTTTATTAAAACTAAGATTACATACATAATTGGTTGTAGGTTTGGGATTATCTCCCTGATAACGGAGGAAAGCAGATGCATTTAAAGATATACTTCTTAACGGACTAAAGTTTACCTGAAATCTAAGTCCCTGCCTCGTTTCCTGAGCTAACAACTGGTCGATAAATGTCTGGTATGATTCATAATAGATCACATTTCGACGATTATCATAAGATGCCGAAAAACTCAGATTTTTGAGAATCCGGTATCTGGCTGAAAAATACAGGCTGGTAAGACTTAGTTTTCCTGATGCCTGGCTGTCTATTTTTTCATAAAGATCAATTTCCGAAGAGAAAAAAACATTGAGGTTTTTAATTAAGGAGTTATTATGCTGAAAATATGCAAACCTTCTATCAGTTTTAAAATCTTTCATTTGTTCTGCAATTGCAAGTGTTGTTGATGCTATGCCGTTTTTTAATTTGTCATTTCTAACCAAATAGACTCCAAACTGGGGTAAGTTGAAATTGAAAGAATAATCGCTTAAATCGGGTCTTGACCCGGCAAATAATCCCATGACATATTTGTTTATCCGTAATTCACCCTGCAATCCATCTATTGATCCAATATTTGAAATGTTCTGATTGATCTTTCTTCCCACTACTATATTGAATTTTTCTCCGGGATCATACTGTGCAGCAAAGGTAAATATTTTAAAATCATTGAAAAAATCAGTTTGCTGCTGGTCAATCCCATATCTGTGTCTGTATGTCATATAACTGAAAACAGAAAATGAAGACTGCCTTATATTTAAAATATTGAAAGAAAGTCCGGTTCTTAATCTCTGATAATTATTACCCCCATCGGGGAAAAGATCTGCATTTGTAGAAATACTCAGCCTGACTGAAATCATTTCTTTGCGCTTTATGACTTTTAAAGTATCGTCATGTGTACTGTCGGGAGTGACTACAGGAGTTGTGATTACAAGTTGCTTTTCTTCAACAGTTTTTATTAGTTTATCTTTTTTCTGTTTTCTGAAGAAAAAAACCTTGTCACCTACACTGATAATGTTTTCAGAGAAATTTTCAGCTACACATGAACTTGAAGATTTCTGACTGACTTTTAGAGAAGGAATTAAAACACCCTGTGCAACTATACTTAGTGTGTCTCCCCGGTTTATGTCTTCAGTTGTATTAAATTTGATGTAAATATTCTTACTGCTTTTAAAAGTAACCTGACCTTCCAATTGCATATCAACTGTCTGTCCGGTCATTAACAGCGGTAAAATAAGGATAATAATATTTAATATATAATATTTCATTTTTATTTCTTTAGTCATTCCCATCAGGGTGACAGGTATAGCAGGCATTACTTTCATAAACATAGCCTGACACTCCGTCATGATCATCATCTACTTCTGCCTGATTGTTGTGTTCATGGCAGTTAATACAGCTGAAAATTGAATAATTTGATGAATTATAATGACAATCTGCACATAAATTCCACTCTCCCTGATGTTTTCCGCTGTAGATCGGAAAGTACATTCCGTCATGATCAAATGTCGATGGTGACCAGGCTGTCTGATTATGGCACAATGTGCAATCTGTAGGGAATTGTGCGCCCGCATGATTAGGATTTGTGGTAGCATTGTAGTCATCAGAATGACAACCAAAACATGTGTTCGGAGTGGAGTTGTAATTTCCATTATGACATGCAGCACAATCCAGTGATACATGAGCTCCTTCCAGCACATAGAAATCATTATGAATTGGAAATGATGCAGGATTCCAGTTTGGCTCGGTAGTATGACACATTACGCAATCCATAGGTAGATTCAAACTCACATGATTAGGATTTGTTGTGCTGTTATAATCATCAGTATGACAAGCAGAACAGGTATTTGGAGTATTTGAATAGTTGCCGTTATGACAAAGACTGCATTCATTAGCTATCAATAAATGTCCTCCTGTCAGCGGATAGAAATTATTGTGATCGAAAGTTGACGGCGACCAGGCATTCTGTGTATGACAGATTGCACAGTCAGTAGGCAACTGTTCCTGTGCATGGTTGGGATCGGTAGCAGTATTGTAATCATCAGAATGACAACCGTAACAGGTGTTTGGTGTGTTATTATAATTGCCGTTATGACAAGCTGCACAATCGAGAGATAAATGTGCACCTTCTATGACATAAAAATCATTGTGATTCGGCATCAATGCAGGATTCCATCCGGGATTGGTGGTATGGCATGAAGCACAATCATCAGAAAAACCTAATTCGCTGTGATCAGGATTCGAAGTGCTGTTGTAATCATCTGTATGACAACCAGCACAGGTGTTAGGTGTATTATTATAAGACCCGTTATGACAAAGTACACATTGGTTTTCAATTTGAGCATGAGCCCCGGTTAAAGGAAAGACATTGTTATGATCAAAGGTGGCAGGACTCCAGGCATTCTGTGAATGGCAAACAGCACAATCAACAGGGAATTGCTCTTCAGCATGATCAGGGTCTGTAGTAGTATTGTAATCATCAGAATGACAACCGAAACAATTATTTGGTGTGTTATTATAATCACCATTGTGGCAACTTACACAATCCAGAGGAATATGTGCCCCTGCTATTATATAAAAATCATTATGATTCGGCATCAACGCAGGATCCCAGCCGGGATCTGTGGTGTGACAGGTTTCACAATCTGTTGAAAATCCGAGACTTACATGGCCCGGATTCACAGAATTGTTGTAATCGGACAGATGGCAGCCATTACAGGTATTTGGAGTATTATTGTAGTTTCCATTATGACAGCCGGCACAATCCTGGGCTATTGCTTCATGTGCCCCAGTCAAAGGATAGAATATTGCGTGGTCAAATGAGGCAGGTGTCCAGGCATCCTGATTGTGACATGTCGAACAATCTGAAGGGAAACCACCTTCTTCATGATCAGGATTCGAGGTGTTATTATAATCGGACTGGTGGCAACCCATGCAGGTATTAGGTGTGTTGTTATAATTGCCGTTATGACATATTGCACAATCATTGGCAATTGCAGTATGTGCTCCTGTAATTACGTAATAATCATTATGAACAGGGAATGATGCAGGATTCCACCCGGGCGATGTTGTATGACATAAATTACAGTCTGTGCTCAAACCTAGTGAAGTATGGCTTGGATCAGCACTTTGATTGAAATCATTCATATGGCAGGACGAACAAACTGTTGAAGTACCTGAAAATCCCGAAGAATGACAACTAATGCAATCAACACTGATATGTCCTCCTGTCAAAGGGAATGCAGTGTTATTATGATCAAAATCATCTCCCTTGTCCCCGTTTGGATGACAGGCAAGACATGCTCCATCATTGTAAAAATAGCCCTGAACTTCTTCATGGTCATTATCTGTCTCAGGGTTTAAATGACAATTTGTACATGTGAACTTGCTATAATTGCCAGGATTGTTATGACAGTCCATACATTGATCCCACTGATTTTTATGCTTTCCCGAATAGATAGGAAAGTACTGTCCGTCATGATTAAATGTGGATGGATTCCATGCAGACTCACTGTGGCAGGATGCACAGTCATCCGGAAATTGGAGTAAAATATGATTCGGATCAGTTGTGCTGTTGTAATCATCAGAATGGCATCCGGCACAGGTATTTGGAGTATTGTTGTAATCACCGTTATGACAGGTGGCACAATTATTAGCAATGGCAGCATGTGCTCCGTTTAATGAGTAAAAATCATTATGAACGACGAAAGTTGCAGGATCCCATCCGGGTGCAGTCGTGTGGCATTGTGCACAATCTGTGCTTAAATTCAGTTTTTTATGGTCAGGATTCTGAGCCTGATTATAATCCTGTGTATGACAATTGGAACAAACGGGTGATGTACTTTCAAATCCGGTTGAATGACATGCAATGCAATCCACACCACTGTGTCCGAAAGTAAGAGGAAAACCTGTTGTATTATGATCGAAAATAAAATCTGAATCACCGGTAGGGTGACATGCAAGGCATGCGGGGTCAGAATAAATATATCCCGGCACTCCGGTGTGTTCCTGATTGGTTTCGGGATTTGTATGGCAGTTTATGCAATTGAATTTTTTATAATTTCCGGGAGTATTATGACAATCAAGGCATTGATCCCATTCACCTTTGTGCTTACCTGAATAAATAGGGAAATAAAGTCCATCGTGATTGAAAGTAGAAGGAAGCCAGGATGATTCGGAGTGACATGATTCACATTCCAAAGGAAATAAAAGCGACTTATGATCTGGATCAGTAGTGGTATTATAATCTGCAATATGGCATCCTGCACAGGTATTCGGAGTATTGTTGTAATCACCGTTATGACAGGTGGTACAATCATTTGCTATAGCAGCATGTTTTCCATTCAGCGGATAAAATGCATTATGAATCTGAAATGAGGCAGGTGCCCATCCCGGAGCAGTACTATGACACAATGCACAATCAAGTGAAAGCTCAAGTTTTTTATGATCCGGGTTTAATGAAGAATTATAATCGGTCGTATGACATGACTGGCACTGGCTGGGAGTATTTTCAAATCCATTCGAATGACATTCCAGACACTGAACAGTTATATGAGCTCCTGTCAATGGAAATCCTGTTGAAGCATGATCAAAATTCACATCGGCATCTCCAGTTGGATGACATGCAAGGCAAGCAGCATCTGCATAGGTATAGCCATTGACTGTTTTATGCTGATCGTTGGTTTCAGGATTTGTATGGCATGATATGCACGTATATTGTGTATAATCACCTGTGTTTTTATGACACTCTACACATTGATCCCACTGATCTTTATGTTTCCCACTATATATTGGAAAATACAGTCCATCATGATTAAAAGTTGAAGGTTTCCAATATGTTTCAGAATGACAAGATTCACATTCCCTGGGAAACTGCCCTGCGATATGATCCGGTTCCTTTACTTCATTATATTCTTTGGTGTGGCATGCAAAACAGGTATTGGGAGTATTATTGTAATTTCCATTATGACAGCTTGTACAGTCAGCATTTTTATGAGCTCCATTTAAAACATAAAAATTATTATGTATATTAAACTTTGCAGGAACCCAGTCAGGATCAGTTGTATGACATGATTTGCAATCTTTATCCAATCCAAGTTTATTATGATCAGGATTTTTTGTCTGGTTGAAATCGGTAATATGGCAATCAACGCATTCAGAGGGAGTTCCCTTGAAACCATTCTGATGGCAATCTATACAATCGGTTTTCAGATGTTCACCTGTAAGTGGAAATGCTGTTGCATTATGATTGAAAGCATTATCTTTATCACCGGTAGGGTGACATGCAAGGCATAAATTATCTAAATACTGATAGCCGGGTACATTTTTATGTTCATTGTCTGTTTCAGGATTTTTGTGACATGATATGCAGGTATTCTTTTTATAATCACTATCCACATTATGACATTCATTGCATGATTCCCATTTTCCTTTGTGTTTTCCTGAATAAACAGGGAAGTGCAATGCATCATGAGCACTGTAAACAGCCGGATTCCAATCAGGATCAGTGGTATGGCACTCAACACAGTTGGTTGAAAATCCTGCAGCTTTATGATCAGGACTTTTTGAATTTTCAAAATCTGATTTGTGGCAACTGTAACAATCATTTGAAATTACGGAATAATCATTTGATTTGTGACATTCGGCGCAATCCTTTATATCATGGGCTTTTTCCAGTGGGAAAAAACTATGATCAATTTTCTTGGTGTTCCATCCGGAATTATTCAGATCATGACAATCTATACAATTTAAAGAAAATCCTTTTTGTTTATGATCAGGTTTTTTAGTTGCATTATAATCATCAAGATGACAATCAATACATTCATTGCCAAGAGGTTCAAATACAAGATAAGATTCATTCATGTGACAATCCGAGCAGTTGACTGAAGCGTGAACTCCAAACAGGGGAAAGCTTGTCCTTTCGTGAATTTCATATATATTTGTGACGATCCAGGAATCAGATGTGTGACATCTTGCACAGTCATCACCAACTGTCTGCTGATGAATATCCTGATGGCAGGAATTACAATCCGGGTTTGCTTCATCAAATATAAGGGTTGAATGGCATAATCTGCAATCCGCGGACTTATGCTGCCCTTTTAATGGGAATTTAGTGATGTCATGTGAAAACAAGGATCTCTTAATGTCATATTTCCAGTTGTCAGAATTGTGACATTGAGCACAGTCAATGATAAGCCTTTCCCCGTGAGGAGACTGTCCGCAAAGAGAAAATCCAATGAGGATCATTAAGGCTATTTGTGACAATCTGTACATGCCAGTTTTCCTGTTTTATAAATTGTTATTTCTTTTCCGTTTTTTATTTCCTTAAAATGACACTTTTCACATGCCACCTTAACATGAGCACCATCCAGTTTAAATGCTGCATTATCATGATTGAAGCTGCTGCGATCCCAGTTTTCAAAACCATGGCAGCGTTTGCAATCCGTCTCACCATTCACCTCAAACTGATCATCATGTTTATTTTCGTGGCAATATATGCATTTGTTTTCTAATCCTAAGAATTTTTGACTTTTTATTATATTATTTTCATAGGTGAAGTGACATTTCCTGCAATCTGTCCTGTTATGTTTTCCTTCGAGTTTGAATTTGGTTTTATTATGATCAAAAGAGATTATATTCCAGGCATCTGCAATATGGCATTTATTACAGTCATTAGCAGGCAAAAACTCAGGGCTGATAAATCCGGAATGAATATTTTCATGACAATCAGTACAATTAATACCTATATTTCTGAATTTCCATGTTTCAGTTTTTTTATGACAAGAAATACATGGTGTAGCTATGTGCGCACCCTTTAGCGGAAATGCTGACTTTTCATGATTGTCAAAATCGAAGCTGCTTTCATTGAAACCTTTAGTGCTATGACAGGATGCACAGTCATTATATTGAGTTCCTGAAAATTCACCTTTGTGATAATCTGTATGGCATGCAGAACATTTGTCATGAGGTAAAGGATCGGTCATTTTTTGTCCAGTGTGACATTTTTTACAATCCACATCATTATGATTGCCTTCGAGAGTGTACCCTGTAAGAGTATGATTGAAAGCTTTTAGTCTGGTGCTAATCCTGAAAGTCTCCTGATTATGGCATTCTTCACATTTATTGCTGAATTTTTTTTCATGTTCATCTTTGTGACAAGTGAGGCAATTTATAGGTTTAACAGCTTCAAATTCTTTATAATTTCCTTTGGTGCCCTGCCTGTTATCATGGCATTTTTTGCAATCAATCACCCTGTGTTTGCCCTCCAGTTCAAATCCTGTCAGACTGTGATTGAAATTTGATGCAGCTTTTATCTGATTGAATGATACCTCATTGTGGCAGGATTTGCAGTTGGAACCGAATTCGCCTTTGTGAGGATCCTTGTGACATGAAGCACATGAATTGAAAGATATTCCTGCGAATTTTTGAAATTCCTTGCCGCTTACCATCTCTTTTTTATGACAAGCTTCACATTTGACTTTTTCATGAGCTCCATTTAAGGGGAAATCTGTTTTATCATGATTGAATAAGGGAGCAGGTTTGAAACCTTTAAAGTCATGACACTTTGCACAATCATTTGAAAGGGTTTTCTGATGGTAATCTTCATGGCAGGTCAGACATTTTGTGTCAAGGCCCAAAAAAGTCCTGTTCAGTTTTTTTATATTGGGATCCGATATAAAGTCATCCTTATGGCATTTTGCACAATCTTCAATTCTGTGTTTGTCTTTAAGTTCATATCCGGTAAGGTTATGGTTGAAGTTCTTTTTATCGAAACGGATCATCTCGAAATTCAGCCCATGGTGATCACTGTGGCAGCTGATGCAACTTCTTCCTTTTATGTTTTTTGATTTGTGATAACCTTTATCCTGTGAAATCCTGTCATTGAGTTCTTTATGACATGCCAGGCACTTTTTTTCTGATATCTTTTCCCCCAGTTCATGACATTTAGTACAATTCTTCAACCCTTCAAGATGGGAATGTGCTTTTGCGAGTTTACCCGGTGACAACTGGCAATACACTGGCATGGAAAACAAGTTAAGCAGTGCCGGGATCAGCAATAATTTATAAAAATACTTAATATGTTTTATGCTTAAATTCAATTTATTTCTTATGTGATAATAAAGTATAATTAAATCTTTTAGCTATCTGTATACCGGTTTTTTCAAGAAACTGCGTCGGTAGTTCGCCACCTGCAAAAATAAAAACAAGATCATTATCAATATTAATTTCTTCCCCGTTTTTTAAATTTAAAATAACATCTTTATTGTTTATTTTTTTTATATTTGATTCAAAAATCATTTTTATTTTATTGATTCTTATAGCATTGTCTATGTTTTCAGCATTTTTAGGTTTTAGCCTGTTAAATTTTTCACTCCGGTATGAAAGTGTAACTTCATTGTCATCTGCAAGTAATAGTGCACTTTCAATTGCTGAGTCTCCACCACCTACAACCAGCACTTTTTTATTTTTAATAAGTTCGGGTTCGAGCAATTTATAAGCCACTTTCTCAGATGATTCTCCTTCCACACCTAGTTTTCGTGGGGTTCCCCTTCTGCCAATGGCAAGTAACACTCTGTGAGCAGAAAAACTGTTGCCTGATGAAGTGATAACCCTGAAATTGTTATTTTCTTTTTCAATTTGTTCTACTTTCTGGTGTTCAAATATTTTGATATCATGTTTAGAAATAAGTTCATTCCAGATACCTAGCAATTCTGCTTTGCTGGTATGAAATAATTTTAATTTTCCATAACCCGGCAGTTCCATTGGTGCAGTCATAACAATCTTTGCCCTTGGAAAATTATAAACTGTGCCACCAAGAGAATCCTGTTCCAGTATGATAGCATTCATGCCTAGTTTCTTTGCTTCCAGTGATGCTGAAATACCTGCAGGTCCTGCTCCAATGATCAATAGATCATGATCTGCTGTGTGATTTTTTTCCAGGGTTTTGAAAATTGAATTTGATGCCTGTCTGCCCTGCTCAACGCTGTTTTTTATAAGACCCATTCCACCAAGTTCTCCTGCAATAAATATCCCATGAACATTAGTTTCAAAATTCTGATTCACATGTGGCAGGTCAACTCCGCGTTTTTCAGTACCTATGCGCAGAGATATAGCTTCGACAGGACAAGCATGAAAACAGGCTCCATGACCGATACACCGGGATGCATTTATGAGGGTTGCCCTGCCATTTCTGATACCAATTATCTCTTCTTCAGGACATGCTATTACACAGGCACCGCTCCTGATACACGAATTTGGGTCAATGTGAGGATAAAGTGAAACAGGTTCATGGATTCCATCAGCTATTGCCTGCTGTATCTGATGTTCAGAATGAACAGTTTCTTTCCTGAGTTTTCGCAGGTAAAAAAGTATTATGACCAGGCAAAGCAATCCTACACTGCCATAAATTATTAATTCCTCCATCAGAAAATCCATTTATATCCCAGAGTAAGAGCAACTGCTACATGGATGATCATAATTATCAGCATGATAAGAGCAAAAGGAAGGTGGGCGATATGCCAATAACGGAATAAACGCTGCATAAATGCCAACCTCTGTATTTTCCTGTTCAGTGATATTTCCCTTGATATATTTTTTATTATATTTTTCTTTTCAGAACCTGACATATTTAACTCTTTAAGTTTATTTTTAATTTGGTTCAATTGCCTGCGATCACTCAAATATTGGCTTATCAAGCCTTGTGACCCATCGGGCTGTAAACTAAAAGATGAAAGAAAAGCAGATTCGCTGCCTTCGGAAGTAATATTTCTGATATTTGAAGTAATACTGCTCTTTATTTCTCTGATCTCGCTCAGGCTCAGTTCTCTACCCTGGATGGTCCTGGGTATCTGAAGATATATAAACCTTCCGACCACTCCGCTCAATACCACTGCAACCATGCTCCAGAAGCTAATTGAAACTATTCCTCCGAGTTTAAATGCTGTATGAAATAGAATTATTATCGAACCCAGAGTGCAAAGAAATATATGCAGTTCGAGCCAGTGCTTTAAAATCCAGATCCTGGACAGGGATTTCATTCTTTTTCTTGCCATATATCCAAAAACTCCGATCAGGATCATAAGAGTTCCAATTATGCCAAATCCATGTCCATATAAGCCATTGGGCTTAAGTATTTTGTGATCGTGATGGTAAAATCTTTCTTCAAGTGAAGTGCTATAATAAGACGAACCTATATAAATAATATAGACAGTCACTGCAACTGAAATTGCAATCAGCAGAAAGATATATATAGCGTGAACTCGTTTTGTCATAAATAAAATTTAATGCAAGATATGGAGAAAAAAAATATTTCAAAATTTTTTCTTCCATTTTTGGACACGGTAATTCCCGGTATAAATTTGAATCTGTTATTTTTTTTCGCTGACAGAAAATGAATTTTTGTAATTAATTGCGTAATTTTTTTTAAATATTATCGTTTGCCTGTAGTAAAAATTTAATCTTAAACGTATTATAAAAATATTGTGTAATTAAAATTTTGTAATATGAAAACGAAATTTAATTTAATTAAAATCAGTGGGTTAATTGTTTTTTTGATTTTGATCTTACTTTTTGCTATCAAGGCTGGCGATGTATTCCGGCATAAATCCGGACAGGAATTAATGCAAATGATCAATCCTGATTCATTAAAAAATCCTGAGGGGATATCAGAACAAAGAATCACACAGATCACAATTGTCAATGGGAAGAAAAAAGTGCAGGAGACAATTATTAAAATGAAAGGAGACTCAATAATCGAGAAGAAAGTTGTTGAGAAAGAAGAAGATTCTATCGGTGATTCTCCATACAAGTTCGAATACAGGTTTGGAGATGGATTTGATCAGGACAGTTTATGGAGTAAATCCCGAGACAATTTCAATTTTGGATTTTTCCCTGTTGATTCACTTATGAAATCATTCAGATTCAACTTTGACAGCCCCTCATTTGATTTTAATTTTGATGACAGTCCGGAAAACTGGCCAAAAGGGTTTAGTGAACCTTTTGATTTCGAAAAACGCAGAAATGAAATGATGCCCTTCGGAAATGATATCGATAAGATGATGGAGGATATGTTTAAAAGATATAATTTTGATTTCAATGAAATTCCTGGATGGGAAGGCCAGAATAGTCCTATGAATAAAAAGGCACCGAAATCACTTAGTGAGATCATAAGATCAAATCTGCTTAATGATGGTTTTATAAGCGATGAAGATCAAAAATATAAATTTGAGATCAGTGAAAAGGGATTGAAAATAGATGGTAAAAAACAGGATCAGGCCATTTTTGATAAATACAGAAAAATAATTGAGGATAATACCGGGGTAGAACTTGGTGATGAGTTTTCATTCAATTTTTCCAATAATAAGAAACTGGAGACTAAGGCAAAGAAGATTTGATGATTAATATTTATCAGCAAATGATTTTTTGAGTGATGTTTTGAAAGATTGCCCGGAAGTCTTAAACTTAATCCTGTAAAGTACCTGTTGATTCCTGCAAATAAATTTGTAACTATTCAGGTGGTACTTATATTATGTTTTGTTTTGTCATGATTTTTGCAAAAAAACATGAAAATCATGACAAAACTGCTTTTTATCGTATTTTAACACGGGATTTCATCCGGTATTAATAATATTTCACTCCTTTGGAGCCATTCACTGAATAGTTTTACTAATTTCCCTGTTGCAACTTCTGAAGCCGTGTGGAGATCAGTCTGACCTGGATCAGGAAAAACAAGGTCAGCACCAGGATTCCCATTACAGAAATTCTTGATAAAAAAATTGATAAATATCCTGCAACATATTCATTATAGTATCGCGTTATTACATCAAGGCTCCATCCAGCAGGTTCTGAATAAATTGCGATTCCAAACAGGGTCAAAAAAAATGATGCTAATGTCAGCCAGCCTTTCCATGTAATAAGGGGTTCTGCATTTTTCGACGTCTGAAGATCAGTTTGTTGTACCTTCTGCATTACAGCAAAAACAAATCCTTCTCCGGGACTATCAGGAGTAATTTTACATATGGCATTTTTCAAAAGTTGATCAGTTTTTCTATCTGTATTTGAATTCATATTCTCTTTTTTCTTCATATTCCAGTAATCCTTTCAGTTCATCATAAAGCTTCTGCCTGTTTCTGTAAAGTTTTACTTTTACATTGGCTTCCGACATTCCAGTTATTAAGGATATTTCCTTTACAGGCATATCTTCGTAATAATACAAAGTTATAATTATTCTATCTGTTTCGTGCAATTTTAGCAATGAATCAAGAATAATTTTTTTTTCTTCTTCTAATTCTACTGAATCAGTCTGATCTGAGATTTTATTTTCAATAAGTTCTAAATCGCTGGTATCCGTGTATTTTTTTCCAGATCTCAACTTGTTTAATGATTCATTATAAGCTATTCTGTATAGCCAGGTTGTGAATTTTGATTTGCTGTTAAAAGTATTCAAAGACCTGTAAGCTTTGAGAAAAACATCCTGGGCTGTTTCCTCAGCTTCTTCCCTATTTTTCAAGATCCTAAAAGATAAGGTGAAAACAATTGAATTATATTTTCTGACTATTCGTTCAAAAGCCCTGATATCTCCTTTTAGAGTCAAATCAATCAGTATTATATCGTCTCTCGATCCCATTCTCAAATTAGACACCTGAACCAATATTGTGGTTACAATTTTGTAAAATTAATTTTTTTTTGTAACCTGAAGCAATGATTTGGTGTCAAACCGGTAAATATTATTATTAACCTTAAAAAATAGAAAAATGGAAGGTGTTTTAGTTTCAATGAGTTTTTTTATAGTAGTTTTTGGTATTGTTTATCTTTATTTTTCAACTAGAAATAAAGAGCGTATGGCATTGATTGAAAAGGGAATCGATGCAAGCATTTTTTTTTCTCCAAAAACTCAACGTACTACCCCTGTCTGGAAGATCCTGATACTCAATCTGGCATTAGTTTCAATGGGCATAGGACTGGGAATTATAATTGGTAGCTTACTTTATAAATATTCAATCATGGGTGATGCTGCATATCCTGCTGCAATATTCCTGACCAGTGGATTAGGCCTTCTTACAGGTTATCTTCTTACCAAAGGTATAGATTAATAATCAAGATTGCTTTATTTCACAAGAATTTTAAAAGTATGTGAATTATTCGGGTTATACCAAATTCATTTATATGATATTCCAATAATTTGGTACTGACACTGACACTGACACTGACACTTTGGTCAGTACAGGCACTTTGGTCAGTACAGGTACTTCGGTCAGTACAGGCACTTCGGTCAGCATTCAAAATATAATACCGGCTGAAATTGGGGAAATTAAGGTTCTTAAATTGAACCTGTACTGACTGCAAATGTCAGTACTATTTTCAATTTCATTTAGGTATTAATTTTAAAGTCTGTAGACCTCTGGATAAATCAGGTCTGCAGACTTTTTTTAATTTTAACTGATCTGAAATAATATCCAAATTAAGGATTTTCAAGAATAAAATCAAAGACAAAAACTTTCAAGCCATTCAGCAATTTTCCTGTTATTGCTCAGGTGAGGCACTTTGTTTTGTCCACCGAGTTTTCCGAGAGATTTCATATATTCTCTGAAGGTATTTTTTTTAAGCATTCTTATTTTAAGATTTTGGAGAACTTTGCCTTTTATAAGGTCATTGTAATAAATATTTTGTCTGCACATTTCATCATTGAGTTCAATTGCAAAACTGATTAAATTCTCGGGTATGTCAGCAAATTCAATGAACCACTCATGATATGGCTGTAAATTTCCGGGAGGATTTATTTGGGGTGCTACTGTAAACTCCAGTATATTGTAGCCGAATTTTGAAGCTGTTTTGTACATGGCATCTTCTACTTCTTTAGCTATCACATGTTCACCAAATGCCGAAATAAAATGATCAACCCTTCCAGAAACAATTATTTTATAGGGATCAGTATTTATAAACCTAACCAGGTCGCCTGTCTGATAACCCCAGAGTCCCGAATTACTATTTACTATCAGTTCATAATCTACCCCAGTTTCCACATCGTTAAGCATAATTCTTATGTTATCAGTTTTTCCCGATCTGTCAACAGGCACGAATTCATAAAAGATGCCTGAATTAGTGTTGAGTAGCAATCCAGCATTACCAGGCTCATCCTGATATGCAAAAAAACCTTCAGAAGCAGGATAAGTTTCGAGAGTATCAATTTCATCCCCGATTATTTCCCTTAGTTTTGACCTGTAAGGCTCATAATTTACTCCTCCGTAAATAAAAAGACTTAGATTGGGAAATATATCAATAATCGTCTTTTTACGAGTGATAGCTATCAGTTTTTCAAAATACATCTGCACCCAGGGAGGGATACCGCTAATAAGTCTCAGATCCTGATTTTTAGTTTCTTCTGCTATTCTTTCAACTTTTTTTTCCCAGTCATCAATACAATTTGTTTCCCATGAAGGAAGCTGGTTCGATTTTACCCAGAACGGAATTTCATGATATACTATACCCGAGAGCCTGCCGGCAGGTATTGGGCCTTTTTTTTCAAGGACAGGTGAACCTGACAGGAACATTACCTTACCGTCAAAGATTCCTGCTTTTCTTTTTATATGGAAATAATTTAATAATGCTGCACGGGCAGTATTTATATGATTGGGCATGCTTTCACTGGTTATAGGAATATATTTTATGCCACTGGTTGTACCAGAAGTTTTAGCAAAATATTTTGGAATTCCAGGCCAGAGTATGTCTGGTTTACCTTTTATTATCATATCAATATAAATACGATAATCTTCATAATCTCGCAATGGTATATTTCTCTTAAAGTCTTGATAATTGCGAATTCCGGAAAAAGAATGTTCTTTCCCGAAAACTGTATTCACGGCCTTTAAAACAAGTTTTTGCATCAGGTATTTCTGATCATTGACTGCATTTTTTTTATCCCTTCCGATCTTTCCGGCAAGTGCTGATGCAGCTATCCCTATTGCTAAAGATTTAATTTTCATGGTTTTCCTACCTTTTTAATGCAAAAGTAATATAAATTTATATGGGTTGTGCTTATATTTCTTGAGGGGTTATGGTGCTATTGTTTATTGCCCGCTGGAAATCCTGCCCTGGGTAAGATTTTTACAAATTGCTTTGAAACTGGAATGCAGCATCTCACTGCGTTGTGTTCAGAACTTGGTATTCTTCATATCCTTATGATAGTTTTTCATCATTTTTCCGAAATCCTTATCTTTCTTTCTTCGTTCTTGAAAGCTGGATTCAAAATGTGCTTTTTCTCTTTCAAGTCGCAAAAAATTTTCATATGTATTTTTTTTCAAGTTCTCCTTTTGCGACGGACTCAATAACTGAACAACCTGTTTCAGTTGTATGGGTACAATTATTATATTTACAACTCTCAGAAAGATTTATGATCGTATCAAAAGTAGTATCCAATCCTATTGATGAATCAACAATACCCACTTCTCTCATACCTGGATTATCAATCAGAATTCCACCATTTTCAAGTACAACTAATTCTCTGTGACTTGTAACGTGCTTTCCTTTATTGGTACTTTGGCTGATACTATCAGTTTTCATGATATTTCTGCCGGAAAGATTGTTTATTAATGTTGATTTGCCTACACCAGAGGAGCCTAGCATACAATAAGTCTTGCCTGTTTCAATTAAGCTCTTTATTGCTTTGATTCCGTTTAACGATTCATTACTTAATGCTATAACCAGAACATTCTTAATCCGCAATTTTATGCTTTCAATTAATTTACAAACTCGTTGCTCATCTGTCAGGTCAGTTTTACTTAGTAGTATTATCGGGCTAACATTGGATGAATGGCAAATGGTCAAATATCTTTCAAGTCTGTTGATACTAAAATCTCTGTCAACAGCTTGAATTAAAAATGCAAAATCGATATTGGTTGCAATAATTTGAATCTCTCCAAATTTGCCAACTGCCTGACGTTTAATAATTGAAAATCTTGGAAATATTTTTTGAATTATAGCATGACTTGCATCAAAAGTCGTCAAAGCCACCCAATCACCAACAGCTGGAAAATCTTCACGACTTGTCGCTGAAAAACGCATGTTTCCAGTAATCTCAGATTCAAATTCAGCGAAAGAAGTCCTAACAATGTATCTTTCTTTATGTTCTGATATAACTCTTCCTATCTCGCAGTTGTCAAGTTTTTGATCTACTCTGAATTTTTCAAATATATTGTTATATCCTAAATCATCTAATTTCATCGCAGTATCCATTTTGAAGGAATTTTTAAGTATTCTGAATACCGATATCATGCTTATTGTTTGCAAATATAATTATTTCTCAATGCAGTTCATCCATAATTCAGAAATTATTTTTTACAAACTTTTCAAATATACCTAAATATATCAGGTCTGGATTTTGGCCTTTTAATAGTAATTTCCTTTCATGATTCATGTATATTTATTTCATTCTGTACAAGCCATTTTTAAATTTGAAAACAACAGGTTTTGAATCATGATATGGCTCCAGATACAAAATGTCTTCCGGAGTGTATTCGTTGATTGCCTGATCATCAGTGACGGGTATTCCGCATTGCAAAAGCAGCAGATGAATGAATTCTGAACAAAATAAAGTACTGTCATCACTTACAGATAAAATATCTTTACCCCAAATATAAAAATCAAATGCTGCAAGAATGAATCTCGGCTTTGATTTAGTAAAAGAATTCTTTTTGGTCTTTATATATAGATCCATAAGTTTTTTTGCCGAAGGTCTTTTAGTCCAGCCATCATCGAATTTTCTTATCCAGATGTGTTTATAAAATCCGGTTTTACATCCATCCGTTGAAATAAAAAGGTCTTCTAATCTGGTCAGTATAATACCGGATCTGCCTTTGCCTTCATCTACTAATGGTATTCTGTTTCCATAATTATCATTGTCGGTACAATGCAATAAAAAAAGCGAACCATCCTGATTTTTAATTACTATTCCGCAGTGTGTATAAGGTGATAATGTTCCTATTTGGGTCATGATACCATTGAAAGTTTTACTCTGAAACAATAGCAGATCCCCTGTCATGAGGTCAAGTTTGTCCAGATCTTCAACAAGTCCCGTAACAAACAGCTTCTTCTGGCTTTCACTCTGTGCAGATAGCAATGATGATATTGATAGAATAATTGCTGTTATTAAAAGTCCTGCATTTGTTATCGCCAATTTCATTATTAATTATTCAGTTTACGGATTCATCAATAGATTCCAGAAGTATTGTGCAGGCATCATAAATTTCATTTTGATTAATTATCAAAGGAGGTGCCAGACGTATGCATTGATCATTATAAAGAAACCAATCTACAAGAAGTCCTTTTTGCATAGCTTTCATCATAACTTTTTTAACAATATTACTATCTTCCATATCTACAGCCATAAGCAATCCCTTGCTTCTTATCTGCTTTATAAATGGGTGTTTAAGCAGACTTATTATCAGGTTTTCTTTCTCCTCAACATGTTCTGTATATTTCCCTGCTATCAGTTCATCTATTGCTGACACTGCTGCAGCAATTGAAACCGGATGTCCTCCAAAAGTACTGATGAAGCCAAGTATCGGATTACAGGAAAATACCTGCATTATTTTCCTTTCGGATATAAGTGCTCCAGCAGGCATACCCCCTGCCATGGCTTTAGCAATCAAAAGCACATCCGGGTATATACCATAGTGCTCAAAAGCAAACATCCTGCCAGTTCTTCCAAAGCCTGTCTGAATTTCATCAAAAATCAGTAACGAACCCGTTTCATCGCATTTTTTCCGCAATGCTTGCATAAAGTTGTCAGAAGCAATTTTAACTCCTATATCTCCCTGAATAACTTCTGTAAAAACAGCAGCAGTTTTTTTAGTAATATTTTTAAGGGAATCAATATTATCATAATCTATAAATCTTATACCAGGTAAAAAAGGTCTGTATTTTCCTGAAAGATATTCCCTGTCCATAAGGCTCTGAGCCCCGTGAGTATTCCCATGATATCCGTTTCTGCATGCTATTATCTCGTATCGGCCTGTATATCTCTTTGATAGTTTCATAGCCCCTTCCACTGCTTCTGATCCACTGTTGGTGAAGAAAACACTGTTTAGTCCAGAAGGTAATATCGAAGTGAGCCTGCCTGCAAATTCAATCTGTGGTGACTGGATATGTTCTCCATATACCATTGTGTGAATATATTTATCAGTCTGATCTTTAATGGCTTGTTTTATTCTTGGATTTCCATGTCCAAGATTACTTACAGAAATACCACTGATCATGTCAATATACTTTTTGCCTGAGGAATCATAAATAAAAACTCCTTCTGCAGCAGATACCTCCAGACCAATAGGAAAGGGACTTGTTTGTCCTATATGTCTGAAAAATAAATCTCTGTTAATATTTGCCATAATTTGAATAATAGATCAAAATAAATTATCAATTTATAAAAAGTAATAATTAAATAATGATTAAGTAATAATAAAACTTTAATTTAGCAAAATTAATCAAATTGATAAAATTATGAAGTTTTCCAAACTATTATTGTTTCTGTTTTTTATTGCAGCATTTTCATGTAGTCAGGATGATAAAAGGAACAATCAGATAGAAAAACATTATGTTCTAGCAAAGGATGTTTCACTTGAGGTTATGATTAAGAAGGTTCCTAAACTGGCAGAATATGCTGCCCTGATAGAGGGGATATTAGATAAAAAGCCACCTGTCCTGATGCTGGAAGATTCAGAATTGCCGGATGAAAATCACAGAAGGGCACAAAGTATAGCAATATCTGATCAGGAATTTCTGCGCGATGTTTACCATAAGCAGACCGGGGAAGCGCTAAGGAATGAGATAATGAGTGTCAGACAGGCAAATGCAGATGAATTGCAGGGTGTACAATGTTCTGCCGGAAATTGTTTCAGGGTTCTGATGTATAATTATTATGGAAATAATTCTACAATTGCCTTCGTCGATGTAGCGCAAAACAAGGTAATAAATATTAAAAGAGTTATTGATGCTGAAGCAGAGATCAATAGAAGATTGCACGATCTTGCCATTGAAATTGCACTCAATTCTGAGGAAGTACTTAATGCCCTTAAAATAGATGGGAAAGAATTGTCAGCCACTAGATCCGATCTTGAAATTTCAATGAATAAGACAAAATGTGAAAGATCAAAGCACCTGTGTGTTGGTCCTTCATTTTATAATAGAAAGAATAATAGAATGGTATGGTCGATTGTTGATATGACCGACTGGAAACTGAGAGGGCTTGCATGGGCAGAAAAAAAGATCAATGATCATAAGATCACAGAAATGGAATTGCAAAATGAATTTGTAATGGCTCATTTCTGTGAAAAAAACAATGATACCATTTTGGGTGACTGGAAAATCAATTTCAGGATAGTAGGTTCTGACGGACTGGAGGTTTTTGATGTGCTGTATAAAGACAGAAAAGTGATCAACTCTTCGAAAATAGTCGACTGGCATGTAAGTTATCTGAACAAACAAAATGTGGGATATAGCGATGCTACCGGATGCCCGATGTTCAGTGCAGCTGCAGTAGTTGCTTTTAGCGGACCTTACGTTGAAAAAATAGAGGATGGCAAATCGAAAGGTTTTGCTTTTGTTCAGGATTTCAGAAGCCCTATTTGGCCGGCTATGTGCAATTACCGCTATCAGAGCCGGTTTGAATTCTACGATGATGGATGTTTCAGGATAATGGGTGTAAATAATGGCAAGGGGTGCAATGATTCGGCTGTGTATAAACCGGTTTTCAGGATTGATCTCGAAATTGGAGAAGGTGGTGACAATGTAGCCCAATGGAATGGAAACACATGGCAAAATTGGACTAAAGAACAATGGAGTGATCAAAATTCAGGAAAATTTACCAACGAAGGTTATTGGTTTAAAATAACAGACAATAAAGGTAATGGGTATTATCTTGAACCTGATCGCGGTCAGTTTGGTAAAATGGGTAGGGGAGATGCAGCATTTGTTTATGTGTCAAAACTAAAATCTGATGTTGATGAAGGAGTTACTGATATGGTTACTATCGGTGATTGTTGCAGTTATACCTATAAACAGGGACCTGAAAAATTCCTTGAGCCTGCTGAAGATTTGAGCGGACAAAAGATAATTTTATGGTATGCTCCAAGGATGTACAACGATAAAAGACCGGGAAAGGAATATTGCTGGGCAAATATGGTACCCGATAAGGGTAAGTTGAATGTTAAAACATGGCCAGGCTCAGTTGGTCCGAAGTTTATACCTGTAAAAATTAATAATTGAAAAAAGGATCATAATAAATAAGTCCGGATATTGAAATGGTAAAAAACTCATTTGATGATATTATTAAACGGGTAAATGTTTTATATTTTAAAGCCATTATTAACTTTTTACTTTAAACACAAAGCATGGCAACAAAAAAACAGACAATAAAAAAAAAGCTGGTAAAACCAGTTAAAAAAAACAATTCCACAACCAGGAAATTTGGATTATATATTGCAGGAGTTTTGATTTTAGCTATAATTGGTATTATTTTTTTTACATTATTAAAGCCAGGGACATCCAGATCGGAAAACAGGCACCTTATGAATTCTGGCAATATGGCCATAGTTCAATGTATGAAAAATCCGTCTTTTCCGCAGAAATTCGGACTGAATCCTCCATATGCGATTGATCTTAAGCAGGATATGTTTAGTAAAGGGATGAAAATAATCGAAGCAACGACTGGTAAAATACTACAGTTGCCTGGCTGGGACTCATTTGGTTATCTTGGTCTGTATACCCGGGATGATGTTGGTAATATCTATACCAGTCCGGTCCCTTATGTCAGCATTAAATTTAATAGTCCGGAAGATCAAAACCGTATTTTGAGGGTGGATAATAATACTGGTGTCATGCAGGAATTTATCAGATTACCTTCAGTAAATAAGCCAACACAAAAAAATCCATATGGTGTGATAGGACTTGGATTTGATTGTGAAACCAAATCTCTGTATGCCACTTCAGTGTCAGGCTCATCTTTCGATAAAGAAACAGGCAAGGTTTATCAAATTAATCCGGTTACGAAAGAAATAATCGACACATATGATGATTTTGATGCTCTCGGCATAGCTCTTTATGTAGGAGTAGATGGCAAAAGAGCCTATCTTGGTCATGCCCGTAAACCTGATATATATTCAGTAGGTATAAATGAAGATGGGAGTTTTAAAAATGATCTCAGGTTTGAATTCTCACTCGTCGATGTCCCGAATGGCAGCTATAATAAAGCTCATCGCATCACTATACAGGATGATGTCATGACTTTAAAAACCAGGGAATTCAGTTATACATTGATAACAGCAAGCGACGTGATGCGTACTGTATATAAGTTTAGTTATGATAGAAATGAGGGTAAATGGAAATTTAATGAATTAGCTGAAGAATAAAATAATTATCAAATGAAAAAAACATTACTGCTTTTTGTCCTTATTGTTTTATTGATCTCATGCAAAAATGATAATAAACCTGACTCAGGTAACGATTTTAATGTGGTAATTGGCATAAACCGTGAACCACAGGCACTTATGCCATTTAAAAGAAACGCCGACATAGAAAGATTGGTCAATCAGTATATTTTTACGCAGGCAGCAGATTATGATCCTGTCAATTATAAAAATATCCCTGTATTGCTTGAAAGGCTTCCTGAAGAAATAATTGTTGATACTGGAAAATACAAAAATTCTTACAGGTACGATCTGAAATTCAGAGATGAAGCTGTCTGGGAGAATGGCTCACCCATTACTGCAAGTGATTATATTTTTACAATAAAAATGCTTCTGTATCCTGCATTGGAGGTTCATCCTGCACTCAGGATTTTATATTCAAAGATAAAAAATATCGAGACAGATAAAAATGACCCACAAAAATTTTCAGTATTCACAGAAATGGATTATATGCTTTCAGATGAACTGGTAACTAACATGGAAGTATTCCCGGAATACTTTTATGATTCATTAAGGATACTACGTTCCTTTACCCTGCAGGAACTGAATGTAAAACAGATCACCAAATTGACTGAAGAAAAAATTAAAAAATATTCCGATTTCGCATCGAAGCTTAACAGCGCATTTTTCATGAGGGAAAATGTATCGGGTGCCGGTCCTTACAGACTTGAGAGCTGGACTGCAAATGACTTTATAAGTCTCGTGAGAAAAGATAACTGGTGGGGAGATAAATTTGAAAACATATCTTATCTGTCCAATAATCCTGCAAAGATTATATTCAAAGTTATTCCAGATAAAGTTGCTTCTTTCACAGAATTAAAAAGTGGGAATATTGATGTTTTGTCCGGAGAATTGGGTAATGATTTTGTTAAAATGAAAAATGATCCTCAGTATAATAATAAATTTCATTTTTTTAGTCCCTTATCCACCCAGTATTATGCCGTGGTGATCAATAACAGAAATGAAATATTAAAAGACAAACTGATCAGAAAAGCAATTGCAAGGATGATCGATGTAGACCTTTTGCTTAAAACCTTTGGAACAGGAGGAGAAATGAAGGCATTATCGCCTATTCACCCAGCAAAGGAATACTTCAATAAGAGTCTGAAAGAGATCAGTTTTGATTTGAAAGAAGCAGAAAAACTCATAAAACAAGCAGGATGGAAAGATGACGATGGTAATGGAATACCAGAAAAAGTGATAAATGGAAGAAAAACCGAACTTAAATTTTCAGTTACTATCACCGGTAAAGCATTTGGAAAAAGCCTTGCACTGCAATTAAAAGAAAATGCCGGAAAACTTGGCATTGAAGTTGAAGTGATCACAAGGCAGGGTGCAAAATTTAAAAAGGACCTTGATGATCTTAAATTTGACCTTGCCCCAATTGTTGGAAGTCAGGATCTGGCTGATATTGATCCATTTCCGGAATGGCACAGCAGCAACACAGGACCAGGCAGATCAAATATTTCAGGTTTCTCCGATCCCGGGTGCGATAAGATAATCGAAGAAATAATCAGCACACATAACAAGGAAAAAAGAGCAGAGCTTTATGTTGAATTTCAAAAACTTATATATGAAGAACAGCCCGTTATATTCCTTTTTATTCCAACCAATAATGTTATTGTAAATAAGAAATTTGAGGCTAAAGCAAGTGTAAAAAGACCGGGGTATTTTGCTAATACATTCAAAATGAGCAATAAAATTTAATTTCCTGTGAAAATATGCTTCGGTATGTATGCATAAGAGTTTTACTGATTTTTCCGGTGTTTATATTGATATCCACCATAGTTTATCTTTTAAGTACTTTTTCACCCGGTGACAGGGTAAAACAGTATTTGGATATTTACGGAACCGGCTACTCGGCTGATGAAAAGATCAGTGATGAGGATTATATGATTACTGCCAAAAAACTAAATCTTGATAAGCCTCATTTTTATTTTTCAATAGTTCCACGTTATTTTCCTGACACCCTTCACAGAATAGTGATACCTGACAGGAAACAACTGGCCAGGATGCTCCTCAATGAAACAGGCTCATGGAGTCTGGTATCTGAAATTTTAAATCTGACCGTTGAACTCAACAAGATGAAACCTGATATTAACGATGATGGAAGTCATGGACAGATTAATGAAAAATTAGAAAAATTAATGGACAATGCTTCCCTGGAGGAATTTCTCTTGGATATCAAATCATTGGAAAATATGGCTAAAAAGGATTCTTTATCTTATATATCTGATTTTACCTCTGATATTTCATCTTTACTGGGGAGGGAAAGACAAGAATATTTTTCAAAGGGAGCATTCATTCCAAAGTTCGTCTGGAATGGTACAGCGAACCGTTTTCATATATGGTTTAGTAAGGTTATCAGATTTGATTTTGGGGTTTCTATGGTCGATGGACGCAAAGTAATTGAAAAACTCAGTGAGTCCTTTCCATTAACATTCACCTATGTGATCCTTGCTTATTTGTTTAGTTTTTTATTTGCTGTTCCACTTGGGTTATTTTCCGCATCTAAGAGCAAAAGTATAATTGTCAGATTTGCAGATTCAGTTCTTTCTTCTGTTTATTCTGTTCCACTTTTCTGGCTGAGTACTCTTGCTGTGGTTTTTCTTACTACAGATGAAGTTTCAGGTGCATTGAATATATTTCCTTCCATCGGTATTGGTTACTCTGAACCTGATGCATCATTAACAGATAGATTGATAAATGCTATGCCACATTTTTTTCTTCCTGCACTGATAGTTGCGCTATATTCAGCTGCCTATCTTAGTCTGCTTATCAGACGAAACCTTGAAAAGGAGATGTCGGAAGTATATTTTATGTCTTTGCTTGCCAGGGGAATTCCAAAAAAAGCTGTTTTTCTAAAACATGCTTTTCCAAATTCCATGCTTTCTTTGATTACACTTGTAGTAATGGGGTTTCCGGCTGCACTTGCCGGATCTGTGGTGATTGAGGTCGTTTTCAATATACCTGGAATGGGAAGAATGCTTTATGACTCATTATTAAGATATGACTGGAATGTAGTATATACAATAGTAATTTTTATAGGGCTGCTTACCTATGTTTTCTACATAGCAGGCGATGTGATCTACTCATTATTAAATCCCAAGATCAGATACAAATGAGAGCCGGAAGTAAGATAGTTGCATCGTTGATATTTATTTTTATATTCACAGGGATATTTCACGATTTTATTGCAAATGAAAAACCATTGATTTGTATTCAAAATGGAAAAACTGTATTCCCTGTTTTTAAGGAAAAGTTCAGAACAGATACGACCGACAGGATAATACTGATGGCTCCGGTAAGGTATTCCCACTATACAATAGATATGCAAAATACAGGTGGAATCTCACCTTTTGGAAAACAAAAACTGATGCCTGGTCAACAACGTCATCTGCTTGGCACTGATATTTTCGGAAGAGATGTACTTGCAGGATTAATTTTCGGAACTTCTGTTTCTTTGAAAGTAGGCATTGGATCAATGTTACTTGCTTTTTTTCTTGGTTTGATTATGAGCCTCATTCCTTCTTACTTTGGTGATAACGGTCTGAAAATAAAGGTTTCGACCTTTTTCATATTGGCTATAATCCTTTCTGTTCTGTTCTATTTGTTGTATTATTTTAAATACTTTACCTTAGCCATAATGCCTGCCGACCGGATAGCATATTTGTTTTTATTACTCCTTATTATTGTTATTTTTTCAGTCATGCCTTTCTCGCAAAAAAGCTTTTCTTTGCCTTTGGATACAGGGATAAGTTTATTTACAGGAGTTTTTCAGTCATTACCTTCTTCATTTCTTGTGCTCATACTGATCAGTCTATTCACTAAAACCACAATATTGCATATTATATTAGTGATTGGTTTTCTTAAATGGCCCTCGATAGCGAGATATGTCAGAACAGAGGTGATAAAGGTAAGACAGGAACGCTTTGTCGAGGCATCAAGGGTGCTGGGCCTTAATGACATTTTGATTATCATAAGACATGTTTTTCCATATACTCTCACTCCTGTTTTTGTGGCATTGACCTATGGTTTTGCAGGATCAATAATGCTTGAATCAACACTTTCATTTCTTGGTATAGGTACTCCTGCCGATCACGTCAGCTGGGGGACAATGCTTGGAGAATCACGCCAGGATTTCTCTGCCTGGTGGCTTGCTGTTTTTCCTGGTATGGCTATTTTTATGGTCACATATTGTTTCAATGCAATTGGGGAGAAATATTCGGGTAGGTTTCAATAATTCAATCAAACCAAATGAATGAATATTTAAATATTTAAAACTGAAAATTTAAAATGCAAAACTTTCATCCCACTCTTTTTAAAATTTTGGTCAAGGTAATCCCTCTCTTCTTTGAAGTTGAATATATTCTATAGAAATTCTTTATAAAAGAGAATGGGACGAGGGATTATGATTTAGGGAAATGGTAAATGAAAAATTTGAAATATTGTAAGATATCAGTGTATTTTTTCATGCACTACGATCTGATTCCAGCGATTATCTGTTTTTTTAGAGAACAAGACAGGAAAAACACCTTCACAAAATGGGTGTTTTTCCTCTTGAAATGCCAGTTTTAAAATATATATATTTGTAATTGAAAGGAAATGAAAATTATTTGAAATTGATATCAAACTAAAACTCATCCGATGGTTTTATTGATGAAACTTGATCCTTGGCATTATATTTTATACTTTAGAATTGATTAATTTTTTAATTGGTAAAGATGAAAAAAATAAGATTATTTTTTGGGCTGCTTTTAATTCTACATTTTATTTCCTGCAATAAAGACAACCTTGAGGACATAATTGTAGGTACCTGGAATGCTACAAGCCTTAAAACTACAAATTGCAGGTCGGAATACAATAATAAATATTATATTTTTACAAACGGATGTGTCAAGAATATTGGTGAACTGGGATCATATATGTGTATTACAATGACTTTCACTGAAAACGGAACATATACATTAGAAACCAAAACATTTGTAAATACCAAAAAATCAACAGGGAATTATAAAATAACCGATGGAAAAGTCAGTATTTGTGGCATTTTCAGCACAGGAGATTGTGAGGAGGATACATTGGTATTTACGAAATCTCAAATGACCATAACTGGTACAAATTCGGATACCAGCTGCAGGACTGAATTAAAATTGAAAAAATAAAATTGTTTTATCAGTTGTAATGTATAGAATTCACAGCTTTATGTTGGCTGAAACTGGATTTAGGTATAATGAACAAAAATTAGTAAAAATAATTTAAATGAACAAAGATTAATGACTGTTCACACTGGAACTTTAAGTCGGATCACTTCTTATAAAATGGTATTTTAACCACTTCAGCAGGTATTGTTTTTCTTGAAAAATCTATTTGAATGATCGTTCCCGGTTTTGCATATTCCTTTTTTACATAGGCCATGCCAATTGGAATTTCAAGAGATGGAGAGAATGTTCCTGATGTCACCACACCAATCGCATCTCCTGAATCATTCAACACAGGGTATTCATGTCGTGGTATTCTTTTTCCTTCCATCACGAATCCGACAAGCATTTTATCTACTCCATTTTTATGTTGATCAATGAATTTTTCTTTGGAGGGGAAATCATCGGGTTTATCCAGCTTCGTTATCCATTTCAAACCAGCTTCTATTGGAGAAGTTGTGTCATCAATATCATTTCCATACAAACAGAAACCCATTTCAAGTCTCAGTGTATCACGAGCCCCAAGTCCTACAGGTTTAACGTCCATATCTTTTCCGGCATTGAATAAAGCATCCCATATATGAACCAGATCACCATTATTTATATATAGCTCAAATCCTCCTGCTCCGGTATATCCGGTAGCTGAAATTATTATATTTTCAATACCTGCAACTGTGCCTGTTTCAAAATGATAATACTCTATCCTGCTCAGGTCAGTATCAGTAAGTTTTTGTACAAGAACATGGGCATTAGGTCCCTGAACAGCAAGAATTCCCATGTTATCACTGCCATTAGTTGCTTTTACATTGTATTTATTATGGTTTACCAGCCAGTCCCAGTCTTTCTGAAGATTTGCAGCATTCACTACCATCATGAATTTTTCTTCCCCTGATCTGTAAATCAGCAAATCATCCACAATACCTCCTTTGTCATTGGGCATACATGAATACTGTGCCTGGCCAATTTTAAGTTTTGAAGCGTCATTGCTTGAAATACTCTGGATAAGTTTCAGTGCATCAGGTCCTTCAACAAAAAATTCGCCCATGTGAGAAACATCAAATATACCAACATTATTTCTCACGAACAGGTGTTCTTCCTGTATTGAGGTTTCATAATTTATAGGCATCATATAACCTGCAAAGGAAACCATTTTGGCACCTGCTTCAACATGCCTGTCAAACAAGGGGGTTTTAATTTCACTCATTTTGTTTTAGTTTATCTTTGAATAATTTTCTGAATTTTAAGACTTTAGGTTCAATCACAATCTTGCAGTATCCCTGATTGGGATTATTCTCAAAGTAATCATGATGATAATCTTCTGCTTCATAAAAAACAATAAGAGGTACAATTTCAGTCACAATTTCCTTATCCCAAATTTTGGAAGCTACATTTTTCTTTGAATCCAGTGCTTGTGATCTCTGAATTTCACTGTTATAAAATATTGCTGACCTGTATTGAGTTCCTATGTCATTGCCTTGTCTGTTCAAAGTGGTGGGATCATGAGTTGTCCAGAATACTTCAAGAATTTCATTAAAACTTATGACATCAGGATCAAAACTTATCTGACATACTTCAGCATGACCTGTATTTCCGGAACAAACATCCTTGTATGATGGATTTTCTGTTGTGCCACCTGTATATCCGGGAATTACTTTTTCAACACCTTTCAAATCACTGAATATTGCTTCTACACACCAGAAGCACCCGGCACCTAAAGTTGCAGTATCAAGACTTTTTTTTATATTTACTTCTTTCATAGATACATGCTTTAAAGTATTTTTTTTATTTGCGCAGTTAATTGATACAAAAAATAAAACTGCAAAGGTAAAATATATGCGGATCATACAGAATTGATATATGGATGTAATGTTTTTATTTGGAACGATACTATTTTACAAAAATGAGAATATTAATTTACATTAAATAATTTTTTCAGATCATCAACAAGATCAAGTTGTTCCCACGTGAAAAACCTTATCTTCTTAAAATATTTCACTTCACCATTTTCAATTCTTTCTACCACTGACCCATTGATGTGGTGATTATTTATTCCGATTTTAGGGTAAAATATCTCAACTTCCTTTTCATAAACATCCCTTCCAAAGTGACCATATCTGGCAGTTTCTCTGTAAATTGGGTTCTTAAGCTGAAGCTTATTGATTATGGAGAATGGTTTCAGATCGTAGAAATTCTTCAATTTTTCTGCTATTAAACCATCTTTAAGAATATTGTCGCTTTGATCTTTTGCTTTTGCTGTACCGAAAGTATTGACAAAAAGGCCCACAGGCTCAGCAATTCCGATAGCATAGGCTACCTGCAACAGCACTTCATCGGCTATTCCTGCTGCAACTAAATTTTTGGCTAAATGTCGAAGTGCATAAGCTGCTGATCTGTCAACTTTTGAAGGGTCTTTACCGGAAAATGCCCCACCACCATGGGCTCCTTTTCCACCATATGTGTCAACAATTATTTTCCTTCCTGTCAGTCCAGTATCTCCATGCGGACCTCCTGTAACAAATCTGCCGGTAGGATTGACAAGTAATTTGTAATCACCCTTTCTAAGCATATTTTTTACTCTTTCAGGTAATGTGCTCACCTGCAATACACGAGGAAACAGGAATTTCTCAAGATCTGCTTTTATTATTTCCTGAGTTTTACTGTCAGACTCCTTTTTTGACAAACCGGGATATTTTTCTACAGGAAAAAGATCATCATGTTGAGTTGAGATCACTATTGTCTCAATTTTAATTGGAGTTCCGTCATCTTCATATTGAATTGTCACCTGACTTTTTGAATCCGGACGAAGATATTTCATCTGATCTGTGGTCTTTCTTATTTCAGCCAGTTCCTGAAGAAGAACATGAGACAATTCCAATGGCATTGGCATCAGGTTTTCCATCTCGCTGCATGCATAACCAAACATCATCCCCTGATCTCCGGCTCCCTGATCCTCATTGACTTCCCTTTTTACACCCTGGTTTATATCCGGTGACTGTCCATGAATAGTGGATATTATACCGCAACTTTCGCTGTCAAACATATAATCAGACCTTGTATATCCAATCTCCTTAATTGTTTCTCTGACAACTTTGTGTGCATCAACCCAGCCCTCAGTGGTTACCTCACCGCTCAGTACTACCAATCCCGTTGTTACAAGTGTTTCACATGCTACATGAGACTCAGGATCCCATTTCAAAAACTCATCAAGCATTGCATCAGAGATCTGGTCTGCTATTTTGTCGGGATGACCCTCTGACACTGATTCTGATGTGAATAAATATGACATTTCAATTCATTTTTAATTAAACAATCTCAGAATAAAAATATACCAATTCCATATAATTAATAATCCATTAATTGATATAACTATTAAACTATTATTTAGGTCTTTTATTCTTTTTTGACATAATTGTTTAATTCAATTTTATGTTAAAAATATGTTAAAAAATGAAATTTAATACAAGGCTTTTTCAAGACTTGTATTATTACCTACCAATTCAATAGCCTTCTGAACTTTCCAGGGTGTATGCCGGTTGATCTTTACCTCAATTTTGCTTATTTTTATGACTGAGCTGTAAGTGTCGAGATGTGTATGAACAAACGGAATTTTATTGATATTTACATATTCGAGAGTTGCTTCTGAAATCTGGTCTTCACCTGTTACAATAATGCCCGACAATGGACTCTGATCAAGTTTCAACATGTACTGAAGCATTTTTACTCTGTCAACAGCTTTGTCAACCTGGTTTGAACTTGTCAGAAGAAGCAGATTTTCAGGATTTTTCATATTATTATAATCAATCATGCTTCCTGAGATAACGTTTGCCACCCTGTTATCTGTTTTATCATTATTTAAAAGAACTTTGCCTTCAATTTTATTCACAATAGTTTCCATAACAGGATATGCCAAAGTTTGATCATAAGGTATCACACCTAATAAAGGTATTCCTTCTTCTTCAAGCCAACTACCTACATACTGTCTTACTTTATCTAGTTTATCTTCTATTACTTTATTAATAATTACTCCGATTAACGGAACATTTTCTTCCCTGAACAAGGCAGTGGACATATGGAACATATCAATAGTATTTCCTATTCCTCCTTCAACAACCATAATCACCCCTGCATTCAGTAATTTAGCTACTTTCGCATTATTTATTCCTGTTACTGTTCCAACACCCGGATGTCCTGTGCCTTCAAAAACCGTTACATCATAGGTGTTATTTAGAATCCCGCATGCATTAATGATCCTGTTGTGATAATCAAAACTGTCCGGTGCTTCAATAAATCTTTCAGTTGCACCTTTGCCAAGGATCACAGGACTATGAATTTCAGGTATCATTTCAAAACCCAGCAGGTCGGAGAATAAAATTATATCTTTGTCAACCCTTAGATTTCCCAGATCAAGAAACTGTTGACCGACTGGTTTGCAATAACCGACATTGATGCCCTGATTTTGAAATTTTTTAACTATTCCAAGAGTGCAGGTTGTTTTGCCTACGTGCTGACTTGTAGCCGCAACATAAATATTCCTGAATTTCATATTTTATCTTGTGATATTCAATATTGTGGTTATTATTCTTTGATGCTGAATTTAAATCCAACTCCATGTATGTTTTCAATATCGATATTCTCATCTTCAGAGAGGTATTTCCTAAGCCGGCTTATAAATACATCCATACTCCTGCCAGCAAAATAATCGTCCTGTCTCCAGATTTTATTCAGCACTTCCGATCTTTTCACAAGCCTGGATTTATTCTCGAGAAAAAACAACAGAAGATCTGCTTCCTTTTGTGTAAGTCTTTTTTGTAAATCACCAAGAATAAGTGTCAGATATGAATAATTGAAAATATATTTGCCGACATTGTAAACCTGCTCATTTTCTGTTTTAGTGATTTTTTTTCTTTTTAGAAATATCTGGATCTTCAAAATCAGCTCTTCCATACTGAATGGTTTTGTCAGATAATCATCTGCTCCGAGTGTCAGCCCTTTTAGTTTATCCTCTTTGAGAGATTTTGCCGACAGAAAAATTATTGGGATTTCAAAATCTATCTGCCTTATTTTTTCAGCCAAAGCATATCCGTCCAGCTTAGGCATCATAATGTCGAGGATACACAGATCCACACCCTGGGTCTTAAAGCCTTCAAATGCTTTGACCCCGTCCGGGTAATGATATACTTCAAATCCTTTTCCCTCAAGTGCGTCTTTGGTTATAAATGCCAAAACTTCGTCATCTTCTACGTACATAATCCTTGGCCTGCTGTTAATTTCCATTGTTATTTTTTTTCATAATTATTTTAAATTCAGTAAATTCATTTTCCCTGCTTTCAACTTTAATTTTCCAACCATGTAGCTCTATGATATTTTTTACATAATACAATCCGAGTCCAAATCCCTTGACATCGTGAACATTTCCTTTCTGGACCCTGAAAAACTTTTCAAAAATATTGTTCAGGTGCTCATGTCTTATACCTATCCCATTATCTTTTATTGCAAGGATAATTTCACCATTCTTTTCTTCAATTGAAACAGTGATTAATTTTCTGCCTTTATTGTTGTATTTTATCGCATTATCATAGATATTCTGAATTGCATTGTACAGATGATACCGGTCAGCATAAACAAAAATGCTTGCATCATCAGTTTTGAATATTATTTCAAGGTCTTCATTTGACTTATGAGCTGTTTCAGCATTCAGATCATTTATGAGACTTTTCAAATCTAAATTTTCCTTCTTTAATCTGAAATTTTTATCACTTCTGATCAGATCAAGTAATCTTTCAACATGCGATGTCAGCTTTTCACTTTGCTGAAGGATGATTTCCGAGTACTTTTTTAATCTTGAATTTTCGTTTACATCCTTGCTTTCAAGCAATACATTTGAAGCTAGTTTGATTGAAGTAAGAGGAGTTTTAAACTCATGAGTCATGTTGTCAACAAAATCTTTTTGAAGTTCAGAAAGCTTTTTCTGCGCAAATAGAGTTCTTACTGCATACAAATATATCAATCCAACAATTATTGTGAACAAACCTAAAATAAAAAATAATTTCAGATTTGTTAGTAAATAGGTGTTTTTGCCTGGAAATCTTACTATAAAATAGTATGTAAAATCACCCAGCTCCGGTAGTTTTTGTTTAATCTTCTCTTTAGTTTGCCTTTCAACCGCACAGCAGTCTCCATAAACAAGATCATTTGTGTGGCAGTCATAAACAGCATATTCAAAATTGATTCCCGGTTCCACAACATCAAGCTCACGCAAAAGCAAATCCTCCAGTATGTCAAGTTGAATCTCATAATTGTAGTTCACCAGAAACTCATTCTGTGAGATTTGCTTTATGAGGTCGGTTTTTGGCAATTCAAATCCGGCTTGATCTGCCATCATTGTCGCAATTTTTCTTAAACTGAAATTCACCCTTTGTTCAAAATCGGTGGTTTTGACATGCCACGCAAAACCAATCCAGTATAACTGCAAAGCCAGTATGGCAATAAATGCTATACCCCCAAATATGAAAATATTATTTATTCTCTTTATTTTCATTTTTTAAAAATAATAAAATGCAAAATTATAAATTTTTTTTAACCTCAAATCTAATAAACTGTTTAACCAGGAAAATTCACACTAATTTTCAGGTCCAAGCAAATTGCATCAATAAAAAATTGAATTTCAATTTTTAAGTCAGGTTAGTATTCAAAATTTCAAAACACTCAAACTCAATTCCTGATATTAAAACAATACTGATTCGTTTTTATTATTAATGCGAATTACGGGATAAAATGTTTTGCCACTATGGTACTATGATACAATGAATTAATAAGTTAACCCTGACAAAAAAAGCAATAAAAAATGCGTTTTTTTGTCAATTAAGCATTAGCAATTTGTATTGCTAAATTTGGGGTTAAGTAAAGATATTATACCATTATGCATTTGGACTAAAGAATAATTGTAAATGTTATAATCTAATTACTAAACTAAAGGCAAATTAGCTAAAAGCTGAGTAGTTACTAAATATTGACATTTGTATTTTTCTTTATATTATTGATATGCAATTATTTATTGAGGTATATGCCACATCTGTTATAATTCTTTATTATATCTTTAAAACAAGGAATGGCAGCTTAAATTTATGAAATCTGGAATACTGAAATTTTATAATCGGCAAAATAACATACTGGTAATTGACAACTTAAACAGTTTTACTATAATTTTGGGTTTTTATATAGCAGATAATGAATCAAAAAATAATTAACTTTGCATTTTAATAACAGAACATGAGGAGTACTACGGATATACTTGTTATTGGATCAGGAGTTGCAGGTTTAACTTTTGCAATAAAAATGGCTCAAAAGAGACCTGATCTTAAAATAACAATCGTTACGAAGAATTCAATAGACGAAAGTAATACCAGGTATGCCCAGGGGGGTATAGCTGCTGTCTGGGATACAGTGAATGACAATGTGGATAAGCACTTTGCCGATACAATAGATGCCGGTGACAAGCTGAATGATGAGAAAATTGTAAGGATGGTAATCGAAAAGGGTCCCGGACTGGTCAGGGAATTGATAGGGTGGGGAGCAAGATTTGATAAAAAAGATGATGGTACTTATGAGCTTGGAAAAGAAGGTGGTCACTCAGTTAATAGAGTTCTGCACCATAAAGATATTACAGGATGGGAAATAGAAAGAACTCTCATTGATAAGCTCAAAGCAATCAATAATATTGAAGTGCTTGAGAATCATTTTGCTTTGGAAATCATAACCCAGCATCATCTGGGCAGGGTTGTAATGAAAGTGACTCCTGGTATAGAGGCATATGGTGCGTATGTTCTTAATAAAAATAATTTCACAATATTTACTATATTGTCCAGGATAACAGTCATAGCCACAGGCGGAGCAGGGCAGCTATATGGAGTTACAACAAATCCTAAAGTTTCCACAGGCGATGGTATAGCTATGTTTTACAGGGCTAAAGGCAGGATTGCCAATATGGAGTTTGTTCAGTTTCACCCAACTGCTCTTTATGATCCACAGGGTGAATCACCAAACTTTCTGATTTCAGAGGCTGTCAGAGGACATGGAGGAGTTCTCAAAACGAAGGATGGTATTGAGTTTATGCAAAAATACGATAAACGTGGTTCCCTGGCTCCCCGTGATATTGTAGCACGTGCCATTGATAAGGAAATGAAGATCAGGGGAGAGGATAATGTATTTCTTGATGTAAGAAATATAGAAAAAAACGACTTTATAGCACATTTTCCCAATATTTATGATAAATGCCTCAGCTTAGGACTAGATCCTATGATTAAGATGATCCCGGTAGCACCTGCCTGTCATTATTTTTGTGGTGGAATTGTAATCGATAAAAATGGAAAGACATCGATCAAAAACGTTTATTCAGCTGGTGAAGCAACATATTCAGGCCTTCATGGCGCTAACAGATTAGCTTCAAATTCACTTTTGGAAGGTTTGGTTTATGCTCATAACATGCATGTCGAAATCGATAAAATCATTGATGATATACAGATAAACTACAGGGTACCGAACTGGGATGCAACCGGTACCAGTGAGCCAAAAGAAATGATTCTAATCACCCAAAGTATGAAGGAAATAAAGGAAGTGATGGGAAGTTATGTTGGTATTGTCAGGAATAATGTCAGATTACAGCGGGCCATGGACAGGATTAAACTATTAAATTCTGAAACTGAGCACCTTTACAAATCAACAGTCCTGTCGCAACAACTCTGTGAATTAAGAAACCTTATTACCATAGCCTATATAGTTACAAAATCAGCCATGATGCGACACGAAAGCAGGGGACTCAATTATAACACGGATTATCCTGATGAACTGAATTATAATGAAATAACATATATCTGATAAAATCAGTCAATATATATCTGGTGCATTTCAGATTTATTGCTATGGATTGAACCTCATCAAATGAATCATTTCTATATAAAAACCATTTTTTAAAGGAAATCAGGGATAAAAAAAATAACGTATCAAAAAAAAATATTTATTTATTCTTTTATTAAGATTTTTTAATACCTTTGGCAAAAATAAAAAATCAATTACTATGAAAAAGATTCTGTTTACAATTTTTAGTTTGTTTTTGCTTGCAGATTTTTTAAATGCAGGTGGAATTGTTACCAACACCAACCAGAGTGCTGCATGGATCAGAACTCTTGCAAGAGACGCATCAATCGATGTTGATGCTGTGTTTTTTAACCCGGCAGGATTAACTCATCTTGAAGACGGATTTTATATTCAGGTGAATAATCAGACTGTTATGCAGGGAAGAACAGTTGTGTCTAATTATCCTTTGCTGAATGAACTGGACCCATCAACAAAAACCAGGGAATATGAAGGAAAAACATCTGTTCCATTCTTACCTACGGCATTTGCAGTTTATAAAAAAGGCAATTTTGCATTTTCAGGCGGCTTCACCGTAATAGGTGGAGGAGGATCAGCTGAATTTGAAAAAGGTCTTCCGGAATTTGAATACCAGATTTCAGGTTTACCTGCAGGTCTTGCTGGTCTGAAGCCTGTCGGAACTGCTGCAGGAGTTGATTTGTCAGTTACCGGATATTCTGTAAATACCAGTCTTAGTGGCTCCTCTGTTTATATGGGATTTCAGGGTGGTATAACATATAAATTTAATGATGTGTTGTCAGTAGCAGCAGGGGCAAGGTATATTACCGCGAAAAATAATTATGAAGGTTTTATAAAAGACATAACCCTTGTGACACCGACAGGTCCTATCCGTGCTGACAATTTTATAAATCAGAAAGCTATTCCAACCATCAACGGTGTTAAAACGACCTTGACTAATGCAGTAACTCAGCTAACACCTATTCCGGGACTTATTCAGCCATTCCTGGCTAATTTCGGATCAGTTACCCTTGATCAGGCTAAAGCAGCTGGAGCAATTAGCGATGCTCAATACCAGCAATTGGTTGCAGCAGGCAAAGGTATAGGTATGGCAGATCCTGGTACACTCACACTTCAGCAGTATTATGATGGAATGAATACAGGGATAGCAGGATTAAACACTCAGATAACTACATTGACAGGTACAGCTAATCAACTCACTGCCACTGCAGGTACATTGGGAGACAAAGAACTTGATGTTGAGCAGACGGGTTCAGGATTTGCTCCTTTTTTCGGATTTGATTTAAATCTGTTTGAAGGAAATTTTGGAATAGCAGTCAAATATGAAATGAAAACTCCTATGAAAGTAAAAACAAAAGTAATAAAAGACGATGTAAAACTTTATAAAGATGGAGAAGAGGTTCCAAATGAATTACCTGCCATGCTTTCAGTCGGTTTAAGACAAAAATATGGTTCATTAAAACTTAATGCAGGATTTCATTATTATTTTGACAAATCAGCAAAATACGGAAAGAAAAATATAGCCGATAGATTTGTTACAAATGGTGAAGAAACAGCATTTAAAGGGGTTACCGAAAGAACTCTGATGAAAGGAAATTCTTATGAACTCGCTATAGGAGCTCAGTACGACATAACAAAAATGTTCGGAATCAGTGCTGGTTTCCTTATGACGGAATCAAACCCCAATCCTGGTTATCAGTCAGCGCTCAGCCATACATTATCAACAAGGACATTCGGATGTGGAGCCATAGTTCATGCAACTTCAAAACTTGATGTTGACCTTGGATTTTCAATGACTTCCTACGAACCGTATAAAAGAGATTTTCCTGCTGTGGGAGCAGCACCAAAATACTCTGAGACCTATGATAAAACCGCAATGGTGTTTGCAGTTGGAGTAGGATACAAGCTGTTTTAAAATTTATAAGCTTATAATATAAAGAGAAATTTCCTGTAAAGGGAATTTCTCTTTTTTTATTTACAATTATATTATAGATAATTATAATATTTATTACTTTTGGACTTTCAAAATAGAAAATGGAATGATGGAAATTTGAAAATGTGCTAATTTGAAAATGAAGAAATTTGTCTATAATGCCTGCCCTTAGGGGATGAAAAGGGAAGAGTGAAGAAACTTGTCTTTATGGATGGAAAATAAATAATGATAATTAACAATTTACAATTAACAATTTACAATAACAATTTACAATTAACTTAAACTTTTATCTTTCAACTAAACCCAAATATGTCTAAAATTCATTTAATTTCTATCGGAGGTGCAGTGATGCACAATATCGGCCTGGCATTAAATAAAGCAGGTCATCAGGTAAGCGGATCGGATGATGAAATCTACGAACCATCCAGAACCCGTTTGGCAAATGCAGGTATTTTACCTGAAAAAATGGGATGGGATGCCTCAAGGATCACTCCCGACCTTGATTATATAATTCTGGGTATGCATGCAAAATTTGATAACCCCGAGATATTAAAGGCACAGGAGTTAGGTATAAAAATATACTCATTTCCTGAGTTTATCTATAAAGTATCAATGAATAAAAAAAGAGTAGTTGTAGGAGGAAGTCAGGGGAAAACCACTACAACCTCGATGATCATGTGGGTATTGAAGAAAATGGAAATGGATTTTGACTATCTTGTCGGAGCATTGATCAAAGGTTTTGAACTGATGGTCAAATTTTCTGATGCACCTGTTATAGTGATTGAAGGTGATGAATACCTTAGTTCACCTCTGGACAGAACACCTAAGATACATCATTATCATGCAAACATAGGATTATTGACTGGAATTGACTGGGATCATATGAATGTATTTCCTACATATGACATTTATAAAGAGCAATTTATAAAATACCTGGAATCAATGGAAGAAGGAGGTACACTAATTTATTTTCATAATGATGAAAAAATTCACGATGTGATATCAAAAGCCTCAAATAGTCAGAAACTGAAACTTATTCCTTATACATATGTGGAAGAAAATAAATTGAAGAGTTTAAAAATATTTGGTGATCATAACAGAGCTAATCTGCATGGGGCACTGAAAGCTTGTCTGGAACTTGGGATCAGTGAAGATGATTTCTGGAGATGCATATCCGATTTCGAAGGAGCAGATAAAAGACTGCAAAAATTGTTTGAGAATGAAAAAACTGTAAAATTCCTTGATTTTGCACATGCTCCGGCAAAGGTAAAAGCAACTGTTAATGCAGTTCGCCAGCAATACCCTGACAGGAAATTATATGCATTTTATGAGTTGCATACCTTCAGCAGCCTTAATAAGGATTTTCTGCCTCAGTATCATGGCACTTTGATGAATTGTGATCATGCAGTTATTGTATATAGCAGGCACACACTTGAAATGAAAGACATGCCAATGCTCAGTAAGGAAGAAGTGATTAAAAATTTTGGCAGAGATGACCTGCAGGTATTTGATAATTATAATGAGTTCAGGGATTTTATTTCAGGACTTGATCAGGAAAATGCCGTTTTTCTTTTTATGAGCTCAGGAAATTTTGGTGGTATAAACCTTAAAAACAATGATTAACTTATCATTAACACAGCTATATATTAATATTTTAAATAATCGATATAATTTTGTCGTTTGAAAGCAAATTTTATTTCATTAACAAAAAAAATTTAAAAAAAATGAAGAAAATACTTATGTCTTTAGTTTTGATTGCATTTACAGGAATAATTGCATTTGCACAATCAAATACTACTGTTGTCTCTAACCCAAATGGTCCTAAGGTAAAATTTGAATCAATGGATGTAGATTATGGATCAGTTGCTCAAAATTCAGAACCATTCAGGACTATTAAATTCAAAAACGTTGGAAAAGAACCTTTAATTATTAAAAGTGCTAATGGAAACTGCGGTTGTACAGTACCAACCTGGCCAAGAGAAGCTATTCAGCCCGGAGAAAGCAGTGAAATGAAAGTGAGATACTCAACAGACAGAGTAGGACAGATCAACAAGAAGATCACGGTAATTACCAATGAAGCAGAAGGAGAGAATACTCATGTTATCAATGTAAAGGGTAATGTTCTTGCTTCTCAGGATGCACAGGGCGTACCTGCAAATAGCGGAACAATTTTAACTCCTAAAAAATAGAGTAATTGTATTATATTTTGAAAGCTGTCTGAACTATCGGGCAGCTTTTTCAATTTAAGTAGCGTTGATATCAAATTATTAACTTATTATTAACAAGTCATGAAAGATGATTTTAAATAATTGGCACAATTTTAGCGTTTAAACTTAAATTATAAATCATAATAAAAATTGAAAAATGAAAAAAATAATTGCATCTATTTTGATGATCACTTTCGTAAGTCTTAATATTTATTCGCAGAGTGGTCCAAAAATTAAATTTAGTGCCAATGAAGTTAATTTTGGCACAATAGAACAAAACAGCGAACCGTTCAGATCGTTGAAGTTTACAAATGTTGGTAACGAACCTTTGATAATCAAAAGTGCAAGAGGAAACTGTGGTTGTACAGTACCTACATGGCCAAGAGAGGCTATCATGCCAAGTGAGAGTAGTGAACTGAAAGTGAAATATTCAACTGAAAGAGTTGGACCGATCAGCAAAAAAGTGACAATAACTACCAATGAAGCCGAAGGAGAAAATACCCATATTATTTCTGTAGTTGGAAATATACTGGGTGGACAGGATACGCAAGGCGTTCCTGAAAATAAAGGTACAATTCTGACACCTAAGAAATAAAAAAAAAGCTCCGGCAGGAGCTTTTTTTTTATCTAAAACGGAAGGTCATCATCAAGGCTGCCTTCAGTAATATCATCAGAACCATAAGGTAAATCCTGCTCATCTATAGCTTGTTTGTGCCGATCAGAATCTTCGCTACTTTGCTTTTCTATTTTCCAGGCGTTCAGATTGGTGAAATATTTTTCCTGCCATTCCCTGCCTCTCAGATCAAACCAAACCTTCAGGATTTCTCCTTCATTATAGGAGTCAATAATATTACAACGGTCCTGTGTCAACTGGAATTTTATATATTGTGCAAAATTCCCCTCCTCAATCAGCAATACAAACTCTCTGGTCTGAAATGAAGCTGATTTTGTTTCAATTTCAAATTTTTTATGCAATTTACCCTGTATTTCAAATGACATATAACTGATTTTTTTTATTAAAAATTAAGATGACCGCAAAGTTACATTTTCAACTTATAACAGGGAAATAATACAGGAATTTTTTAATATTTCACACTTCAAAATGTTTTAACCCGTTAAAAGGTAAAAACAAGCTCAGAAAGTATTGACCGTGGATAGGTAAATATCAGAGATTCAGGTAGGAAAAAAGTAATAGATACAATATATATACTAAATGATGCCTTCCCTGAGGATATCATGAATATGAACAAACCCAAGGTAATTTTCATTATCGTCAGTGACAACAAGTTGAGTAATACTGTTGGTCCGCATTTTTTCGAGGGCCGCAGCAGCCAGGCTATTATGATTTATCAGCTTTGGTCGTTTGGTCATTATATCATGAGCAGTAATATTTTCAAGATTCTCATTCTTTTCAAGCATCCTCCTAAGGTCACCATCAGTGATTATACCTGACAATTTACCGTCCTCATCAATCACAGCTGTAGCTCCCAGTCTTTTCGAAGTCATTTCGAGTATGATTTTTCTGATATTGGCATCTGCATAAACTCCGGGTTTTTCATTGTTAATATAAAGATCAGAAACCCTGAGGTATAATTGCTTTCCTAATGAACCACCCGGATGAAATTTAGCAAAATGCTCAGCCGAAAATCCTTTCAGATGAAGCAATGAAGCCGCAAGTGCATCACCCATTGCCATTTGTGCAACAGTTGAGGCAGTTGGTGCCAGATTGTTTGGTTCAGCTTCACTTTCAACCGGAATGAACAACAGCATATCGGAATTTTTAGCAAGGTAAGAATGCCTGTTTGATGACATAGCAATGATCTTATTGCCAAAATTTTTTAGTATCGAGATCAACACTTTTATTTCGGAGGTTTCTCCGCTTTTTGAAATGCATATCACAACATCTTCTTCTTTGAGCATTCCGAGATCTCCATGAATAGCGTCCGCTGCATGTAAGAAAATCGAGTGGGTTCCGGTTGAATTCAGAGTTGAGACTATCTTTTGTCCAATAATTGCACTTTTGCCAATACCTGTGATAACAACCCTGCCGGAAATACCGGATATCAATTGAACACATGAAACAAAATCCTTGTCTATTGTTTTTATCAGATCCTTTAGCGTTTTTGACTCAATACTTAAAACTTTCTTAGCTGTAAGAATAATTTCTTTATTTAAATTTGTCATTATTATTAATGATTTGAATTTTTTTTAAACTGAGGGCAAAGATGAGATTTGTAAAGAAATTATTATAATATATCGTTGAAAAGAAGTCCAATTAAAAAAAAATAAAAAAATCATAAAAAAATTTGCCTAAATAAATCAAATAAATTATACCTTTATACATCGAAATAAAAAAATATTTACTTTTTTGATTTCATATTATGTAGGAATGCTTAATTAGTTTATAAATAAAGTTTTACATATTAACAGATATTATAATTTAAATTTTAATTTCTTAATCTTTTATGAGTTTGGAAGGAAATTCGGAGTTTACCAGCAAACAACTACATGAAGCTCTGTTCAGGCATTATGGTTTTAGTACTTTTAAGCCATTGCAGGAAGAGATAATAATGAGTGTTTTGGAGGGCAATGATACATTTGTCATTATGCCAACCGGAGGTGGTAAATCGCTTACATATCAGTTACCTGCATTATTGATGGAGGGGACAGCAATTATTATTTCACCTCTCATAGCATTGATGAAGGATCAGGTGGATTCGATAAGGGGTTATAGCAAATCAAATGCTGTGGCTCATTTTCTAAATTCATCATTAAACCGTACACAGATCAAAGAAGTTAAGGAAAGTATTGTCAAACAAAAAACCAAAATGCTTTTCATAGCTCCCGAAACTCTCACAAAAGAAGAAAATATTGAGTTTTTTCAAAATGTTAATCTATCATTTATAGCGGTTGATGAAGCGCACTGTATTTCAGAATGGGGTCATGATTTCAGGCCGGAATACAGAAGAATAAGGACCATGGTTGATCAGATAGATAAGGAAATTCCTATTATGGCATTGACAGCTACAGCTACTGAAAAGGTAAGATCTGACATTGTCAAAAACCTCAATATGAAGGATGTCTCAAGTTATATTTCATCTTTCAACAGATACAATCTTTTCTATGAAGTAAGGCCAAAAAAGACAAAAGAACAGGCTATTAATAATATTGTAAAGATAATAAAATCTACGCATGGTAAATCCGGAATAATATATGTACAGAGCCGGAAATCAACGGAAGAACTTGCTGAAATCCTGAAGGTCAATGGTATCAGGGCCAATCCGTATCATGCAGGTCTGGATTCAAAGACAAGGACTAAGATACAGGATGAATTCCTGATGGAAGAAATCGATGTAATATGTGCTACAATAGCATTTGGTATGGGTATAGATAAACCTGATGTGCGGTTTGTTATACATTATGATATACCCAAAAGCATAGAGAACTATTATCAGGAAACCGGCAGGGCAGGCCGGGATGGACTTGAAGCAAAATGTATAGCATTTTATTCACATGATGATATATTAAAACTAGAGAAATTTTTAAGGGACAAACCGGTTTCCGAACGGGAGCTTACCGTACAACTGATGGATGAGATAATTGCCTATTCAGAAACAGGTTCCTGCAGAAGGAAATTTTTACTCCATTATTTTGGTGAACATATTGATGAAGAAAACTGCAATGATATGTGTGACAATTGCAAAAATCCAAAAGAAAGAATAGAAGCAATGGATGATTTTGTGCTGGTGCTCAAAATTGTAACTGAATTACATGAGAAAAACATGATCAAAACCCTTGTAGATTTCATTACCGGGAAAAAATCCAAGGAAATGAAAGACTTCCGCTATGCTGAGCATAAACTTTTTGGATCGGGAGAGGGTAAAGATGAGCATTACTGGCACAGTATAATCAGACAGGCACTTTTAAACAGCTTTTTATATAAAGATATTGAATTATATGGGGTTATAAAACTCACTGAAGAAGGAAAAGAATTTATCAAAAAACCATATTCAATTGAGGTGCCCCTGAATCATGATTATGAGACCGAGGATGAAGAAGATGCCGTGGTTTCACTGGGTGGACACAGTGGCTCAGCTCTTGATGAAGTATTGTTCAATATGCTCAAGGATCTCAGGCACGATCAGGCAAAATCACTCGGAGTAAAACCCTGGGTTATTTTTTCAGATCCGGCTCTCCAGGATATGTCAACATTTTATCCCATCTCACTGGAAGATATGCTCAATATATCTGGTGTCAGCAAGGGTAAAGCAGAAAGGTATGGTCAGCCATTTATCAATCTGATTAAGAAATACGTTAAGGAAAATGAAATAGACAGGCCTACAGATTATCTTGTCAGGCAGGTAGCAAACAAATCCAAGACCAAAGTTTCAATTATTCAGCACGTTGACAGAAAGATACCTCTTGAGGACATAGCTGAAAATGTGGATCTGTCGTACTTTGACCTGCTTGATGAAATGTATGCGATTGTTGCTTCCGGCACAAAACTAAATATTGATTACTATATAAAAGAAAGGATTGAGAGCAGCATCGAACAGGATATTTATGATTATTTCCTCGATGCAGAGTCCGATAGTCTCGATGCAGCATACAAGGAATTCAGTGACGATGATGAGATAAGCGATGAAGATATCCAACTGGTAAGGATTAAGTTCATTTCTGATATGGCCAATTGAACATTGAATAAAAAAAAGCCTGATAAATTTTACCAGGCTTTTTTTGATGTTTTTTTTTCTATTACTCACTTGTCATTATGAAAAGTGGGAGCATTTCAAAGTCATTATAAAAAGGTCTGTATCTTTCAGTGTTATAGTATTTTTCAACATTTACCACTTTTTTCGATTTAGATATCACTTCTATTGGCATATGGTCATATCTGCCATTTTTCAGCACAACCAATCTGCCATGTAATCCCCTTAACACGAGGTCAAGTGCCATATTCCCATAAGCCATCGGTACTATACTGTCTATAGCATCGGGACTACCGGTTCTGACCAGATATCCGAGTTTCTGATTTATAATATTTACCTTTCTTCCCTGATTGAATTTAGGAGAGAAATCCTTTATGGCAGCTGATACCTTATCACCTATTCCTCCGAGCTTGGCATGTCCGTAAGCATCTCTCTCGAGACTCTGGAATGTCATTTCTTCTTCATGCTGAAACTGAGCACCCTCTGATACAAGAACTATTGAGTACTTTGATGGATTTTTATATCTGTCAGCAATTAACATCTCGGTAAGCACCTCCGGATCAAATTTGTATTCAGGGATTATGCACCTGTTTGCAGCTCCTGCCATAGTCGGAAGCATAGCTGTATATCCTGCATACCTGCCAAATACCTCAAGGACAAGGATCCTTTCATGTGAACCTGCTGATGTCCTGAGGTCATTTGCCATTTGGATAGTCCTTGATACACAGGTGCTGAATCCAATACAGTAATCTGTTCCGGGAACATCATTGTCCATTGTCTTTGGTATAGCTATTACCTTCATCCCATTCCTGTAGAGGTGTTCTGCATAGCTCAGCGTGTCATCCCCCCCTATGGCTATAAGGTAATCAATATTCAGCCATTCAAGATTCTGGATCACCTCAGGAGTCAGATCATTCATGTCGTTAGAATAGGTGTCTTTCAGATGCTCAGGCACATCAATTTTTGGAACTGCAAGTGGCCTCGTCCTTGAAGAATGAAGAAATGTTCCTCCAGTCCTGGCTGCTTTGTTCACAAGATTTTCAGATAATTCGACGTAATTCTCGCTGTTATCTGCTTTTTTGTCCCTTATCACTTCCATTATACCTTTCCAGCCTCTTCTGAGACCTATTACTGTGTATCCTTCAAGAATAGCCCTGAGGGTTACGGCTCTGATGGCAGGATTAAGTCCAGGTACATCACCACCACCTGTCAATATTCCTATTACACCTTTCGGTTTTTTATTTGTACTCATATTCTTTTGTTTTAATTTTTTAATAATAATTTATCAACTTATGTTTTTAGAATACAGGAGTCAGGAGTCAGAATTCAGAATAATTTCGCTTTAACTCAATAATCACTACGTATATTCATAAACTTCTATAAATCGGATATATATCATGATTCCATAAAAGATAAGTTAGTATTTAATTTTTTCTAATAACCCTTCATCCTAACTAGTGTGTTCTGACTTCTTCATTCTGACTTCTGTATTCTGATTTCCCAACCAGTCAAAACGTGAATACTTAATAAATATTTATATTTTTATTATTTTTTTAAAAACTCTTGAAATAATTTTATCAGTTATGCCTCTTACTTCCATTAAATAAACCCCGTTAGTCATATTCTGCATAGGTATATTTATTTCAGTAACCTGATCACCCTTAATATTTATTCGCAAATTGTAAACGTAAAAACCTACAACATCATAAACTCTGATTTCAAGAAATTTTGAACCGTTATTTTCAATACTCACATTCAAATTGTCAAAAACTGGAATTGGTGACAGTTTTACTGATATTTTTCTTGCTTCTGCTAATTCAATGACTCCAACTTTAAGGCATTGGTCTGATAAAAATTCGCAGTATGTCCTGGAAGCCAGAGAGCAATCCAAAACAAACGGATTTGGTTTTCCATCCTGATATTTTGAGATTTTCCAGGTTCTGACCCATTCGATGCTATCAACAGGATCCTGAAAATGCCATTTGCAAAGTGTATCTTTCTGATGCTCAAAAAAACTTGGGTCTGCAGCATCAGTCTGCTCCCTGTACATTGTTTTTATGTAGAACATGGCTCTCGCAATATCACCTTTTTTATTTTCTCTTGGTTCAAAATACTGATTTGCATATTCACTGTAAAAATCTTTGTTTTGTAAAGGTATAGTATTTAAGATAGCCTCTTTGTAGTACCATTTTTGTGTAAGATTATCTTTGATTTCATCGAATTCATAGCTTGCACGGTCACTATTTACATTAACTTTTGAAGGGAATATATGATGCATATCGCTTTTTGCAAATCCGGTCTCGGTTCCTTTGCTCACAGGATATAAATGTTCTGCATTGATGCCATTACTAAAAAGGTACGAAGTTGGGTCTGTATTATGGGGTAAATAGATTGAGTAATCCGTATAAATACAATGGACACTATCTTTTTCATTGTCGATTTTGGCATATAGCGTATCTCTGGCCATGGAATAATTAAGCACCTGAGCAGGAGTATAATTTTCCTGTAGTTTCAATATTAATTCATTTCCATCAATTCCTGGCAATACTGATTGAAATTTATACTGAGCTCCAATTGTAGTTATTGAAATAAAAGTATATACTAAAAACAAGATGAATTTGATTATTCGCACAATGAATTTTTGATTTAAAGTAATTTTAGATTCAAAAATACGGCAAAATTAAGTAAAAAATTATTATTTGAATCAAGAAGAGACCAAAAGTAATGGTAAAATAATTGAAATAGGATGTATTTAGAATTATTCATCTATCTGGGATACACCCTATGGATCATAAATTCTTGCTATTGATTTTCAAAAATTATAACCAAAAAATATTGTTGTACTTAGCATATTTGGGCTGATTTTTGAAAAATATCTTGTAAAACCAATTTCTGTTCCTACATTGAAGTTTTTATAAAATGAGTAGTTTATTCCTGAGGTAAACGATATACCAAAATCATTATAACCTCTGGAATCGACAAAAGCTTCTCTCCAATGTCCATGATTAATATATCCTAAGTGAAATAATTCACCACCATAAAATCTATATACAGCCCCCAAGCTGAAATAGGGATTTATTTTTTTCTTTATTTTAAAATTTAAATTAAGTTGAAAACAGATAATCGCAAAAGAACGTCGCATAATTTCATTTTTCTCAAATAATCTGCTATCATGATTGTAAGGTAGCCATAAATAATTGTAATTTAAAGATAGTGAACTAAAAGAGTTAATTTTTCTTGAATATGAAATATAGGTCGGAAGATAAATTATATCTTTCATTGAGTGAAATCTATAACTTTCATCATCAAAAAAATAAGCTCCAGGGACTCCCAATTTGACTTGATTTTTTTTAGTATTAGCTTGGGCATTTAAGCCCAAGCTAATATAAATGCTTATTATTAGTAAAAAATATTTCATATCAGATTTTTATAAATTTTACTGTTTGCAAATCTTTGTCGGTTTGGACCGTAATAAAATATATTCCCACCTTATATGAAGATAAATCAAGGTCATAATGATCTTTATCGCAAATTTCTTTCCTTAATATCATTCCAGCGGAATTTTGTACAGTAATGTTTTTTTCTGATAAATATTTTGAATCAAACTTTAGTTTGACAATTTCAGACGCAGGATTGGGATATATAGTTATATCATTCTTGTCTGATATATTCTAATACCCACTTGTATAATCACACTCTTTTTGCCAATCCGGGTTTGTATATGTCAATTCATTATCAGAATAACATCTTAACTTCGGTATTTCCCATTCATGAATGATTCCGGGAAACAGGCCAAAAAAATAATCCGTTGCACCAATATTCTCATGAATAAAATTCTATGGATAGAGCAAATATTTTTTTCTCATTTCTTTATATTCTGATAGAGCAGGTTCCCATGATTTTTGAATTTCTTCCACACTTAAACCATTCCTGATCTGCTCTTTGAATTCCGGGTTTCCTGCTAAAAAATCGATATTACCGATCTGATTGCTGAGAGTCCTGTCAAAGAATTTTTCCTTTTCCGGATAAGAATTATATAAATCTATAATCCAGTTCAGATTTATCCTGCCTGACTTGCGCAATTCATTGGTATTGAAATTTCGGAGATCAATTCCAAAACAGATTTCATTCATAAATAGTGGAGTTTCAGACATGCCGGAAATGCTTTTGGGAGTGTAGCTAAATTCATAAATGCCTTTATATACAGGACTGCCAATCACTGTGAAAGGATACATTGTGCCTCTGCCATGATTAAGACGAGTTCCTTCAAAAAGGCATGTTGAGGGGTATAACAATATGCTTTGCTGAGTATTCAGGTTTGGTGAAGGTTTTACAGGTAGCACATATTCGCTGTCGTGTGTATAGTTTTTTAGTTTAATTACTTTCAGTTCACATTGTAATTCATTTGGCAACCATTTTTCACCATTTATCATCAGGGCAAATTCTCCGATAGTCATTCCATGAGCGATCGGAACAGGAAATTGGCCAATTCCCGATTTGTAATCCATATTGAGTACAGGTCCATCCACAAGATATCCATTAGGATTTGGTCTGTCAAAAATATATAATAGTTTATGATTTTCAGCACATGCCTCCATCACATCCCTCAATACATTGATATAAGTATAAAACCTGCACCCGACATCCTGAATGTCGAAAACAACTATGTCAACATCAGCTAAATCTTCAGCAGAAGGTTTTCTTTTTTTACCATACAAAGAAATCAATTTTATACCGGTAGCTGCATCTGTCTCATCATCAACAATAGTTCCTGCAGAAGCATTTCCCCTGAAACCATGTTCTGGACCAAATACTTTTACAATATTTATGCCTCTTTTCAGCAAACTGTCAACCAGGTGCTTTTTACCGATAATACTGGTTGGGTTAGCTAAAATACCAATTCTTTTGTTTTTTAGATAATTGATATAGAGTTCTGTTTGTTCAGCACCACTCTGGATTGGTACTTTATTAACAGTCTGTATTTGCTGGTCAGCTGTCTGACAGGCAGAGAAACTAATATTGATCAATACAAAACTTATTAAAAAAAATGATTTCATCTGTATATTTTTTTATTTTATCAATCCCAGTCACCTGATTGTTTTCCTGAAATTTCATCAATACTGATTTTCAGTATAACAATAAATTCTACTTGTTTGTCTTTGTAAATATTTCCATCTTTTCTTCCATGTTGTGCCATGATTATATCGAGGCCCCTCTTTTTTTCTTCAAAATCCTCTACTAATTCAACACTTCCATAACCAATCCCAGATCTGTATTTTGTAGTCCATTCGCATGATAAGTCCCGCGGAAAACTCGGTGCCGGCCGCCTTGCCAGAACCACCGACAGCGCGCGCGATCAACGTGCCGGCGCCCGAGGCCCCGGTCGCCGTCACCCATGAGGTTGTCGCAGCCGTCGAGCCGCCGCCCGCCAAAAAGGCCGAGAGTGACACATGAGCGAAGAGGACATCGAGGCCAGCAAGGCACCGTTGCTCGATCACTTGATCGAGCTGCGCTCGCGTCTGATCAAGGCGCTGATTGCTTTCGGCGTGATGTTCGCACTCTGCTTTGTGTTCGCCAAGGACATCTACAATGTCCTGGTGTGGCCGTTCGTGTGGGTAGCGGGGCCGGAGAATTCCAAATTCATCTAC
>JBLMZC010000053.1:0-18991 GCA_050258615.1 Deltaproteobacteria bacterium | reverse complement strand
CTGACCAAAGTGCCTGTACTGACCAAAGTGCCTGTACTGACCAAAGTGCCTGTACTGACCAAAGTGTCAGTGTCAGTGTCAGTGCCAAATTATTGGAATATTATATAAATGAATTTGGTATAAAAATACCATTGTAAAAAAGGATATTTTAAAACTGATGATCATTCAGAAATAAAAACCGGTAAATTTTTATTAATTTTATCCTTTAAGCTGAAACACTACAGGTAATGTAAAATATACTTTCACTTTCCTGCCTGCCTGTCTTCCCGGAATCCAGCTTTCACTCAGAGTATTCATTTTTTCAATCACTTTCTTAGCTTCTTCACCACAACCCGCTCCTATATCACGAAGTATCTCTACATTTTCTACTCTTCCACTCTCTGTCACAACAAATCTGAGAGTAACCCTGCCTTCAACACCTGTTTCCGCTGCGATTGCCGGATATCGCAGATTTGAATATATATATTCCATCAATTTTTGTTGTGCACAAATTTCACGTTCCTGATTAGACTCAAGAGTTTCACATCCGGGAAAGCGGGGCATCATTTCTGCTATAAAAACCGGCATACTTTCACCCGGATCATTAACTTCAGGGCTTGTGATGGTAACATTTTTGTTTGATGCCGAATCAACCGAATAAAGATTAATATTCTCATCAACACCGATATCAGAACGCAGAAAATCGGTATTCATGTTTTCATCAGAACTATTGCTTATAGCAATTAGTTCAACTTTCACCGGTGGTGGCAATTTAGGTTTTTCAGGCTGTTCTGCAGTTTGCGGAGGAATCATTTCAAAATCCTTTAAGTCAGTGATTCCTGTATTTTCGTATTTTATTCCACTGAATGATGAAATATTAACCAGAATAAAAACTAGGAAAAGTGATATAACCAGGCCAAGCAACAAAAATGATCTTCGGTAACGAAACTGATCAACCTCTGGATATTTATTGATATATTCGAAATTCATAGCTGACAATTTTTTAACATTAATAAATAAAACCCAAATTCAAGCTTCAATTGAATATTCAATTACTCTTGCTTATTAAAGTTATCACTATAATTTCGTATTGCAATACTGATAGTAATCAGATATAAGAGTATTAATTGAACTATATGGGTGTATAAGGTTCAAAAAAAATTGTATTCTATCGTATAAATACCGACAAAATATTTATGCCCTGGTCAATTTCGGCTGCAAATATTATCTTATACCATTTACAATTATTCTTTTACAATCCTTTTTACAAATTTCCCTTTTTGTGTAAAAATACCAGCTATATAAATACCTGCAGGATATCCTGTCAGATCAATTTCGTGCGAATTGGTTTTCAATATCCTGTTGCCTTTAATGTCAAATACTTCAATGGATCTAATACCCCTGCCTGAAACATAAGCTTTGGATTTTGCAGGGTTTGGGTAAATAATTACCTGGGGTGAAATATCATCGCTTGTGGCAGAGCTTACCGGTTGCCAGGTGATAGTTATATTTGAAAAACTAGGAGCATTAGCGGGGGTTAAAGTCTGGACATCCGGTCCTTTGGTAAAATTAAAATTTGCCGATCTGCCTGTTCCATCAAGGTCAGTGAGTTCCATTTTTACAGTATAGATACCATCTACAACCTGGGAATTTGTAAAATTTTTACCATTCCATGAGCATGTCCGGACATCATGAGAATTTCGTGTTGCACCTGTAACAGCATCAACTGTGTTATAAGGTGATCCTGCAAGAGTAGTAATGTCTGCCCACGATGTGAGGTATTTTTTCCGTTTGTCGGCATAAGCAAGCAAAGTTTTGACAAATTTACCTGTATTATCCTGGATCCAGATAGCAACAATATTCTTAGGTTGATATTTCCCTCCTGTTTGTGAAGTAGTAGTTGTAACGGTGAGTGTTCCATCGGTTTGAGCATAAAGAAATACGGTTACAAACATGACGATCAAAGTAAAAGTAGTTTTTTTCATAAATTAAAAATTTGACATTATTTATTTCACTTTAGTATTCTCAAGGGATAAGGCAATGAAAAGACAAAGTAAAGATATGATTTTATATTTGTAAACGGATTTTTTGAAAGTAAAATCATCGGAATAATAACGATATTGTGAACTGATAACAATGTAATCTTGAGAAAAATAGTTCATTCCGATGCTCAATGGAAGTTTCAATCCTGAAGTAGATAAGCTTTCAATATCATAAGCATAAATTTCAATATCACTCATGTAAAATCTATGAAATGGTGTTGTCAGCAAACCTGATTTTATTTTTCTTTAAAATCATAATGAATAACATCATAAAGTGCGAATGCTTCCTTCTTTGTATTATCAGTTAAATTACCTTTTTCTTCTATTGCCTGCCTGCCTTTTACATCGTAGATAAAAGAAAAATCATCACCAACATAGCCAAATCCAAGATTGAAACAATACATCGCCTTGCTACCTGAATTTTTGCCTGAAAAATCACTGCCAAACCTGAAATTATCTGATTTAATATCCATTTGTCTCAACAAGGAAGGTATTATATCGATCTGAGATAGTGTACTACTTATGATTGTATCCTTAAATGAAATAGCACCACCAGTCCAGAACATAGGAATATGAAACTTTTCATTTGAATGGTAAGGAATATCATCCGGTAATCTGTGACCATGGTCAGAAACTATTATAATAAGGGTAGAATCCCACCATGAAGTTTTTTGGGCCTGTTTTATGAAATTCCCTACACATTTGTCAGTATAATGAACAGAACTTAAAAACTTTGAATTATCATTTTCAGCTTTAAAAGCTGGTTTTTCCGGAATTTCAAAAGGTTCATGGCTGCTCAGCGTGAAACAAGCACTAAAAAAAGGTCTCCTGAATTTTTGAATATCATCTGACCATTTATCAAGCACAAACTCATCATGAGCACCCCATTTTGAATTGTAATTTTTTCTGTCAAAATATGTCATATCTATTAGTTTATCGAAACTTCCATTAAAAAAATATGAACGCATATTGGCAAAGTCAATATTACCACCGTAATAAAAACTCATTTCATTGTATTTGTTTTTTTTAAGTTCTTTCGATAAATAACCGAGCTTTTGGGTCTTTTCAGGGTATTTCATTACACTGGTGTGAGCAAGATTCGGATATCCACTGAATATGGAAGCAAGCCCTTTTTCCGATCTGTCACCATTGGCAAAAAACCTGTCAAAATAAATGGATTTCCTCTTTAGATCATTAAGCTCCGGACATATAGTAATTCCGTTTATTGTCGTGTCAATCAGTCGTTCGGGCACTCCTTCGAGAACAAGTATAAGTATATTTGGTCTGGTAGTGATCAGTAATCTGGTGAATTCCTCATTTTCACGGTTTATTCCCGAGAAGATTTTTTCAGCATTTTCCCTCTCTGTATAATTTAAAAATGGATCAGGATCAGAAAGGTCAAGCAGGGATTTGCTTAAATTCCATGCAGCATTTATTGCAGCATGATTGGCGAAGGGTTTATGGCTGAAATATGCATTTCCTGCATTCAGTGGAGCCAGACCTAAGCCTCCCCGTATCGGTATAGCCAATGCGACTATCAACAAAATATAAAAGGGAATTTCGAGAATATTTCCTTTGTTTAAGGTTAAAAAACGGCCCTTAAACATTTTATTAAATACAAAAAGTGTAAATAAAACAAAACAAGCATAAATAATTATCATTAAGAACAAAAAGTAATATGAAGTTGAAGCCAAAACTTCTTTCGGATTTTTTAAATAGATCAGCGGGGTAGCATCCAATCTGAATCCCCAGTAACTATACAAAGCACTATCTGAAAGAATTATAAAGCTTAAAATGAACGTTATAACTGAAAAATAAATGAATATCAGTTTATAAAGAAGTTTACCATCTAAAAAGAAGAAAAAAGCAAATAAAACTGAGGTAATTACACTTAGATATGAAACAAAGCTGATGTCAAGCTTAAACCCGTGAATAAAAGTCAGAACAATTTCCTCTACGGAAAGATCAGCAGTATAATGGTAGTTTGCCAATAAAAAAAGTATTCTTGATACAACAAAAAACAAATACCAGAATATGATCGAACCGGTAAATATTAAAAATTTCTTCATATCATGTTAAAGCCTGCAAAAATATATATATAATGTTAACTAAAGCCTGAAATTCAAGGGAACTTAAATAAACAGGTAAATATATTATTAAAAACAAGAACAATTATCTTTGAAAAATATTATCCCTAAGTTTTGTCCGGCTGAATCTAAACCAAAAGCCACAGGTTTTGAAATATTTTGCTAAACCTACCGTTACTAAAAACAATGATTATAAATATGAAAAATCCAAACAATCCATATATCCTGTTATTGTTTTTTACTTTACTTACGATTAATTCATATGCACAGCAAAATGATCCTCAAACTTATTTAAAAGATACTTCTGAAATACGTAAGTTAGCGGAAAAAAACAGGTCAAAAGCTACGATCAATGGTACATATATTCCGGTTGACATAGAAGATGCAGTCAAACGACTCCGGGATCTTTCACCCGGGGCATCACTTGAAAAATTCAAAAATGCACCTGAAGCAGGAATAGACAGGAAGCTTCATTTTGGGATTGGAAAATGGATGATAGTGAACTGGTATTTTTATGAGGGGTCCCGTCTGGAATTTTACCTGCGACAATTAGGACTATCTCATCCTGATGATATGGCCGACTTTTTGATTATTTGCTTTCACAGGGATCTGAATGGGAAAAATAAGGATGTTAAAACCCTTGCAGCCTATTATTCAGAAAAAAGATATAAAGAGCTCCTTGATAAAGGAAAGATCATTGATAAGACTGACCTGAAAGGGCTCAAAAAAAAATAATTCTACCATGAAAAAGCCTTATTAATGCAAATCACTTTATCTCCTGCATTATAATTTAATATTCAAAAATCAAAGGGCAAAAAAAAATTTTTTATAATTATCCAAAAAGTTTTTTTGAACTATTAAGGTTTTTTCTTAGCTTTATACTATGAAATCAAAATCTATAGCTATGAAAAGATTGATTTTTAACGTAATTGCTATTTTTATCATATATATTTTACCCGGACTTAATCATGTTGCATGTCAATTCATGGATGATTTCAAAGATGGTGATATTCAGACTGATCCGATGTGGCTGGGCAATACAGAGCATTTTATTATCAATAATCAGTATAAGCTTCAACTGGATGCTCCGGAAGGAGGAAACTCGGTTTTATATACTCAATTCAATGCTCCTGACAGCATTGAATGGGGATTTTATTTTAAAATGGATTTTAGTCCCTCGGCTACCAATAAACTACGTGTCTATTTATTATCGGACAATAACGATATAACAAAGGCAAACGCTTATTTTATTGAAATAGGTGAGAATGGCTCGCAGGATAACATTAAGTTTTATAAAAGTACAAATGGTGTGAATTCATTACTTGGAACAGGAAGTCCGGGCAGTTTTGCTACTGAGCCGGCATCCGGATATCTGAGAATAAAGAAAGATAAATCCGGCACATGGACCTTTGATATAAAAACAGACAAAGAATATTTTACTCGCGATTTCAGTGTAAAGGACCAGCAATTCAATTTTTCAGTAAGCTATTTTATAATTCAATGTATCTATACTTCAACAAGAAAGGATAAGTTTTTTTTCGATGATATATATGCAAGGATCTATGAATCTGATAATAGACCACCTGTTATTTCAGGTATTATTATGAAAGACACTAAAACGCTTGAAATCACTTTTGATGAACCTGTTGATGAAAACAGTGTCTATGACCCTCAGAATTACAGAATTACTGGCAGTGTAGCATTGCCTGTGCAGATAATGTACGATATTTTATATCCTAACAGGCTGACGTTGATTTACAATGAAAAATTTGAAGGAGGAAAAATTTATACACTGTTTATTTCAGGAGTTGAAGACATTAATGGTAATACCTGCCAAGAAGCAAAAGGAATTTTTTACATTATAGAAAATCCTGAAAAGGAGGATTTAATCATAAATGAAGTTCTTTTCAATCCCTTTTCAGGAAGCAATGATTTTATAGAAATTCTTAACAGATCAAAAAAATTTATAAATTTAAAGGGGTTATCGGTTTTTAATTCGTCTATATCAAAAGCGGTGATCATAAAAGAAGATTTGATCCTTAGAGGAGGAGATTACGTATGTTTAACGGAAGACCCTTCGGATATTGTTGTCAATTATTATGTGCCTGACAGCATATTGTTCATTGAAACCTCATTGCCATCGTTAAATGATGACAAAGGAAATGTTAGTATAATTTTCAAGGTGTCAGCACAGGAAACTATTACGATAGATTCTTTTGATTATTCTGAAAATATGCATTCGGGATTTATTGACAATAATGAAGGTATCAGCCTGGAGAGAAGAAGCCCTTTTGGTAAGACCACTGACAGATTTAACTGGACTTCATGTTCGACTCTGGCAGGCGGTGCGACACCCGGGTATATCAATTCAGCATACTTTGAATCGGAGGTTGATGAAAACGGATTGTTTTTGACAGACAATGTATTTTCTCCAGATGAAGACGGTTACAAGGATGAACTGATATTAGAGTATAAAATGCCGGAAGATGGATTTTTACTTAATATTGCTGTCTTTGATTCGAAAGGCAGATTTGTTCATCAACTAGTTAACAACGAGACATTGGGATTAAATGGCCAGATTACCTGGGATGGAATTGCAGGTGATCATAAGGTCCCTTTAGGAATTTATATTTTGTATTATAGAATGATAGGTGAAGATGGTAATTCAAAAAAAGGAAAGTTGCCATTTGTGGTTGCAAGGAAGTTAAAATAAGTAAAACACATGAATTTAAGGAAGGCATTGGATTATGTATACAAATTATTTGTAATTCTAATTATTGTAGCTATTATTTTTCAACCTGATATCGAAAGACCATTTTTCCAGTTTATATTTGAAAACACACTATGGATAATCATAGCACTTGTAGGTGCAGGAATGTTTTTCATGTTACTAAGGAATGAAAATATGATCTATTTCAATCTGTTATGTGCTGCAGGCCTGACTTTTTTTCTTAGAGATATTTCCAGTTCAAAACTTGTATATGTTTCAGAGAACAATGGACAAAAAACCTTTAAAATATATCAAATAAATGCGGCAGAATATGCCGGACTCAGTTCTGATATTTTACACCTTATTTCCAGAAGCCGGGCAGATATTATATCGATAGGTGAAGTACCTCCCGATCTGAACAAAACTTTGAAAATTAGATTTAAAGAAGATTTTCCATATGTGACTGAAATAAGCAGCATTGATTTTAACAACAGGATTATTTTTTCAAAATACAAAATTATTGAAGAAGATACTATTTTTCTGAAGGGACAACCTCAACTCAGTTTAGAATTCAGTATAACAGACAGGGTTGTTCAGGTATTGTTTCCTTACATACTACCCCATGAAGTCGATTTGCAATATCAGGGAAATAAAAGCCAGCTAGAAAAATTAACCGAAGAAATAAATATCCGGAAAAATGAACCACTTATTGTGGTAGGAGAGTTTAATCAGGTTTACTGGACTAAAGAAATGAGGGAATTTATTTATCAAACCAGGCTGAATAATGCCCGCAGATTTGTATATGCATTTGCCGACAGAAATCCATATAATCATGTTTTTTATTCCGGGCACATAAATTGCACTTATCTTGAGGATATTTATGACAATGAATCCAACAGAATAGGTGTTGTTGCCGGCTTTGAACTTATGAAAGAAAAAAAAAATTTGGTTTATAATTCCAAACCCTGAAATTATTTGAAAAATCCGGGTTTGTTTTTATCTTCATTGTATTTTTTATTGCTAAGATTTATCTGTCCTCCCACTGTAGTAATTATTGGCCAATAATAGAGGTCAGGATTATTATTCATCAAAAACGAATATCCAATCTGTACAGTGAATTTAATATTTTTATAACCCAATTTTGTGGTCACAATGGGTTCAACAAAAAAATCATTGCGGTATTTGTCACTATAATTATAACTAAATGAGATAAACCTCAGGCTGAAAGCAGAATCAAAAAAATCAGAATAATGTCCAAATGTAGGATAAAAATAAAATTTATTTGTCGGTGATTTTATATCATCATTAAATCCTAAGTCTTTCCCCTCAATGTGCCCGACGCCATATCCGCCAAAAGCTTCAAATACCATATTTCTGTTAAATTTCCTGTAATACCCAAGTCCGATATCTCCGGCATAAAACCGATAGTAATCATTTATTAATTTGGACCTGTACCTGCAATAATTGGCATTCATTATGACACCCAAATTATTGGTGAAGGAATATGATAAATTAATGTCACTTGAATATAACTGACCCACGCTTATTCCTGCCTGAAATTCACCTTTTTCTGAGAACAAAGGTGTATTGATCGCTGGAGGAATATACAATGATGAACATGATTGGAAAAACCCCAGTTGAATTAGAAGAAAAAAACCGATCAATACCCGATGTATTATTTTTATTGACTTTTTCATTTTCAAAATATTTCACATTATTATAAGCAAACATAAAAAAAGATTGTAACTATTCAGTGGGTACTTATATCGTATTTTGTTTTGTAATGATTTTTGTAAAAAAAAGCAAAAATCGAGCCAAAACTGCTTGTTACCGTATTTTAACACTGAAGTTGTTTAAAAATAAATGTTTAAGACGCTTGTAAATTATTGATATTTAAGCAAATGCAGTAATATATATTTGTTTAATTTTGAACCCCATTTTGCAAACACTTATACCGAAAACATATCTGAAATAGTCCAGCAAAGTTGGCCAAAACAGCTATTGAAATTGGCGTTATAACCTTATGCAATTGGACTAAAAAATAATTGTAAATGGTATTAATTTTAATTTGTTTAAAAATTTCTCTACTTTTTGTGCCCGCTGACATTTTCAGTCAGCACAGGAACAAAAAGTAGCAATCCCGACAGTTCCGTCGGGACGTGCGATCCCGACCGAAGTGTCGGGATAAACTCGCAAACCTTTTGTTGATTGTAAAACATTAAGTGAAAACTATTTCAGTTACGAAAATTTTACCTACAAGGTTTCGGTAAAATTTCCTGCATTCTCTTGCTCAAACTCCCGATCGTTTTCGGGATCGCACTGTCCTTTCGCTGAATTTTTAAACAATTTCACTTTATTTCAACCGCTGTTACTAATATTTCGTTTCTTTGGAGCTATTCGCTGAATAGTTGCAAAGGATTTTTTTCAAAATATAAAAATTTTAAAAAGTAAGCCTTAAAAAGATCAAAACAAGGTATAAATCACTAATTGTTACAATTTTTTTATTTTTTTTTCATTATTATCTTTTGTCTTCTTGTATTAATTTTTCAATTAAACCGGAATTTTGAAATTTAAAGAGTTACATTATTGTTTATTTCTGATTTTTTTATTGTCAGGATTCGTTGCTGAAGCACAGAGCAGTACACAAAACTCCGGATCAGAGCCAATAATAATCAAACATTCAGAAAACATGAAGGTAGTTAACACCCAGGAGGACTTCATACGTTACCTCAACGGTGATGTAAAAATCTTTCATGCCGGTGCATATTTCTTTTGTGATACAGCAGAGGTAAAAAACAACAATCTTTATGCTTTTGGAAATGTTTCATTGCTTCAGGGTGATTCACTGAAAATATTCGGGGATACATTGTACTATAACGGTGATTCCCTGACGGCAAGACTGATAGGTAAAGTGCTTTTAAAAAACAATGACAAGGAAATTGTAACCAAAATACTGTATTATGATGTAAGGAACAAGGTGGCATCATATAATACCGGAGCAAGGCTTAAACAGAAAAAATCCATACTGAGTTCCAGGAGAGGAGTTTACAGGGTAAACGAGGAAATTATTTACTTTTACGATAATGTATCGGTAAAGGATCCTCAATTCAGGCTTAAAACCGACTCTATAATGTACGATTCAAAAAACAGGATAACCTATTATATAGCTCCGACATTTATTGACCAGGACAGTTCAAAGATATATTGCGAAGGAGGATTCTACAATATAAAAAATCAAAATGCCGAGTTCAGGAAAAATATGAAATATAATAAAGGTACAATAAATACCACTGCTGAAAAACTCGAGTATTTTAAAAATATTGATATGTACGTACTATCGGGCAAGGTCAAATACAATGACAAGGACAAAAATGCTTCAGCAGACACTATAAGAAGAGACAATAAACTTAAAGTTATAACATTGATAGGCGATGCCAAATATAAAGATAAAGAACAGCAGGCAGAGGGTAATATTCTGATCTATAATGAGGAAACGGAGAGTTTTATATCTGTAGGAAGATCCACAATAAAAGACGGAGCTATTAAGGTAACGGCAGAAAACACATATTACAACAGTAAATCTGATCTCGGATATGCAAAAGGAAATGTTGAATTTATCGATACTTCATCGAGAATTATCCTTTATTCTCATTTTAGCGATTTTAATAAAAAAGATGACCATCTGATCAGCTATGGCGATAGCACCACACTGCTGAAACTCCTGTTTTATACGGAAAAGGACACAACTTTCATTTCTGCTGATACGCTAAAAAAATACAGGGTAATAAAAGGAAATGACACAATTTCAATCATCCGGCTCTATAATAATGTAAGGATATTCAATAAAAACTACCAGGCAATTTCTGATTCACTTGTACATAATTCGCAGGACTCCCTTTTTATCATGTACAAAAATCCCTACTTATGGTCGGAAAGTACCCAGATATTTGGCGATACCATAAGTATCTGGATGAAAGAAGGAGGCATTGAAAAGCTTTTTGCCAGGAATAATGGTTTTATCTCCAATCATATTGTAATGAAGCTTTTTAACCAGGTGAAAGGAAATAAAATTAATGCCCATTTTGTGAATGACACACTAAGATCTATGAATGTTGATGGCAATGCTGAAGCTATATATCATATGGAAGATGATAAAAAGGCATTGTCGGGAACGGTAAAAACCGTAAGCAGTTCAATTGATTTTGATTTTAAGGACAACAAAATCAGAAATATCAAATTTCACGATGATGTCAAATCAGACCTGAATCCTATAAAAAAAGAGATTTCTAATCCCCAGATGCTGTCAGGTTTTCGGTGGATGGAAGAATTAAGACCCATGGATAGGGATGATATAAAACCTAAGAAAATATTAGTTACATCACAGGAAATTACCGTAAAAGATAATACAGTTACAGGATCAGAAACGAAATAATACCTGAATCCAATTTTTTTTATTGCTTTCATTGATCATTTTTTGGGATATGCAAATAATACCGCAAGCATATCTGTAATAATACCGACATGAAATTGATAATAGTACTGACCAAAGTGCCTGTACTGACCGAAGTGCCTGTGCCGACCGAAGTGCCTGTGCTGACCGAAGTATCAGTGTTAGTGTCAGTATCAGCAACCCTTATGCAATTGAACTAAAGAATAATGGTAATTGGTATAACTATCGGATCTCGCAATAAAACAGGAGCTCATCTTCAATAAATGCTTCTAGGATATCACCAGGATTGACCTTGCCGACTCCGGAAGGAGTTCCTGTAAATATAAGGTCGCCTGCCTGGAGTTTGAAATACCGTGAAATATAAATTATAAGATCATCAATAGAAAATATCATATCGCTGCTTTTTCCCTGCTGAACCATATTTTTGTTGATATTCAGGCTGAAGTTAATATCTGACTTTTTCATTCCGGCACTGAATTCCTTCCATATGCCTACTGCGGCAGAAAAGTCAAAGCCTTTGGAAAGTTCCCAGGGAAGTGATTTGCTTTTAAGTTTATTCTGAATGTCACGGGCAGTAAAATCGATTCCTACAGTGATTTCATTGTAATAATCCCTTACAAATTCTCGGTCAATATGTTTGCCATTCTTAGCAATTTTAACAATAAGTTCGGTTTCAAAATGAATATCTTTCGAAAAATCGGGGATATAGAATGGTTTTGCATTTCGGAGTAGCGAAGTCGGAGGCTTCATAAAAATGACCGGTTCTTCGGGCACTTCGTTGTTCAATTCCCTGGCATGATCGATATAATTTCTGCCAACACAAAATATTTTCATTATCTCGTTTTTTTAATTTTATTCAACATGGTTTTTGCATCAGAAAATTCAGGATCTATTTTAAGACACTGTTCAAAATCAATTTTCGCTTTTACATTGTCCCCATTTAAGTATTGTACAAGGCCACGATAGTAATAAGCTTTTGGGTTTGCTTTAGAAATATTTACAAGCAGGTTAAAATTGTCATAAGCCTTTGGCAGAGAATCCATTTTCATATAAATAAGCCCTGCATTCAGATATGAGCTGGTATTTGTAGGATTCATAATACTCATTTTCCTGTACAAACTGAGTGCCTCATCAATTCTGTTATGATTCTGATAGTAATAGGCAAGATAATGAATGGCTTCAATACTTGAGGTGTCGGTTTTTATTGCATTTTTATAATATGTAATTGCGGTTGTATCACCTTGCTCTTCGGCTATTTGTCCGAGTTGAAGCCAGGCATCAACATGACCGGGATCGTTTTCAACAACAGTTTTAAAACTGTTTTTTGCTTTGGAAAGCTCCTGCATTTCTTTAAAATTAACTCCAAGCATAAAATAAGCTTCCGGATTGTTAGGTGACAGGTACAGGATACTGTTGACTGTTGATATTGAATTATCGTATTCTTTGACAATAAAAAATAATTCAGAAAGTTTTAGCAGGCTTTCTATTCTGTCCGGATATTTATTGATCAATTTTTTCATTGTGCTCAGGGCAAATCTCGATTGAGCAGAATCCATATATGCATCGGCAAGCAGGTGATAATAATCAGGATTGAGAGAATCCTTTTTTAATATTGAGTTTATTTCTTCAATGGTTTTATCATACAACTGATTTTTATAATAGTATTTTGCCCTTTCAAAGAGCAATCCCGTATCATCAGGATTCTTTTCAATAAGGCTGTTCAGTTGTTCAAGGCTTGCATCAGAGGGAATGAGAGCTTTGTTCTTGTCATCTTTTTTCCCACAAGCACCTAATAAGATCAGAAGTAAAACCGGAAATATGATTCTTTTCACTTTTATTATGATTTTCATATTTTTATAAAATTATATTGGACTAACGATTTATTCAGGATAATTTATGCTATCTTTGACAATTATGATAACGAAATAATTTATTTGATCATATATTTTGCAAATATAGAGCATTATGAGGATATTTGTTTTTTTACTGTTTTTAAACTTCTTATTATATTCAGATATAAGATCGCAGGAATTGCCTGAAAAGGAATTAAGGGCTGTTTGGATAGCTACTGTTCTTAATCTCGACTGGCCGTCTGCAAATCAGAATTCCGAAAATCAAAAACAGGCTTTTCTGAATATGATCGATTCTCTGAAAAAAATCAATATTAACGCAGTTATTTTTCAGGTCAGGACGGAATGCGATGCATTTTATAATTCAAAATATGAACCCTGGAGTAGGTATCTGACCGGAGTTCAGGGTGTAAATCCGGGTTATGATCCACTGGAATTCGCGATCACCGAATGTCATAAAAGGGGAATGGAAATACATGCATGGTTAAACCCCTACAGAATAAATGTTTCGACAACGGACGGAGGTAATTATTACGCACAGGAGAATATATATACTGAACATCCTGAGTGGGCATTGATTTACAGCAACGGAAAAAAAATACTTAATCCGGGACTTCCTGCTGTACAGAAATACATAAAGCATATAGCAGGAGATATAATCAATAAGTATGATGTTGATGGCATACACTTTGACGATTACTTTTATTCATATGATGGTACTCCAAGCAGCCTTGATAATGCAACATTTCAGACTTATGGCAGCAATTATTCCAATATTGGAGATTTCCGGAGGGGCAGTATCAATAAAATGATAAAGGAGGTTTATGATACAATCCAGGCAATAAAACCTTTTCTGCGTTTTGGAGTGAGTCCTTTTGGTATTTATGGAAATAATATGAATCCACCCGGAATAACAGGATTTGATGCTTACAATGGAATTTATTGCGATCCCTTAGCCTGGCTCAATGAAGGAACTGTGGATTATCTGGTACCTCAGTTGTATTGGCCAACCGGAGGAAGTCAGGATTTTGGAAAATTATTGCCATGGTGGGCTGACAAGGTCGTTTTAAAAAACAGGCATGTATATGCAGGGCATGGAATTTACAGGCTGACCGATAACAGCCCTGAATCTTTTTTTGACTTCTCTGCTATTTTCAGTCAATTCAATGATATTATAAATCTTTCCGGGCTTGAGTCAATATCGGTAGCAGGATGGAGCCTGGAAGAAATAGTCAGGCAGATCAACATTGTAAGGCAAAATTCAGGTAAAGGTGCCCTGGGAAGTGTTTATTTCAGGGCAAAAGATTTCGAAAGGGTGAAAAATCTTAAAAAATACATTTTTGAAAATTCATATTCACATAAATCGGTCCTCCCTGAGATAACATGGAGAAATTCTCCAAAACCCGGTAAAGTAAGCAACCTCAGACTGGAAAAGGATTCCGGAAGTGGGAATCTTTGTTTCGCATGGAATAACAATGAAGATGAAGACCGTTATGCAATCTATGTGATTACAGATATCCAGGATACTGCTTCATTTTTTAAAAGCAAGAATCTTCTTGACCTGAGTTTTAATAAAAAGTATTTTCCGGATGATAATGTCGTTTTTGATAATATCCATATTGGAGTGGTCAGTTACAACAGATATTGGAAAGCCGGAGATGGTTCAGAATTGATAAAAGTAGATAAACCCGGAACACCTGTTCTGATCAGTCCTGCTGATAAATCTTTTGCCTGGGCCGGTGACATGCTGGTTTGGTCAGATCCAGGCTCAGCAGCGGCTTATTACCTACAAATTTCTGCAGATCCCGGTTTTCAATTAAACACAAGAGAATTTAAATCGAAGAACACCGGATTCAATTTAGATGAGCTTGACCTTGAAGGCGGTAATGAATATTACTGGAGGGTTAAAGCTGTAAATATTGGAGGATATAGCCCATATTCACCTGGAAGGTCTTTTATAACCGCTTTTCCTGCTACCCCTTCAATATTATCACCACCTGATAATGCTGAAAATATCGAACTTTATCCGGAATTTGCATTTTCATACAGTGACAACACAGAAAAAATACATATCCAGATATCAAAAAGTGAATATTCATTTGACATTTATAATGTTGTAGATACTTTGATTGATGTTCAGAGTAAATACAGGATCACTAAAAAACTGGATCAGGCAACAGAATACTTTGTCAGGATCAAAGCCAAAGGCCCTGGCGGAGAAAGCAAGTGGTCAAAAACAAACAGTTTCAGGACCTATATACCCTTACCGGGAGTAACAGATATTTTTTCACCTCAGAACAATTCTATATTAAATGAGGAACTTGAATACGTCCAGATATCGTGGTTTCCTGCTGATAAAGCCGAAAAATATTTACTTCAGATATCTGATGATGCTGATTTTAACAATATCATTAAGGAAGAGTATGTGAATAATGCTACCAATACGCTATACTACAATCCTTTGACCAAAGTTTGGTTGTTTTCAAGGGTTGCCGGAATTAATGAGGGAGGCATGGGGCCATGGTCTTCCACAGTGAGATTTATTCTGGATAATAATTACATTTCCTCAAAAGATGAAAATGAAGAGACGGAAATCATCATATTTCCCAATCCATGTTTTGATTACCTATATGCAGAAGTCAGGAGAACCAATAACAGGGGAAAACTGATCCTCGAGTTTTTTAATAGTATAGGCCAAAAAATTATTAAAGAAGAATTAAAATATACGCCTGAACAAAGAATTTTTAAATTCGATACTAAACAAATGGTTTGCCAACCTTGTTATCTCCGTATTAGTGATAATAAAAAAACTCAAACGCTTAAATTTGTTAAAAAATAAATTATGCACAGCATACTTTTACATACACATTCGGGTCTAAGGTGGATTTTACTTTTATTAATGATATATGTTTTGATCAAGGACCATTCAAAAACGTTTAATTCACCTAAAAAAGTTGACTGGACTCTTATGACTTTTATAATATTCAGTTTACAGCTAATATTGGGCATTATTTTATATTTCACAAGTCCATCTGTAAGTTTTGAATCTGGTTTTATGGGAGTTGCAAGGCTAAGGTTTTTTACCATAGAACATACACTTGGGATGATCATAGCATATCATCTCGTGATGATAGCATATTTTAAACTGAGGAAAATACCACAGGAAAAATGGAACAAGACCATCAGGATTTATTATGGTATAGCCCTGCTGGTCATTTTATTGAGTATCCCCTGGCCTTTCAGGGGGTTTGGAAATCATTGGTTTTAGATGATTCATAGAAAAAAAAATCATTTTTCGCTTTCTGATTGATTTTTTTTACCTTATTAAGAAGAAATACATTTAAGGTTTCTATTTTGATATTTCTTTTTGTATGATAATCAATTAGGTTTATTTTCGTGCCCGTAATCAGGTATTGTCTGATTGCAGGAAAAATGAGCATTTATTTATTTTATAAATTTCAGAAAAAAATAGCACTGTTATGAATAATCAGAAAAAACATAAACCCTGGGCAGAGCCATACAAAATCAAGATGGTTGAACCCCTTAAAATGACGACCAGAGAATATCGGGAGGAAAAAATAAAGGAAGCAGGATATAATACCTTTTTATTGCACTCTGAGGATGTTTATATTGATTTACTGACAGATTCCGGCACCAATGCCATGAGTGACTATCAGTGGGCAGGAATGATGCTTGGCGACGAAGCATATGCAGGCAGCAAGAACTATTACTATCTTGAAGATACCGTAAGGAAGTATTATGGATATAAATATCTTGTTCCAACTCACCAGGGAAGAGGGGCTGAGAACCTTTTATCACAGAGTCTTATAAAAAAAGGACAATATGTTCCCGGAAATATGTATTTCACAACCACAAGACTTCACCAGGAGTTGTCAGGTGGAACATTTGTTGATGTGATCATTGATGAAGCTCACAATTCAGTCAGTGACCATCCTTTCAAAGGTAATGTTGATCTGCAGAAATTTCAGGATTTGATAAAAAGGGTTGGAGCAGAAAACATTGCTTACATTACAGTTGGTGCACCTGTTAATATGGCTGGAGGTCAACCTGTCTCGATGGAAAATATGAAGCAGGTAAGTGAACTAGCGAAAAAATATGGCATCAAGGTAGTTCTGGATGCAACCAGAAATATGGAAAATGCATATTTTATAAAGAAGAGAGAACCTGGCTATGAAAACAAAACTGTAGCTGAGATTCATAAGGAATTTTGTTCTTATTCAGATGCAGCCACAATGTCTGGCAAAAAAGACCTGCTTGTGAATATAGGGGGTTTTGTTGCAGTAAATGACTGGGATTTATTTGAGGAACTGAGAAACATGGTAGTGGTTTATGAGGGGTTGCATACCTATGGAGGCCTGGCAGGACGTGATATGGAGGCTATGGCACGGGGTATAGAGGAAGCCATACGTGACGAAAATATTTCATTCAGAGTAGAGCAGGTAGGATATTTTGGTAAGCTTCTTAAAGAAGCAGGAATACCTATTGTTGAACCTGTAGGGGGCCATGCAGTATTTCTCGATGCAAAGAGATTTTATGATCATATACCCCAGATTGAGTTTCCTGCACAAAAACTGGCAGCAGATCTTTATGTGGAATCAGGAGTTCGAGCTATGGAAAGAGGAATGGTATCAGCCGGACGAAATAAAGACACAGGAGATCATTACTATCCGAAACTGGAACTTGTAAGATTGACAATACCAAGACGTGTATATACCCAGGCTCATTTTGATGTTGCTGCTTATGCTGTGAGTGAACTTTATGAGAAAAGGCATACAGCAAAGGGTCTGAAGATGATTTATGAACCCAAGTATTTAAGGTTCTTCCAGGCACGGTTCGAACAATTATAGATTTTAATATTAAATTATCAATACTCAGACAGGAAAAGTGACAACTTCATTTTTCCTATTTTTTTTGAGGAAATCAAAAATTTCACCATTAAAAAATCTATTTCTTTTTAAAATTATTTTATCTTTGCACCCTGTTTTGAAAAAAGGCGTGGTAGCACTCCCGATTATTATCGGGATGGTTAGAGCGTCCATACGGAAGGTCGGCGGACAATAGTGTTAAGAGTAAAGAAATTAATAATATTTATAAAAGGCGTGGTAGCTCAGATGGTTAGAGCGCATGATTCATAATCATGAGGTCGGCGGTTCAATCCCGCCTCACGCTACTAAAAAAATCCTGCATTGCGGGATTTTTTTTCATAAATTCCAGATGTATTTTTTTTATGTTCTATATAGTCTGAAAGATCATCGCTTGTATAAGGGAGTGACGATGGACGTTAATAAAAGGCTGGAGGAACACAATTCCGGAAGGACAAAATCAACAAAATCAAGAAGGCCATTTGTTCTATTGTATTTTGAAGAATATCCTGAAAAGACATTGGCTTTAAAAAGGGAAAATTGGGCCAAAACACTGGATGGTGGGTCTCAATTAAAGTTAAAACTAATCGAACTTGGATTATTAACAGTAAATGGAATAATCAAAAGGAAAGATTCGGAATGACATAAAGAGTAATAACCGCGATATCATCTGACATTTGACATAAAAAACACATTAAAGATTTTGATATCCCAGTAAATGTACTTTAAATTGTTTTTTTATTAGCAGTTTCTGTACATTCAATTATTAAATAATACCGACATGAAATTGAAAATAGTACTGACATTTGCAGTCAGTACAAATCCGATTTAAGAACCCCAATTCCCCCAATTTCAGTCGGCATTATATTTTAAATGCTGACCGAAATGTCAGTGCCAAATTATTGGAATATTATATAAATGAATTTGGTATAACTTCTATATTATTTTGAAAGAGAGATCAAAACACTTAATATAGAATCAAAGGGTCTC
>JBLMZC010000052.1:0-30113 GCA_050258615.1 Deltaproteobacteria bacterium | reverse complement strand
ATTAAAATTAAGTGTTTGCAAAATGGGGTTCAAAATTAAACAAATATATATTACTGCATTTGCTTAAATATCAATAATTTACAAGCGTCTTAAACATTTATTTTTAAACAACTTCAATATTCCAATAATTTGGCACTGACATTTCGGTCAGCATTTAATATATAATGCCGACTGAAATTGGGGGAATTGGGGTTCTTAAATCGGATTTGTGCTGACTGCAAATGTCAGTACTATTTTCAATTTCATGTCGGTATTAAATATGATTTTTCTTGATTCAACATTTGAAAAAGCTTTAAAAAATAGTTGTTGAAGTAAATGATTTGGATTTTTAAAATAATTCGGGTTTTATTAATACTTTTGCTTTTTCTAAAATTTTTTATCCATTATAAAAAGTGATATGATTATAGTGATAAGTTGAGTTTTAACAAACTGAGTTTTCGAAATCTCTTCAATTTTACATTGAAATTTTTATGACAGGGATGAAAAAAGTTAAATAATTGCAATTAAATGAAATATCCATTATTTCACAGTTTAATATCAATACCAGTTTACATAATTCTGTATATTTTTACGGCTTTAATCGTAATTTTAACTTTGTTACTTGCAGGATCAGAATTAAAAAAAGCCTTAAGAATTGTACTTAATTTCTGGGCAAGGTCTTTGTTTTTCATTATTGGAAAAAAAATCCACATTGAAGGTAAAGAAAACATATTAAAGAAAAAGAAATATATCCTTCTGGCAAATCATGGTAGTCTGTTCGATATTCCAGCAATAATGTCTTTAATTCCCGACGTAACGTGGTTTGGAAAAGAATATCTGCTTAATATACCTTTTTTTGGTAAAGCCCTGAAGATGACAGGTTATATTCCAATGAAAACTGCCAATGTAAAAAACACCAAGCTTATGCTTAAACAGCTTGTTGAAAAATCTGATGCCGGGACTATCGCAATATTTCCCGAGGGCACAAGAACAGATGATGGGAAGATTTTAAAATTTCACCGTGGTTTTATTTATCTGATGAGAGCATCAGAACTCGATGTACTACCAGTAACGCTGAATGGATTTTATCGCTTAAAACCAAAGACAAGGACAGCTATAGATTTCTCAACTAAAATTAGTGTTATCATTCACAAGCCTTTAGATTTTCAATACCTGGAGCAGAAAAATGATGAAGAAATACTTGATGTGGTAAGATCAGTAATAAGTTCGAAATATTTAAACTATTAAAATGAATAATAAGCAAAACGAAAAATGGGGTTTTATTCTAAATCCGACTGCAGGTAATTATTTTGGTGAAAAATATTCTTATGAAATCAGAAAAATTGTCAAAGAAAGACAACTTGATGCAGAAATTGTAATGACCTAACACAAGCATCAGGGTACGGCAAATGCCGGGGAGCTTTATTCAATATCATTCATTTTGAATTACCATTCTGGCTATATTTGCCAGATGTACTGATGTTCATAACCAGGTTAAAAAAACAAGAATCTAAAATTAGAAAAGCGGGGCCTTTTGAATATTATGACCAAGATTAACCAGTGCAATGAAAAATTCAATATGATTTTAAATCAACAAATTATGTTTAAATTTTTTTTAATATATATTTTACTATTATTACCCTTTATTACATATTCACAAAATAAGACATATGTAAATAATAATCATTTAACGGCATTAGAAATTCTCGATGACAGAGGAGAAATTGAATTTGAATTTGAATGTGATTCTATCGATCTTGTTGATTTTGATCTTGGGCATATAATTTCTATAGATAATATTAAAAAATTACCTGACAAAACTTGCTATTATGTAAAAGCCAGTGCTGATGAAACTCAATTTTTAAATTTTTTGAAGTTAAAAATTCATTACAACCCAATCACTCCCGATCAATTAAGATCTTTGAAAATGGCTGATTCAATATCGGAAATGAAAAACTGGGATGCCTACCCTACTTATCAGCTTTATGAAATAATGATGGCAGAATTTGCCGGCAAATATCCGGATCTCTGCAAGATTGACACAATTTTGTCACAGACACCTTCAGGAAATTACAGGATTTTGACTGCAAAAATAACAGACAATATAAACGATGTTGAAAATGAACCCAGATTTCTGTATTCTTCTTCCATGCATGGCAATGAAACAGCTGGTTTTATAATTCTGCTCCGGCTTATCGACCATCTCTTGTCAAATTATTCAACCTCCGAACAGGTAAAATACCTGATTGATAATGTTGAGATATGGATCTGCCCGCTTGCCAATCCTGATGCAACATATTATAAATCAGATCCTCCGGGTTCAACAGTCGCATATGCTAAAAGAACCAATTATTATAATGTAAATCTCAATCGAAACTACCCCGATCCTGTTTACGGCCCAAATCCGGATGGGAAGGAATATCAGCCTGAGACCAATGCATTTATGAGTTTCGCTGATAAGCACAATTTTGATATTGGAGCCAATATACATTCAGGAGCAGAGCTTTTAAATTACCCATGGGATTGCTGGCGATCGATAGATAATCCTAACGCAGATGCAGGGTGGTGGGAAAAAGTATGCACAGATTATGTAGATACAGCTCGAAGTGTTTCGCCATATTATATGACCTCAGAATTTGCTGATGGAGTTTCAGAAGGTGGGGACTGGTATGTGATCAATGGAGGAAGGCAGGATTATATGAACTATTTCAAAAATTGTCGTGAATTAACAATAGAAATTGATAATGTACTTATCACTGAAACACAAAACCTTAATAATAAATGGAATGCCAACTACAGGTCATTGCTGAATTTCATCAGAGAATCTACTTATGGCATTCAGGGCATTGTAACTGATTCGTTAACAGGAAAACCATTACGAGCCCGACTTTGGGTTAATAATTATGATCAGGAAAATGATAGCTCACAGGTATATTCTGTTTTGCCTTTAGGATGTTATCACAAATACATGATTGGTGGGGAGTACAGTCTTACATTTTCCGCAACTGGTTATATATCAAAGACATATGAAAAAATTACACTTAAAAATGGCAGTCCTGTGATTCAGGATGTAAAACTTGTTCCGGTTTTGAATGACCTTTCAGACAATAATAAATTTTGCTCTTCAGATATTTTTCCTAATCCGGCATCGGATATCCTTACTATAAAATTACAGGATAAATATAAAAAACATATTAATTGCCGTATTTATTCTTCTTCCGGTCAATTGGTTATGAAATCAATAATAATGGACCCAGGGAATGAATTCGAAATAGATATTTCAACTTTATCAAATGGTTTGTACTTTTTGATTATCCAAAATAGTGAATACTACAAGATCGGTAAATTTCAAAAAAATTGAATTTATTCAAACACTTAAATAATGTTAAAATGAAAAAAATATTGAATCTGCTTTTAATACTCACAGGATTGGCCGGCTATCTCGAATGGTCAGGAAATCAGCATTCATTTTTATTTCAAATTCAATATGAACTTTTATTTGGCCCTGCATGGAATATTAAAAATTTCCTCCATCCTGCAGTTTTACTTCCATTAGCCGGAGAGTTAATCCTGATTTATACTTTAGTTCAGAAAATTCCAGGCAGGATTTTAACTCTGATTGGATCAGCTTTTCTTTCTGTTATTATGATTATTATATTGGTTGTCGGTATAGCATCAGCAAATATCAAAGTAGCCTCCTCATCCATTCCATTTTTCATAACCCTCTTTTTTGTTATAAAATACAATCTAAAAAAGAAAAAAGAAACAGGATCCGAAAACTAACGATGATATGAATGCACACAGAAAAAAAACAATACTTATAACAGGTGCCAATAAAGGTATTGGATTTGAAATGGCACTTCAATTAGGAAAAATGGGTCATCAAATCATTCTTTCAACCCGAGATATAACAAAATTAGATGAAGCATTAAAAAAATTAAAATCTTATAAAATTGCTGTTTCTGGTTTATTAATGGATGTCAGCAGTGAAGATGCAATTAAAGCTGCTGCTAATGAATTTGCTGGATTTAACATGTCATTGGATGTACTGATCAATAATGCAGGAATCGGATTAAAAGCCGACAGAAGTCTACTGAATGAAAATGAAGAAATAATGCAAAATACACTGGCAACAAATAGTTTTGGGCCATTAAGAGTAGTTAAAACATTTTTGCGATTCATGAATAAGCATGGCAGAATAATCATGATCTCAAGCGGAGGTGGATCAATGACAGATCCGGTCGGAGGCTGGTGGCCTTCTTACTGTGTTTCAAAATCCTTTCTGAATGCAATCACAAGACATCTTGCCTTTGAATTGAAAAACGAAGCAATTTCTGTCAATGCAGTATGTCCTGGCTGGGTCAGGACAGATATGGGCGGACAGGATGCAATAAGGAGTGTAGAGAAGGGAGCAGCAACTCCAGTTTGGCTGGCCACAGAAGCTGATCAAAAACTTACCGGAATGTTTTTCAGGGATAAAGCACAGATTCCATGGTAATACGATTTTTAAACTATATATAGTGATATTCAAAAATTACGCAACCTACAGATTGAAAATAATATTTAATCACAAATACATCCGCTGGCTGGCAGATTAATTATCAATACTCTTATTAACCACAACTATACTTAGAAACTAAGAAGGCGATAATTATTTATTATAAGCCTTAAAATGTGCATACAACATATTATATTTTTTTATGATATTAAAATCAAAGACCAGCACGATTACTTAATGAAATAATATGAATAAATTAATTAGCCTTGATATATTTTTCAAATGACACTTTTCTCCCGATAAATCGGGATTATTCATCACTTACTTTTTCACTTTAGTGCATTGCTTTTCGAAAAAAATATTAAGTTTGCAAACAAAAAAAATTAAAACACTATACATTTAAAATATTTTTAATATTTATTCTATTATTTATAAATAATATACGAACATGGCTGATGCATTAATTCCACTAATTTCACTTATAGCACTTGAGGTAATACTTGGTATTGATAATATAATATTCATATCTATTCTGGCTGACAAGCTACCGGAAAAGCAGAGAAACAAATTAAGATACTGGGGTATTGGTCTGGCGATGGTAATGAGACTGCTCCTGCTTGCTGTAATTTCCTGGATCCTTAAACTGGATCAGACGTTATTCAATCTTTTCAATATTGATTTCTCAGGCAAGGGACTTATATTGATTGCAGGAGGATTATTTCTTATTTATAAAAGCACAAAAGAAATATATCATAAAACTGAAATTGCAATGAATGAAGAACCAGTTGTCCCTAAAAAAGCAAGCTTCATGAAATTGCTCTCAGAAATTATTATTCTTGACCTGGTCTTTTCTATTGATTCCATTATAACGGCTGTAGGCATGGTACAGGAATTATGGATAATGTATACTGCTGTGATTGTGACAGTTGGTATCATGTTGTTTGCTTCTAAACCTATCAGCGAGTTTATAAGAAAGCACCCATCATTCAAAATTCTTGCTTTATGTTTCCTTTTGCTGATCGGAATTTCACTTATTGGAGAAGGCCTTCATTTTGAGATTCCAAAAGCTTATATTTACTTCTCTATGGCATTCGCCTTCATGGTTGATATTATTCAGATGAAGACAGTGAAGCCTGGTCAAAGGCGTTCTTAAAATGTTTAGAAAAACAGTATTATTTTGAGATTTTGTGAATTAATTAAATTTATAAAGGATAAAAATTTTAAAAATGAAGAAAACTCATATCATATTCATCTTTTTTGTACTTTTAGTTTTTAGTGCGGTTAAAGGCTTTTCACAATATGAGATCGATTCAACCAGATTATATCATTTAGAAACTGTAGATGGCAACAAATTTACAGGAAATGTAATCAGAGATGATGGTCAAATACTTGAATTCAATAATGGGAAATTCGGTATTGTTAAAATTCCAAAATCGGCGATAAAAAAAATTGCCAGGCTTGACAAACAAAATATCAGATCAGGTAAGATCTGGCTTGAAAATCCGCAATCAACCCGTCATTTCTGGGCACCCAACGGTTATGGATTAAAAAAAGGAGAGGGTTATTATCAAAATATTTGGGTACTCTGGAATCAGGCGAGTTATGGAGTAACAGATTATTTTTCTGTTGGTGTTGGTATCATTCCATTGTTCCTGTTCGGCTCTGACATTTCACCTATGTTTGTTTTGCCAAAATTTTCGATTCCGGTAGTAAATAATAAATTCAATATAGGTGCAGGAGTATTAGCAGGAACTGCCGGATTTAATAATCAGGCAGGGTTTGGACTTGCTTACGGTGTAGCAACGATGGGTAGTAAAAACAATAACCTGAGCTTAGGATTGGGCTATGGATATGCCGATAGTAATTGGGCATCCAAACCTCTAATCAATATCAGCGGAATGGCAAGGATCTCATCAGGAACTTATTTTCTTACCGAGAATTACTTCCTAAATATTGATGGTAAATGGGTCGGCCTGGTTTCATTAGGAGCCAGATCATTGTTTAATAAAGTAGGATTAGACTATGGGTTGTTCTTTCCTGTTACAAGAGAATTTGACGGATTCTTAGCTTTTCCCTGGCTTGGACTAACAATACCGTTCTTTTCGAAAATATAAATATTTATATATGGATAATAACTGGGTAATTGATGGGCAATTTTGAACAATTAATTTCCGGTTGATATAATTGTATCCAGGATGTTTTTATATTATTTTATCAATTTATCGAATAAGCTATACTCAGTGTAAAGCTGCGCGGAGCTTCTATCAATGCCGGTCTGACAGAATATTCTGTATTGAAAAGGTTATCTACATTAAAAACAATATCAAAATTTGACATTTTTAGCCCTGCTCTTGCACGAAACACATGAGCCCCTTTATTGTTTTTTTTTCTGTATTCTGCAACTCCTTTTACGATAACTGGTTGTTCCAGAAGCCTGTCAACTGATGGCATAAAACTGTTGTATGATGCCCCGATACCAAAATTGAATTTTTTGTAATTCAGATCAAGATCAAACCGGTATGTGTGTTTGTACCTGTATTTTAATATGTTAACCGAATCATTACTGACCGTATGTTTTACGTTTTCAAAATTTTTATATTTTGGATCAAGATACATGTATCCACCGGTAAAATCGAGTTTAAACTCACCAAAATTATAATTCAAACCTGATGTAAGCTCACAACCTGAAATTATTGTATTTCCAACATTCTGAGCAGTAAAATAAAGGCGTTTATTAAATACAAGCAGAAATTCAATCATATCATTATATTCAGATTGAAAAACCGAAAAATCAAAAAATCCATTAATACTTTTCGTTTTAAAGCCCTGCCGGATTCCAGCTTCACCAGAGTATCCTGATTCTGATTTCAATTCAGGGTTCGGTAATATCAAAACACTACCTGAAAGTGCATTTGTAAATTTCTCCGCTATTGCCGGATATCTGAATCCCTGACCCCATGACATTCTGATATTGGTCATCTTAAATGGTCCAAAATTCATACCTGCCCGGAATACGGGTTTGCTTTCTCTTTTGTATTTATCACTTATGTTCTTCCCATCAATTATTTTAGGTCCTTTGACAGAATTGATCTCGTATCTGCTTCCAAATTCAAAAGTAATTTTGTCCCAAAATTTTTTTTCAGCCTGGAGATAAAATGCATTATTGGAAGCTAAAAAAATAGTATCCCCATAATGTCTTGCATCTGTTATACCCAATGAATTGACGAGGCCGGAAGTAATAACAAGGTCCAGATCCGAAAAGTTTTTCTGGTATTGATATTCAAAGAAAGTATTGTAAGAATCATTTGATTTGTCTTCAGTGAGAAATGTTGTCACATAGTAAATTCTGGATTGAAGTGTATGTTTGCCTCCATTTCGGGTTAGATATTTGAGGTGAGGATCAATTACAAACACTTTAATTATTTCATTAGAATATGAATTTTTATCTCCTATATAAGCCCCCTTTCCTGAGTTTTCCCAATAATAGAATGTAGTTCTGTTCTCTGCGTTCAGATTGCTGTGTATTCCAAAAGAAAAAGATTCGGTTAACTGATAATCGAGTTTAAGGGTAAATCTGCCGATATAGCTTTCGCAGTCTTTTTTGAAATTTTTAGGATCACGCATATAATAAAGAGAGGTTACAAGATCCATATTGCCAATTTTTTGAGCAAATTCACCTGAAAGCCCATATTTATAGGGATTTAACTGGCTGCCCCACCATTTTTTTGCTGTATCAGCAGGCGAATCATACACTGTGGCAAAAGCCTTGAACTTTGCATAAGGTTTCATTTTGGCAGTTCTTGATAATATATTTATCACTCCGTTCATTGCAGAAGAACCATAAAGAGCAGAACCTGCACCTTTCATAACCTCAACTTTGCTTATTGACTCAACCGGGATATTGCTCCAGTTCGGAAATGCAGAATCAAACTGCAAAGCTGGTATATTATCATAAAGAATCAGTACCCGGCTACCTGCTCCATAGGTAAAACCTGACCCCCCCCTGATATTTACCTGGCCATCTATAAAACTCACACCTGGAATTTTTTCCAGAATATTGTCGAATCTGACTGTATTGTTTTTCTCCAGAAATTCAGGTTTCAGCGATTCCATTGACACAGTAACTTCTTCAATGGATTTTCTGAGTTTCCCGGAAGTTATTGTAATTTCATTTATCATATTACTTTCTTCCGACATTAATATGGTTCCAAGATCAATTCTGTCTGTACCTGTAAATATATTAAGACTGACACTTTTATATCCGATATAGGAAATGACCAGATTCAGACTGTCACTTTCATTTACCAGGACGAAATTGCCGTTGAGATCTGCAACTGAAGTTTTTGTGCTATACTTAAGGCCTGCAAATGACAATGGATCTCCGGTCCTGCTATCTGCTACCCTACCTGTAATATAGGCCTGGGAAAAAACATGATTTCCTGAAGTTAATAAAACGAAAAAAAACAACTGAAAAAATAATAATAAATGCAATTTCACCTTATCACAACATTTAGTTTAATTATTACAGTGCCAAAAATAAAAAAATTTTAACAGCCATCTTAATTAACGATATATTTTAAATGTATGTTTATTATATAGCTGTTTAAAACAAAAAACAGGCCTGAACTATCCGGAAATCGTTTAATCTTTTTTTCAATAATGAATATGGCTGGAAAACTAATCTGTTGATTCAAAATATATCATTTATCTTGTTTTGGAATTAATTTTTTTATAATTTTGGATTTTGATCATGATAAAGGAAATATTAAAAACATTTAAAGACCTATATGGTTCGAATCCATCTGTTTTCAGGTCTCCGGGCAGGATAAATATCATCGGGGAACACACTGATTATAATCAAGGTTTTGTACTGCCTGCAGCTATAGACAAGGAACTTTATTTCGCAGTAGCTCATAATTCTCTGAACAAATTCAGGTTTTTCGCTTACGATCTTAACAGCACCGCAGAGATACCCTGTGATATGATTGAAATTCAAAAAAAAGAGACATGGTCAAATTACCTCCTCGGTGTAGTTTCTCAGCTGTCACAAAAAGGCATCAAGGTGTCGGGACTTGATGTTGTTGTAGGTGGAAATATCCCGATCGGTGCCGGTTTATCATCGTCAGCAGCTATGGAATGCGGGTTCATATATGCAGTTGACAAGCTTTTTTCATTGGGCATGTCCAATATCGAAATGGTCAAATTGGCGCAGAATGCTGAACATGAATTTGCCGGTGTGAAATGCGGGATCATGGATCAATTCACTGTTATGCATGGCAAAGCTGACAGGGTAATAAAACTTGACTGCCGATCACTGGATTTTAGCTACGAACCCCTCGATCTCGGTGATTACCACATACTTCTGTGCAATACAGAGGTTAAACACAATCTGGCATCATCGGAATACAATATCCGCAGGCAGGAGTGTGAACAGGGAGTGGAAATCGTTTCCGGGCATTTCCCGGGAATACATTCTCTGAGAGATGTGACTATGGAACAACTGGAATCATGCCGCGATCAACTCACCGGAAAGGTCTTCAACAGATGCAGTTTTGTCATAGAAGAAAATACCAGGCTTGAACAAACATGTCTTGCCCTTGAACAAAACGACCTGCAAAAAGCGGGCAAAATGATCTTCGGATCACACGATGGCCTTAAAAATAAATATAATGTAAGTTGCAAAGAGCTGGATCAGCTGGTTGAAATAGCAGCTTCAACAGAAGGTATCCTGGGAGCCCGAATGATGGGGGGAGGCTTCGGAGGTTGTACTATCAATATTATTCACAAAGATGCAATACCTCGATTCAGAGAAAGAGTTTTAAGAGAATACTATAATTTCAACAATATCCCACATTCTATCTATGAGGTTTCAATCAGCGAAGGAACCAGTCAACTTCTATAAAAAAAGAATTATGATTTTATTCGGCAAAATGAGAGACGGCAGAGAGGTTTATCAATACACTCTCAAAAATAGAAATGGAATTACGATAAAAGTAATTAATTATGGTGGAATAATTACCTCCTTAATGACTCCTGATAAAAAAGGAAATTTTGATGATATAGTTCTTGGATTTGATACAATCGATGAATACCTCAATGATGATGCGAGTTTTGGTGCCCTGGTAGGACGATATGCAAACAGAATAGCAAACGCCTCATTTAGCATTGATGGTATTAAGTATGAGCTCCCTGCCAACAATGGCCCAAACTGTCTTCATGGTGGAAATAATGGCTTTAATAGGGTTTTCTGGGAAATAACTGAGACTAAGGAAGGAGAAGAATCTGCTCTTTATTTGAGATACATCAGTAATGATGGTGAAGAAGGATTCCCTGGTCAGCTTAATGCAGAGGTAATATATAAACTCAAAAATGATGACTCACTGGAGATTGTCTTTTTAGCAAAAACTGATAAAAAGACAGTTTATAATCCTACACAGCATTCTTATTTCAATCTTGCCGGAAAACTAGCCGAAAATATTTTACATCACCAATTAGTGATAAATGCGACAGAATATCTTCCGACAGATTTAAACCTGATCCCGGATCGATCTGCTTCAGTTGGGCAGACTCCCTTCGATTTCAGATCATTCAAAACAATCGGAGCAGAAATCAATAATGACAACATTCAATTGAAGACAGGTAATGGTTATGATCACTGCTGGGTACTCAAGACTGAAAACTCAGATGAACTAATTTTTGCTGCTTCCCTTAAAGACATACTGACCGGAAGACAACTTGACATACTTACAACTGAACCAGGAATCCAGGTTTACACGGGCAATTATATTGAAAATCTAAAAGGCAGAGATGGTGAGATTTACGGAAAAAACAAGGGTGTTGCACTTGAAACCCAGCATTTTCCTGATTCTCCGAATAAACCAGAGTTTCCTGCAACAATCCTTGATACAAAACAGGAATTTTATTCAAAAACAATTTTCAGATTTGTAGTAAACAAATGAAAATCTGACAGTGTTCCATAGGATTAAATAAAATAAAACAGAATTCTATGATTTATAAAGTATTACAAAATATAATATCAATAGTATGAAAAAGGGATCAATAATAATACTATTTGCAGGATTGATTTTTTCTTCCGGACTTACAGGGGCAGAATTGAAAATCACAATTACAAGCCTGCCTTCCGATCATCCCTGGGAAGAATCAGTGTATATTGCCGGTGATTTCAACAATTGGAATCCCGGAAATGAAACACATAAACTCACAAAAAATAATGACAACACATATTCAATAACATTGAATGGTACCGGAACAATAAAATTCAAATTTACCCGCGGTAGCTGGGCAAAAGTCGAGAAGGGAATTAATTGTACTGAACTTGGAAACCGGAGTTTTACCTACGGATCATCAGGCACCTATAATGCTCAGATAATTAATTGGGCCGATAAATGTGGAGGCACCCATACAGCTCAAACTAACGTAAGTATTTTGACAGACACATTTTTTATGCCACAGCTAAACAGATACCGGAGGATTTGGTTGTATTTGCCACCTGATTACAACACCTCGCAGGTTCGATACCCTGTTATTTATATGCAGGATGGTCAAAACCTGTTTGATGCTTTTTATTCATTTGCCGGAGAATGGGGAATTGATGAGAGCCTGAACAATCTGGCTGCCATCGCCGAAGGTAAATGCATAGTAGTTGGAATCGACAATGGGGGGAATAACAGGATAAATGAGTACTCACCATGGATCAATCCCACTTATGGAGGAGGTGAGGGAGACAAATATATTAAATTTATAACGGAAACTCTAAAACCTTTTATTGATTCCCGCTACAGAACATTGACTGACCGTGCAAATACAGGCATCATGGGCAGCAGTATGGGAGCCCTTATCTCATACTATGCAGGTGTAAAATACCAGGAAACATTTGGGAAAACAGGGATTTTTTCTCCATCATTCTGGTTCTCACAGGAATCATTTAAACTGGCAGAGCAATATCCTAAAAAATTTGATTCGAAATTTTATTTTCTTGCAGGAGGACAGGAGTCAGGTGTCGCTCAAAATTGTAAGACTATTATTAACTTGTTAAAAAACTCCGGTTTCCAGGACAATGAACTTTATTTTAAGGAAGTTCCCTCCGGCCAGCATAGCGAATGGTTCTGGAAGCAGGAATTTCCCGCAGCTTATCAATGGTTGTTCCCTAAACCAACAAATACGGAAGATCTTAATATAAAAAAACTTGATGTTTTTCCAAACCCGGCATCCGGAATAATAATAATAGAAAATGAAAATATTAATTCTGGATATGCTGAAGTTTTTAACAACCTTGGTATTTGCAAATTCCAGTTTAAATTGAACAAGTTTCAGACCCAGATCAATATCAGTGAATTAGATAAAGGCCTCTATTATATTCTTATCAAGGCAGGAGACCTGGTTTATTCTTCAAAATTTTTAAAAAAATAAAACCAGGCTGTTTTGGATGTACCATCAGTCTTCTATGACTTTGTTTTATAACATTTACAATTATCTTAATATATAATTCATTGTTTTGTAATAATTTTTACATAGATTGAGTTATTATCGATATTATAACTATACACAACATTGTTCAGGTCAAAAAAGAAATACCAGAACAAGAACCAAAATTATTTGTTGATAGTACTGAATGAGGACAAAAAGCGGGTAATGAATTTATTGCGTAAGCATACCATCAAATATATACTCTTAATACTCTTATCAGTGTATTTGGTAAGTATTTCTCTCTTCCCGCATTCACATATAATAAATGGGCGAAGGATTACTCATTCTCATATTTATGATCCTTTTGATGCACAAAAGAAAACAGACCATCAACATTCTCAAAACGAGATTTTGCTGATTGATATGCTCTCTCATTTTATAGCTGCTGTTTTCTTCATTTCATTTTCATTAAAGATATTGAAAAATTTTACTGACAGGATATCTTCAGTCAGAATGTATGAATTATTGCTCAATCTTTTGATCTTTAATTCCGTAAGTTTGCGGGCTCCTCCCACAAAAATATCATAGTTCATTACCATTTCGTTTTTCAAGTTCAGTTTTTTTTAACTTAAATCGTATGTCTTATAACAGGACATAATACATATTTTAAATTTTATAAATTATGAAAATCACATTATCAATAACTACACTTATTATATTTTTTACTTTTTCAGGATTCTCACAGAATAAAACAGATGCAAATATATTCGGGCATGTAGTAGATAAAAAATCCGGGGAGCACATCCTTTTCCATAATATTTCAATTAAGGGCACTACTATAGGGGTTACAACAGATGCTACAGGGCATTATTTCCTGAAAAACCTTCCTGAAGGAAATCACATTTTAGTAGCTTCCGGTCTGGGTTATAAAACACTGGAAAAACCAGTAAATTTAAGACCCGGCAACAGCATTGAAATCAATTTTGAAATAGAACAGGATGTTTTTGAATTGAACAGTGTGATAGTTTCAGCTAACAGAAATGAGACTAACAGGAGGGAATCACCCTCTATCGTAAATCTTATCACTCCTAAATTATTCGAAAATACCAATTCGGTTTGCCTTGCTCAAGGGTTGAATTTTCAACCAGGTCTCCGGGTTGAGACCAATTGCCAGAACTGGGGTTTCTCCCAGGTGCGTATCAACGGTCTTGATGGTCCATATTCACAGATTTTGATTGACAGCCGTCCAGTTTTCAGTTCCCTTGCCGGAATATATGGTTTGGAACAAATACCGGCCAATATGATTGAGAGAGTAGAAGTGATTCGTGGCGGTGGTTCAGCGCTTTATGGATCAAGTGCCATTGCAGGCATTATCAATATAATTACAAAGGAACCAACTGCCAATTCAATTACGTTATCGAATACTACAAATTTGATTTATGGAAAAAAAGCTGACTTCAATACTTCTTTCAATGCATCTATTGTTTCTGATGATTATAAAACAGGGGTAATGTTTTTTGGTGCTACACGTCAGAGAAGCCCCTTTGATTATGATGATGATGGATTTACTGAGATTACCAGGATTGATATGAAAAATTTAGGTTTCCGGGCGTTTTACAAACCGGGACTGCATAGCAAAATCACACTTGAATATCATAATATTGGTGAGTTCAGAAGAGGGGGCAATAATCTGCATTTACCAGCACATAAATCTGATATAGCAGAACAACTAGATCATAACATAAATACCGGAGGAATAAAATATGACATTTTCTCAAACGACTTCAAACATAAATTCAATTTATACAGCTCTGCACAATTGATTGACAGGAAAAGCTACTATGGTTCTCAGCAGGATACCGATGCTCATGGCAAAACCTCCAATACAACATTTGTTTCAGGAGCCCAGTACACATATGCCATGGACACTCTTTTTCTTTTGCCTGCAGAACTGACAATTGGAGCTGAGTTCAACAGTGATCAGATCAAGGATGAAATGCCGGGTTACAACCGTATTTTTGATCAAAAAGTAAATATAATCAGTTTTTTTTTACAGAATGAATGGCAGACTTCTCGAATGAGTATTTTGATAGGAGGAAGGATTGATAAACACAATCTGGTCAAAAATGCCATTCTCAGTCCAAGATTAAATCTGAGGTACAACCCCATACCTAATCTCGGCATGAGGGCTTCTGTATCTACAGGATTCAGGGCTCCCCAGTCTTTCGATGAAGATCTGCACATCTCGATTCTTGGCGGAGATGCTGCACTGGTTCAACCCGATCCTGATTTGCAGACTGAAAAATCACTAAGCTATAGTGCATCAATAGATTACAACACCCAAATTGGTGATGTCGAAATGAATGTTTTGGCAGAAGGTTTTTTTACCAGACTGGATAATGTTTTTGTTTTAGAAGAATCCGGAAGGGATATTAATAACAATATTATTCTTGAAAAAAGAAATGGTGCAGGATCAGTAGTCAAAGGCATAAACCTTGAAGGCATGCTGGTTCCTGCAAAAAAAATTCTATTGCAGTTTGGAATGACCTTTCAGACAAGTGAGTACCGGGAACCGGAAAAATGGAGTGATAACGAAAATATAAAACCTCAGAAGAGAATGTTCCGTACTCCGGGACAATACGGCTTTTTTACTGCAAATTATGAAATAAGCAAGCCCCTGAAGTTATCATTATCAGGAACCTATACCGGCAGTATGCTTGTGCAGCATTTTGCAGGTTACATAGAAAATGACACTGAAAAAGAAACACCCGGGTTTTTTGATATAAACTCTAAGCTTACCTATGATTTTAAAATTGGGGGCAATGTAAAACTTCAGTTAAATGGAGGGATACAAAATATTCTCAACAGCTATCAGGATGACTTCGACAAAGGAAAATTCAGGGATGCTTCTTATATTTATGGCCCTTCTTTGCCCAGGACCTATTTCATAGGAATGAAACTTATGATATAGCCATACATTTAGTGTTTTGAATTATTGAAATAAATTCATGAAATCTTGGCTGAACATAGTATAAATTGCCTTTTCTGAGAGATTTCTATTCTCACAGAAAAACAGATCAGGAATAGAGGGATTGGTTAATTAATTACACTGCAAAATATGAAAATAATTTTTAATATTTATACACCTCTATATCTTCTCTTTACAAATTTTAATTTTATTTATGTGTTAAATCCCAAAATATCTTTTTCATTATAAATAATGAAAAATGATTCAATAAATCCCATCTTCATGCTATTGTGGGGCAATCAGAAGCATCCTACTTTTGCATTTATTTATTTAAATTACTTATATTATGAAAAATTTTCTCGTGTTTATTATATTCAGTTTCTGTCTGATCAAAGCTACAGCTCAGGAAAAAGACAGTATTTCAGGCACTTATATGAATAGTGCAGAAATAATGCTGAACAGCAAACCTGGTCTTACAATTGGTGGTTACGGAGAAGTACATTACAATCAGCCTGTAACAAACGGGCAGTTTGACCTTGGCACTCTCGATGCACACCGGCTGATAATGTTTTTAGGCTACAATTTCTCAGTAAAAACTCAATTTATATCAGAAATTGAATTTGAATATGCCAGAGAGCTATGGGTTGAGCAAATGTTTTTGCAACACAAACTCAGCAAATATGCAAATTTCAGGGCAGGGATATTGCTTATTCCAATGGGAATAATCAATGAATATCATGAACCTACTACTTTCAACGGGGTCGAAAGGCCTGTTATAGACAACAAAATCTCTCCTTCCACATGGAGGGAAATAGGAATGGGTATTAGTGGAAATGTTTGGCAGGTAAAATCAAAATATCAGATTTACTTAGTCAATGGGTTCAATGGCTTTGATGCTGGTGTTGCTATGTTCTCAGGAAGCAAGGCCCTGAGAGAGGGCAGACAGAAAGGCTCAAAAGCTTATGTAGCTGCTCCTGCAATCACAGGAAAAATCGAGTTCTACGGGATAAGCAATCTGAATATTGGTTTTTCAGGATATTTGGGTAAATCCCATAGCCGTCTTTATCAAAAACTTGACAAGGGAAATAAAGCCTTAACTGAAAAGGCAGATTCATCAGTAGTTGGTATTTCAATGTTCGGGGCTGATGTGCGTTATAGCCTGAAAGGCTTGAAACTAGCAGGACAATTTTATTACACTTCGCTTTCTAATACAACAGAATACAATATTTTTACGAAAAAGAACGGCATCAACAATGATCTGGGTAGTGCTATGATAGGTTATTATATTGAATTAGGATATAATGTTTTCAGGCATTTTAAACCAATCAAATCAGAATTGACACCTTTTGTCAGATATGAAGTTTATGATACCCATCATAAAATCGAAAAACAATTTCAAAAAAATGACAGCTATAAAAATACTGTTATAACAACCGGACTTACATATGCCTTAACTAAAGGTGCAGTTATCAAGGGAGATATCCAGTTTGTGAAATCAAAAGTTGAAACCGCTTATAATAAAGTATTTAATGCCGGATTTGGTATTATGTTTTAAATGATAAATATGAGATTCCCGTTTTTAAATATCTTTAGTTTACTTTTCCTCATAAACGCAGGCTATCCTGAAGTTGATTTTTCTCCAAAACAATTATTTCAGGAAATAAAAAAGATAAGTGGAAACAAAAATGCGTTTCCCTTGCAGATCTATGATGAAAAGGGATTAAAAACAGATACTTTCCTCGGCAGGTTTTATAGTTTTAAAAATACCAACCCTATTGAATTTGCATACCTCGGAAGAGTGAATACATGCCGGTCAGGAGGATGCCAGGCCAGGATATCAGAATTAAAGACAGAGAGGGCTGAATTTTTTGATTATTTCATTTTATTTGATTCAACAACCAGCATCCTTTCCGTAAAAATTTTCAATTACGAAGCAACTCATGGTCAGGAAATTACAGTTAAAGGATGGCTGAAACAGTTCAACGGATTTCATGGCGAAAGCGAACTGATAGTTGGGAAAGATATAGATGCCATTTCCGGTGCAACAATTTCGGTTCATAGTATTACTAATGATGTTGTTGAAAAAACTGGCTTGCTACAGAAATATCTGTCGCAGAAAAAATAACGAGGTTGTTTTTAAAATATAATCCAATACCGTCCGATCCCTACAGAACTGTCGGTAGTCCTGACTGGAGAATGCAGGAAACTTTTCAATTCCGATAAAAAGAATTGAAATAACAAAATGATAATTATCGGGCATTTTAATCTATTTTTGCCGGATCAAAACCGACAATTTTGGAAACAATCAGAAAATACGGCCGAAAACCATACCGTGCATATCTGTTACATGGCGGACCCGGAGCCTCCGGAGAATTAAAACCCGTAGCATTAAAGCTCTCAGAATTATTTGGAGTAGTTGAATGCCTTCAAACACAAAATACCATTGATGGTCAAATAACTGAATTGTATAGTCAGATCGTTGAGAATTCCAGCAATCCTGTGACTATCATTGGGTATTCATGGGGAGCCTGGCTTGGTTACCTCTTTGCAGGAAAATACCCTGACATGGTTGAGAAACTGATCTTACTTAGTGCAGCCCCATTTGAAAGAGAGTATTCGGATCAGATAATGAAGACCAGAATGGAAAGATTGAATCAATATCAAAGGACAGAAGCAGAAAGCCTGCTTTTGAAAATACAGTCTGGGCAATTCAGCCACGAAACCCTTTTCCGGTTTGGCACCCTCATTGAGATAGCTGATTCATATGAAATAGTCATGGATTCTGATGATTCCATTGAAATTGATTTAGAAATTTTTAAACAGGTTTGGAAGGAAGCCGAAGAATTGCGAAATTCTGATGCCTTAATAAATTACGGGAAAAAAATAAAATCACCGGTTGTTGCCATTCATGGCGATTACGATCCGCATCCTGTGGAAGGTGTTGAGAAACCTCTGAAAAAAATACTTGGCAATCTTAAAATAATCCTCTTAAAAAAATGTGGACATAGACCATGGAAAGAAAAGTATGCAAAAGAAGAATTTTTTATGGCATTGATCAATGAATTATAATATCATGATATTGTATTTAATTTCAAATATTGAACCTACCCGGAAAACAAAAGTTGCCCCCAAATCTTCTAAAAGAAACTTTATAACGTCTTGTTTTTCTATAATTTAACATATAAGAAAAAAAATGAAAAGAAGGAAATTTTTAAAAAAAACAATTAGCAGTTTACCAATAGTAATTTTAGCACCTTCAATATTGGCAACATCCTGCAATAAAAACCATTCATCGGCAAATGACAAAACAGTTATAGTCATTGGAGCCGGTATTTCGGGTTTGGCAGCTTCAAAAAAATTGAAAGAAAAAGGCTTCAATGTTATTGTTTTGGAAGCACAGGACAAAGTGGGTGGAAGATTACGTACCAACCGGACTTTGGGTGTTGGATTTGATGAAGGAGCAAGCTGGATACACGGAGTGATTGGCAATCCAATAACTACTCTGGCTCAACAGGCCGGAATGAATACTTTTGAAACAATGGATGACCAGGCAGATGCCTGTTATGATATAGGCGGTGTATTAAGAAGTTCTTCAGTTTATCAAAATGCTGAAGATGAACTATACACTATACTTGACACAATGATGAAAAGCGGTAGTTCCACACAGAGTTTTGAAACTGTTTTCAACAGCTTATATCCATCAAAAGCCGTTGACCGGCTGTGGAAATTCCTGTTGTCCACGTATGTCACATTCGATACTGGTGATCTGAACAATCTTTCTTCATTGATTTACAACGAAGGTGAAGAGTTTGGCGGAGCCGAAAAAATCGCAACAAACGGTTATGATACAATAGCAAATTATCTGGCAAATGGATTAAATATACAACTCAGTCAAAGAGTTACAAAAGTTGATTACACAAATTCTCAAATCAAAGTAACACATAATGGAAATGTAACAGAAGCCGACTTTGTTCTGGTAACGGTTCCTTTAGGTGTTTTAAAAGCTAATAGCATTCAATTTGTTCCAGGCCTGCCATCTGCAAAACAAAATGCAATTCAAAAAGTAGGAATGAACTGTGTAAATAAGTTTTTATTGACCTGGAATTCAGTTTTTTGGGACGATGTTCAATACATTTCCTATACGCCTGAAACAAAAGACAAGTTCAATTATTTTGTGAATGTCCGGAAATTTCATCCCAACATAAATGCATTAATGACATTTGCTTACGCTGATTATGCAAGACAGACAGAAACAATGACCGATGCTCAGATCATTGATGAAATTATGTTACATTTGCGGGATATATATGGAAACAGTATTCCTTACCCTATGAAAATGCTCAGAACAAAATGGCAAACTAACGAAAACGCTTTTGGAGCCTATTCCTATACTGCTGTTGGAACTGAAATGAGGCATTTTGACGATTTGGCAGAAGAAGTGAACAATAAAGTATTTTTTGCAGGTGAACATACCGAAGCTGATTATTTTTCAACCGTTCACGGAGCTTATTTGAGTGGAATCAGGGAAGCAGACAAAATTATAGATCACGAATAGTGATAAAATATCATAAGGGAGTATTTAATTATTGGAAATAAAATATGACAAACAATAAGTAATATGAGATCATCATCAAACAAAGCATTGATATTCAATGCATTTATTATTCTGATAGCACTTTTAATAACCGCTTGTACCGTACAAAACACTTCACAAACCTATGATCCTGGAAAGTATTACGATGAAAATGAGAGTTATTGGGCCCGGTTTCTTCCATCGGTCAATCCGGCATTGGACAAGGATATGGCAGTAGATGTGGTTGTAATCGGTGGAGGTTATACCGGATTATCCGCAGCATACCATATAAAAAAATCAAATCCGGCTTTAAACGTAGTCATCTTTGAAGCCAAAAGGATTGGTAATGGTGCATCGGGCAGAAATGGAGCACTTGTTCTGGCACAAACCTACAGTGAGGGTGGATTCGTTATGGGTGATCACAAAAAACATCACAGGGAGATATATGATATTACGGTTGCTAGCATGAAACGAATCAAAGCATTGACAGAATCATCCGGTATTGATCCCGGATATGTGTTGAACGGTCAATGTCTGGGTATTTTTAATCCTGACAATATCGAAAGTTCCAAAGAATATGTTGAAGCTGCAAAAAATTTAGGTATGCCCATAGAGTATTGGGAAAAAGAAAAGGCCATCAGTATGCTTGGCTCTCCAGGGTTGAAAGGGGCTGTTTATGATCCGAATGGAGGCACCGTCAATCCGGCAAAATTGGTTGCTGCGCTAAAAAAATTAGCCGAAGATGCCGGTGTAGTGATTTATGAAAACAGTCCTGTTTGGGGTTTTACCGAAGGTGAAACAATTACTCTGCCGGTTGTTGTAAAAGACAAAAAATACCAGGTAAAAGCAAAAAATATTGTGATTGCTGCCAATGCTTATGCTTCCAAAACCCTGGGATTTCTTGAAGATGATATTGAACCTTCCCACACACAGGTATCCGTAACCGAACCCTTGACTGAAGAACAATACCTCAAAGCCGGCTGGAAAAACCAGATCGCCTGGTATGATGACCAGTATGCAGGAACGGATGCAGATGCCACATTTCACATGGTAATGACCAGTGACCGACGAATTGTTATTGGAGGTGGAAGTGTAGAATACAATGAAGATGAGGGTTTACTCTATCCGGGTGATCTTAAAAAAATTGAAGAGCAGATTGCACATCGTATCGCAGAACTCTACCCTGCTTTAAAAGGCATAAAAATTGAGAAAACCTGGGATGGCATCATTGCTGAGACCAAAAGTAAAAGTGAAAGAATTGGGAAAACAGGAAAAAATAGAAATATCTACTACGCATTGGGCTACAATGGAGGACAAGGTGTCAATGTAGCTTTCCTTTTTGGTGAATTGGTATCAAAACTTTACAATGGTGAACATCATCCATTGCTGGATATCTATACAAAATAAATCCTGTCAATGAATCGAAGAAAATTTATAAGATCAGCTGGTTATACGATTGGGGGAGTCGCTCTGACAAGTGCTGTTAGTCCTCTTGTGTTACCGGAAAAAGATATTCATTTTGACACAAACAACAGTTTTTGGGCCAGGGAATTATTACCTCCCAACCCTGCACTTCAGGATAATATAAAGGTTGATATTGCTATCATAGGAGGAGGATATACCGGTTTGTCATCGGCCTGTCATTTAAAAAAATACAACCCTCAATTAAGGGTCATACTTCTTGAAGCCAAACATGTGGGGCATGGAGGCTCAGGAAGGCATGGAGGGATGCTGTTGCCTCAACCACCTACGGAGTCTTTCAATATTTATGATAGTCCTGAATTAAATAAACAAACTTATGATCTTACCTGCCAGAATTTAAAGGTAATTAAAGACCTGGTCAATCAAAGCGGATTGAATTGCGATTTAAAATTAGAGGGTTATTGCCATACTATTATTGATTTAGAAGATGTACCCTACTATAAAAAATACGTCGAAATTGTCAACAAATCAGGAATTCCACTGGAATTTTGGGACGAAAATAAAACAAACGATGAGCTGGGAACGGAATATTATCAAGCCTCGGTTTTTGACCCCAATGGAGGCAGCCTTCACGCTACAAAATTCATCCTTATCCTTAAAAAGTTGGCAGAAGATCTGGGAGTAATGATTTATGAAAATTCTTTTGTAAATGCCATTAACGAAGGAAATGAGATTGAGTTATCAGTGAATGAGTCATATAAAGTTACTGCTTCAAAAATTATCCTTGCAACCAATGCCTATACCTCCAAATTAGGATATTTCAGAAGCAGGATAATTCCAGTGCATGCTCAGACAGCCGTTACTAAACCATTATCTCCGATACAGCTTGACGAAGTTGGCTGGAAAAGCAGATTGCCTTTTTATGATTCAAGAAACTATTTGATGCACCTGGTTTTAAGAGATGATAATCGCATAGTGATTGGAGGTGGAGATGCAGATTATTATTTCAGAGGAGATCTGCATTATAAGGGAGATATGAACAAAGTGCTTGATATGACCCGAAAGGAAATGTTGAGGTTGTATCCGTCATTAAAAGATCTGGAATTTGAAAACATCTGGAATGGATTGTTATGTATGACATCTGATGAAATTCCAAGAATTGGCGTCAAAGGAAAATATAGCAACATTTTTTTCGGCCTGGCTTACAATGGACAAGGTGTGAATATGTCTGTGATGTTTGGTAATATATTGGCATCAGTAATTACCGGCAGGGTTCATGGCTGGGAGAAGACAATGTATTATGATTTTGATGGAGGGATCACCAGTTATCTTCCACCAGAACCTTTCCGATGGCTGGGTTCATCATTCCTGATGAAGTATTACAAACGATTGGATAAAAAAATGATAAAATAATATGGAAGACAAAATACAGGCATACCGGCAACCATTAGTTACCGCAACGGGAATTATTTTGGGTTTTATACTCAATTTTGCATCAACATTTGTACGATCAGAAAGTACAATAAGCCATTTTTTTGATCATATCATAGGATCATGCATACTTATTGGTATCATATTACTCATAGTAGTTTTATACCGGGTACTTAACATGAAATATCCCCGTGACAGGGCTGATCAGTATTATTATACAACTTTGAGATATTTCATTTGTGGTGTAAGTATATCATTTGTGGGGGTGATAATAGATATGTTTGCAAACTTTTTGACATAATTATCCCAATCAAATACGAACATCACCTGATCAAGTATTATAGTGATCATCTCATTGACAATTGGGGAGAGATTTTGTTTCATTCATTACCTTATAAAAATATGGAGCCAGGGTTGAATTTTACTTGTAATGTGTTTTCAAATTGAAATATGAATTATGGTAATATTATACAATATAAAAAAACTATATTTTTGAAATAAATCGACAATCTAAGCAATTTCAAATGGATTCTCCGGCAAAAAGAGTATTTTCATTTGTTTAACCTGTTTTTTGATTATTATATCATTTTATATTAATTTTGCAAAGAAAAATTTTCCGAAATTAAAATACTGATTGAATTTTTCATTAGTGGATAGATAATCCTTACTTAGATCAGTAAGTGGTATTTATGTTACCAGTTGAAAGGTTTTTAATATTAAAGCATTTACCAAAATGAATAATCCATACTCAAGAGAACATTTTAATTCACTTAGGGATATTTCAAAGAAAAAAGTTAAAAAGGTTTCAAATATGGCTGCCCTGGTAAGTGTTACCCTTGGGCTGCTGTCATTGTGGATACTCAATAGTCTTGATCCAGCTATGACCAGGTCGCAAAAAACCTGGATTTCTCTTTTAGTTTTTGCTGTATTTATTGGAATTGTCGCATGGTTACTATATAGAATAAGGCATATATCAAAAAAAACTGCCTTAGCATGCCCCCATTGTAAAAAATTACTTTTTGGGGATGCAGAAAGAATAGCAGGCGCAACTGGAAGGTGTCAATACTGTGGGGGAATAATTATAAACGACTGATTATTAATTTATTTAATATTATTATATTTTATATTTAACATGCAATCATCACTCATTATGAAAAAATCATTTTCTTTTTTATTATTTTTAACATTTGTTGCTTTTATGAATGGACAAGATATTTCAGGTAAATGGAATGGACTTTTAAAAATACAGGGAATTCAGTTAAGAATAGTAATGAACATTACAAAGACAGAAAACGGATACACTTCAACCATGGATAGCCCTGATCAGGGAGCAAAAGGAATTCCGGTAAATGAGACATCTTTTGAAAATGCTGTCTTCAAATTCGATATTTCAATTGCTGGTATCAGTTATGAGGGAAAAATGATCAATGACAGCCTTATTACAGGAAATTTCCGTCAGGCCAATTTTGACCTGCCACTTGATTTTACCAGGACAGTTCTTGAAAAACCTGAAATTAAAAGACCACAAAATCCTGAAAAACCTTATCCATACTATGAAGAAGAAGTGATTTTTCAAAACAAGAATGAAGGTTTTACTCTCGCAGGCACGCTTACCTTACCGGCCAAAGAAGGTCAATATCCTGCAGTGGTAATGATCACTGGCAGCGGACCTCAAAACAGGGACGAAGAATTGCTCGGACATAAGCCATTTCTTGTAATTTCTGATTTTCTTACAAAAAATGGAATAGCTGTACTTAGATTTGATGACAGGGGAACTGCCGGATCAAAAGGTGATTTTAACTCTGCAACAAGTGCTGATTTCGCCACAGATGTCCGTGCAGCCGTAGACTACCTATTAACAAGACCTGAGATCAAAAAGGATCAAATTGGTCTTATGGGTCACAGCGAGGGAGGAATAATTGCACCTATGGTAGCAGCAGAATCTCCCGATATTGCCTTCATTGTACTTCTTGCAGGCACCGGAATACGTGGTGACAAATTGCTGCTTCTGCAGCAGGAACTGATAGGCAGAGCATCGGGAATAAGCGAAAAAGATCTTAAAACTGCCGGAAAAATCAATCGGAAAATCTTTAAGACTATTTTAAAATCAAAAAATATTGAAAAACTAAAAACAGACCTCACTAATATAATGAAACAGGCTGTAAAAGAAAATCCTGAAATGGAAGTCCCTAAAGGGATGAATGTTGAAGAACTGATAAAAACGCAGGTGTCCCAGGTTACAACACCATGGATGCAGTATTTCATAAAATACGACCCTGCAATATCACTAAAAAAAGTGAAATGCCCTGTTCTCGCTGTAAACGGTGAAAAGGACCTTCAGGTTCCACCAAAGGAAAATCTACTTCCAATAAAAAATACACTTCTTAAAAGTGGAAATAATAACGTTACTACTATAGAATTCAAAGGACTTAATCACTTATTCCAGGAATGTACCTCAGGTTCACCATCAGAATACGGAACTATCGAACAGACTTTTTCACCTATAGCACTTGAAGAGATTAAAAACTGGATCGTGAAGATAGTTGAAAGTGAAAAGTGAAAAGTCGACAGTATGCAGTCAGTAGTCAACAGTAGGGTTAGGTTTTGAGCTGAAGACTGAAGACTGCGGACTGAAGACTGAAAAATGAAATATTGTATAATGGAATATGGGAATGTTGTAGTAATTTAGTTAAATGCAATTCGTAATTCGTAAATCGTAATTGATCCTTTTTACCCTTTGACCCTTTTACCCTCCTACCTTTTCCCTGACAAATATTAAAAAATAGATCACAAGTAATATTGCTACCACTCCGCTGAAAATAAATGTGTACGCAGATCCGTAACTATACCATAGAAAACCGGCGGCTGAACTTGCTATCATAGTGCAAATACTCTGAAATGCCGTGTAAGTGCCAATAGCAGTTGCTGTTTCATTGCCGGACACAATATTACTGATCCAGGCTTTTGAAATGCCTTCAGTAGCTGCAGCATAAATACCATACATCAAAAACATAATCAATACAGGAACTAACCCCGAAAACAATCCCATGCCTACATAAACTAAAGCAAAAATTGCAATTCCACTTATGTACATCTTTTTCAGCCCTACCCTGTCAGCGATTATTCCCAGGGGAAATGAAGATAAAGCGAAGATCAAGTTGTAAAAAATGTAAACCCCTATAACCTGTGTATCGCTGAGACCCGAAGATTTGGCTTTCAGCAATAAAAAAACATCTGAACTGTTTATCAAGGCAAACACTAAAAGCCCTGTCATTAAACTTCGATAAGTACCCGGGCTCTCTTTCCAGTATTTTATAAAAGAGAAAAAAGAAATTTTTGAAATATTATCTCTTTTTTCAATATTTTTATCCTTTAAAATCAATGAAAAAGCTATTGAAAGCATACCTGGTATCAAAGCAATAAAAAATAGGGTCTTGTAATCTTCAGGATAAAAATAAAGGTAAGCGAGTGCAAATGAAGGACCAAGAACAGCACCCAGAGTGTCCATGGACCTGTGAAATCCGAATATCTTTCCCTTAGTTTCCCTTGTCGCTTCACCCGAAAGAATAGCATCCCTGGCTCCGGTTCTGATACCTTTGCCGAGCCGGTCAATTGTCCGGGCCAGGAAAACCCATAGTGGATAAATGAAAAGAACCATCATTGGCTTAGATATTGCGCTCAATCCATAACCAATCTGAACAAAAGGAGTCCTTTTACCAGAAATATCTGACAGTTTTCCGAAATATCCTTTGCTTAACCCTGCAGTTGCTTCTGCAATTCCTTCGAGTATACCTATCAGTAATATTGAAAATCCAATACTCTTAAGATATACAGGCATTACAGGATAAAGCATTTCACTGGCAGTATCTGTAAACAGGCTAACCAAAGAAAGCATCCAAACTGTTTTGGTTATGTGTTTTATTTTCATTTATTTATATATAACACAAATAATTAATGTTTGTTTTTACCCGTTTTGTAATAAACTACATTCACTTTTTCAATTGTGGCCAGAAATCCTTTTTCTGTTTTTTCAAAATAGGGTATGATACTTTCAAAGAAACTCTCAATTTTTTCAGTCTCATCTATGATCTCTATAACTACAGGCAATTTTTCTGATGATTCCCATAATTTCATGGAATTGATCACACTGCTTGATCCGAAACTAAGCACACCTTTAAGTACAGTAGCTCCGGTTAATCCATATTTGTGAGCTGAATACACTATCAGTTCATAAAGAGGCTGATGATTAAACTTATCGGTATTGCTCATATAAATCCTGAGCAATTTTATTTCTTTTTCTGTATTCATGTCAGAAGATTTTAATAAGTTGAATTCCTGTAAATGTTGCCAAAAATCCGATGAACAGACTCAAACCAACATAGCAGAAAATATAAAAATACTGTCCGTCTTTAAGCATAGCATAATTCTCAATGGAAAAAGATGAAAAAGTAGTGAATCCCCCGCAAATTCCTGTTGCTAAAAATATTCTCATCTCATTTGAAAGTAAATTGGATCTTTCACTCAAACCAAAAACTATCCCGATTATCAAACTGCCAACAATATTCACAACTAATGTTCCAACAGGAAATGGTTCAGGAAATTGCCTGGCAAAAAACTGCTGAACAAGATAACGGGACCCTCCACCTAAAAAACTCCCCAGGCCGACTATAAAAAACATTTTTACCATATTCCAGTCATTTAATATTATTTTCACACATCTCCTATACTAAATTCTGATAGTTGCATAGGATAAAAGAATATGTGCAAAAATAAGAATAATTAATTCAATTAAAAATTTATGATTAAAATGAGTCTGATGGTCTACAATGCAAATTAAAAAAAGTACTTTTGAAAAAAAATGTTTAAACCGACAATAAATCTATGATCTGATGCTAATCTTCGACATCTTTGCCGGCTATTCAGGCCTGACACTTGTTTCCCTGGCTTTACTTGCTTTGATAGCAGGATTTATCGATTCAGTGGCAGGCGGAGGAGGATTGATACAACTGCCGGCACTGCTGATAAATTTACCCCACAGTCCATTGCCGGCCCTGTTCGGCACCAACAAAATTGCTGCTCTCGCCGGCACATCGGTTGCAGCTTACCAGTACGGTAAAAAAGTAAATTATGATCTGTTGATCGTGGCCATTATTTCTGCATTTGCATTTTTAGCCTCCAACCTCGGTGCAAGATCACTGAGCCTAATAAATCCTGTCACCTTACGTCCGCTGATACTTATCATATTAATAATTATAGCCATATATACTTTTTTGAAAAAAGATCTGGGATCGATGAAAACAAAGAAATTAACAAGGATGAAATTGATACTTTATGGCTCTTTGATCGGATTTATTGTCGGATTTTATGATGGTTTTTTTGGTCCCGGCACAGGAAATTTCCTGGTTCTGGGATTTGTAGTCATTCTTGGATTTGAGTTTGTTACAGCATCTGCTTATTCAAAAGTGATCAATTCTGTGACTAATATTTCTGCCCTGATAGTTTTTGTCAGCCAGGGCAATTATTATTTAGGACTGGCAATAATAATGGCAGCGTGCAATATAATAGGAAGTATTGCAGGCAGCCGTATGGCCCTGCGAAGAGGCAATGCATTTGTCAGGATAGTATTTCTTTTTATTGTGATCATTATGATAATGAGGTATAGTTATGATATATTTAATGGATTTAAAAAATTATGATTATTTTTGAGCAAAATAGCAGAATAATTTCTAGTCAATAATATTATAAATGTCATTTATTCTTAAAAACCAGCAGTTTACTATGTACCATTCCACAAAACAGGATGGAAACATGGGCTATGATTTTGGTGATAAAGTATCTGTGGATCATAACAGGGAAAATTTTTTAAAAAAGAATTGTATCACAGGACCAATAAGGGAAATAATCAATTGCCATAGCTCCAATGTAGCATTGATTTCTGTAAAAGATGATGACAAATGTTTTTATAACAAGCCTGAACTTATAACTAATGAAGAAAAGATCAGATATGGAATTGATGGTCTGCTTACATTTGATAACATTGCTATCTGCGGTATAACTGGAGACTGCATTCCTCTTGCGGTCTGCGAACCTGAAAGCAACCTCCACGGTTTGGTTCACATAGGCCTTCTGGGAGGTCTTAACGGAATTATTATTTCCCTTAATAAGCTTCTCAATTCTGTCAGAATTGACCCGTCGCAGGTTAGATATTATATTGGTCCAAGTATCACTGTAAAAAATTACAATATATCAAAATCAGGAGTGTGGAGACAGATCGGTGAAAAAGCTAGAAAAAACATACCTGATATTGATGACTTTATACAAATCAAAAATGGTGATATGTTTTTCGACACCAAAAAATTTGTATTCAATAGATTATTAAAAATCTCTTCCCGACCTGAAAATATCATTTCGTACGACTATTGTACTGCTGAAAAAGACAGTTTGTTTTATTCTCACTTTTACCTGATAAATAATAATCTGCCAAATGCAAGATTTCTGACTATAATCAAATAGGTCATATTAAAAAAATAATTGTAACTACTCAGCTTTTAGCTAAAAGCCAAAGGCAAATAGCTGAGTAGTTAAAAATAAATGGCTGATTTGATTTACATTTAAAATATTCAATCCTTGAAGTTGTTTAAAACAAATGTTTAAGACGCTTGTAAATTATTGATATTTAAACAAATGCAGTAATATTTATTTGTTTAATTTTGAACCCCATTTTGCAAACACTTATTTTTAATTTGTCTAAAAATTTCTCTACTTTTTGTGCCGCCAAAAAGTAGCAATCCCGACAGTTCCGTCGGGACGTGCGA
>JBLMZC010000051.1:0-4897 GCA_050258615.1 Deltaproteobacteria bacterium | reverse complement strand
TTAAAGTCTAATTTTTATTTATATTTCTTCAAATTTCATTAATATGGGATTTTTCTTCGTGATTCTTCGTGATTCTTCTTCGTGAACCTTCGTGGTTAAATTTAATTTTCAACCCTTGATTCGAATTATAATATAAATATGTTTTAATTTTTCGTTTCAATCTAAAAATTGAAATTAGATCAGCTTCCGGAATTTTTACACTTGTTTCTTTAATAATCAATAATCATTTTATAGCTGTAATGGACTTTTTGAAAGAATCAGGGATTATTTATTCAACTAATTTATAACGGTGCTAAATACTTTCTTATGTTAGCTGAGGATTTTTAAGCAAGGTCTATTTTGAATAATTTTGCTAAAAATATTTAAATATGTCAGATATAAATTTAACAGAAAAGAGATTTGAAAAAGAATCTCTGGATTATCATTCCTCGGGGAGAAAGGGGAAAATTGAGGTCGTACCTACTAAGGCTTTTGCTACACAGAAGGACCTGAGTTATGCATATACTCCTGGTGTAGCTTATCCTTGTCTGGAAATTGAAAAGGACCCGCATAAAGCTTATGACTATACTGCAAAGGGCAATCTGGTTGCTGTTGTTTCAAATGGTACTGCAGTTTTAGGCCTGGGAAATATCGGAGCTGTGGCAGGTAAGCCAGTTATGGAAGGTAAAGGCATACTGTTCAAAAAGTTTGCTGATATTGATGTTTTTGATATTGAGCTTGATATATCTGATCCTGAAGAATTGGTGAGGGTAGTCAAGACTATGGAACCAACATTCGGAGGCATAAACCTGGAAGACATCAAAGCTCCTGAATGTTTTTATGTTGAGGATGAATTAAAAAAGATAATGAATATCCCGGTTTTTCATGACGATCAGCATGGTACGGCTATAATATCAGCTGCCGGAATATTAAATGGTCTTGAAATTGTGGGTAAAAAGATTGGAGATGTTAAGTTTGTGATAATTGGTGCAGGAGCAGCCGGAATTTCAAGTGCAAATCTATATATTAAGCTGGGTGCAGATCCACAAAAGATATTTATGCTCGATACCAAAGGTGTATTGTGGAATGGCAGAGGTGATGAAGACAGCAATATTTATAAGAAACCATTCTACAGGGATACAAATGCAAGAACTCTTGATGATATTATTGAAGGGGCAGATATTTTTACGGGGTTTTCAGTAAAGGATCTTCTTACCAAGGAAATGTGTAAGAAAATGGCTCCTAAACCTTTGATTTTTGCTATGGCCAATCCAAATCCTGAGATTAAATACCACGATGCTAAGGAAGCAAGACCTGATGCTATTGTTGCAACAGGCAGAAGTGATTATCCCAATCAGATTAATAATGTTCTGGGTTTCCCATTCATTTTCAGAGGAGCAATGGATGTTGAAGCCACTATCATAAATGACGAAATGAAAATTGCCATGGTTCATGCCCTGGCAAACCTGGCAAAAGAAGAAGTGCCAGAGGAAGTGAGAAAAAAATACAATAATGATTTTCTCAGTTTCGGTCCTGAATATATAATTCCTAAACCTTTTGATCCCAGAGTTTTACCAAATGGGGCTACAGCGGTTGCTGAAGCTGCAATAAAAACCGGAGTAGCACGAAAAATTCTCGATATTCAGAAATACAGGGAATCTTTGATGGCAAAAATAGACTGGAGCAGGAATATGATGAGAAATATACTTGCTTTAGCATCAACAACTAAGAAAAGAATAGTATTCCCCGAAGGAGAAAATCATAAAGTTATATGGGCAGCTTCTGAACTTGTTGAAGAGAATATTGCAACTCCGGTATTAATGGTAAAAAGTAAAGAAAAGGCACTTGAGATTTTTAAAGAACTACACCATTCAGCGGAAGGTATTGAATTTATCGAATTTTTAAATTGCGATAAATTACAATATATTACTGATGAATATTACAAATTGAGACAAAGGAAAGGAATTACCTGGAGAAAAGCAGCAATTGATATGCAGGACAGGTATTATTTTGCTGCGATGATGGTGAAATTAGGTCTTGCAGATACTACTGTAGGGGGTGCAGAAGCATCGTATCAGTTTGTACTTAAACCTGCTTTGGAAATTATTGGCACCCAAAAGGGAGTTAACCAGGTAGTTTCCGGAATTCACTGGATCAAGAGTGATAATAAAAACTTTTTTATTACCGATACAGCGGTCAATATCAATCCTGATGTTAATGAACTTGTAGATATCACAAGAAACAGTATCGAAGCATTGTATCGATTTGGGTTTGCCCCAAGAATAGCAATGCTCTCGTACTCAAATTTTGGGTCAGTCAGAGATAAATCTACAAAAAAAATTGAAGAAGTAATCAGGATAATTAAACAGTTGTATCCCGATGTAATAATTGATGGTCCTATGGCACCTGACTTTGCCCTTGATCTCGAGAGGTTGCATTTCCTTTATCCATTTACAGAGTTGAAAGAGTTACCTAATCTGCTGGTTTGTCCTGATCTGAATTCAGCCAATATCAGTATAGGTTTGATACAAAAACTAAGTAAAGCTCATGTTATTGGTCCAATAATGGAAGGATTTGACAAACCCGTACAGATGGTAACCAGGACTACAAGCGTAAGAAATATTGTGAATCTTGCATCGATCTCCTGTGTTGATACTTTGAAAGATTGATAGAATTAAGGCTGTTTGAAAAGAAAAAGTAAACTGATTTTCAATATCTTTTTGACTGCATTGATAAGATAGGAAGTTTTGAAAATCGTAATACTCTTTATAATTTAAATTTTGGATGATGCTGAGCTTAGGTTTTTCTGAAAATATACCTTTTTAAACAGTCTTACTTATCAAGAAAATTATATTTTTACATTATGAATCATGAACAATCGGTGTAATGATTCAGTTTATTAGTTTATTAAATCAAGTTTTATGAGCGAAAATCTTTTAAATAGTTTAGTAACCAGCGTTATTCAGGTTTCACCTTCCATGAGAATAATAAGGATTAAGCCCGATGAATGGAATTTTCCACAATTCAAAGCCGGACAATTTGTAGTTCTGGGTTTATATGGTTCTGCTGAAAGAGCACCAGAATCAACAGAGGAATTCAGTCAATCAGAACCGGAAAAATTAATCAAGAGGGCATATTCCATAGCTTCATCTTCAACTGATGAGTACATTGAGTTTTATATATCTCTTGTCAGATCAGGCTCACTCACTCCAAGGTTATTCAATCTTGAAATTGGAGAAAGAGTTTATATGAGTCAGAAACCAACCGGTATGTTCACACTCGAGCAGGTTGATGAAAATCAAAATGTGGTTCTTATAGCTACTGGTACCGGGGTTGCTCCATACATGAGTATGTTGCGAACTGATGCTCTTCACCGCAAAGGAAATATAGTAGTAGTTCAGGGAGCATCAAACAGCTGGGATCTGGGTTATTTTTCAGAATTGAAACTTCTGGATTCAATGTTTCCGAAGTTCACTTATTATCCTACAATTACCGAGCCGGACAAAGAACCTGCAGGTTGGTCAGGAGATACCCGCTTTATTGAGAGTATTTGGAAAGATGAGGAATTTCACAAAAAAATAAAATTTGAACCTAAACCAGAGAATACTCATATTTTTCTGTGTGGAAACCCAAAGATGATACATTCAATGAAGGAAACTCTTTATGGAAATAACTACAAGGATCATACAAAAAAAGAACCAGGGCAGATCCATGCAGAGGAGTTCTGATGAAACGATTTAAATAATTTTTTTTGAATCAGTCTCCTTTATAGAGTTCATCAAGTTCGAATACTATCTTTCTGGCTTTTTCAAAATCTTCCTCCAGGATTTGAATGCTGAATGTACCTGCTCCGATTGGAAACAGCGTACTTGAGATCGCATTGGAAATAACACTGTTTATTCCTTCTTCCTCAAGCCTGTGATGGTATAGCCTTGCTATTACCTCGTCAGGAAATTGTTTGATTGTAATAAGATTCATGACTAATGTTTTAATTTTTCAATAATTAAATTTCCGGCTTCATTTATTGTATCAAATACTTCTTTGAATTTGTTGTCGTAATAGGGGTCGTGTACATCAATGTTGCAGTCCGGATAGGCAAGATTCATAAAAAGTTTAATTTTTTTCATATCATAATTGTTCCTGCTCAAACTTTGCAAATCCGAGTAATTAGATTTGTCCATTGCCACGATCAAATCGAATACATCAAAATCTTCAGGTTTGAAGTGTCTTGCCCTTAGGTTTGAAATATCTATTCCATGTGCTGCTGCAGTATTGATTCCCCTTCTGTCTGGTTTTTCTCCCGAATGCCAGTTACTGGTACCTGCTGAATCAAAAATAATATTAAGGCCTGCTACCTCAGCTTTTGCTCTCAGTATTCCTTCTGCCAGTGGTGATCTGCAAATATTACCGTAACAAACAAACAAAACTTTCATGGGTACTTATATTCAAACATCAAAAGTATAGAATTAATTCCGGATTTCAGAATAAAAGTGAAATATTTTTGACTTGAAATGCAAACTAAATATTTCTGATGGCTTATATCTTGTTAGATTGAAGTACAATTTTTTATGCCATGTATTCCAAAATCAAAAAATGCAAATAATTTGAAATCTGTATTAAATGGTATATATAGTACAAAATGGAAGGGGTATTATAGAAGTGATTAACAAAGTGCACATTTTATATACTTTAGCAAGAGTTCAGAGCCTGTAGTAGATCTGCGGTAAGACCTTTGCTAATGAAGAAAACTTATGATAAAGGTGTTTCACATCTTATCAGGCTCTTATATTTGCTGTACAATGAAGTTGTTTAAAAATTCAGCGAAAGGACAGTGCGAAATTATGTTTGAGCAAGAGAATGCAGGAAATTTTACCGAAACCTTGTAGGTAAAATTTTCGTAACTGAAATAGTTATAACT
>JBLMZC010000050.1:0-14937 GCA_050258615.1 Deltaproteobacteria bacterium | reverse complement strand
TCCGAACAGAGAAGTTAAGCCCTTCAGCGCCGATGGTACTGCCAACTGGTGGAAGAGTAGGTCGCTGCCTTTTTTTAAAATTTACAGGAGTTAAGTGATTTTTACTTGACTCCTTTTTTTTGCTCTTCTAGTCTGTATTTTGGCTTATTTAAAAAAATCTATGGGATAATTACTGAAAGTGAGTAGCAATAATATCCTTATAAAAATTTAATGTCTTAATTATTTAAGATCATTTGTAATTGAAGATTTTAATGATTATTGTGCCATATTTACCCTTGATTAATTCTCAAATTTTTTTTTTATTTAAATCAAACTAAAATCAGGACTAAAAAAATATTCCTTAAGATCTATTTTTTGCCTGATCTTTAATGAAGTTCGATGATGCAAATATTAAAATAAATTTTTATTTTTGATACTTGATTAAATCCTTAGGTAAAAACTATGAATAAAAGATTTGAAGTGAATGAAAAATGGCTTAAGGCATCAGTACTTGGATCTATTTGGGCTATATCAGAAATTGTATTGGGTAGTTTTCTGCATAATTTACGTATTCCATTCAATGGCAATATTTTAACTGCAATTGGACTGATCCTTATGATATCAGCTGCCTATAAATGGCGAGAGACAGGTATTTTTTGGAGAGCTGGACTGATTTGTGCACTAATGAAGACAATGTCGCCCAGTGCAGTAATTTTTGGACCTATGGTAGCAATTTTTATGGAATCATTATTATTTGAACTTTCAGTTCGGTTTCTCGGATTTAATTTTATTGGATTTTCAGCAGGTTCAGTTTTTGCTATGATATGGATATTAGTACAGAAAATATTCAATTTTATTTTATTTTATGGTTTTAATATTGTCGATATCTATACTCAACTGATGAGGTTTGCTCAAAAGCAATTAAGTATAAATTTAGATTTGGTATGGATCCCGGTAGTAATTCTTCTTTTTTTGTATATTATATTTGGTTTATTTGCAGCAATTATGGGTATGAGAATAGGAAGAAACCAATGCATTACTGATAATGAGGAATTTTCGCAAAATCAAAAAATAATTTATAATTTTATAAAGCCAAAAACATTAAATTTTCCTTACTCATTAGGCTGGCTCGCATATAATTTTTTTATAGTGCTAATTATGATGTTGTACATCAATATTAGTGATTCTTACATTTGGGTATTATTGACAATTATAATTGTGGTAATCTGGGCAATTCGTTACAAAAGAGTATTAAAACAACTTGCCAAGCCAAAGTTCTGGTTTTTTTTTGTAATAATTACCATGATCACCGCATTTACAGTTACTTACATACAGGGAGGTAATAACAGTTGGGTGCAGGGATTTGAGATAGGAATAAAAATGAATTTCAGGGCAGCAATAGTGATAATTGGGTTTTCAGTGATAGGAACGGAACTTTATAGCCCCAGAATAAGGGATTTTTTTTCAAAAACATTTTTAAGGCAAGTTCCGGTTTCACTTGAACTTGCATTTGAATCACTTCCGCAATTAATTAAGGAATTACCTGATATCAGAATTATTTTAAGCAAGCCCGGATTGGTAATAAATACTATGTTTGATATGGCTGAGGAAAAAATAAAAGAAATAAAGAAGCAAACTGATGTTAAAGTATTTCTAGTAACAGGAGCAATCGACAGCGGGAAAACAACTTTTATTAAAAAGCTTGTACATGAATTACAAAATAATGGGATAAAGACAGCTGGAATAATATCTGAAAAGAAGTATTTTGAGAGTCAAAGAGTTGGTTATGATCTGGTAAATATTGATACAGGAGAAAAAATTGTTTTCCTGGAGATGAAAAAGGATATTTCAGGCCCCGACCATATTCTGGTAAAGAACCATTATAAATGTGAATCAATTCACAAATCTGAATTCATTATTTCAGAAGATGCTGTCCACAAGGGTAAAGAGTGGTTAAAATTAAGCAATGCATCTGATTGCAAACTGCTAATAATTGATGAAATAGGTAAATGGGAATTAAACGGGCAAATATGGGCTGAATCGTTGACTGAAATTCTTAATGATTTAAGGAAAAATTTGTTGCTGGTGGTGAGAAATACAAATGTAAACGATGTGATAAACAAATGGCAATTAAGAAATTATACAATCATAGACATAAAAACTGTTTCAGTGAAGGATTTTGCTGATAATTTGGCAGGATTGGATAGATGATTGTTTTATTAAAAAAAAGCGACAAACTGATTTGTCGCTTTTTTTCATTTTTTACATATTGTTAATGATTTCATCTCCAAATTCGGAGCATTTAAGTTTCGTTGCCCCTTCCATAAGACGATGGAAGTCATAAGTTACTTTTTTATTCTTTATTGATTTTTCAATACCTTTAATTATTAGATCTGCTGCTTCATTCCATTTCATATATCTGAACATCATTTCACCTGAAAGAATTACAGAACTTGGATTGACTACATCTAAACCGGCATATTTTGGAGCAGTACCATGGGTTGCTTCAAATACTGCAACACCTGTTAAAAAGTTTATATTTGCACCAGGAGCAATACCAATGCCTCCTACCTGAGCAGCCAGGGCATCAGAAATATAGTCTCCATTCAGATTAAGAGTTGCAATTACACTATATTCTGCAGGTCTTGTAAGAATTTGCTGGAGGAAGGCGTCAGCTATAACATCCTTAATGATAATCTCATTACCATTGATTTTTATTACCTGCCAGGGCCCACCCTGATAATCAGTAGCACCAAATTCTTCTTTTGCAAGCTGATAGCCCCATTCCTTAAATTTTCCTTCAGTAAATTTCATAATATTTCCCTTGTGAACAAGAGTTACAGAGCTTTTATTATTATCAATAGCATATTGAATAGCTGCTCTTACCAATCTATCTGTTCCTTCTTTGGAAACCGGCTTAATTCCGAGAGATGCAGTTTCGGGAAACCTGATGCTCTTAACTCCCATTTCATTGATCAGAAAATCTCTGACTTTCATCATTTCTGAACTTCCTGCCATAAATTCAATACCAGCATAAATATCCTCAGTATTCTCTCTGAAAATCACCATATCAACAAGCTCAGGTTGCCTGACAGGAGAAGGCACTCCATCAAAATACATAACAGGACGGACACAAGCATAAAGATCCATTATCTGTCTCAATGCAACATTAAGTGACCTTATACCCCCACCTACCGGGGTTGTGAGAGGTCCTTTGATTGCAATCAGATATTCCCTGATCAATTCTATTGTTTCTTCAGGAAGATATTCGCCCTTAGTTTCGACCGCTTTGTCACCTGCATAAACTTCCAGCCAGTTTATTTTTCTCTTGCCGTTATAGGCTTTTTCAACTGCTGAATCGAATACTCTGACAGAAGCTGCCCAAATATCTGCACCTGTTCCGTCTCCTTCAATAAATGGAATAATAGGGTCATCAGGCACTATGAGTTTGCCATTCTCAATGCGGATTTTATTACCAGTCATATTTTTAGTTTTTTTTTGTTAAAAATACAAAAGCTCTCAAATAAGTATGAGAGCTTTTGTTATAATTTACTTAAATAATAATTTGTCATGAATGCAAGCAGCAATGCTTTTAATAAAAAAACTTCATAAAATATGCAAAAAAATCTGAAATAAAGAAAAAAAATTATTTTTCAGTATAGAATTTTTCTCTGTAAGTAGCATTCAGAATCTCACTTCTTCTTATGACGGAAGGTTTCTCAAAATGCTTTCTATTTCTTAATTCTTTTATAAGTTTTGTTGACTGAACTTTTCTTTTGTATCTTTTTAACGCTCTGTCAATTGATTCTTCTTCTTTAACGTTTATTATTAACATATTTTAAATTTAGTTTTATAAAATTTTGGAGCGCAAAGATAAGAAACAAGTTTTTATTTCATAATTTTTTTTACTAAAAACTAATTTTTTTTTTGAAAAACACTCTATTGCCGGTTTAAATCAACTTTATTACTATGCTTTCAGGGAAATTCACAAGGAATTCACCAATGGAATTGTTGTAACTATGCAATGAGTACTAATTTTTTGCTCCTTTGGAGCTAACCACTGAATAGTTACAAATTGTTTAAATATGAATAACAATTAATTATTTAGCATATTTATAAATTAGTATTTTGCGTTTTATACTTATCGTCAAATAATTTGACTTTTTCGAAATAATATTCCCTTTAAAATGATTAAAAATTTCATTTTAAACTAAAATGGAGCCAAATTGCAAATAAAATATTGATATAAACACTGAATTAAAGTGGATTAAAAACTATATTTCGATTTTTTTTAAATTGTAAAAATAATTAATTTTGCATTTTATTTTTTTTCACTAATAAAATTTAATATAATATGGTTACCCAAATGAAGACACTTGATGATTATAAAAATGCCTATAAGGCCAGCGTGGAAAATCCAGAGCAGTTTTGGTCGGATCAGGCTGACAAGTTTGTTTGGAAGAAAAAATGGGATAAAGTTTTGGAATGGGACTTCAAAGGACCTAATGTAAGGTGGTTTGATGGAGGAAAACTCAATATTACTGAAAATTGCCTTGACAGACACATTGAGGCTAAAGGAGATAAAACTGCTTTAATATGGGTTGCCAATGAACCTGATGCTCCTAATAAAAACTACACCTACAAAGAACTTTATACTAAAGTTAATAAATTTGCTAATGCACTGAAATCTCAGGGAATAAAAAAAGGTGACAGGGTTGTGTTTTATATGCCGATGATACCTGAACTGATGATTGGTATGTTGGCTTGTGCAAGGATAGGCGCAATTCATTCTATAGTATTTGCCGGATTTTCTGCTCAATCATTAGCTGACAGGATAATCGATGCCGAAGCAAAAATGGTTATTTGTTCTGATTATAACAGAAGGGGGGCAAAAAATATTCCTGTTAAAACAGTTGTTGATGAAGCTCTTGCACTTGGATGTTCAACTATTGAAAAAGTAGTTGTTTACAAAAGCACAGGTGGTGATATGGATTGGAATCCATCTCTTGATGTTGATTTTTGTAAAATTATGGAAGGTGTTGCAGAATACTGCGAGCCTGAAGCAATGGAATCAGAAGATCCTTTATTTATTTTATATACTTCCGGATCAACAGGTAAACCCAAAGGAGTTGTACATACTACAGCGGGCTATATGGTATATGTAGCATATACATTTAAAAATATATTTCAGTACCAGGAGAATGATATTTACTGGTGTACGGCAGATATTGGCTGGGTAACAGGGCATTCATATATAGTTTATGGTCCACTTTTAGAAGGAGCGACTACTATTATGTTTGAAGGAGTTCCTTCATATCCTGATGCAGGAAGATTCTGGGATATTATAGAAAAGAATAAAGTGACTCAGTTTTATACAGCTCCTACTGCTATCAGGGCTTTGATGGCAGAAGGTGATCATTTTGTTGAAAAATACGATCTGAGTTCTCTTAAAGTATTGGGATCGGTAGGAGAACCTATCAATGAGGAGGCATGGATGTGGTATTTTGAGAAGGTAGGAAAGAGAGCGATTCCAATAGTTGACACATGGTGGCAGACTGAAACCGGAGGAATTCTCATCACACCTCTACCGTTGATCACTGATATGAGGCCGACTTATGCATCATACCCAATGCCAGGAGTACAGCCTATTTTGGTTGATCCGGCAGGAAATGAAATTAAAGAAAATGGTGTGGAAGGATTGCTATGTATCAAGTTTCCATGGCCAGGTATTCTAAGGACAACATGGGGTGACCATGTAAGATGCAAACAAACATATTTTTCAGCCTATCCTGATTTATATTTTACGGGTGATGGAGCCAAAAGGGATGAAGATGGAAGATACAGGATCATTGGAAGAGTTGATGATGTTCTGAACGTCTCTGGTCATAGAATTGGAACAGCAGAGGTAGAAAATGCTATAAATATGGCTCCGGGTGTAGTGGAATCAGCAGTAGTCGGTTTCCCTCATGATATCAAAGGTCAGGGAATATACGCATTCGTTATAGCTCAGGCAGGTCTTGATGTTGATGATATTAAGAAAAAAATAGTAGAATCAGTAAGAGTGGAGATTGGACCGATAGCAAAGCCTGACATTATTCAATTGGTGCCGGGATTACCTAAAACTAGATCAGGAAAGATCATGAGAAGGATTTTGAGAAAAATTGCCTCAGGTGATCTTAGCAATCTGGGAGATATTTCGACATTGCTGAATCCTGAAGTGGTTGAGGAAATTAAGAAAAATGCTCCAACACTTTAAATAGGAATATTAAGATAATTAATAAAAATAGCCTTTCTTACGATTGGCTATTTTTTTAATCATAATTTAAATAAAAAACCGGCCATTAAATCAAAACAGCCGGTTTTTTTTATAAAAATTATTTAGAGAATTAATTATTTCTCTTCTTCTTCCTGAGCTTTGTATTCGTTGATCAGATGTTGCTGCAGATCCATTGGTACCGGAGCATATTCTGAAAACTTCATAGTGTATTTTGATCTGCCCTGTGAAAGAGAACGCAATGTAGAAGAGTACCTGTAAAGTTCTGCCAAAGGAATTTTGGCAATTACTTTCTGGTAATGGCCTTCGCTGTCCATACCCAGAATAATTGCTCTCCTTGTCTGGAGGTCTCCCATAATGTCTCCCATAGATTCTTCGGGAGTCAGGATGGAGACTTCATAAATTGGTTCGAGCAATTTCGGTGCAGACTGAATGAAAAGATCTTTGAAGCAGTACTGTGCAGCGATCATGAATGCCATATCACTTGAATCGACAGCGTGCATTTTTCCATCATACACACTTACCCTGATATCCTGTACATTTGATCCTGTAAGCGGTCCTTCTTCCATTTTCATCAAAATTCCTTTTTTAATAGCACTGGAGTAGTTTTTGTCGATAGCTCCTCCTACTATACACCACAGGAAAGAAAGTTTACCCCCCCAACTCAGATCATCAAGTTCAGTATTTCGTACGGTCAGATCGGATGGATTAGGCATATTTTCATAGAATGGTTCGATTCTCATGTGTACTTCTCCAAATTGTCCTGCACCTCCTGTTTGTTTTTTATGACGGTAACTGCCTTGTGAAGACTTGGTGATGGTTTCGCGATATGGAACCTTTGGTTTAGTGAATTCCATACTGATACCCTGAGCCAATTCTACTCTGTATTTTATTATGTCCATATGCAACTGACCCTGACCATGAAGGATAGTTTGTTTTAGAGTAGGATTTTGTTCTACTATGAATGTTGGATCTTCTTCTTCGATCTGATGGAGTGTTTTCATCAGTTTTTCCATTTCAGCTTTACCCGGAGGTACGATTGCTTCTCTAATCCTTGGTTCAGGGAAATGGATAGGATCAATAACGATATCGAGACCTTTTTCAGAAATTGTATTATTTGTATGACTGTTTTTCAGTTTTAATGAGACACCCAGGTCACCTGCTACAATTTCGTCTGCTGGTTGTCTGTTTTTTCCGTTTGTTGTGAACAACTGGTTAAATCTTTCAACTGTTCTGTTATTTTGATTGGTCAGATCGTCTCCAACTTTTACTTTACCGGAGTATACCTTAAAATATGATACGAGTCCAACCTGGGGTTCTGACATGGTTTTGAAGATAAAAAGTGATGTCTGACCATTCATATTGCATGGAAGGGTTTTTCCGCCTTCGAGTTCAGCAGCAGGTCTGTCAGCCGGAGAGGGTGCAATATCATTGATGAATCCCATGATTCTGCCGGCACCCATATTATTTTTTGCTGATGAGCAAAATACAGGGAAGAAATCCTGGTTTATAAGAGCAATCTTGAGGCCATTTGCGAGTTCCTCTTCACTCAGGCTGCCTTCTTCAAAGAATTTTTCCATCAATGATTCATCTTCTTCAGCAGCTTTTTCTACTATCAGATTATGTATTTCCTGAGCTTTTCCCAGAACGTCAGAAGGAATCTCCTGTTTGGAAGGTTTTCCTCCATTTTCAGGAAATACATACATTACCATTCTTAGAGCATCGACAATTTTATTGAACCCTTTGCCTTCATTATAAGGAAATTGCAAAGGGATTACATTTGCTCCAAACCTTTCTTTTGCCTGTTCCAGTGTTTTTTCATAGTCAGATTTATCATGATCAAGCTGATTGATCACAAAAAAAGCAGGGGTTTTAAATTTTTCTATATACTCCCATACCAGATCAGTTCCAACTTCGACACCACTGGTTGCATTCAGTACAATACCTGCAGTATCAGCTACTTTCATTGATGAAATTACTTCACCGACAAAGTCATCAAGTCCGGGAGTGTCAATAAGATTGATCTTTGAATCTTTCCAGCCTGCATGCATTATTGAGCTGAAAATTGAATTCTGTTTTTCTTTTTCGATGTTAGTAAAGTCGGAAGTGGTTGATTTGCTTTCGATTGTACCAATCCTGCTTATTTCTTTAGCTTCAAAAAGCATAGCTTCAGTAAGCATAGTTTTCCCACTTCCGGAGTGCCCGAGTAAGACAACATTCCTTATGTTTTTAGTTTCTAAGCCCATAATTTTTTATGTTAAATTGTATCATGAAAAGTTAAAAAAATTTTAAGGGCTGAAAATACTACATAAAGCTGATATAGCAAAATAATATTTTAAATAAATAAAAATATATTGAAAAAATTGAAAAAATAATGGTTTTTATACTTTTGCTGGGTACTACAACAAAAATTGTGAAAAAGCAGGATAATAACACAAAAAAAGTTTTATGATTATCATTTTTCTTTTATATAGTCCCAGGTTTTCTTCAATCCTTCAGACCTTTCTAATTTAGGTTCCCAGTCAAGGATTTTTTTTGCCAGTTTAATGTCAGGGCATCTAACATGCGGATCATCAGTTGGCAAAGCATGATATGTGATGGCAGATGTCTTGTTTCCCACTAGTGATAATATTTCATTTGCAATCTGGTTTATAGTAATTTCCTCCGGATTTCCAAGATTTAACGGTAGGTGATAATCGGACATAAGTAATCTGAATAATCCATCCGTCAGATCATCCACATAACAAAATGATCTTGTCTGGTTTCCGTCGCCAAATATAGTGATATTTTTGCCATTTTTAGCCTGATCAAAAAATGCGGGAATTGCCCTTCCATCGTTTTTTCGCATACGCGGCCCATATGTGTTAAATATCCTGGCTATTCTTGTTTCAAGACCATGAAAATCATGATAAGCCATGGTCATCGCTTCCTGAAATCTTTTTGCTTCATCGTAGACGCCACGTGGTCCGACCGGATTTACATTTCCCCAGTAATCTTCTGGTTGAGGGTTCATCAAAGGGTCTCCATAAATTTCAGATGAAGATGCAATCAATAATCTTGCATTTTTCTCTTTCGCCAGTCCCAATAGATTGTGAGTCCCCAGAGAGCTAACCTTGAGAGTTTGAATGGGCATTTTAAGATAATCAAATGGACTGGCCGGACAAGCAAAATGCAGTATGTAATCGAGTGTGCCAGGTATAAAAACAAATTTACTCACATCATGATTATAAAATTCAAAGTTTTTCATCATGAAAAGATGCTGAATATTTGAGATATTGCCGGTTATGAAATTATCCATTCCAATGACATAAAAATCTTTGGCAACAAAATAATCGCAAAGATGGGATCCTAAAAATCCTGCAGCACCAGTGATAAGAATTTTTTTTTGCATCTGTAATTTTTATGCTTAAAAATTGAAATTGCTTTTTTGTAAGGTTCAATTTTAATGATCTTTCAATTATAAATTTGTTAAATTATTTGTATTTATTTGATTTTAAATAATTTATTTAACCTGAGTATTTGATCAGGCTGTCCCAGAATAATAAGTGTAGAACCCTTTACTAATACAGTTTCAGGGTCAGGATTTACAAAATACCTTCCACTTTCATCTTTATAACCGACAATAGTACAACCTGTCAGTTTTCTCAAATCTAGTGTAGCAATACTTTTATTGTGATATTCCTCAGGACAATCATCAAAGCTGATCTCTTCAAGGTTTGTCCTTTTATGGCGATCTTCCACAGAAAGCTGCTGAATAAATTCTACAAGAGAAGGTGTTACAAGGAGAGAGGCCATAAAATCTCCCCCTATTTTGTGAGGAATAATCACATTGTGGGCACCTGCCAGCTTTATTTTTTTTGCAGCATTTTCGTTTGATGCCCTGGAAATTATATGAATATCAGGATTCAATTGTTTTGCTGTAAGGATTACATATAGATTGTCAGCATCTGTGCTCAATGTAGTGATTACTGCTTCAGCCTTTTCAATGCCGGCCTTTATAAGAATATCATCATGAGTTGCATCACCCTGAATGAAGGCAAAATCTTTTTCAGGCTCAGGAATGTCATAATTTATGTCTTTCTCTATTATTATAACACTTCTGTTATAGGTCCTGAGTTTTTCGAATGCCTGTTTTCCGTTTCTGCCGAAACCCACTATAATAGTATGACCGTAAAATTTTCGAATGATTTTATCCATACGTTTTTTTATTATTTTTTTCAAAAAAGGTGCACTGATCAGATATTCGGAAAAAATTGATATTGTGTATGCATAAACAAGTATATTTAACATGATAAGAAATATTGTAAATATCCTGTTTTCGACATCCAGTGGTTTTACTTCTCCAAAACCAACAGTTGAAAAAGTTATTATTGTCATGTAAAGAGCATCAAACCACTCATATTCACTAATAAAGTGATATCCTGCCGTACCTGTGAGCAGTACAAAAATTATCAAGAAAAATGCAATTGTGGTTTTGTTCCTTAACCTATTCAATGTAGTCCTTTTTTATCACAAGAATATAAAAATCGTTTCCCAGATGAGAGTATCCCTGATCATAGACATATTTGTAGATCTTTCCCGTTTTAGTAATATATTCACTTGTAAAATAATTAAAGTTAAAACCTTTGTTAAGCAGTTTATCCTTATGGAGATTAATTTTTCCATCAGGATTCAATTCTTCAAGAATTTGACGGTTAATTCGAAGTATTCTGTTTACATTCCTCATGAAGTTATTCTTGTCTTTATTAAGCCTGTTATGATATGAAATACGACAATCGGATGAACAGAATTTTTTGTCAGCCCGTCCAAAAAACTCTTCTCCACATTCTATGCACTTAGGTTTTATCATCTATTGGTTTACTTAAATTTTAGAAAATGAAATAATTACAATTGTAAAAATCGTAAAAAAATAAACTGAAAAAGTCAGTTTATTTTATATTTGATGCCTAGTTTTTTTATTTTTTTAACAAAGTCGTTAGTAACATTTACTGTAATAGATTTTGAAACTGTTGATATTGTATTTTCGCCTTCAGAGAAAATCACTTTAAGTTTATGCTGACCTTTGTTCTTTTTGCATAATGATGACAAGTCACTTATAAGTTTTTGATTAAGCAATATGGCAGGAATAAAAAATGTAATGGATTTAGTTAATACCTTACCGACAGTATCGAGAAGTCTGACATCATTCACTTTGAAAAAGTAACTTTCACTGTTGAATCCTCTTTGATTTAATCCTTCAATATAAACAACCTGCCCTTTTTTTAGGTAAGTATTGAATTTATGATATACTTCATTTGTTATCGTAAATTCGAGAGTGCCATCAAAATCCTGGATTGTGAACTTGCCATAGGGAATTCCTCTTTTATTTTCGCCATGATGTTCAGATGTAACTATCCCGGCAACTTTAACCAGATGGTCTTTGATCATATTTAATGCTGATAGCTCTGTAGTTGTGAAATTTTCAATTTCATATTCAAATTCTTCAAGTGGATGGCCGGTTACATAAATGCCTGTTACTTCTTTTTCTTTTTCAAGCTTTTCCATAAGTGACCATGGTTCGATATCGGGCAATGGTGGTTTTTCAACCATTACATTGCTTATATCACCAAAAAGTGTTTGCTGAATACCTGAGGTGTGCTTTTTAATAGTCTGTCCATATTTTATAAGGTCTTCAATAAAAGTGTCTGATTTTCCTGATTTGGCGAAAAAGGCAGCCCTGTTGGTATGCCCGGTCGAATCCAGGGCTCCTCCAAGAATCAATGCTTCATAACTTTTTTTGGTAACAGATGAAGAATCCAATCTTTTTACCAGGTCATAAATATCAGAATAATATCCGTTTTTGGACCGCTCTTCTATTAATTCAGTGACAGGACCTTCTCCTACTCCCTTCAAAGCTGATAATCCAAATCTGATCTGCCCTTTTTTATTTACACTGAAATCAATACTGCTTTCATTTATATCAGGACCAAGTACTTCAATACCCATCCGTTTGCATTCTCTGAGCTGGAAGTTAAGCTTTGAAATATCTTTTTTATTATGGTTCAGGACAGCAGCCATGAATTCCGCCGGGTAATGTGTTTTAAGATAGGCTGTCTGAAATGCTATGTATGCATAACAGGTACTATGGGATTTATTAAATGCGTATGAAGAAAATGCTTCCCAGTCATCCCATATTTTAAGTACAATTTTTTCAGGATATCCATTCTTTTGACACCCTTCAATGAATTTCGGTTTTATCTCATCCAGTAATGTTATATTTTTTTTGCCCATTCCTTTTCTTAGTGTATCAGCCTGGCCACCGGTAAGATTTCCGAGTTTTTGGGAAAGTAGCATCACCTGCTCCTGATAAACTGTAATTCCATAGGTCTCAGCCAGATACTCTTCCATCTCAGGCAAATCATATGTTATAATCTGCTTTCCATGTTTTCGGGCAATAAAATCAGGAATATATTTCATTGGACCTGGTCTGTATAAGGCATTCATTGCAATCAGGTCTTCAAAAATATTTGGTGAAAGATCGATAAGATGCTTTTGCATTCCTACTGATTCGTATTGGAAAATACCTATTGTTTCACCTTTTTGGAATAATTCATACGTCTTTTTATCTTCAAGGTCAACATTATCGATATCAATGTTTATTTTTTTTGTGGATTTTATTAATTCCACTGTATCTTTTATTATACTTAAAGTTTTTAAACCCAGAAAATCCATTTTCAGAAGTCCTGCGCTTTCAGCTACACTATTGTCGAATTGTGTTATCACAGTGTCAACTCCTTTGGCTGTAGCTATGGGTACATATTTTGAAACCTCATCAGGTGTTATTACCACTCCGCATGCATGTACACCTGTATTGCGCACTGACCCTTCAAGTTTATAGGCAGTTCTGAGCATCTCTGCAATTTCATCCTGACCAGAAGCCATTTTTCTGATTTTAACAGCATTTTCCTGTTCCTCTGAGCTTAACTCACCTTTAAGTTTCTCATCAATTCCTTTTTCATCAAGGATTGCCATTAGTGTGGCATTCAGATGGGCAGGAAATGTTTTGGCTACTCCGTCAACTATTCCAAGAGGGATATCCATGACCCTTCCGACATCTCTTATTGCCATCCTCGCTTTCATGGTGCCATATGTAATGATCTGTGCCACATGGTTTTCGCCATATTTTTTTCTCACATAATCAATAACTTTTGACCTTCCTTCGTCATCGAAATCGATATCTATATCAGGCATTGAAATTCTGTCAGGGTTAAGAAATCTCTCGAAAAGCAGATTATATTTTAGGGGATCAATTGCAGTAATGCCCAGTGCATAGGCTACAACTGAGCCTGCTGCTGAACCTCTTCCTGGACCCACAGTGACACCCTCTTTTCTGCCTGCATTGATAAAATCCTGAACAATAAGAAAATAGCCCGGATAGCCGGATTTAGATATTGCACCAAGTTCGTAATTAATTCTCTCTGTTAAAATATCACTTAGCTCGCCATATCTTTTTTTTGCTCCTTCATAGGTAAGATACCGTAAGTATTCATCCTGATTTGAGAATCCTTTCGGAATAGGAAATTTAGGCAATACTACATTCCGTGCCAGGTCAAAATCCTCTACTTTGTCGTGTATATCCAGGGTATTGTCCAATACATGATGCATATCATGAAAAAGATTTTGCATCTCCTGTTTTTGCATAAAATAATAATCCTTACTAGGGAATCTGAACCTATCAGGCTCATTTAGCCTGGCTGCAGTATTGACACATAACAGAACATCATGAGCAGCCCAATCTTCCTGATTTACATAATGAGAATCATTTGTTGCTATGACTTTCAGGTTGTATTTTTTTGCCAGGGAAATCAACGCCTGATTCAATTCTTCCGGTGACATGGAAGCATTATCAATTTCTTCAAAGCCTTCATGTCTTTGAATTTCTATATAATAGTCATCACCCAAAATATCAATCCACCATTGCAGCCGTTTTTCTGCTTCAGCCATGTTCCCATCCAGAATGGCCTGGGGTATTTCTCCCCCTACACAGCAACTTGTTGCTATTAACCCATCATGATATTTCTCTATCAGTTCCTTGTCGATACGTGGGTATTTTCCATACATTCCTTCAATATATCCAAGTGAAGTCAGCTTTGACAGATTTTGATATCCGGTCTGATTTTTGGCTATCAGCAACTGATGATATCTCTTATCCTTTTCACCCTTTGATCGTTCAAATTTCTGAACGTGCCTGTTATCAACAACATAAAACTCACAACCAACTATAGGTTTGAGACCTCTTTTCCTGGCTTCTTTTACAAATTTGAATGCACCGAACATATTCCCATGATCGGTAATTGCAACACCCTTCTGTTCATCATTTTTCGCTTTATCCAGCAAAAGTTCAATATCAGATGCTCCATCAAGCAATGAAAACTGGGTATGATTATGTAAATGAATGAAATCCGGCATTCGATCAGGTTTATTTTAAATGCAAAAGTATAATTTTAACCCGGGAAACTACCAAGAAAAATAAAAATCTTGTGAATTAAAATAATATAAAAGTGAATTTCAATTTTTGTAACTACTCAGCTTTAAGCTATTAGCCTTTTGCCTTTAGTTTAGTAATTCAAATACCTAACAGCCAAATGCAAATAGCTGAGTAGGTAGTTACCATTTTTTATGAACTTTTTCAGCGAAGGTAATAA
>JBLMZC010000049.1:0-4847 GCA_050258615.1 Deltaproteobacteria bacterium | reverse complement strand
TAACTTACTTATATGTACGGAAAATCCGTACTTTACCAACAAATATTGTTGGCTTTGTACGGTTTTTATAGTTTTTATTTTTTTTGTAAATATACAATTTTTTTACAAATCATCAAAAGGTGACTTAATTTTTTGAATATTTTTTGTGCTGACATGGGTATAAATCTCTGTTGTCCTGCTACTCTTATGCCCTAATAATTCCTGAATGTATCTTAAATCTGTACCAGACTCCATTAAATGAGTTGCATAACTGTGTCGTAACCAATGTAAAGTAACAGGTTTTTTTATTCCTGTTTTCTTGACAGCGGTTTTTAAGACTTCTTGTAAACTTGTTTCTGAATATTGCTCTTTATCTTTTTGGCCTTCAAACAACCATATCTTAGGATGGTTTGCCTTGTAATACTCACGCAAAAGTTCTATCAATTTTTCTGAAATTGGAACAATACGATCTTTCTTGCCTTTTGATTGACGTATAATTAATAAGTTTCTGTTGCTATCAACATCAATTGGTTTTAAATTTAGCAATTCGCTACGTCGCAGCCCGCATGCATAAATCAGACTTATCATAGCCTTATGTTTGATATTTGTATATGAATCTAATATGGCTTTTACCTCTTCTTTACTCAATACATTGGGCAATTTGTGTTCCCTTCGTGGTCGTTCAATTTGTTCTGTTATTAATTTAGAACCCTGAATGGTTTTAAAGAAAAGTCTCGCAGCATTTACGGCTTGATTCTGATAGGATAAACTTAATTTTTTAGGCAATAAATATTCATGTACAAACCGAACCATATCTTCATTTTTCACTTCTGTTGTGGTTTTAGGCTTGATAAACCGGAGGAAAATAGTGATAGCCTGAATATAGGTTTTTATTGTCGACTCGCTGTAGCGTTTATGCTCCATCCACAATTTGAAGTTGGCTATTTCCTGTTCATTTATCTTATCTAAAAGGGGTAAATCTTTTATTGGTTCGCTAAAAACCTGAGGTGCAAAAGTTTGTTTTAGGGGCTTCGAAATTTGATCTATACGATCAATTCTATTACCGAAATATTTTTTCAACAATTCCAGGTTCTTACTATAGTTTGGGATCACCCATTTGTAGCTTGATTTATCCCACCTGGCAAATTTAAAGGTCCTGATAAATTGGATATCGGTTTCATTTTTTGGCATTTTAAAAAAGATGCTTTTTTCTGAAACCTCAATTGTAATTTGTGAAAAATTTGCCTCTCCAATTAAGACAGGTTTTGAATGTGAGACATCAATTTTTTCTGCTTTTGATATTCCATGGACTTCATCACTTATACGATCAAATAAAGTATTTTCAAGTTCAGGAAACATCCCTTTTAATTTTCGCAAAGCTTCTACATTATATGGTATATGCCATGCACTCATGGTTTTACTCCATTTGCATTCAGGTATTTTCTTTATTTTTGATATCATACCCTGATCAAATGCAAATTCGAGTTTAAGCCTGTGTTCGTTTTTATGAATTATTGAGGAAATCTTCATAATTCCAGTTTAGATTAAATTCTATCCATTCCGCCTGTTGGTGACAACACCACCAGTGGCATAATTTTTTTAGTAAAAATCATAAGCACTTTTACATGGCTTCGCCGTCCTTAAGTCGCAGGGGGCTAAGGTAAATCAGATTGTATCATCTAAAGCGCTAATATAGAAAATGAAAAATAATCATCAAAATAAATTGGAAAAATATTTTATTAATTGAATTTTTTGACTCCTTTACTTATTATACCATTTACAATTATTTTTTAGTCCAAATGCATTCGGTTTTGGTTTTCCGGATGTTTCATGTTAGTCCATGTTCTCCTGCTCACATTTCTAAAGTATTTATATGCCGGTAACCAACTCAAGATATGGAAAACCAGGTTCTGAAAAACCAAAGGACCTGTATATTTTTTCTCCGTCTGCTGAGGTATGAAGAGCAAGTTTTGCTATTTTGAGATCTTTAGCTATTTCGATCAGGCCATTAAGTATCATCTTTGAGATCCCATTCTTTCTTGCATCAGGAATCGTATACATATTGAAAATATCTGCTTCTCTGTATTTAGTTGAATTCATATCTCCCGGCACATTTTTTATAAGTATAGCACCGTATGCGAGAATTCTGTGGTTGATATGTGCAATCAGCCCTGTGAAACTGCCATTTAGTAGTGATGTATTAAAAAAATTTGTTAGTTCCAGACTGAGTTTTTCAATATATGACCTATCTCTCTGTCCCTGCAATTCGATCAGATATTCTATCCTGTGCCGGACCAGTTCGGGTATGTCATCGGGGCCTATATTTCTGATATTTACTTTTGCTATGTCTATTTGCATTCTATTGATCAATTGGTTCGTGCAATGACAATTCCCGAAGCTTTCTTATTTTTTTTCAAATATTCCGTTAGAGTTTCTTCTGATATTATTACTTTCCCACCGCTCTGGCTGGCATGCAAAATATGGAGTTTGCCATTGATCCTGATTGCCAGTGCCACATGCATGATATCCAGCCCTTTTATGTTGGTGCTTATGCCTATGATATCACCATTCATGATCAAATATTCATTTTTTTTCAATTTTTTTTCAGGAATATATGTGAATGGTTGTTTAGAAATGTTCTTTTCCTGTTTGGCAATTTCAGTAATGAATTCCGGATGATCTCTAAGTGCCGGATAGCTATCCGTATGGGTTGACATGAAGTTCAGCTTGAGTTTTTTGTCTATTCCACCGGACGATGAAGTAATATTTTTTACGATCTTCTTTTTTTCATTATCATCGATCCAGTCGCTGAAGTAATGCAGCCTGGAGGGGTATTTTTTTAGTATTCCCTTTCTGTATCTTATTTTTTTTAATTCAGTGAAGAAAGTATTTTCATCAGGAGCGGAAGTTTTAACTGCCCTGGCCAGGGCAAGACAGTTTTCAGCGAAGGTGGTGCAGTCAAGCTCCCTGAGGTTTATTACAAGTTTTTCCTCGTCATTGATCTCAAGAGTTTGAGCCACATAAGGAGTGCCCAGGAAATATTTTCCGATTTCGATCATAAGGTCACCTGTCTTCTGATCCCTGTATGGGCTGAATTTTTTCAATACATCCCTGATGATGGTGATATCAGCTTCTTTTACAGTCATTTCTGTATTTTGTGAGCATGAAATGAATGAAGAAAGCAAAAAGACGATCAAGGGAAAGCAGGATATAACTCGCAATTTAAACATCTGATTTTTTTTAAGGATAGTAGTTAATACCAATGGCAATTCCTCCAAAAAAATTTAGTGAACCGCTATAGGACTTTTTGTTGTTTCTGAATCTCCAGCTTGGGCTATTGATGTCTCTAATGCCTATATTGCCATTCAATTCACCAAATACTGCCATTTTCAGACCTATAAAGTATTGCATTCCGAGCCCCCCAACCAAAGAAAAATCGATAGGTGTAAAAAAATCCCTATCCTTATCAGGAATTCCTATTTCCATTATCTCATCAAGGTTAGGATTGGTCCCATTGTATGACACGAAATCCCAGAAATCGATTTTTTTGCCGTCTCTTTCCCAGTCGATTTCTGCATCGAGCAGATATCCAAGTTGAAAGCCTCCGAATATATATTTATATACCATCATAAAATCAAATCTTTTGGTGTCACCAAAAACATATTTATACACTACCGGTATGTTAATATATTTCAAAGTAATATTTTTCTTGTGTGGCAAACCCGATAATACATCTGAATAGGATTGACCGAAATGACTATACAAAACACCGAACCGAAAACTTGATTTGAGGTAATTGTCATAACCGAACTGTATTCCGGCCTGTCCGCCTGGTTTTATATTGTAGGCCATCTCGCTGAATCCGAAATTATTCTGATTGATAATAGCCGGAGCACCAAAATTGATGACAGGAGAGACATATAATTGTCCTGTCTTATATTGTAATTGACCAAATGAATTATAAAACGTCAGGCCAAGTATCAATATCAAAGCAAGTTTTAAAAAGTGCAACATATCTTGTTTTTATTAAACACTGCGGAAAAACACTTTTTACTATTTTTTCATTATACCCTGACAATTAATATCGGGTACCAAGGGATTCTCCGGATCAATCTTCATTGTCAGATCCAATTCTTTTTCAGATTTTATAGTACCGCTACCGCTGATTGTCACCTTAAACTCTCCTGCATTGGGTATGGTGAAAGTAACGGGAAGTGGCACAATATTGAATTTGTTGAAACTGGTATCTATCTTTCCTGTCAAAGTATAAGTATCAAAATCAATTGAAATAAAACCTCCCAGACTGTATTTCAGATTGTGAGTCTGAATTTTTAAGTCAGTAAGGGCATTTTCTCCTTCTTTAATAATCAGTCCTATGGTATCTGTAATGACAGCGCAATTCATTATTCCCTCATAAAATCCCTTAAAAAGGGTTGATCGCATAACAGAACAATCATCACCCATCCAACCGGGATTGCAATTGCAGCTGCCTTCAACACAAACCCCGTTTTTGCAGTCAACATCATCACAAGGGTCTTTGCAAGAATTGATAGTCAAAAAAAGGAATAAACCTAAAAAAAAGAGAATTTTTGTTTTCATAAATAGAAGTTGTTTAAAAATAAACGTTTTAATTCATTTGTAAAATATTGACATCTAAGTAAATACACTTTAAATTGTTTGTTTAATTTTGAGCCCCATTTTGCAAAAACTAATTTTATTTGTTCTATAAATTTCTCTACTTTTTGTTCCGACAAAAAGTAGCAAAAAACTCGTGCGAAATTAAACTCGCAAACCTTTTGTTACTTGTAAAACAGTATGTTATAACGTTTTCAATTACGCAAATTTTACCTACAAGGTTTCGGTAAAAT
>JBLMZC010000048.1:0-16501 GCA_050258615.1 Deltaproteobacteria bacterium | reverse complement strand
TATCTCTTTGCAGCTTTATACCGACATGAAATTGAAAATAGTACTGACATTTGCAGTCAGCACAAATCCGATTTAAGAACCCCAATTCCCCCAATTTCAGTCGGCATTATATATTAAATGCCGACCGAAATGTCAGTGCCAAATTATTGGAATATTATATAAATGAATTTGGTATAAGACTAAAATTTATAAGAAACCCCAAACTGAAAATTCCTTGGATTTCCGGGGGTAAAACAAATTTCAGTAATAGGGGCAGGTTCTCCTTTCAGGCGTGTTTCTGTATCAAACTGGGCTTCATTCCACTCTGTATTTAAAATATTCTCTATAGTACCTGAAAAAATAAAATGCTTATACTCGTAAGATATTCCTGCATTGAAAATCAAATGACCCGGTGCAACATTTGAAAAATCTTCATTTCCCGGCCTGTCACTTACATAACGATACATCAGATTGGCTGTAAAATTTTTAAATTTTGTCATATTTAATCCTCCTGTTGAAACAATTTGAGGAGAAAGTGGCACATAATTTTCACCTTTGGGCAAGCCAATAAGCTCGGCTCTTGACAAACAAAAATCATTATTCAACCATAACCAGTTCGTAATTTTCCAGCGCAGGTCAAAATCAAATCCAAACCTTTGAGTTGGGTCACTCAATTCTGTTGTACCCCCATCACCAACATAAACAAATTCTTTTTCAAGGTGCAAATACCAGAAATCCATACCAATATGGAGCCTGTCCTTAATTTTTATCCTGAACCCAATTTCAGCTCCGGTAGCACGGGGCAGAGTAGTTGTATTCTCCTGTTCCTTCTCAAAATTTGCCATAGCAAGCAGACTGTCACCCTGCTCAGTTGTCAATCCCTGATTATTATACAATTTTCGGAGTTCCCTGATCCGGCTACCTATAATTATGTTACGGGCATCATTGGAATGAAAACCCAGGCCAGAGTTAAGAAAAATATCAAAATTCTTCACCGGGGTAAAAGTTATATTTACTTTGGGTGAAACAATATTTTGCTGTTCAAAACCAGAAGCATGAGGCAAAGGAGTAGAATTTGAATCAAGTATGGTACGGTCATTCACATTGAAGGTAAAATAATCTTCACGCAGCCCCAGGTTAAATCTAAGTTTCGGACTTAAAATAATTTCTTCCTGAACCCAAAGGTAGTAATTGCGTTGAGCTACTCCACAGTCTGTAAAATTCTCAAAACGCTCCTTATCAGGACTGTGCCACAATGCGACATCAATATCATCAGCACGAAAACCACCACCAACAGTTGTTTTAAAAATTCGCTCATTATATTCCCTGGTAAAATTATACCGGGCATTCATCCCGAAAAGATTTCTGTTTTCAAGTTGCTCTATCATATCACCACGCACAGAATCCTGTGCAAACAATGTAAAATTGGAAAATAATTTAAAATTATATTTGCTAAAATAATTCTGAATTATAAAATTATCGTTGTTATTTCCTTTGTAAGAATATTCAATATTTACATTTTGCCTGCCTGTTACCCCTCCTTCAAGATCATCGAGAGCACCAAAACGGTCAATAATACCATTTTTCACCGCCCGTTCCGGAATTTGCCCTGATGCATCCCAGGCACATGTAAACGAACTCAGGCTTAAGCTCAATTTGCTCCTGTCTGTTAAGGAAGTAAAATATTTACCGAATAAATTCATACGCTGAAAATCCTGAGGACTTTTAAATGGCCCATCTGTTCTGTAATACTGACCCCCAAAATAAACATTTTGCTGATTTCCCCCTTCTTTTGTCTGCAACAGCATAGTTGCCTTGTAGGTATTAAACTGCCCCGCTTCCAATTTCAACAAATTATTCTCCAATACATCACGGGTTTTGAATGTAACAGAAGCTCCTGTACTAAAATCTCCAAACTCTGCAAAATAGGGGCCTTTATAAACATTAAATTCTTCTATCACTTCAGGTATTACAAAATGCAAGTCAGCATATCCCTGACCATGTGCATGTGTAACCATATTAACCGGGATATTATCAACACTAAGGTTTATATCTGTACCATGGTCGCAATCAAAACCACGTATTAGTATCTGCTCTGCTTTTCCTCCTCCCTGATGTTGTGTAATTACAAGACCGGGAACCCTTTGCAACATATCCTGAGTGCTGCGATTTTGCAAAATCATCAAATCAATATTTCTAACCTCTCGCGAAGATGCCGCTGAAATAGGTTTTACGGTTGCAATTAATACATCTTTCAATTCAATACTGACAGGTTGCAGTGCTATGTCAATTGTTTCAACTGAATTTTCCTTTACTTCCACTTCCCTTGATTCAACCTGATAGCCCAAATGATATGCTGTTAAAGTGTATGTTCCAATATATAAATTTTTAAAAGAATAAACCCCATTCAAGTCTGAAGAAACACCTACAATGGTGCCTTTAATAGTTATTGAAACAAATGGCAAAGGCTTGCCTGTTGTGGCATCTGTAATTTTCCCGGCAATACCCCCTGTATTATGGGCTGACAAATTAAAGCCTGATAGAATACACAAAAAAATTAAAAAATTCTTCATAAAAATAATATTAAAATAAATAAATAGTATTACGTTTTTTTAAATAAATAACACCACAAAGGTAACTACGAAATCTTAATATACAAATAATTATCACGAAAAATAAAATTCGTGCCACTACAAAATATAAAAATTGTCAGGATATATACTTTTTATCAACTTAAACCTGAAAATGCATCAGAATTTTATACCATACTAACCGAGAATCCAGGTGGTCATCGGGATTAAATAATTGATATTCTGTTAATGAAGTTGTTTAAAAATACAACAAAAGGAATTTCGATCCAGACCGAAGTGCTGGGATTGCTGCTTTTTGTACCTGTGCTGATTGTTCATGTCAGGGGGCACAAAAAGTAGAGAAATTTATAGAACAAATTAAGTTTAGTATTCGCAAAATGTGGTTCAAAATTAAACGAAAAAAAAGGTGCATTTACATAGATATCAATACTTTACAAGAGTTTTAAAACATTTTTTTCAAACAACTTCAATAAATAAAATTACAATTTTACCATAAACTAAAGTTAGCATTCATGTAAAATAAAGTATAAAATAAGAAAAAAGCTTCTTAAAGTTGTTTATTATAAAATAATAATGTATATTTGTTCTTTAATAAGAATTATTCTCATAAAGGAATTATTTCTATGGACAATTTTTTTGACAATATACGAAATAAATTTTCAGAAAAGGGATTAAAGATTACTCCTCAACGAGTTTATATTTTAGAAGCAGTATATAAACTAAATAATCATCCCACAGCAGATAATATCATTGATTTTATAAGAAATTCTCATCCAAATATTGCTATAGGAACAGTATATAAAGTATTGGATATTCTGGTGGAAAAGAATTTGATAAAAAAAGTTAAAACAGATAAAGATGTAATGAGATATGATGCCATATTAGAAAAACATCATCATATTTATTATTCAGACTCAAATAAGATAGAAGATTATTTTGATGAAGAATTAAATGAGCTGCTGGCAAATTATTTTAGAGATAAAAATATTCCAAATTTCAAAATTGAGGATATCAGACTTCAAATAATTGGAAAAAATAATAATGAAAATGAATAACTAACAAAAAAATGATTATTATGGAGCATAATTCGAAAAAAGGTAAATGCCCTGTTATGCATGGGGCGAATACAGAAACAAATAATTCAGTTTTGAGTTGGTGGCCAAATTCGCTAAATTTGGACATCTTACATCAACATGATACCAAAACCAATCCAATGGAATGTGATTATAATTATCGTGAAGAGTTTAAAAAACTAGATTTAGAGGCAGTAAAAAATGACCTCAAAAAACTAATGACCCAAAGTCAGGATTGGTGGCCTGCAGATTGGGGACATTATGGTGGACTCATGATCCGTATGGCCTGGCATAGTGCCGGTACATACAGGATGGCTGATGGAAGAGGTGGTGGTAATACCGGTAATCAACGATTTGCACCATTAAATAGTTGGCCTGATAATGTAAATTTAGACAAAGCAAGACGACTTTTGTGGCCAATCAAGAAAAAATACGGAAACAAATTATCGTGGGCTGATCTAATGATACTTGCTGGAAATATGGCTTACGAATCAATGGGTTTTAAAACCTTCGGATTTGCTGGTGGGCGTGAAGATATCTGGCATCCTGAAAAAGACATATATTGGGGTGCAGAAAAAGACTGGTTAGGAAAAAACCGTTATATTGATAAATCTGATGAAACAACCCTTGAAAATCCTTTGGCAGCAGTTCAGATGGGACTAATATACGTAAATCCCGAAGGCGTTGATGGTAAACCGGATCCACTAAAAACAGCACAGGCAATGCGGGAAACATTCAAACGAATGGCCATGAATGATGAAGAAACAGTAGCTTTAACCGCAGGTGGTCACACTGTTGGTAAAGCCCACGGAAACGGCGATGCTTCTGTTTTGGGACCAAATCCAGAAGGAGAAGATTTAGACAAACAAGGTTTTGGTTGGATAAACCCAAAAGGAAAAGGAAATGCTGAAGACACAGTTAGCAGCGGCCTGGAAGGAGCTTGGACAAGTTTCCCGGATAAGTGGAACAACACCTATTTTTATCTGTTGTTCACCTATGAATGGGAACTGAAAAAAAGCCCTGCTGGTGCATCGCAATGGGAACCTGTCAATATTAAAGAAGAAGACAAACCTTTTGATGCTCATAAAAAAGGTATTCGCCGAAACCCTATGATGACTGATGCCGACATGGCATTGAAAATAGACCCCGATTATCGTAAAATATCTGAACGTTTTTACAAAGACCCCGATTATTTTGCACAAGTATTTGCAAAAGCATGGTTTAAACTTACTCATCGCGATTTAGGACCAAAAAGTCGTTATTTGGGAGCAGATATTCCAAACGAAGATTTAATTTGGCAAGACCCAATTCCTTCTGTAAATTATACTTTATCAGAATCGGAAATTGAAGAATTAAAAGTAAAACTTTTAAATTGCGGATTATCCGAAACCGAACTTGTTAATACAGCATGGGATAGTGCAAGAACTTTCAGATGTTCTGATTACAGAGGTGGTGCAAATGGAGCAAGAATACGCCTTTTCCCTCAAAAAAACTGGGAAGGAAACGAACCGAAACGACTCGAAAAAGTTTTAAATAAACTTACTGAAATTCAATTGAGCTTAACAAAAAAAGTAAGTATTGCCGATTTGATAGTTTTAGGAGGAAGTGCTGCAATTGAAAAAGCCGCAGAGAAAGCAGGTTCTAAAATTAAAGTTCCATTTTCAGCAGGCAGAGGTGATGCAACCGCTGAAATGACCGATGCAGATTCATTTTCTGTCCTTGAGCCACTACACGATGGTTACAGGAACTGGCAGAAAAAAAATTATGCAGTGAAACCCGAAGAAATGCTTCTTGACAGAACTCAATTAATGGGTTTAACTGCTCCTGAAATGACAGTTTTAGTAGGGGGTTTGCGAGTTTTAGGTACCAATTACGGAGGTACAAAGCATGGTGTATTTACAGAAAGAGAAGGAGTTTTAACAAACGATTTTTTTGTTAACCTTACCGATATGAGTTTTGTATGGGAACCAGTTTCCGAAAATCTTTACAATATAAGAGATAGAAAAACCGGAAATGTTAAATGGACAGCTACAAGGGTTGATTTGGTTTTTGGTTCTAACTCAATCTTACGTGCTTATGCAGAAGTTTATGCACAAGATGATAATAAAGAAAAATTTGTTAGCGATTTTGTTAAAGCATGGGTGAAAGTGATGAATGCTGACAGGTTTGATCTCAATAAATAATAATTTTAAATATTTAATGTAGTAGAAAACAAGGAATAAAAGCAATATCAGTTGATATAGAAAAAAAAATGTTGAATGATTCGCATATTGGATAATTACTTGCATATTATCAATATTGGTTTGGTTGCATACTAATTGAGTGCATGATGAGAATCGAGGTAAATCAGAGTTGGAATATCATGCTGAATTAGAAACAATATAAGCTTTGTCCATGTATCAACAGTTCTATGGTCTAAGACAGGAAACCTGAAACAAATCCGATTAATTGGACTTTAATTGCTCTATATTTTTTGAATAATACCAACATGAAATTGAACGGAAATTAAGGTTTGTTGTTGACCAGGACAAAGGCTGAATTGTATAAATAAAAAAAGCCGTCTGAATGAACGGCTTTTTTATTAAAATTATGCGCATTTCTTTTTGCAGTATTCCTGTGGAAACCTGTCGATATAGTATTTCGCAATTAATTTTTTGATCTCATTTCTGGCTATAAAAATACGGCTTTTTACAGTACCAAGCGGAATATCTGTCTTCTCAGCTATTTCCTGATATTTATAACCGGTAAAATGCATTCTGAAGGGCTCTCTCAGATTATCATCAAGCAGATCGATCAGCTCATTTAGTTCTTCAAGCAAAATTTGCGAATCAGCTTCATTCTGAACTATGCTCTCGGATGAATTGATGAAAAACTGGTTGTCAGTACTGTCCATAACAGTATTCCTTCTCACCTTTCTCCTGTAATCATTTATAAAAGTATTCTTCATGATTGTAAATAACCATGCTTTGAAATTTGTGCCTGCAATAAACTTCTTCCTGTTTATTATAGCCTTGTATGCTGTATCCTGAAGTAAATCTTCAGCCTCTTCATCATTCTTGGTCAGATTGAAGGCAAATGACTTGAGAGTAGCAGTACACTGTATTAGTTTATTATTGAAATCGTATTCTGACATAATGCTTCTTTTTACTTATTTAGAATTAATTTAATTACAAATAAACGGGCTTTTTTTGAATCTTCCAAATATTTTCGACGAAATTTCATGATTTTAACAAAAAATTAAGAAATTTTTATGTTTTTTTATCAAAATCCTACTAAAAAAACGAAATTTTGATTAAAATATTTTAAAAAAGATTAAACAAAAAAAAATTTATTTGAAATCAGGGTTTATCTGATTTTTTGGTTTAGAACTAAAAATCCCGGTATCTTCATGTCCTTTTTATTGTAAAAAATATTTTTCCCGGTCAGTATATTTTTCATATCCGCTCCTGACTCTTTCAATATTATATGCGATGCAGCAGTATCCCATTCTTTAACTTCATTAAATCTGAAAAAAATATGCGCACTGCCGGAAGCAATCTCCATAAATTTTATTGAACTACCACGGTTAATAACAACCGGATCATTATAATTTTTCAGAAAATCCAATGTTGCTTTATCAAGGTGCGATCTTGACAATACGATTTTCAGCCCTTTTCTTTCCGGATCAACTGGATTTGAAAACATTTTCTGGTCTTTCCCATCTATAATCTGATAAGCCCCCATCCCCCTTACTGCCCAAAACATCAAATCATTATCTGGTGCATAGACGACCCCAAGTACTGGTTTTTTATTGATTATCAATGCAATATTGACAGTGAATTCTCCATTTTTTTTTATAAATTCCTTTGTACCGTCCAAAGGGTCGATAAGCCAGAAATTTTTCCATTTTTTCCTTTCATCATAAGATGGAATAATACTTTCTTCTGATAATACAGGGATTTCAGGATTCAGTATTTGCAATGCCGAAACTATATAATCACTTGCTGTTTTGTCAGCAATAGTTACAGGGCTATTATCTGCTTTATACTCTATTGAACTTTCAAAACCGGAATGATAAATATGCATTAAGATATTTCCGGCATCTTTGGCTATCTTTTTGATCTCATTTATAAATGAAAGAAGGTCAATTTTATTCAATCTATTCAACATATTCATTAATTGCCGGATTCTTTGGCAGATACATTATTTTTACTGAGTCTTTATTTTCATATTTCATGCTATCGATAATAAGGGAATTGATCTTGGTTGCATTTGTAATTTTTGCCTTAGCAAATCTGTGATCATCCTTTAATTCCCGTTTCAGCTTATTTCTATTTTCAGATACTGGTTTGGGATTAATAACATAGTAACCTGAAAACGTCAGTAAGATCAGAATAAATGAATTAATATTTTTTTATTCGCAAAAAATCCGTTTTGGCTATAATTTTTTATTGTTTCCAGAATGATTTTTCTTAAAATTTTCACAAAAATGACTAAAATTTTAAAAAAACACCTGTTTTTTTTGAAAAATATTAATTAATTGCTACTTTTGCAACCGCTTTTGAAGAAAAGCACTAATAAATGCCTCCATAGCTCAGTCGGTTAGAGCGTCGGACTGTTAATCCGCAGGTCCTAGGTTCAAGTCCTAGTGGGGGCGCAAAAGGTTGTCAGCTTACTGACAGCCTTTTTTTATTTATACTCATCCTTAAGATAGTAAGCAGTATAACTTTGAGTATTCATTAAAATATCGCTTGTCTTTCCCTGATAGATAACTTTTCCTCCTTCATTACCACCTTCCGGACCAAGATCGATAATATAATCTGCTGATTTTATTATATCCATATTGTGTTCAATAACTAAAACGGTATTTTTTCTGTCAACAAGTTTATTTAATACTTCAATCAGGTGTTTAATATCTTCAAAATGGAGTCCGGTAGTTGGTTCATCCAGAATGTAAAGGGTTTTTCCCGTATCTTTTTTTGAAAGCTCCTCAGCAAGTTTTACACGCTGTGCTTCACCCCCTGACAATGTGGTTGCCTGCTGTCCGAGTGATATATAGGAAAGTCCAACATTGAGCAATGTTTGAAGTTTTGTTTTGATTGCCGGTATATTCTCAAAGAAGTGATATGCTTCTTCTACCGTCATATCCAGCACATCAGATATCGTTTTACCCTTGTAGAGTACTTCGAGTGTTTCCCTGTTATATCTTTTGCCTGCGCACACTTCACATTCTACATAAACATCCGGCAGAAAATTCATTTCAATTTTCATCATGCCGCTTCCCTGGCAGGTTTCACAACGACCACCTTTAACATTGAATGAGAAACGTCCCATATCATAGCCTCTGATCCTGCTATCCGGGATCATCGAAAATAGTTTTCTGATATGGGTGAAAAGACCAGTATAGGTTGCAGGATTTGACCTTGGTGTTCTGCCTATAGGATCCTGATCTATCTCAATTACCTTGTCTATATGTTCTATGCCCGTAAGCCTGGAATAGTTTAGAGGTTTCTTAAGACTATTGTGCAATTCCTGCCTTAGTATCGGGTATAAAGTGTCGTTGACCAGAGTCGATTTTCCGCTGCCTGACACACCTGTTACACATATAAACGTACCTAAAGGAATAGTTATATCTATGTTTTTGAGATTATTGCCACTGGCTCCTTCGAGTACTATACATTTTCCGGTTCCGCTGCGCAATTCTTTGGGTATTTCTATTTTTTTTCTTCCACTAAGATACTCAGCTGTTATGCCGTTTTTATTAATAAAATCGTCAGGAACACCTTCTGCTATTACATTGCCTCCGTGTTTTCCGGCTCCAGGACCGAGATCAATAAGATAATCAGATTCTATCATGATTTCCTTATCATGTTCTACTACGATGACTGTATTGTCAAGGTAAGTTAGTTTTTTCAGGCTGTTTATAAGTCTCCTGTTGTCCCGGCTATGCAACCCAATGCTCGGTTCGTCAAGAATATATGTGATTCCGGTTAGTTTGGAGCCAATCTGTGTGGCAAGCCTTGTACGCTGCGATTCACCTCCTGAGAGTGTACGTGAAGGCCTGTTAAGGCTAAGATAACCAAGTCCCACTTCAAGTAAGAATTCTATTCTCACCTTCAATTCTTTCAGAATCTCCTTCCCAATGCTTTTTTGCTTTTCCGGCAATTCGGTTTCCAGCATATTTATCCATCCATGCAGTTCATTGAGGTCTAAAACACTGACCTCACCTATATTTTTACCTGCAATCAAAAAATGAAGGGATTCTTTTTTCAATCTATGACCATTACATTCAGGGCAATCAACTACTGTCATAAACTCTTCAGCCCATGTCCTTATTTTTTCAGATGTTGTGTTTTCATACCATCTTTTGATCATATTGGTCAGGCCTTCGTAGGCTAAATTGTAAGTAAATTCAGTAAGTCCGAAATTAAAATCATAGTTGAATTCATTATTTCCACCATACAGAATTATATCAAGAGCTTCACTTGGAATATCCCTGACCGGGGTGTTATAATCAAAATTATATTTTTTTGCTATTTCCTTTAATTGTTTGAAGGTCCAGGTATCGCGTACTTCACCAAAAGGGACAATGCCGGCCTCATTAATATTCTTATTCCAGTCGGGGATCACCTTTTCCATATCAACTGTGTTGATGGTTCCGAGTCCCTTACATTCCTCACAATAGCCGTAGGGAGTATTGAATGAAAATGAGTTGGGCGAAGGTTCTTCGTAAGAAACCCCTGAGTCAGGACAAATCAGATTTTTGCTGAAGGGATAAGATTTTCCCGTTTCAGTATCGAGGATAATTATCAGGTTTTCTCCCATTTTCATTGCGAGCATTATCGCTGTAACTATTCTGTCCCGTTTTTCCTGCTCCACTTTAATTCGGTCAATGACCACCTCAATATCATGAGTCTGATACCGGTCAACTTTATAGCCGGGTTTCAGATCCATTATTTCACCATCTACTCTCGCTTTGGTATATCCCCGTTTTCTGATCTGGTCAAAAAGCTCTCTGTAATGTCCCTTTCGGCCTCTGACCATTGGGGCAAGAACTGCAATTTTTTTTTCGTCAAAATCCCTAAGAATTACATCAATGATCTGTTCCTCTGTATATTTTACCATCTTTTTCCCTGATACATAACTATAGGCTTCACCTATTTTAGCAAAAAGCAGCCTTAGAAAATCGTAAATTTCGGTGGTAGTTCCAACAGTTGACCTTGGATTCCACCCGGTAGATTTTTGTTCAATTGAAATTACCGGGCTAAGTCCTGTGATCTGCTCTACATCAGGTCTCTCCATTTTTCCGAGAAACTGTCGCACATAAGCAGAAAATGTTTCCATATATCTTCGCTGGCCCTCAGCATAGATAGTATCAAAGGCTAGTGATGATTTTCCACTGCCACTTATGCCGGTAATCACCACTAGTTTGTTTTTGGGAATATCAAGATCGATATTGTTCAAATTGTTTTCCCTGGCTCCGGTAACAGATATATTGTTATTGATATATTTCATTTTAATGAATAAAAAAAGTATAAAGTTGCAAAGTTAAAAAGATTCTGAAGTATAAATAGTGGTTCCTGAAAATTCAATTTTTATACAATAGATATTGAATTAAAATTTTTAAGCAACTGTAATGTCGTACATAAAAGAACAGGGCAAAATTTAAGCTGGACTTAAATGACCCTGATGTCAGGGTTGTGTGTTTTCAAAGGCCAGAAAGTGATATAGAAATATTGTTTTGCTACAACAAAACAAAGTCTGATAATCCTTAATCGAACTGAATTTTTCAGCTGATCAGCAAAGTAAAAATTTACAAAGTATTATAATACCGAATGATTTTAATCAGATTTTCCTTTTTTGGTCTTTTGATTTTTTCTTTTTCAATAAATGTACGTATTTTAGTTTTTTGATCATTCATCCGTTCTATCAAAAAAGGGATATCTGTAACTTTTTCAGGATCACTATCTATTGGCATAATATAAAAACTATCATGATTTTTCTTAAAGGTGGCAGGAGTTATAGTACCTACTAATGGTTTTGGACCTTCTTCAGGAATAAATTCAACCTGCCTTTTTTGCAGTAGTTTAATTTTTCCATTTTCCACCAATTCAAAATAACCACTGATTTTCTCTGATTTGATGTAATAGAATACCTGATCTCCAAACACTATACGGTTAATTTTTTCAGGATCACTAATAGCAAAACTGACACCATTGTGCTGATATTCCATTTGGTCGGTATAAATATTATATCTGGCCGGTAACCTGAAAGCTGTACTATCATTCAGGTAAAAAACAGCCTCCGAAAATCCTTCGTTTAAATAAGGTGAGCCCGAAATATCCGAATAATCTGTAGTTCTGCCTGAATTGATATTCCTGATAAAATAATAGTCTTCCAGAAACAGTTCCTTGTTTTGCGATAAAATGGTGAGAGATAATATATTTAATATTATTATTATATATATTTTATTGATTATCATTTTATTATAAATATATTTCAATTTCGATTTGTGATAGTGTTAGTTTTATTACACTATTACTTAAATGCATTGTTTTTATTTACATTTTTCAGAATAGAAAAAAACGTGTTGTTCCACACTACTCCATCCAATTTTCTTGCCAAATTCTTTTTTCAGATCCGGACAATCGCCATACAGATTGTCAAACTCTTCTTCGTAATTCTTTTTTTGCATTTTGAAAGCAGCAGCATCACCTTTTTTGAAATAGTAAGATTTTGCATCACCGCCTGCTACCGTGATTCCTCCAATTCCAACTGCCATAGTTTCAGATGCATAAGGGTCAAAATATACTTTTATTTTCTTTGCAAAACCCGGATTTAGCAGTTGAAGCAGCAATGTCAATTTTTTCTTTTTGATAACAACCTCAGCATTTTCAAAAAACACATATCCTTTTTTTACATACTCATTATGCATACTCTGATCTTCGGTCCATTCAGTAGCATCATTCATTTTTTTATCTAACTCTCTAAACTTATCAAATCCGCTTGGAGCTATGTACATATACTTAACATCGTCAGGCTTCAGAACTATTTTCTTTTTGTCCTGATCCTTAATAACTATTTCCTCAATCAATCCTTTTTTCCGGTCTATATCATCAATAAAACCGCTAATCTCTTTCCCGTCTTTTAAGGTTATATACGATAATTTCTTATTGGAAAAGGTAAATGATCCATCAAGAAAATTTTGTGACTCAAGTGACCACGAAACAAGTATGGCCAAAAATAATATCAGTGCTTTTTTGTTCATAATTTCCTTTTTTTATTGGTAATACAAAATTAATCATTTAATGTAAAGTTGTTTAAAATCTATCTCAAATATTAAGAATTTAATGAAAAAGATTTTTTTCAGAAATGATTTTCAGATCATTTTCTCCAGTTCAATTAAAAGACTTTCATCTGGTTTATTGAAATATATACCTGTGTTTTTTCCTTTTCTCATTCCCCTGACAAACAGGTAAATTACTCCTCCGAAATCCCTGTTATAATCAAAATCCGATCTAACTGACCTGAGGTACCTGATCAATGCTATCGAATAAATGAGATACTGAAGTTCATAATTATTCTTTTTAATCTCATCTGTGAGTGCATCAAAGGAATAATCAGCGATTTCATAACCTAGATGATTGGTTTTCCAGTCCAGAATATAGTATTTGTAATTATGTTCAAAAACCAGGTCAATAAATCCGTGCATAACACCTTCAAGTTCAGAATAAGAAACACCGTTTCCTGGCAATATCTTCTGTAAACCTGAAGTATGGAATCTGTCAATTGAAAAATAGAATTCCATCTCGCTGATTCTTTTCCAGAAATTGATTTCAGCCAGTTTGAATTCTGCAGGTACCAGAATAGTATTAAAGATATTATCGAATAATTCAAGGTAAAATTCAAGAGTCCTTTCGGTTATTTTAATTCCAAAATCTTCGATTGCTCGTGTAACTATATTTTTACAGGCAGATAAATTTGAAAAATTAATTCTTTCCAATATATGATGGATTAAAAGTCCTGACTGAGCACCCTTCTGCAGGGCATTGAAAATAAAATCATCATATTCATTTTTCTGTTTCAGGGGTTTGTCAGAAGTTTTAAACTCTGGCATCCACAGGGGACTCAATCCTGAATAACTTGTAACTTTCCAGCTTATATCGATTTCAGAATCAAAAGATTCAGGCGTATAATCAATTTGTTTTTTTGTTTCGGGCCTGAATCTGTACTTTTCATCCGGGACATGAGGATTTGTAAAAATGATTGAATGTAATTCTGATGGTAATCTTCCTATATATTCACTGAGGATACCGTCATTTTCAGTGTTATGAAATATTACACATTTATAAACTGCCCTGGTGATTGCCACATAAAGTAACCGGTCATTTTCAAGTATTTCCTGCAATCTGCTACTCTCAGTTTCCTCTTCATCATTATAGACTGATACTATTTTATTTCCTGCAGAATCCTTGAATACAGTACAAAACTGCTTTTTACCGAAGGTTTTGAGATTAAACAAGGGCAAAAAAACAATGTTATAGGCCAGACCTTTACTTTTATGAACAGTTACTATCTGAACAGAATTTTCATCATCTTCGAGTTGTTGTTCATATTTTGGTACTGATTTATCGCCCTGTCTTGCTCTGAGCAACCAATCCAGTACCTGCTCCGGTGTCAGCCCCTCATAAATTTCCTTCTCATTGAGAATTTCAGCCAGCTGTATCAGGTTTGTATAAATTCTGTTTCCGGCAGGATTGTCACTGAATATTAGTTTCGATCTGACATCAAACCTGGTAATGAATTCTGAAACTGCAGCATATACACCAAAATTTTTCCAGGTTTCCCTGCATTTTGTAAAAATATCCCTGACAGAATCAAAGTTTAATAGCTTTATTTGATCGGTTGTAAATGCGGTAAAAGAACTAAGCAACGCCCGGCTTACGGATCCATTATCGGGTTTTAAAACAGCCATCAGGACGTAATGAAGTTCTTTTGCTTCAGAAGTTTCGACAACCCTGGTATCATCAACTACTACAGCAGGTATCCTGTATTGTGAAAGTTTTTCCTTTATTTTCTTTCCATGATCCTTACTCCTTACCAATATTCCGATATCGGAAGGTAATATTTTTCTATATGTATTGTTTTTCAGTATGGTGCCATTTTGAAAAATATCTGCAAGTTTTGCGATCATTTGTTCCAAAATAATCTCCTGCGTAGCTTTTCCCCGATTTTCCAGATCAGACTGCACAATATCAAAAGCAATATCATCTTGTCCGGAAGAAAGCAATTTGCCAAGTAACTCATTTCCAAATTTTACTTTAGAATAATTCAAATTGTTTTTTATACCTTTGGCTGACACTACTTCGGGGTCAAAAAATTCGTTTATGGCATTAAGCAAATCCTCAGTTGACCGGAAATTGGTATTCATGGAATAGACTGAATCTTTAAGGCTTTCCCTGGCCAGATTGTATGTATCCAGATCAGCACCACGAAAACTATATATTGATTGTTTGGGGTCACCAATAAAAAACAGGATAGAATCACTTTCATCAATAAACGCCTGCCTGAATATTTCATACTGAAGTTTATCGGTATCCTGAAATTCATCTATAAAAACTGCTTTATACTTATTATTGAGTTCTTTTTTTAAAACCTGATTTGCAGATATGACGAGTGTTTTGTGTAATATTGATATCATATCATAAAATGAAATCAGCCTATTTCTGTTTTTATTCAGTTCAATCTCATTATCGATAAAATCAACTGCATTTCTGCAGTAGCAGGCAAGTACATCATCAATAAAACCTGATAATTCAGCTTCATTAATGATAAGCTGATCAGCTGCAGAAAACAGGAAATCAAGTTTTTTAATTACATCCCCTTTAGGATTGTTTCTGTAGCTATTTATAAATGCTTCAAGAAATTCATCTTTTGAGTCATTTTCTATAGCTGCTTTAACATGTTTTAGCTGGCCTAAACTTAGGGTAATTATTATATGCCAATTTTTTTCAACTTCCCTATTTAAAATATCTTTGGAATAGTTGATTTTTTCATTCTTGCTAATAAAATCTTGGCTTAGAGTATGAAAATTGATCTCATTTTTTATCTTCAACTTAGCTCCGTTGGAATGTTTTATGTATAGATCAGTTAAATTTTTGACCGAAAGATCCTTTTCTAACATTTTTTGAAGTATAGCCGGATCAGTGACATTTATTTTCCTTCTCCAGTATTCAATTACTGCATCTTCGATAAGCCTGGACTGATCGTCTATTATCTCAGTATTTAGCAACATTGAGTTTTCAAAGGCAAAATCAGTCAGAACCTTTTTGCAAAAGCCATGAATGGTAAAAACAGATGTTTCATCCAGGAATTCAGTTGCTTCATTCAGCAATTTAAGGGTTTGTTCATGTCCGTTATCCCTGATGGATTTTTCTATGATATTTTTGATGTGCTCCTCACTGCAAATGCTGATATCTCTCACATGCAATATAGCATCACTAATAAATTTCCTGATCCTTAGTTCCAGTTCATCAACTGCTGCATTTGTGTAGGTCACCATCAGGATCTCTTCAATCCTGATTTTTTTTTCAAGTAAAAGCCGTAGTACCAATATACCGATAGCATATGTTTTTCCTGTTCCGGCACTTGCTTCAACCAGATTCTTACCGGAAAGATCAATTGTTCTTACATCGAATTCTCTCATAATGACATTAAAAAATAATACTCGCTATTATCTCCAAATTTTTAAAATAATATGGGTGTATCCCAAAATTACATTTCAATTAAAATTCTTTGGGTTTTGCCCCAGCCCTAAAGGGAGACCCAAAGAATTTTCATTTCATAAAGATAACCGGATATGTAAAAATGGGATACACC
>JBLMZC010000047.1:0-62282 GCA_050258615.1 Deltaproteobacteria bacterium | reverse complement strand
TATGTCATCCACCAAATTAATGGTATCCTCAGCACAGATTGATTCCAACAGATTGCCACAAACAAAACGGGAAAGGTGTTTTTTAATCCCATCTTCATAAAAACACCAAGTTAATGCCGATGGAAATACGGTTATAAAATTGTTCTGCTGTCCTAATTCCCTCCATCCCTTTGGCAGATAATATGTTGAAGCTTCACCTGAAGTTCCGTGAAGCATAAATACTATCGGATAACCATCGGCAGGAGAATTTTTGGTTGGAACTGATACAACGGCTTCTCTTACCCTATTTTGGCTTACTACATTAATATCATACCTTTTCTGAGCATTTGTCAAAATTGACATTAGAATTATTAAATTAAGCAGTAAGTACTTTTGCATAGACATTATTTTGAATTTAATTAATTATTTAAAATTAAACATTATGATTTAAAAATTGTTTAGCTTTTTATTTTTATCAAATATTATAAGACTAATTACTATTGAATTTTTCAGCCATTGTTGGTACTGGTTTATAAGTATTACCGGTGGCATATCTTTTATAAAACAGAAAGATAAAAAAATGAAATTTGAGTGACCGGTCTAACACTGAGAAATATCAATTATTAACCAAGGTGTTTGAATTATAAATTTCGACTAAATTTTCAATCTCGCTTACCAACTACTATATTTTTCATCTGGTCAAGCATCTCAGCCTGTTTTGCGATCAGTGCATTTTGTTGAGTTATCAGGTTTTTTAATTCACTGATTTTTGTGTTTTGTCCTTCGATCATTACCTGTTGCTCCTGCATGGCTTTTACCAGCGGGACCACAAACTCCGAATAGGCAAGGCTGTAGAGTTTACGATCATCTTTCGGAGCACTGACACCACTGAAATCATATCCTGATTCATTTGCAGCCTGCTCGACTTCCTGTGCCAGGAAACCGCTGTGCCTGGTCTGTTCGACCTCGTATTTTTCAGGGTAATCACTTGAATCCGGAATTCTGCTGACCTCATCCAGCAGGTACTTGTCAAAGCGGAAAGTGACGGGACGCAAGCGCAGTATAAAGTCCAGCCCTTTCACATCTTCAGCTATCTCCTTTTTCACCCGGGCATCGGAAGTATTGTACCACTCTGAATTGCCTCCTATCCATGTGACGGAATTATTGCCAAGCCTTATTGTATTTGAAGCCCCGGGTTCAGCATCATAGCCTAATCCTGTTGAATTTGAATAGCTGGCTCCAAGGCTGAAAGCACCTAAGCCAACTGCAGTGTTAAAGTCACCATAGAGATTAAATTGTAAAGCAGATGCACCAAAAGCAGTGTTATAGCTTCCTGCTGTATTCGTATAAAGAGCATGATAGCCATTAGCAGTATTGGCATACCCCCAGGTATTATTATAAAGTGCCTGATAGCCATTTGCACTGTTGTCATAACCCGATGTATTGGAATAAAGTGCAGATGTACCATTTGCTGTGTTTCGTGATCCCGTATTTGTAAAAAGCGCATATGCTCCTGTAGCAGTATTGGAATTTCCTGAGTCATTTGAATGAAGGGCAGCATATCCGTTGGCTGTGTTGTGATCACCTGCTGTGTTTGAGTATAGAGCCTGCACTCCTGAGGCAGAATTATACGAACCGGTTGAATTGGAAAACATGGCTGCGTCACCGACTGCCGTATTGTATTTGCCTGTATTGTTTGCAGCATTTGTGCTTCCTTTGAGGGATTCAACACCTATAGCAGTATTGTATGCATCAGAGCCTGACTCTGTGTTATCTGCATACATCATGGCATAGGATCCGATAGCCGTATTGCGTCTGTTAGCTTTATTAGAATATAAGGCATAATTGCCTACCCCTGTATTTGCACTTCCTACTGAGTTGTAAAAAAGTGCATAATATCCGGTCGCTGTATTGGCTGCACCCAGGGTATTGAGATAAAGAGATTGGAAACCAAGTGCTGTGTTATTATATCCTGTAGTATTTGAATATAATGCTTTGCTGCCAATCCCGGTATTGCCCGTTGAATGATATGTTTCAGTCGCTTCTAATCCGTTATTATACAATACACTGTCACCAACTGCAATAAGATTTGATCTTTCAGTATTTGAATATAAAGCTTTAACACCAATTGCAATATTACTGTATCCTGTGGTATTTGAAAGAAGGGCAGAATTTCCATTTGCCGTATTGTATGATCCTGAAGTATTTTTAAACAGAGCACAATATCCGTTTGCTGTGTTGGAAGATCCAATGGAATTATAATCCAAAGCTCTATTTCCAATTGCCATATTAAATGAACCTGTCGTGTTGGAATAAAGTGATCGAACTCCAATTGCTGTATTGTAATATCCTGTGGTATTTGAATATAATGCCCAGTGACCGACAGCCGTATTTCTATGACCTGTGGTATTTGAAAGAAGGGCAGAATTTCCATTTGCCGTATTTGAATATCCACTAGTGTTTAAATACAATGATTTACTACCAATAGCTGTGTTTTCAAAACCAGTTGTATTTGTAAATAATGACTTGGATCCAATAGCGGTATTGTTTGCAGCTTCATGGCTCTGGATTGCTCCTGAACCATTATTACATAGACTTGAATCTCCAATTGCTACGAGATTTGATTTATCAGTATTGGAATATAAAGCTTTCGTGCCTATGGATATATTGCTGTAGCCTGAAGTATTGGAATACAATGATTGGAATCCGATAGCATTGTTTGAGTTGCCACTTGTATTTGAATACAAAGCTTCTGTTCCGATGACAGAATTAAAACTGCCACTTTCGTAATTATACATTGCTTTAGCTCCTAATACTGAATTAAGGCTTCCTGTATTGTTAGCAGGTACTGCACTTCCTTTCAAGGCTTCTTTCCCTATGGCTGTGTTGTGAGTTTCATCTGAAACTGTTGAATTGTCAGCATTGAACATGGCTCTGTAGCCTACTGCAGTGTTTCCGTTTTTTGAATTGTTAGAATATAGGGCTGAATGTCCAACAGCAGTATTGAAATTTCCCGTTGTATTGGTTCGCAAGGAACTTCGTCCGTAAGCAGAGTTGCTGTTGCCACTAGTGTTACTGAACATAGATTGTTCTCCAACTGCTACATTCAGTCCTCCTGAAGAATTGTGTGATAATGTAAGGTCACCAATTGCCACATTCCTATAACCCGTATTTTCTAATGGAAAATCACTGCCTTTGAGTGCTTCTGCACCAATCGCAATATTGTACGTGTTTGCATTTATAGACGAACTGTCAATATTGCTCATAGCCATGTAACCGATGGCAATATTACGACTTTTCGCTTTATTTAAAAAAAGTGCTTGATAACCTAAAGCTGTGTTCATGGATCCTGAAATATTTGAATGTGATGATCCGGAACCGGATGCAGTATTATAATTCCCATTATCATTTTTATATAGACTTTCAAAACCTAATGCAGTATTGTTGCAACCGGGGGAATTGAAATACATCGAATTCACTCCCAGGGATGTATTATTAAATCCTGAAGTATTGGAATACATTGAATTAGTTCCTAATGCAGCATTGGAGTTGCCTGATTGATTCGAAAACATTGAATAATAACCAATTGCTGTATTGTTGGAACCATCCAAATTTAATGCAAGTGAATTCATGCCGGCTGCAGTATTATTATTTCCTGAGCTGTTTGTTAACATCGACGATTCCCCGAGAGCTGTATTGTGCTTCCCTGTATTGTTTGCAGGATTTGAACTGCCACGTAATGCAAGAGCTCCAACGGCTGTATTATAAGTGAAACTTCCGGATGAAGTGCTGTCGGCATAATACATGGCATTGAATCCGATCGCTGTATTTCTGTTATTGGCTTTGTTAAAATACAAGGCTCCGCTGCCTATTGCAGAATTATTTGTTCCAGTGTTATTGTTAAATAATGATTGTCTACCAAGCCCGGTGTTGAAACTTCCTGTCGTATTTGATCTGAGCGATCCCTGCCCAACAGCAATATTATAATTGCCGGTAGTATTCATATTGAGAGCAATATTGCCGATTGCAGTATTTGAAATTCCTGTTGTATTGGAATATAATGCAATACCTCCGACTCCTGTATTCATATAGCCTGAAGTATTTTTTTTCAAAGCACAGTTACCTAAGGCTGTATTGAAATTACCATTTGTATTAAATTGCAGGGTGCTGTCACCCAATGCTGTATTAAAAATTCCGGAGGATAGATTATTCTCAAGGGATTTTGAACCGATTCCTAAACTATGGCTCGGATTTAGCATCTCGATCCTGGCTTCACCAACAGTATTTTTTTGTAGGTTTAGTACTTCTGTGCCTGCCAGATCAAACCGGATAATATCTTCATCTGTATTCTCTTCGACCTGTATTCTCGTATCATTGTCATCATCGGCAAGTTGTGAGGGCATTTTTGAAATATTTATCCATGAAGTACCATTGAAATACCAGAAGCTGTTTGTACCGGTATCATAGACCAGTAAACCCGTTGCAGGAGACGGGATGGTAATGCGCTGGGAAGTGGTCATTCGGGAAACCAGGACTCCCTTTTCAGTGCTTTTCACATCAAGCATGGCACTTGCATCTGGTGAAGAACCATCGCTGTTAATACCAACATTTTGTGTATAAGTAATTGTCGTAGTAAAAAAGATAACTAAGAAAAACAAAAAAAATTGATATGGATATTTCATAAAAGATACTTTTAAAAGTAAATAATAAATATGATTTATCTCATGACAATCAAAAAAGAAAATAAACTAACATTTTCATGTAATTATTCAATTCTTAAAGTTTTAAAAATACCATTTTTTCTTTTTTCCTGACTGAGATTATATACAAAATTATAATTAAAAAATGTGAAAATCAATAGGAAAATGAAATGATTTTAGCCTTAGAGATTTTTTTTTGTATAATAAACTTTTTTAAAGGATAACATCATCAATTTTTGATACTTTTTGTGAGTTTTAAGGCTTTGCCCCTTTGCAAAAAAAATGAATATATTGATTTTAAATTTATTTACAACGGAATAACATTTCAATTAGTGATATTCATATTTAGATATCCTCTTAAATCGTAAATCCCATGTCGTAATCGTATTTCGTAAATCGTACTTTATATCTGATACATCTCACCCCACTTTCCTGAACACCAGCACGGCTCTGTTCACTGCATAGACCTTGAGATAGTGTTTTTTTGTGGCAGGCTCATAAACCGTATAATATTCCAGTTTTTCATCAATCCGGTTATGACCAAGGTATTTAGGACTGTCCGAGTTTAAAACAAGCGTATATTTTCCTTTTTCGGCTTCAAATCCATAATCCGTAAAAGAATGTGTAGGATTGAAATTAAAAACAAATATCAGGCCATTCCTCCTGAATATCAAAACCTGGTCAGAAATATTTCTGTCTATAGCAAAAGGATATTCCTCCCTGAACATTTTGTGTTTTTTAACCATCGAGATCATATCGTGGTCGAATTCATTGAGATAGTAATAAGCCAGTCGTTTATTTTTTGCCAGGTTCCATTGTCGTCGGGCATAGTGATATGACCAGTCATTGCCAGATCTTGGAAAATCTATCCATTCGGGATGCCCGAATTCATTTCCCATAAAATTCAGATAGCCATTTCCTGCAGTGGAGAGTGTAAGTAGCCGGATCATTTTATGTAGTGCTATGGCTCTGTTTACTGTAAGATTGAGCATATCGATATCCATATTGAAATACATATCTTTGTCTGCCAGCCTGAATATCAATGTTTTATCTCCTACAAGAGCCTGGTCATGCGATTCACAATAGCTTATCACTTTCTCATCAACTCTTTTATTTGTCAATTCGTAGAATATATCTCCAACATGCCAGTCTTCATCATTTTTTTCCTTGATCAGTTTAATCCAATAGTCAGGCACTCCCATTGCAAGCCTGAAATCAAAGCCGATGCCACCTTCTTCAAGAGGTGTTGCTGTTCCGGGCATTCCACTCATCTCTTCTGCAATGGTCACAGCATCAGGATTTACCTGTTTTATGAGTTTATTTGCAAGACTGAGATAAATTATAGCATCATCATCGCGGTTTTCATCGAAATACATACCATAGTTGGTAAAATTGCTTTCAAGTCCATGATTGAGATAGAGCATACTGGTAACACCATCGAACCTGAAACCATCGAATCTGTATTCTTCGAGCCAGAATTTGCAGTTTGAAAGCAGGAAATGAAGAGTCTCATGCTTGGAATAGTTAAAGCATCGTGAATCCCAGGCAGGATGATCTCCACGGGGTCCTGAGTGAAAATACAGATAATCTGATCCATCATAAAGTCCCGGACCTTCTACTGTATTTTTTACTGCATGAGAATGTACGATATCCATTATTACTCTCAGCCCAAGCCTGTGAGCTTCATCTATTAGCAACTTCAGTTCCTCAGGTGTTCCGAATCGTGATGAAACTGCAAAAAACCCTGAAACATGATAACCAAATGAACCATAATACGGATGTTCCTGAATTGCCATGAGCTGGATAGTGTCGTAACCTGCTTTTTTTATTTTAGGCAGGATGTTTTCCCTGAATTCATTGAATGATGAAACTTTTGGTTCTTCAGATGACATTCCGATATGGGCTTCATAAACCAATAAATTATTTTTAATTGCAGGTGACTTATGCTTGAATTCATAAACATCATCAGGTTCCCATACCTGTGCATTGAAGACCTTTGAATCTTCTTCCTGAATGGCTCTGCGTGCATAGGCAGGGACTCTGAAATCTGAATTATCACCCCATTTTACCAGCAATCTGTACCTGTCGCCATGTCTGATCTGGTCTTTCGGAAATATCCCCGTGAAATCACCGTTCTCATCTTTTGATAGTTTGTAATCATCTTTTATTTCCCAGTTTGAAAAATCTCCGGTCAGGTAAACTTCATCAGCATTAGGGAGTTTGTCTCTGTAAATCCAGTTATTTTCTGTAAGGTGTAAACCATAGTAATGATGGGCATTTGCAAAATCATTAAGATTTTTTCCTCTGCATAGCTGTGACTCCTTTTCAGCAATCCTGCTCAGAAGAGACACTATATTATTCCTGTATGGTGCTAAATATGGATCTTTGTTAACAAATAATTTCATGTGAAATCAATTTATCTACAAACTTAATTATTTTTTTAATGCTTTATATCTTTAATAATAAAACAATTTTTGAAATTTCAATAATGAAAAAAAATATTGAAAAGGTTTTTTGAGGTGCATTCAAATAAAAAGACCGGAGAAAATATAACCCCGGCCTTGGAATATAAGTCAAAAACTATTACATCTTTATCAATCTGCTTACTGATTTTCCTTTTATGCTGTTTAATTCTATGAAATATATACCTGAAAGTAGGTAATTTATATCATGGTTTCTTATGATTTCCATCCCTTTCTTTTCCATCACCACCCTTCCATACAGGTCAAAAACTTTCATGACGGCTTTTTCAGTGTTGAAATCTTCGGGAAGGTCGAGGGTGAAATGGTCGGAGGTGGGATTGGGAAAGACAGTGATTATTTTAAACTCATTTTTTTCATTGGATTGGCTACTTTTATCATTGATGATCCTGGTAATAAAAAATCGTTGTAAACTGTCTTTAAACATATAGGTACTTCCAAGTAATTTAATATATTGTTGTTCAGATTTCAACACAAGATGGCAAAATAGCTCACTATTATAAAATCCGTTGTTCCATGATGCCATTCCATTATTTCCAAATGTTGGATCCGGTTTACCATCAGGGAAAATTCGCATCATCATGAAAGAATAGTTATTATAGTTATATTCATCCTTTGCTTCATTGAAAACACCCCATGCGAATATACTTCCATCTTGCAATGTATAACATATTTCAAATGCTGCATACCAGAAGCTGATTCTTGGTGTTTCAAATATTCCATCCTGAGCAAATGAACTATCAATGATACCTTCTTTTGTAAACTTACTTAAATATGCAATTCCTCCGTCACCCAACCATGGATCTCCACCACCATATACTAAAAAAACTGACCCATCTTTTTGTGGATAGGAGTTACCATTTCGCAATGAATGTGAAATGCCCTTTTCTCCAAATTTTTCATCAATTAAACCATTCTGGAAATATTTAACTAAAATCCTGTCGAAAGGAGTTCCTATAAATGGTACAGAGGGACCTCTTGAATAACCTGCAATGAGTATTTTATCATTATCTAAACTATAAATTCCGTACCCGGCATCCTGATCCAAAGGATATAAAAATTCAGAATTGTGTTCCACATCTGTGAAAACAAATCCATTTTTGCCAAATAAAGTATCATTATTGCCATTTGGTAAAAGTCGGATCAGTAGTATGTCACCACTTTGGAAAATATCACCATATTTGGCAGTCACAGTATCTGACAAAATGCTTCCAGTAACCAGAATTTTCCCATCTTTCTGGAATGCAATATTGTTTCCTCTTAATATGGTATCCAGATCAATAAATACTTGACCTTGCATACCAAACGAATCATCTTTCTTCCCGTTTTCAAGTAACCTCATTAACGCTATTTTTGTATCACAATAATCCCTGTCAGAAGCATTTATACTATCTGTAGGAAAATCTCCTATCAATACTATTCTGTTATCAGGCTGACAAGAAAAGGAATTGTAATTTTCAAACGGTCCGACACGTATTTCAACAATGCCATCAGTACCAAAGGATCTGTCTATCAGCCCATCTTCTGTGAATCGTCTTATTTTTGTAGTTCCGACATTTTCAAATATGTACAATGAATCTGAATAATTATGTTCTGTATATAGGAACAGAATCCTGTTATTTTGATCTTTTGCAATATCGATTATGGTTTCAGAATTTTGAAATTGATGTTCTAGAAAAACAATGCCATTTACGCCATAGGTAGAGTCAACAGTTCCATCCTGACAAAGACCGTTAATCAAATTTATCATCATAAAAACTATAATAAATATGTATTTTTTCATGATCGTGTTTTTACCTGGTTATCAATAGTTTATTTCTGAATATCTTTTTGTTTTGTCTCAGTTCTATAATGTAGATGCCATTCCCCAAATTGGAAATATCATGTGATTCTGCAGTTTCCATTACTTTCTTTTGCATCACCACCCTGCCATACAGGTCATAAACGGTCATGACGGCATTTTCAGTGTTGAAATCTGCGGGAAGGTCGAGTGAGAAAGTACCGGAGGTGGGATTGGGGAAAATATTAAAGTTTTCATTATATATTTCAATTTCTGCCTGGCTTGATTTATCGATTTTAAAGCGGATGAAAAAAGGCCAATGATTTTCGTTAGAAAATCCGAAGATTGTAATTCTGTCATTTTCAATTTTACTTATTTTTTTTAACCTCTGTGCATCTAAATTTATATTATAATTCCAATCCTTCCAATATTCCAATCCTTGTAATCCAAAATTTTCATCAGGTTGACCCAATGAATCTAATTGTATTAAGAAATATTGATCTTTAGCAATTAAATCAATCGGATCACTAAAATTCTTATATCCAAATATTACAATCTTACCATCATCCTTAATCTTTAAATCTAAACTTCTGCCAATCCTATTTGAATTTTGGTGCCAGCTAAATTTGTAAATCCCTTTTGTGGCAAAAGTTGAATCCAGATGCCCTTCTTGATTTATCTTTACTAAATATGAATTCCATGAGGAACTATTAGCATCACCTCCATTAATCAAAGTGAAAGTGCTATTGTTTTTTGCAGAAACATGTGATACAACACGTGTTTTAACATCCTTTATTATGATATCTTCACCATTGGAAGCATACATAGTATCCTGATGACCGTCTTTAAAATACCTTCTAATAACTATACTCATTGTATCATTAAAAATATAGTCTTTGTAGCCAGCTAAAGAAATTTTATTGTCTTTTAATAAAACTGAGGATGAAGGCGCAATTATTCCATTTTCATCTTGGATAAAAGCATTAGTCACCGCATAACCTTTAAATCCATAGGTTTGATCCAAACTTCCATTATAATTAATCCGCAAGATGACAAGATATCTTGGATTATATGCTATTCCTCCAGCAAAATAAGCACAATGCCCTGATAAAAGTATTTTATTGTCTTCTTGTTGAAGTATTTGCGATGGCAAAAATGTATATTGCAAATCAATAGCAGGGATGAGACTTGTACCATTTTCTCCAAATGTAGAATCAATTGTCCCATTTTCCAGAAACCTTGTTATTTCAATCGTTTGAACATTATTTATATATGAACGACCTGCAGCCAATATTTTATTATCTTTTAGGACATTTACAATGGGATAGGGGTAGGATGCCTTCAAAGTTATTTCACCATTTTTTCCAAAAGTTTTGTCAAGTTCCCCGTTAGTAAAATAACGTGTTAACAAAAAACCTGAGGTGTCATAAATATTACCTGAACCTATTATCATCCTTTTTTTAATATCTGGTTCAATTACAAAGGAATAGGGGTTTTTTAACCAATTGTCAAAAAACAACAGACCATTATTTCCAAATGAGGAATCGACCACCATTTCCTGACAATATGAAGATGAACAAATAGTTAAATATATCAATGTTAGAAATGCATTTTTCATTTTCAGTTGTTTTTACCTGGTTATCAATAGTTTATTTCTCATTATCTTTTCGTTTTGTCTCAGTTCTATAATGTAGATGCCATTCCCCAAATTGGAAATATCATGTGATTCTGCAGTTTCCATTACTTTCTTTTGCATCACCACCCTGCCATACAGGTCATAAACGGTCATTTCGGAATTTTCAAAATTGAAATCTTTGGGAAGATCGAGGGTGAAATGATCGGAAGAAGGATTTGGAAATGCAAATAACTGATCAGGCAAAACTGTCTCATCTACTGCGGTAGTGCCTGTGATACGGATATTGTCGATATAAATCCCTTTGAATTGGGAGGTCTGAATAAAATTTACCCAATGAAAGCCGATCTGGATTTTGCCTGTCAGGGTATCTGGAATAGGAAGTGTGATGGTTTTCCACTGGTTGGCATTGGGTGTAAAAGGTGAATTAGTGGTAGCAGTTTTTAATGTCTCCGGAGGAATTACCTCACCCTGTATCAATAATCCTCCCTCAAATGCACCAAAAACCTCCACTCTTTCAAAATTCTCAGGTCTCTTCCATATGATGCGCAAACCTGCTGCTGCACTACCAGAAGAACTCATCCCCAGTGCAATATCAAAAGAAAGCTGTCTGCTTGGTTTAGACGAAGTCCCCAGGTCAAAAATATGAGTGAAAAATCCGCTGATATACTGGCTGTTGCCGGGATTATAAAATGATCTTGTTCCTGTTTTTGCAGCTTTATCTGTTACTTTCCAGTCTGTTCCTCTCAGATTGAATATCACCGTATTGCCTGCTTCTTCTTCATTTTCAAATGTTTCGGTCATAGATTCATCATAAACGGTTTCTTTGGGTGAAATGTAAATATTCCTCGATATGGTGTCTGAACCAAAAATACCTGCTGCAATCAAAATTACCTTGTGAAATCCAGTGTCCTGGAATGTCACCTTGGGAAATTTCTCCGTTGAGTTTGCCGGATTTCCACCTTCAAATTCCCAGAAGAAACTATCAGGATCCCAGGAACATGCCTCATTGAAGCGAACTATAGTCCCTGCAATGTTCCAGTTTGCCCAGTTGCCATATCCAAAATCGGCAACGGGCGGCTTTTCACAGGGAGGCATTGGTTCTCTTATGCCGGTCTTGATATGATTAGCCTCTGTCCACTGATCTTTTCTCCAGGGATGAATACTCAGACAGGACCTGATCCTTTCTGATTGACCCCTGGAAAACATATTGCGGCATGTGGTGTAGTCCAAATAATTATTAAACATATCACCATTTACTCCGTTGTTGCAAGAAATATGGGGATAAGCCGGGCAAAAGTTATTAGGCTCCTTTTGTTTCGGAGTATCAGCTACCTGGTCATCATCAATACAATTTGGATTGGCATCATTTGGACCCCAAAGGTGGTTCAAACCAACAAAATGTCCCATTTCATGCGTCAGTGTATGTCCATCCAGGAAAGCAGGATAGCCATTGAGACCATGCCAGAATTCTTCATAAATAATAGTCAGTGCATCATTAAATTCAGGATGGTTTGCCACAGATGAAACAGGAGGAATATACGCAACCCCACTCGCGGTAAAGTCATTTGGTAATTCTATCCAATTTACAACATAAATATTCATGTACCGTTTATGATCCCAATCAAAAAGTTTTTGCAAGTTGAAATGGTTGCCTGTACCTCCAGGTCCGTATGTATAAGGTGTATAAATCCGATCTATTCCATCTGTGCAGTTGCCTTGCGGATCGATACGCGCCAGTCTGAATTCAATTTTGGGATTTCCCCTCACATTTTTGAATGGAGTCGGAATGTCAAGGGTATCCTGATTTCTGTTGCTGTAATCTTCGTTTAAAATACTTAAGGCATCCAACACCTGTTCCTTTGAAATATTTTCGACACCACCCTGGGTCAGAATATGAAATACCACAGGAATGATGATCGTATCGGGCACATCAGCCACTTCCCTGAGATGTTCATCAAATTGATCTCCATCCACAGGTTTGGAGCCACAAGGATGAGACCAGGAGTTCTGCGAATAAATTGAAATTTGTGATAATATCAACAAAATAGTGAAGATTGCTTTTGTTTTCATCAAATCAAAGTTTTACCTGGTTATCAATAATTTATTTCTGAATATCTTGTCGTTTTGTCTCAATTCTATAAAATAGATACCATTTCCCATTCCGGAAATATCGTGTGCTTCTGCATTGTCCATCCCTTTCTTTTCCATCACCATCCTTCCATACATGTCAAAAACTTTCATGACGGCATTGTCAGCATTGAAATCTTCGGGCAGATCTAGGGTGAAATGGTCGGAGGTGGGATTGGGAAAGATACTAATCAGACCATATTCCTTTTCGGGTTCTGAGGTGTTACTTGTGGAACACTGAAAAATGAAGACTTCTTTGTGTATATCTAATCCTAAAGGATGTATTGAAGCTCCGCCAGCCACAATCAGATTTTTTCCAACACCGGCAACCGAATGATTAAATAAATTATATGGCAGGAATTCCTGATCCCATGTATTTGTCACAGGGTCATAAATATCAACTACTTTGTGATCGTCAATAGCATAAGTCGGAAATCGAAAGACCCCACCAACGAAAAATGCCTTACCACAAACAACTGCAGCATTCTGATCATTGTCCTGAAATCCTCTTGGTACAGAAAGTGAATCAATACTCCATTCATTCGTTGTAGCATTATAAATATCAACTCTGTCCAAAGTTTGATCTAAATTCTGTCCACCTGCAAACAGAACTTTGTCGCCAACTGTTACTCCGGCTGCAAAAAGTCTTGGAATGGAAAGTTTTGCTGTGTTCCATTGTTTGGTTTTTACATTGTAAATATCTATCACATCAGAAACCACTTCAGTACCAACTGCTCCGTCCAGACTACTACCACCTGCAAACATTATAAGATCTCCAATGGAAGCTGAAGCAGCCCCGAACCTTGGAACAGACAATTCATCAGTTGACCATACTCCTGTTTCTGCATTGTATATATCTATCCTTGTTGATGTGATCAAATTGTTGTACCCTCCGGCAAACATTACAAGATTACCAATTTTGCCCGTTGTCATTTCAAACCTGGCAGTCGAAAGATTGGAAACAGTCCATTTTTTAGTCAAAGTATCATAAATATCTACCGTTTTTTGAAAAGTGCCATTATCGTCCCATCCTCCTGCAAAAATCACTTTATTTCCGGCACTCGCTCCTTCCAGCCAATCCCTTCCTTTGGACAATTTGTCATAGGTCCATTTGCCTGTTTTAGTGTCATAAATTTCAACCTTATCTGTGGAAAATTGCCCTGAAAAGTCAGGTTTAAAGGCAAAACCACCGGCAAAATACACTTTGTCGCCTAAAACCGCAGAAGCCATGTGTTCTTTATACTGCGAAAGCTCAGTTTGTGTCCAGGTACCTTGGCTGAAAATTGAAATCTGAATTAAAATCAATAAGACGATCAAGAACAATTTTGTTTTCATGATATTATTTTTTTATACAAAATAACGCCTTTTCCATATGTCGATGTTAGGACTATTGTTTCAACTAATGGAGTATTGTGTCAATTTCAAAAATTTTTTAAGGGCCAGATTTTCTATATGGTCTAACCAACTTATGTGGCAGATTTCTCCTGCAATTCTGAAGAAATTTTTGAAAATGAAGAGATCATAAAATTATAATCATTCAGCATTTTCATCAAAATTTACCTTGCCCAAAAGCACTTATAAATACTTGGGTTTTCTGGAAGTAAATACAGATTAAGTTTTTATGCATTTAAGGACAACCTGTTGACATTTAATTAAATAAAATCAAGGCGAACCAATTCTGTCCCGCCTTGATTTATGCTGGATTTTAAAACTTGTAAGTAGCCTGACCATCAATGACGGTAATTGTATGAACACCTGTTGTAGGGTTGGTAACAATCGATGTGTTTAACCATCCTGTAATTCTTTCAAACTTTCCTGTACCTCCTGTAAACTGTTGCCAGGAGAGACCGGTCCCGTTGGCATAACTTTGACCTGTACCTTTGTATATCACTTCATCACCGGATTTATTGAAAATTGAAATTGTAAATGTAAGATCAAAAGCATAAGTGTTCGGATTGATCACTACAGAATTTACATTCAGTACACTCTTTGCAGCATCAATCTCACCTACAAGATTGTCAGAGCCACCAACTATATATTTTTTAGGTATTGCCATTGTTCCACCAGTTGGTAAAGCAATGTTATGAAATCCTCCGGACGGATCAGGTGTATTGGTATATCCACCTGTGATATTTACAGTTTGCCATTCTTCTTTGGTACAAGAAGAGAGAGTAAGTAAAAATAAAACCAAAATCAAATGAAATGTTTTCATGGTATCAGATTTAAATTAGTGATAAATAAGTTTAACGATACAAAACTAATATAACCGTTAACCCGATACCAAGGCTTATTGTACCAAAACTATGACTTAATAATGGCGCAACTGGACTATTGTTTCTGCAAAAGGACTATTGTTTCTGCTTTCGGTAATCACCGGGCGAAACGCTGTAAATTTTTGTAAATATCCTGGAAAAATAATTTGCATCATGAAAACCTACTTCAAATGCGATCTCTGAGACCGTCTTTCTGGTGCTTAGAAGCAATTTAGCGGCTTTATCAACTCTGAATTGGTTGATGAAATGCGATGCAGACATTCCGGACAGGGCAACGAGTTTACGATGCAGTTGTATCCTGCTGATCTTCATCCCTTTACAAGCTTCCTCTATTCCAAAATCTTCATCGGTGTAATGTTTCCCCAGCAACTTATTCAATTCATCCATAAAAAGTTTATCCAGACCTGTATATACTTCATTTTCAATCAATTCTCCCGATTGAAACCTACTGAATTTTTGCTTAAGCTTTTCTCTGATCTCAATCAGATTTTTGATCCTGACCAATAATTCATCAGCGTTGAAAGGTTTAGCCAGGTAATCATCAGCTCCTTTTTTAAGTCCGGTGAGTTTTGATTCAGCATCCACTTTTGCCGTCAGTAAAATGATGGGAATGTGATTGGTTTTGAAGTCATTTTTTAACTGATCGCATAATTCGAATCCATCCATGACCGGCATCATGACATCACTAATGATGAGGTCGGGAATGATCTCAAACGCCTTTTGGACACCTTCCTGACCATCGAATGCAGTTTCAATCCTATAAAAAGGCAGCAGCATAGTCTGTAGAAAATAAGCCAGTTCTTTGTTATCCTCAACAATCAGGATCAATGGAGAATTTTCAACATCCTCATTTTGAGTCCTTTTTAACAAATCAACGCTGAGTGTTTGGTCAAAACTTTCACTGATGTTAGTTTTGAAAAGCTCTTCAAATGGGATGAGTTGCGCTTCATTTTTTATTGGTAAATTAACAGAGAAAGTACTTCCTTTGTTTAATTCAGATTGAATGCTCAGCTCACCACCCAGTAATTGCACATATTCTTTGGTCAGGGTCAGGCCTATTCCACTGCCCTCAGGAGAATCCTGATCTACCTGATAAAACCGGTCAAATATTTTTTCTAAATTTTCTTCAGCTATACCAATACCGGTATCTTTAACCTTTATATGTACATTTTGCCGATTGTTTTCACCTGAAATCAAAGAAATAATAACATTGCCACCATCCGGAGTGAATTTTATAGCGTTATGCAATAAATTCAACAAAATATCTTCCATTTTTTCAAAGTCGATATCCATTATCAAATGGTCCAAAGCAGAAATAAATTGAAGACTAATTTTTTTTTGTTCAGCAACACTTCGCCTTGATTCCACTAAATAGGAAATAACTGGTACAACATCTGTCTGTATATATCTTACATGCAAATTTCCAGTTTCAAGCTTTGAAAGATCCAGCATTTGATTGACAAGCCTTAACAACCTTGTGGAATTTGACGAGATCAGGTTTAGTCTCTCATTTATCTCTATGTTTGAGTTTGAACTTTTTATTTCCTGGTATGGTAAAGTTGCAGCCCCCTTTATCAAAGTCAAAGGCGTCCTGAATTCGTGAGAAATATTACTGAAGAGTTTAGTTTTTAATTGATCCAGTTCATGCAGTTTTTGATTCTTTTCAAATACTTCCTGATTTCTTTTTTCGAATATATTGAGAACAATGGATAATATGTACACTGTCTGCCACACTGCATTGACTGTGGTAAATACCAGGTTTTTATAAGGATGCAACATTTCGGGTGCTATCGTAAGCCAGGGTTGACCTATAGTTAGTACAATAATACCTGTTAAACTCATTACTGAAGTTATTATAGCCAGTTTTTTTTCAGGAAAAGTAAAGGTAAATAATGAAACGGTCAGACAGGAATAAATTAAACCGGCAGAGTATAAAATTCCTCCCAGTCTGGCGATCGTGATCAAGGTAATGATCAAAGTATAAATTTGACCAATATAAAAATACCTCCTGTATAATTTCTTACTATACAAAAAATATGGAAAATTGATCAGATAATATGCTAATAATAACAATCCATATTGCATCAGGACAGGTAAATCCCATATGTAGCAAATTAATGTCAGAATGGCAACAGGGACAATACCATTAATTGAGAAAATGAAAAAATTCTTTTTCAAATCTTTTATTTGCTCATTATCACCAGGCAAATAAAGTTTATTTATCATTTTCGCATTTAATTTTCCCAGATTCAAAAGCTTGTAATTATGTAATTGAAAAAAATTTATAATTCTCGTTGTATTGTCATTTTCAGTTTTCCAATATCAAATCCTTTATCCCTCACCCTTTTCAAAATTTCATTATAAATTTCCTGATCCATCACCGGTGTTCTTGACAAGATCCACAGATACTTCCTGTTAGGATGTCCTACAACAGCATAGCTGTAATCCTCTGCCAGGTCAATTATCCAGTATTTACCCCTGAATGGCCAGAAAAACTGAACCTTCAGTTTAGCATTTCCGGTATTCTTCACTATGAATGCTTTACCCTTTATATAGGATTCCTTTCCGTTTATGCTGTCCTTGTTGCAGCGGTTTTCGACAATGACATAATCTTTGTCAGTGAGAGTGTATTCTGCAGTAGTACAATGACAACCTTTCTGAAATCTCTGCGGAAAAGAAGCTATTTCGTACCATTTGCCTACATAACGGGTTATATCGACATTATCAACGGTTTTCAGTTCCTGTGATCTCATGGGGGTAATTATAAAAATTGAAGTGATATAAAACAAAATTATAATTTTAATTAAGGTTTTGTCTTTAAGCATTTTTGTGCATTTAAAAGGTTTAAAAGGTTTATGAAATTTATGTTGTTTAAAATTATCAATTATCAGTTATCAATTATCAGTTATCAATTATCAGTTATCAATTCAATAATATACTTAGTAATCGTACTTCATAAATCGCAATATGTAATTGATAATTATTTCATCCCCTGCATATCCTTAATTTTTATCCCTGCCGGTACTTCAAATTTTTCAGCCGGAATATCAACATTTTCCTGAATTTCGACTGCTTCCATATTGTAGTATGAATTTGACATTTTCAAAGGGATGCCCTGATAATACCACATTTTTGATTTCATCTCTGATTTACCTGAACTGTCAGGAAGTTCAATGACAATGCAGTTTTTCCCCAATACTGATTCATTGCCCACTATTTTTCCCCCGCTTGCCTCGACTTTTTGTCTGAAGGATTCATCACTGTCAGCTTTGATAAACTCTGATTGATTCTGGTCAAGCAGTTTTGATTTTCCGGCTTTATAGGCAGATTTATCTATAAGGTTTATAAGCCAGGTTTCATTGTTTTTTATAATGGTCAGATCTCTGTTTTTCATTTTTTTGCCCATCATTTTTATTTCTGATTCTGTTTCAATAGCTACCTTATCATTCTCGACATCAATCCATTGTGTGGAGATGGATTCATTTATTACGTCTTTATAATTGACGGTAGTTTTGTATTTGACAATAAAAGTCCTGGCTTTTACAATTTCTTCAGTCTTTTCCTTTTCTTTGCCTGATGCATCAGTATTTGAAGAAGCAGGTTCATTTTTACAAGAGGCAAATACAGTTATTGCAACCAATATTACATGATATGCCCATAGTTTTTTCATTTCTTTTTTATATTAAATTTTGATAAAAAAATACATAATTCTACCATTTCGTCATCATTACTTTGATTACGATCAACAAAATTTTAAATTCAAATTATCAGAATAATCCTGCCCTTGCAACCCCAAAAGTAACAAATAATGCTCCCAGGATTATGCCAATTATTATGTAAACTACAATAATTACAATCAGGCTAACGACAAAATATCCTGTGGATTTCTCTTCACTTACTCCCGTCATCGGTTTAAAACCGGTATAAAGCACATACAGGCTGTATAGTCCTGCTAAGGCCACAATGATACCGAGTGCCGGAATGATATACAGAATGCCTGCGACGAGCATTGGAGTATAGGCAAAACCTACAAGTTTGACAGCTTTGTCAAAGCTCACCTGTGTATCAAAAGTAGGTCCGAGTTTTTGAATTATAAATCCAGAAATGAATACTCCTACGATTGTCGCAATGAAGATAGTTACTGCTTCAGTTAGTCCCCATTTCAGTGAAGGACCAATTAGCCCCATACCAATGAATCCATGCCCAATAAATGTAGCAATGGTGGGAATCAGTGCCAGAGGAATCAGATAGTTCATTATATGTTGCTGAGCAGTTGTTGTTTCATCTTTCACTACTTCCCATGCATCTTTGGGTTGAAGGATGAATTTTTTTGCAAGGTTGATAAGTTGTTCCATAAGTTATTGATTTAGTTATTAAATATATATTCTTTAAAACAGTGTCAATATAGTAAACGACTATAAAACAACTACTTAAGTCGCTAAGACATAAAAAACCTACATACAAATCCGGTTTTTTTGTTTTCAATATACTAAGGTAATTGAAATAATTTGAATTTCAAATAAAAGAGGAAATTTTTTTTGAATAGTTGATTTTTTTCAAATCCAGATTACTTTTATCAGGTTATCAAGGCTAAAAATAAATTATAAAAAGCTTGCTGATTTGGATGGTAAATATCATTTAAAATTCCTTCTCGATTACTCTCATTGGAATGACATTTAATTATGTAAAAATGGCAAAAACAACCACAATGATCAGGTCATTACGAACGAAGTGAGGAATCTGTTCTTCATTTACAAACATTTTTCTTTTATCGAACTAAAGTTAAAATGCTTTATAAAATGATTATAAGGTATTATTTCCTGATCAAATGAATATTATACCTGTCGCAACAAGGAGCAGAAAGTGTAAGTGAATCTGTTCCATCTAATTTAATATAAGCTTCATTGTCATGGTATAGATTAATATTTATTGGATCCTCAAATTTAAATTTACATAAAAGTTCTCCATTATTTTCGGTTTGCAATATCATTTTACCGTAAGCAATCAGTGAATCATTTCTGACAATGCCAAAAATACCATTTTTCTTCAAAATCAGTTGATCGAAATCCTTAGCATAGCCTCCTCCACTAAACCCACCAGAAGTGCCATAAACATCCCATAATCCATAGCAATCCAAATATTTTTCAGGCATAATATCATGGCTATAGTATTTGTTTTTAGGGAAATTATTAAATATTTCCCATCTGCTCTCTATTCCATCATTTTTGTTGCAAGAAATAATACTAATAAGTATCCATGATAAGTAAAAAATAAGTTTTTTCATGATCAAAATTTTTAAATAAATAAAATTCAAGGCTCCCAGACTATCTTCCATTTGTCAAAATCATAGTTTTTGCTGCACTCAGGAGGTAAGCATTCACCACAAAAATAGCAAACAGTATCGCAATCACAATTGACTATATATTCTACTCCATCCCATGCCATGGCACCGGTATTGAGCCAATAGTGATATTCTCCATCGACTTTCTGTCTTTTGATGGTTTGGAAAATTTGAACGGAGGAATTGTCAATCTTTTGTTGGATGCATTCAGGCAATTTTTCTGAATCACATTTATCCTGTTTTGTACAGGAAAATAGAAATAAACCTAAAAAGATGAATAGAATAGTTTTCATAAAGTTTATTTTATCAATTATTTTTCCCAGACAATTTCCCATTTATCAAAATCGAAATTTTTACTACAATCCTGCGGAGGACGAAACCCACCTATTTCGCACACAGTATCGCAATCACAATTGACGATATATTCTACTCCATCCCACGCCATGGCACCGGTATTGAGCCAATAGTGATATTCTTCATCGACTTTCTGCCTTTTGACTGAATTGAAAGGTGGTGCATCACCGACCACATCAATCATTTGTTGGATGCAGTCCGGCAATTTTGATGCATCACAATTTTCATCCTTACAACACGAATTGAGTACAAATAATAACAAAATAAATAAAAAGATTCTCATAACTACATTTCAATATAACAAACATTAAGACGTATAAAATAATAAATGAGTTGGAATATTCCTGATTCTTTTTGTGCAGGTCAATTCATTTATAGAAAAGGAAAGCCGAAAAAAATAGATTTCACTCGGAACACATGCTTAAGGTGGATATCATTTTAACTTACATTTTCTTTAAAAATAGCTTAAAATGAATTACAAAAAATAATGATCTCTTAAGAAATTCTTAAGTTCAAACTAATCCCGGCCATTTACTTTTGCAGAAAAAAAGAATGAAGTATTTAATGATTTTTATTTATATAAATCCTCGGTAATGATGTATTATTCAAAAAATTTAATATTGTACCATATCACTATGGCTACAGGGTATTTTTCAGACTGAATGGTGCATCACCTCAGTTAAATAATGATTATATAGTACAAAAGTGAAAAAAATCAACTTGAAAAAATCATTTTCAGGTATTTCACATATTAATTATCACAGCATCCAATTCCTTGTCAGGCTTCACAAGCTGAGAAACAAATTTGCCATTATAGAAAATACTTGTAATGAGTAAAGGTACAGGTAATTTCAGTGCCTGTTCTCTCGATTCAATTTTATAGATTTTCAAAGGAACTCCTTTGCTATCGGCATATTGTTGAAGCGAAACATTGATATAATAGTCATTGAAAGGACACAGGTCAGAATAGTAGACCACTATCCCATTTTTATCCGGACATTCTGCTGACCGTGAACTATCTGAGAACCTTGGGTTTTCGGCATCCGGCTTAAATTTTAGACTCCAAAGTTCAAAGAAAGGTTTTGCAGTATCAATACGTTCAAAGCCATGTTTTTTAAAGAATTTAGGGTCTGACATGAAGGGCTTCTTTTTATCTCCGGTAATAATAAAAATACCATCTTTACCTTGTTCTTTTGAATCAGTAATACACTCTTCGAGCAATCTCCTCCCATTGCCTTTTCCGGCATATTGACCTGATACCCAGAAACAGCTGATAAACATATAGTTGCGTGCTTCAACCGGTATCCATGCATGTTCGGATGGTACATATTCTATAAAAACCTTACCTCTGACATCCAGTTTTTTGAATATATATCCATGGTCAAACTGAGATTTGAGCCATTCTTTTTTGAGATTATAACCAGGAAGACATTTTTTGTCTGCAAAAGCACAACATATATGTTCTGAACTTACATTGTCTTCTGCAAGTTTGATAATTTTTTCCATGTTCATACTTTTTTAACCTGAAATCTTAAAACGGTGCGTAATCTTTCGGGAGGGGTTTTCCTTGTATCGGAAAGATATATTTCTCTGTGTAGTTTTGATAATCTGCAATATCCTGATTCTTCAGAAAATGTTTCCATTTTTTTAAAAGATTCAGGTTCACTATCATAAGGCCCGATATGCATCATCTGAATACAAGTTCCTTCTTCGATAGATTCAAATTTTACCTGATCAAGTAAAGCTAATTTCTTTTTCTTCTTAGTCAATTCAATAATTTCATTTGCATATCCTGTAGAGACAAAATCTGGTTGACGGATCATCAGGTTAAAAACCAGAGTATTTTTATCGATAATACCTTTAAAATCAGCTTTGGCTTCATCTAAAATATCCCAAACTCCTTCAAGAGGAAAAACTGTGTAATCGAAGAACCCTTCAGGTGTAATTCCTTGCTTTGGACTCATTTTTATGGCATAAGACAATGCATACAAAACCTGAATATAATCTCCGAAAAATTCATCATTTGGATTTCCATTTCCTCTGATTGTAAAAAACTTAAATGAAGGCATCACAATAAGCTCTGGTTTAGTACCTGGCTCATAATATTGCTTCAGATCTTTGCGATATTCCAATTTCTTCATTTCTACATTGGTTTTACAGGTACACAGACATCAACTACGAATTTTCCATCCTTAGGTTCCTCAGGATACATTTCAAAGCAGGGTTTATCATCAGGTTGATAGCCGCTCTGCGGAAACCAGTGACCAAAAACCCAGTCCCATGCTTCCTGAAATTCATCTTCTGCCAATTCGAATCTGGCAATAACATATTCAGCAGCTTCCAATACCATTTTTCCTATTTCACCGCTTACTTGCGTATCAGCAGGTACTGTTACCGAAACACTCATCCTTAGCTTAGCTTCTTCTGTTATGTTAGGGTCATCATGATATACTATCAAAGACTTGAAACCAGGTCCTCCGATCAGTCCCCGTGGTCCGGCCCAGCGGAAGAGTTTATTCCAGAGCATTTCGAATAATTTTCCATCACCTTTGTAGGGTCCGATATGCCTGATGTAGGCAAGGGTCATTTCAGGAAGTGATTTTACTTCCACACTCTTGTTTGTTTTCATATTTGTTTTCCATTTTATTGTTAAAGAATTATGACAAAAGTATGATGAAGTTTTATAAACCTGTTTTACATTATTGCTTTGCTGTTGACTAATTTTGCTTTTCTGTCTGCGGTACTCAGAAGCTGAAATGTTGAAATGGTTTTTGAAATATCGGGAGAAAACTGAAATATCAGAGAATCCGTATTTGAAAGCTATCTCTTTTATGGTAATATTTTTTTGCATCAGGAGCATAGTAGCTGCTTTTTCGATCCTTATCCTGTTAATATACTGAAATGGAGTCTCACCGATCATGCTCTGAAATATTCGGTTGAAATGAAATCTTGAAAAATTAGCCGTGCCAGCCAGTTCTTCAAGAGTAAAGTGAAGCTCTGGTTTGGAATCAATATAATCCAAAGTCCGGTTTATCCTTGATCTGTATTCCTTTATCAGTTCCTGTTTGTCCATAGAGGTTCTTTTTGAAACTGGTATTTACTTATTCAGTCCGCAGTCAGAAGTAGGCATCCTATAGTCAACAGTCTGCAATTGGTTGTCTTTGGCCGGCAGTCTTCATTCATGATTTTCTATCCCAAACCATCCAACCCTTTAACCCTTCAATCCTTCAGCCAAAATTTCAGCAATATCCTTAACTTTGACTTCTTCCTCTTTGCCAAAGTTTTTGAGTCCATCTTCGAGCATGGTGATACAGAAAGGGCAATTGGCTGCAATAGTTTTGCAACCCGTGCCAAGTGCTTCTTTTGCTCTGACATTATTTACCCTGTCATCACCTTTTTCTTCTTCTTTGAACATCTGTGCACCACCTGCCCCGCAGCACATAGCTCTTTGTTTGTTGGCAGGCATTTCGAGAAAATTTGATCCTATTGTGTCAAGGATTTTTCTAGGTGCTTCATATTCCTCATTTATCCTGCCCATATAACATGAATCATGATATGTAAGCTTGTCATTCTCAGGATTGCCAAATTCTGAAGCTTTCAATTTACCTTCTTTAAATAGCAAATCAATAAACTGAGTATGATGATAAACTTCAAAATTTCCACCGAGGTCCGGATATTCATTTTTGATTGTATTATAACCATGAGGACATGTGGTCACAATTTTTTTTATATTGTAGCCATTGAGAGTCTGAATATTTTGAAGTGCAAGCATTTGATAAACAAATTCATTGCCTGCCCTCCTTGCGGGATCACCGCAACAGCTTTCTTCGCTCCCGAGTATTGCAAAAACAACTCCTGCTTTTTGCAGAATCCTGGCAAATGCCTTCGAAACTTTTTGAGCTCTTGCATCAAAACTACCTGCACATCCAACCCAAAAAAGCACTTCAGGTTCTACCCCTTCAGATGTTAGCTCAGCCATTGTCTTAATCTTTGCATCCATTTATTATGTTAATTTATATATTTAAAATAATTAATTCTTTACTTTTTCAGTTGTCGGTTGTCAGTTTAACAGTTATTCCAGTTATCCTTGTTATTAAATATATACTCGCAATTTAAAGAACGATAGTAAGTACTCCGCAACTTGCAACAAAACCGAATAACTTCCTCTACCTAATCTATCATATTTAACTTTTAACTTTTAACTTTTAACTATTCACTTTTCACTTTTCACTTTTCACTGTCTTGTCCACTGTTCCCTCAGATCCTGCATCTGCCAGACGCATCCACTGTTTTCAAGACTTGTAAACATTGGCATCCAGTCTGATGGTCCCGCTGAATCATTTAATATCCTGTATCTCCTTAGCTGCAATATGATATCTAATGGATTGATCATCACAGGACATTCCTCCACACAGGCATTGCAAGTTGTACAGGCATATATTTCTTCATCAGAGATATAATCAAACAGAGATTTTCCGTCATTGAAATTTTTTGGATTCAATTTCGCACCTTCAGTTTTGTATTGATCTCCGATATATTGTTGTTCTTTTGATGCTAATTTATTTCCTGTTTCCTCAGCTCTGTCCCTTACATCCATCATGATTTTTCTGGGAGATAATTTTTTGCCTGTGATATTAGCAGGACAAGCTGCTGTACATCTTCCACATTCCGTACATGTGTATGCATCGAGAATGTTTTTCCAGGTGAGACCTTTCAGATCATTGGCACCAAATTCAGGAATCTCATTTTCTGACACTGCCGGCATCTGAGTTTCATCTGACATGCCCATCATAGATTTTACCTCATTCATGATAACAGGCATATTTTCCATTTTTCCTCTTGGGCTGTCGGGAGCAAGATATGTGTTTATAAAAGAAAAAATAAGATGAAGATGTTTTGAAATAGTCAGATATACGATGAATCCAAATACTACCAGAACATGTAGCCACCAACCTGAACGTTCAAGAATCACAAGAAACTCCGTTGACAAGTTCTTGAAAAATGATTCTGACAACAATGAAGAAACTGCAAATCTGCCTGTTTCGTGATATTCCTCAGGAATTCTTCCCTGGAGAACAAGATCAGAACTATTGGCAGTAAAAATACCAAGTATAAGCAGGATTTCTCCTAACAGGATCAGGTTTGCATCTTTAAAGGGCCAGCCTTTCATTTCAGGCTTATGAAACCTGGCAACTTTAAGAATATTTCTTCTCCATAAGAAAACAATAGTGGCTATAAATGCCAGAACAGACAAAATCTCAATAGATGATATCAAAATCGTGTAGAAAACTCCAAGATATGGAGCAAGGCTCCTGTGCATTCCTGAAAATCCATCAATCAATATTTCAATAAGCTCAATCTGTGTGAAAATGAAGGCAACATAGATGAAAGTATGGAATAATGCAGGTAAGAAATTTTTAAACATTTTTCCTTGTCCCAGAGCAACAAGAAGCATCGTCCTTACATTACCCCTAGTATTGAATTCCCGTCCCAGCTTAATATTCGAGATGATCTGTGAATAAGTTTTGTAGGAAATGAAAATTGTAAGGATGGTCAATAAAATAAATAATACTTGCTGTATCATATTGCTTTTTTTTAAATTTATAGTACAAAAGCACGTGTTTTATTGGAATCTGTTAAAATAATAAACAAAATACCAATAAATTTATGCTAATGTATGTAGTTTATTTGTTTTAAACTATTTTTACACTCAAAATAATCAATTAAATGAAAATTTTAGAAGACTTACAAATAAGGAGGAAAATAAAAAGGATGGCATTTGAAATAGCTGAATCAAATTTCGAATGTGAAAAAATATACTTTTTAGGGATAAACAATAATGGATTCAATTATGCCAAAATGCTGATGAAAAGTCTGGAAAAGATATCCGATAAGGAACTCAAACTAGCCAGAATCAGTTTGAAGCCTCAAAATCCTGTTGAAAATGACATCTCTATTGATATTGATAAATCCCAATTGGCAAATGAGGCAATAATAGTTGTAGATGATGTTGCAAATACAGGAAGAACTCTTTTCTATGCCATGGAAGTGTTGATGGATATCTTGCCCGCTAAAGTCGAAACTGCAGTGTTGGTTGACAGAATGCATAAGCAATTCCCAATAAGTGTGAATTATGTAGGAATGACATTAGCAACCACTATTCAGGATAATATTAAAGTTGATCTGACGGAAAAAGGGAGTTATTCTGTGAATCTGGAGTGATAAGGAGTTTTTGATTTACGAATTACGAATTACGAATTACGATTTACGAAGTACGATTTTATAGTGAAATGTTAAAAGTGGAAAGGGGAATATTGGAAAAATGGAATATTGGGATGATGGAAAAATGGAGTATTGGGATGTTGGAAAAATGGAATATTGGGATGATGGAAAAATGGAATATTGGAATATTGGAAAAATGCAAAAAATCCATTATACCCTGTTAGATTGTCACCCAGCTACCTTGTTACCAAGTCACCCTGTTACCATTAACAATTAACCATTAAACCTCATAAACTTCAAAAACCTTAAATAATGAAATACCTTCTCGTAGGACTTGGAAATATCGGATTTGAATACGAAGGCACAAGACATAATATAGGTTTTGATATACTTGATCATTTGGCAGCTATAAAGGAAGTTACATTTAAGCAGGACAGACTTGCTTATTTTGCTGAACTTGCTCACAGGGGCAGAAAAGTTTATCTGATAAAGCCCACTACTTACATGAATTTAAGTGGTAAAGCTGTGCATTTCTGGATGAATAAGCTTGATATCCCATTAAAACATGTGTTAGTGAATGTGGATGATATTAACCTGGAATTTGGGAGAATAAGGATCAGAAAACAGGGAAGTGATGGAGGTCACAACGGATTAAAAGACATACAAAGCAGGATAGGTACAGAATATGGCCGTCTCAGAGTAGGAGTTGGTAGCGAATTTTCTAAGGGACAGCAGGCAGATTATGTTCTGAGTAAATGGTCAGATGAACAAAATAAAAAACTTCCGGAAATAATCGCAAAAGCTGCAAATGCAAACCTCGATTTTGTATTCCGTGGTTTTGATTATATACTTAATAACTATAACAGTTGAATCAGCTGGTTAAAAAGTGGGTAATATCACTATTGCTGATAATTTGCAGTAATTTTCTTGGTGCTCAGTATTCGTTGCTGAGCGACAGTACAACTATTAATATTCCTGAATTCAATAAAAAACGTTTTTATACAGCTCTGGGCATTGGCTCTGTAATATATGGAGCAGGTACTTATTCTCTTGTGAGATTCTGGTACAGCGATTATGGTTTCACAAGTTTCCATACTTTTGATGATTGGGGAGAATGGAGACACATGGATAAAATCGGACATATATATACAGCTTATAATCAGAGCAGTGTAATGTTTGATGGTGCCAGATGGACAGGTATGAAAAAGTCTAATTCGCTTTTGTTTGGTTTGACTATGGGCATGTTGCTGCAGACCACTATCGAAGTACTCGACGGTTTTTCACCCAAATGGGGCTTTTCTTATACAGATATGACAGCAAATATTTTGGGTGCGGGAGGATTTTTTGTACAGCAAAAAATCTGGTCAGAACAAAGGATACTTATGAAAGTTTCATCCGGCAAGCGGTCTTATTCGGGTGATCCGGTTTATTCAGGCAATGGTCAGAGTATTTCAAGCCTTGACCAAAGGGCAAATGAACTATTTGGAAGATCATTTCCGGAAAGATATCTGAAGGACTATAATGCACAGACATACTGGCTTTCATTCAATTTGTCCTCTTTATTAAAAAATGATAGGATTCCTCCCTGGCTGAATTTTTCTGTAGGTTATGGGGCACAAAATATGTTCGGAGGTTATGCAAACACATGGACGGACAAATCTGACAACACCTTTAGCTTAGGTAAAGACCATGACCGGTATAATCAATATTATCTCACACCTGATATCGATTTCAGACGCATTCCAGTCCGATCGCAGTTTCTTAAAGCTCTTTTCAAAGCAATGAACCTGGTGAAGTTTCCTATGCCGGGGGTGGAATTAAATTCGAAGGGCAAGCTTAAGTTTCATTACCTTGTATTTTAATCAGCAAATCAGCAAATTAGTCAATTAGCAAATGTGAAAATTAGTAAGTGAAGTTTAGGAGGTTGAGAGGGTTTAGAGAGTTTAGGAGGTTTAGAGGGTTTAATGATAAGAAGTAAATAGATGAATTTATAAATCTTAGTTCTGACAGTTTAAAGAGTTTAGTATCAGTCATTAACTTCAAAATTGGACACGGATATCACAGATAAAACGGATTTTCACGAATTATTGATTACTCCATTCTTAATTTTTCATTCTCAAAATTCAATTTCCATATTGGCACATTTGCATATTGGCTCATTGTCTCATTTTCCAATTTTCAAATTTTCAAATTGGCCAATTATCGCATTAACCTTTCCCCAGCTTATTTTTAAAATAACCCCAGAAAATAGGAATTATTGAAATGAATATTATCAGCAGTATGAATTTCTCCAGATGTTTTTCAACAAATTCCACCTGACCAAGAAAGTATCCAAGCAGGCTAACACTTGTGACCCAAAAAACACCTCCAAAAATATCATATGGAAGGAAAACCCTGTAATTCATTTTTCCGACTCCTGATACGAAAGGGGTTACTGTTCTTACTATTGGTACAAAACGGGCAATAATTATGGTTTTAACTCCATTTTTTTCGAAGTATTCATGTGTTTTATCAAGCCATTCCTGTTTTACCATTGGCTTGCCTCTGAATTTCCAGCTCAAAACATGTTCATTGAAATACCTGCCAACAAAATAATTAACATTATCGCCTATAACTGCTGCTGCAATCAACAATGGGATCAAAATCCAGATATTCAAACCTGATGATTGTGCACAAAGCATTCCGGCAGTGAAAAGAAGTGAGTCACCTGGTAAAAAAGGAAAAATGACCAAACCTGTTTCAACAAAAACAATCAGGAATAAAATTGCATAAATATAAACTCCGTAATCCCTGAATAGCTGCAATAAAACATCTTTAGTATTTGTTAGCAGCTCAATGATAAAATTTATAAACTCCATAATATTTCGTCTTATCAGCAAAATTGTTAAGTAAGCCAAACGAAAAAATTTCAAATTAATTTCCAGATATGATAATTTATTTTTCCAGTGAACATTTTTATTTTTCCTTTGTTTCGTTTTAGATTTTATATTTTCACACTGTTAAATAATTTAAACTTATGTCAGCACTAAAAAAATTAATTGTATTTACTTTTATTTTTATAACTCCTTCTTTTGTTGTACTCAATGCACAAAAGGTGGTAGAATCTCAGGCTTCTGCTGTATTTGTATTGCCTGAACTTGGTTATGCATATAATGCTCTAGAACCTTATTTTGAAGCTGAGACAATGACCATTCATTACTCTAAGCACCATAAAACTTACGTTGACAGATTGAATTCAGCTCTTGAAAAACATAGGTTAAAAGGTAAATCCCTTGAGGAAATTATGGCTTCAGTAATTGAAAATGAGGAAGATATGGCTGTTATCAATAATGGAGGAGGCCATTATAATCATAGTCTTTTCTGGAAGGTCATTGCTCCGGGAGGCAGCACAAGACCCTCGGGCCGTCTTGAAGAAGCAATCAACAAAAATTTCGGAACTTTCGAAGAATTTTCAAATAAATTTTCAAAAGCAGCCACAAGCGTATTTGGATCAGGTTGGGCCTGGTTATCAGTTGATAATAATAATGAGCTTTTTATTTCTACTACTAAAAATCAGGACAATCCATTGATGAAAAATGTGGTGAAAATGACCGGTACACCTATTTTGGGCATTGATGTATGGGAGCATGCCTATTACCTGAAATATCAAAACAAAAGAGCAGACTTTGTAGCCAGTTTTATGAAGGTAATAAACTGGGATGTAGTCTCAAAAAATTACGAAATATCAATAAAATAAATGTTTTATCCTTAGCGGCCATGCATAAGAATCATTGACAAAGGCAAAGCCGCTAAGTTTTCTGAATACACATTAAATTTTATCTGCTTATTTGCAGATACATATCACAAGATTTCAGATCCATTTCCTGCTTTTGAAAAACAACAATGTGATTAACGATGAGCCAAACATCATTGCTATTGCCATCGGATAACCCCAGGGTTGGCTTAATTCCGGCATATATTTAAAATTCATGCCGTACATGCTTGCTATGAGAGTAGGGGGCATGAAAATAACAGTAAGGACTGTAAACAACTTAATAACCCTGTTTTGCTCCATATTGACCAGGCCGAGAAATGTGTTCTGCAGGTATTCGAGTCTTTCAAAATTAAAGTTGGTATGATCCAGTATTGAATTTATATCTGAAAGCATCACAGTCATGATTTCATAGTCTTCTTTTGGGAACATTTTGCTTTTCATCATTGCCGACAATATCCGTTGTTTTTCAACAATATTCTCCCTGATAAGTATGATCTTACTCTGGAGAGAAGCTATTTTTAACAATGTTTCCTTTCGGTGTTCTTTGCCTGAATGCAATTCCTTGTTTATAACAGATATTTTTTCAGTAATCCCTTCTATCAGGTCAGCATCGTAGTCAATTCGTGTATCAAGAAGCAGAAGATAGATATCATCCCCGTCTTTTACTCTGTGTTGTTCCAGTTTTTTATAAGTATCTTCAAATGCTCTGAAATTGTATTCTCTTTGTGTAACCAGGAGTTTGTCCTTAATGATCACTGAGACAGGCTCTTTATTTATCATTTCGGTGTCTGTCCTGATAAAATTGATATTTATTCCTATTTCATTTTCAGTTTCGATATATTTAGAACTGGATTCAATTTCTTCTATTTCTTCTTTGGTAAATAATTCTACATCAAAGGTTTTTTCTATAAAATCTTTCTCCTCATCGTTAGAATTTATCAGATCAATCCAGATAATTTTCCCGGATTCTATTTTTGATACTGTATCAAGTGAGTTAACTCCGGTATCTAATGCATAGTATTTTATCATGATTATATCGCATTTCAATTGATCAGATCAAAACCTCCGGTCTCCATATTGTAAATGAATATTTTCCCTGAATCTATCATATAATACCATCCTGATATATTGATCTTTTGCTGATCATACAATTCTTTTACATACGGGAAAGTCATCAAGCTTTCAATTTGCCTGATAATATTTTGTCTTTCAGCAGTTTCTTTAATTGCCTGAATATCATCGGGATCGCACATTTGTAGTGTACGTTCTCGTACAGATGTGCCTAGTTTAAGCCATTCAGATGCATGTGGCAGATGGGCCAATTCTTCGGGTTTTTTGAAAAGTGCAGCTATTCCACCGCAATTGGAATGACCACATACCACAATGTTTTCAACATTAAGTACTTTAACAGCATATTCAATAGCTGCAGGAACAGTAAGATGATTATTGTCATTGCTGTAATCAGGGATCATATTAGCTATGTTTCTGACAACAAAAAGTTCACCCGGCCGGGCTGATACCAGTCTTTCAGGCATTATCCTTGAGTCAGCACACGTAATAAACAATGTGTGAGGGTTTTGTGAGGAAGATAATTTTTCATATGTTGATTGATGTTCATAGAAATATCTGCTTCGAAAAGATATCGCTCCTTCAATTAGATTTTTCATCATAGATGTATTTAATTATGGCAAAGATAAACAATGATAAATCAGTTTCATTATTAAATCTATAAAACATGCTTATTTAATTGCATTTTAAATGTCAGAATCATTTTGACGGCCATATTACAGAGACCCGTTACCCCTTGATTCTTCTAAAAACCACTCTTTGAAGGTTTCTGACTGAATAATTAATGACTTCACCGCCTGATTTAAGCTTGGCTCCTGATGTCACTTCAAAAATAATCTTATCGTCAATCAATTCATAAGTTGATGTTAACAAAAAACCGCTTGTTTCAAATATGGAGTATAGTTTATTATCAAAAAGATATTCATTCAGTTCAATTCCATCGCCTTCATCTATGGTATAAAGATTATTACCTTCTGCAGGACATCTCATTTTGTAATCCTTGACAACGGGGTATTTTTCAGATAGATATTCGGTTTTCCAGCCAAATACGTTGCTGCTTTCAGTATTTGTAACTGTAAGCATTACATCCACACTATCAACCAATTTGCATTCGGTATAGATTTTCATATTGCCTTTCCAGATTCCAAGACATTTTTCAGGAAATTCGCATTGTGCTTTAAGAGTGTTTAACGAACATATTAGTAATAAAACAAACAAAATCAGGCTTTTCATTTTTTCTTTTTTTTAAAATTTAACAAAAATAGAAAAATTATTGTGAATCAAAATAATCTGATCATTAATGTCTTAAATGACTTTTTTTTAAAATGATTTGAACTGTTCAAATTTTAGTAATTAGAATAATTATAAAATAGAAATTATCTGTTGTTAGATTGTAAAATATTTTGTTTTCATTTTTTTTTAGTTTTATTTTGTATAGAATTAGAAACTCATTCTTTTAATTAAAAATTATTGCTTTATGAAAAATAAATTACTTTCCTTAAAACAGTTTACAAAAATAATAGGAATTATTATTTTTTTATTTTCATATGCTGGTTGCATTGAGGACGAGCCTGCAACCGGAAGCCTGGGTAATCTGGAATTAAATCCCGGAGAAATGATAGTCAATACCAGTACAGTAATAAAATTGCGTATACAGGCAGACCCGGGAATTAAAGTCAGCAGCACAGATCTCAAAATAATCAAAATCGGTAAAGATGGCAAAGAATCTGAGATAGGTTCTGTGGCAGACAACGGAAATTTAAGTGAATTTGGTGATGATATTAAGGGCGATAATATTTTTAATGGAAGGGTTACAATAACAGAAACAAGTTCAGGTGAAATTTTTCTGAAAGTCAAGGGCGAAATGTTCAATGATAAAGGTAATCCAGTAGCCATTCAATCTGAAAAGGCAGGCTTAAAAGTTTATGAGGATATTAAACCTACTGAAATAAAATCATTGTTCACAGTGCAGAATGGGATAAAAACTCAGCTTAAGACATTTTTGGGAAATAATCAGAGCAATGCTCCTCAGGCAATAGGAAAATTATTGGAATGGATAAAAGCCAGACCAGAAGTCGAATCTGCCTCACTTTCAAATGGAAGTTCTATCGAGATTAAGTATAAATCAGGATTGATGGGAGGTGTAGTGATTTCATTGGAGGATGCGAATGGTAAAGTTGATACAAGAGGTGGTTTATCGGTTCCGCAGCCGGGAGAACCAAAAGAAAGAGCAAAAACGGCCAAAATACCTGTGAATAAACAAACACGAGGTGAAAATTACTACTCTTCCTCAGAGATCAATTACAGAGATGATTTTAATCCGGATCATATAGGAAACAGGAATGTTTTCATCTATGCACCTTATGAAGCTTCATGGAAGAATAATGAAAGACCTCATATAATCAATATTCTCGATACTCTGAAATGCGGAGATTTTGATGTTACCTATTACACAAACCAGGATGCGAATGTTGCGAGGTTTGCTGAAATGATGTCTTATGGAATGGTGGTATTGTCTACTCACGGATCAGGTGGTGGAAAAGCTGTACTTACAGGGGAGATTGCAGATACATTATTGCCTGAATATCAAACATATAAGGCGCTTATGAAAGGCGATAACCCTAAAATGGGAATTTCCAAAAATATCACCATTAGCAAACAGGGTGATGTGGTTGATAAAAAGGATGTGTACAAACTATATGCTTCCTATATATCATCAATGACAGGAACATTCCCTCAAAGCGTAATTCTGGCAAATTTCTGTGGAAGTGATCAGACACCTCCCCTAAAGGATGCTTTTATCGGAAAGGGAGCCAAAACCTATTTTGGTTATACTGAAACAGTAAACGGAGGTTTTTGTGTTGCAGTCGCCAAAGATGTATTTCTTACACTTGCCAGCAAGAAAAAAAATACTGCAGATGTAAGCAAGATAAATACCTCAGATCCACAGGAACCTTTTGCTACTTTGAAAATGGAAGGTTCAGGAACAATGCGATATCCTTCCGAGATAGTGAATGGCAATTTTGAAAAGGGCATGCTGGGTTGGACAAAATCAGGTGATGGGAGGGTCATCAGCCAGCTTGGAAGTGAAGATACCGGTGAGGGATTGTATATGGGCATAATTTCAACAGGCTTAGGTTATACAACAGCTACTGGAAGTATTTTTCAATCATTTACAGTGCCAAATAATGCTAATACACTGGAATTGGAATGGAATTTCCTTTCTGAGGAATTCCTTGAATATATAGGTAGTGCGTATCAGGATAAATTTTCAATTGTTTTGCAAAGTGATTATTTTGGAGAGGAAATATTGCTAAGCAGAACAATTGACGGAATTGCAGCCTCTTTTGGAGCTAAAGCACCCACAATTGAAATCCCCGAGGGAATACCCGGTGATTTGATCTCAGTGTCTCCTGATATTGTTTTTGACCAGGGAGGTGTTTATATGACCGGATGGCAGTCAGAGTCATTTGATATTAAAAGCTATAGAGGTAGATGTGTGACGCTTATTTTCAGAAGCACTGATGTAGGTGACAGTATTTATGATACCGCAATATTAATTGATGATGTGAAAATTAAATAGGATACTTATGATGTATTATTATATTTGAAAAAATGTAAATTTTAAGAGTTTATTTAAGTTTTTAAAAATCACATCATTTTATAAATTTGTTATAGGGTGATATAATAAATAAAAGATATATAATAATACGGTACAATTACTTGTTATTATAATTGCTGTCACGCATTTTATTTGTTTGCTAAAGAGTTTTGATCTTTAGTGATGCAATATTACCACATGCTAAAACTTTTAAAGAGTCTGATTTATGAAAATACTTTTATTTTTTATTTTGATTTCAGGATTAGCTGGCTTGCGCACCCAGTGTTTTATTAGTACATTAAAAAAGAATTCAAAAGAAATAGGGAAAAATGAGGTTTCAATAAAATTTATAAGCAACAGGAAAGGTGAATCAAAAGAATTTAAAGGATTTAATAGTGAAGAAATCGCAAAATTGGTTGCAGATCTTGTAACACAGGGAGAATCGCTCAGGATTCATCTGGATGAGGATGAAATGCATTCTCTTTTCAGCAATAATGATTATTTTGAGATCAGTCTAACAAAACCTGCTATTTCCCCGGATGAGAAAAATTGGATTTCAAAATTTGTATATTTCCTTGATGGAAAATATAAGTGTGATAGTTCAAAAACTTACAGTTATTTTTTTATTGCAAGCAGTGATGGGCCATTCATTCAGTCACCATTTATTATTGAAAGAAACATTATAAATGAAATAGAAAAGTATTTGGTGAAAAACTGAATTAAAAATATTTCTGACCAGTAAAAAACTGAACATTTTGTCTGGTTTTATAATTGAAATCTCATCATGAATCCTGATCTGATTCTTGGTTGTATGGTGTTGATATTCTCTTCCATTACCAGCTCTGATTGAAAATCATAATACTCTCTCAAACGGCTTACATAATTCACTTCGAGTCCAAAAGTCAGATCAAAGCTCAGATGCTGTGATGCCGGGAAGACTTTTATTAAGCCGATTCCTATTCCATATTTCGTCCTCTTTTTGTATGTTTCCCAAAATGTAGGGTCTGCGTTTTGTTTATTTTTGTTTTTTGAACTCCAGAATGTTGGGAAAACATTATAGTAGATTGTAGAATTGCGTGTTGGAAACCTTAAATCCGCTATTATCCTGTACCCTGTATGCGACCCTTTGTCGCGATTTGATTCTATGAACTCCATATAAGTGTACAATGCATTTAAGCTGATGCTCATTTTTTTAAAAGAATACTCAAAACCCAGACCTGCGCTTGCCGGATTGACATCCGCTGCATGCATTGGATTGATATGAAGAATTATTGAGTTTTGTGAATATGAATATGCAGAAAAGATCAGAAAGTTGAAAAAAATAAATAATTTTATACTATAAGCTTTCATTTTATTCTGTTTTTTCTCTTTTTCTGAATATCCGGCCTATGCCCTTACCAATTTGTTCTATAGTTTCAATGCTTTTAACCAGGTTGTCTGGAGTCATATCCTCATATACTTCATCAAGAATACCTGTTTTGTTTACCTGAGGATAGATAATTAAAACAGAATTATCAGGATATTCTTTTTCTAGTTTTGAGGGAATTTTTTCAAAAGATGATGAATACGAAATTGACCCTTTCCTGGAGCAATAAAATACAAGCAGGTCTGAGTTTCCTATTGTTCCGTCTGTAGCATTTATTTCATCCCAATCACCAATCTGAGTAAACTTTGGCTTAACATTAGCTTTGGATCTATATAAAACTGACTCAAATGATTTTCTTGAGTTTTCTTCAGAGTACAGGATTTTTAGGGGCAATGCATATTCTTTTGCTATTTTGGCAATTTTTTGAATAATAATTTCAAATCCTTTTTCTTTTTCTGAAAATGCAGGTAAATAAAATAAAATTCTGTTAATTTTATAAATTGAAGTGGTTGATTTACATATGATTATGTTTTTATCGACGAGGTTTACTATGGTTTCAACCGTCTCTCCAAATAGTTTGTCAATAATATCTGTTTTTTGAGGCCAGCCGATTATGACTATATTTGCCATTAGTTCCCTTGAAGCTCTGGCAATTCCACTCGCAGGATTATGATCAATAGTAGTCATGGCATTGATCTTCGTTTCTGTAGCAGAAGCCTGAATTATAAATTCATTTACTTTACGTCTGTATTTAAGTATGTTGACTTCTGCCTCCTCATTGTTTTCCACAACTGACAATACTGTTAATGGATTTGATGATTTATTGTCTTTTATCATTACTGCAAGTTCCAGAAGCCTGCCTAAATTAGCAAAATTCGCAACCGGCAAAAGAATGTGCTCATCGTGTATCTGCTTTTTCAATTCATCTGCAGAATCATCTGAATTCTCTGAAAGAACAATTTTTTTTGCTGCTTTCTCAGTTGCAAATGATGCTACAATACAGGTGATGAGTATAAGGATGATGGTGCCGTTTAAAATATTTTCATCGAGTATTCCTGCTTTATATCCAACAAGTATGACTGCAAGGGTAGCAGCAGCATGAGAACTGCTCAGCCCAAATATGAGTTCTCTCTGAGCACCTGAATATCTGAAAATTATTTGTGTAAAAAATGCAGCAAGCCATTTTGTAATTATGGCAGTCACTGTAAGGGCTGCTGCAATAATTATTGCATTAGGTCCTCTTGTAAGGACATTGATGTCAACTATCATACCTACGGCTATCAGGAAAAAAGGAATGAAAATGGCATTGCCTATAAATTCAATCCTGTTCATCAATGGTGAAGTATGAGGTATTAGCGGATTTAATGCCAGTCCTGCTACGAAAGCCCCGATAATTGGCTCAACACCAGCAACTTCAGCCAGGAATGCGGAAAAAAATACTACTGATAGTACGAATATATAGTGAGCATGTTTTTCGCTCTCCATTTTTCGAAAAAACCACTTAGCAATGCGTGGAATTAAAAAAAACATAATAGCTGAAAAAATTGCAAGCGAAACCCCAAGCCTTACCCAGAAAGCATTGTTCAGCTCACCCTGACTATTGCCTATCACTACAGCAAGTATTAACAAAACTGCAGTATCAGTAAGGATTGTGCCTCCTACGGTAATGGCAACTGCCTGGTTTTTTGAAACACCAAGCTTGCTTACTATCGGATATGCAACGAGAGTATGGGTGGCAAACATACTGGCAGTGAGAAAACTTGCATTTTCGCCATAACCTAACAGAAAACGGCATACCGGATATCCAAGTGTTATGGGAAGGAAAAAGGTTAAAAATCCAAATAGCAGACTCTTGTTCCTGTGAGCCTTGAAATCAGTAAGATCAAGTTCCAGACCTGCTATAAACATTATGTATAATAAACCTATGGTTGAAAAAAGATCAACAGCTGAATTTTTTTCAAGGATACCAAATCCGTGAGGTCCAATTATTACACCTGATATAATGAGTCCAATTATTGATGGTACATTTATTTTTCTAAGTACAATTGGCGATAACAAAATGATCATCAGGATCAAAGAGAATATTAACACCGGATTAGTCAGTGGAATTGTAAATTCTTCGGCAAAATGTTTAAAAAAATCTGCCATATGCTAATTAAGAGTTTTTGTGATGTTTTTGCAAAAATAATCGAATATTTTGAAATCTCGAATTAAATATTGGCCATTAATCTTTTTGATTAAATAAATGAGGCAATACCGATTTCATTTGCTTAAAAAAGGTGTTAAAATTTTTGTAACTACTCAGCTATTTGCATTTGGCTAATAGCTATTTGAATTTAACCCAAATTACGCAATTGCGTAATTTGCCCTCTGGGCTGACAAAAACAATTCCAAAGAATTGTTTTATCAGGGTTAACCCTGACATAAAATACAATTTTTATTGCATTTTATTGTCAATTAAGCATTAGAAATTGCTAATGCTTAATTTGGGTTTAAAACAAAATTTGATGAGGTCAGAAACTATAGAAACCTCAACATTTGGAAGGATAGCATCACTATTGTTATGAAAGTTTATCATCTAAGGGAATTATTACCTTCTCTGAAAAAGTTCATAAAAAAATGGTAACTACCTACTCAGCTATTTGCATTTGGCTGTTAGGTATTTGAATTACTAAACTAAAGGCAAAAGGCTAATAGCTAAAAGCTGAGTAGTTACAAATTTTTTTATGAAAAATTTAGATGCGCCTCTTTTAATAATGATTTTTGCTAACCTGCTTATTGATAGGTATCAGGATTGCATGAAATAAATAATTATATAGTCAAAACTTTTTTGTTCACTGCAAATATTTTGAGGTTCTAAAAAGGTGGTGATTGGTTTATTAAATTTCAATAAATGCTATTTTCTTCCTTTCCTCATCGATTATGATGAAACCAGTATTTATCTTTAGGTAATACCATTTACGATTATTTTTTAGTCTGTTGTGATATATTAGCTATCTTTGCTAAATAATATGCCATTATGTTTTCACTAAAGAGTCTTGTTTTAAGATTTTTTCTTCAATTCATACTTATCCTTCTGTGTTATACAATATCCCGGATTTTATTTATATATATCAATATCAATGAATTTAACATACCTCCATTTTTTTCTTTGAACTATTTATGGCTGTATATTTCAGGTATGCGTTTCGATGCCGTGGTATTTTCGATGACTAATGCAGTTTTTTTATTTTTTGCTTATTTTCCGCTTCATTATTTATCGAACAGGCTATATCAGAAAGTACTTGGATTGATTTTCGTGATCTCAAACAGTGTTTTCCTGATGCTTAATTTTGTAGATATTGCTTATTTCCCGTATGTGCAAAAAAGAATGCAGCGAGATGTATTTCAGTTCTTGGATGGAAAACACGGAAATGAATTTTTTGATTTGCTGCCCGGTTTTTTTGTACAATACTGGTATCTCTTTCTGATATTTTTTGTTATGGTCTGGATTATATGGAAATCGAATTCCATTATACAGACAATCAGGGTGATAGTTAAACCAGCAGTAAGCATTTATTTTAAATCAATATTGTTTTTTATTGCATTATTGCTCCTGTTGGTTATAGGAGTAAGGGGAGGTCTTCAATACAGACCGGTCGACATTATAAATGCTTCAGAGATGACAGAAGTAAAAAATATACCTGTTATTTTAAATACTCCTTTTACCATGATCAAGTCTTTTTCAAGGGACAAGATCAGTTTTCAACCACCTGACAGTCTGGAATTTAACGATAACTCACCTGGTATTATAAATCCTTCAAAAAGGGAATCTTTCATAAAATATAATATAGTCATTATCATTGTGGAGGGGCTATCTAAAAAATATATTGGTTATTTCAGCGGAAACAAGGCAACTCCCTTTCTTGATTCACTCATGGGAGAGAGTCTGGTCTTTACTAATGCTTTTGCAAATGCCAAGAGTTCAATGGAAGGAATTCCCGCTGTACTGGCTTCAATTCCTTCATGGATGGATGACCCTTTCATTTATTCTTTCTATTCAGGAAATCAGATAACATCAGTAGCCAGCCTGTTGAAACCAAAAGGGTACACCTCATCATTCTTTCACGGAGGTAAGAATGGCACTATGGGCTTTGATTCATTCTGCAAACTGGCAGGAATTGACAACTATTACGGCAGGAATGAATATGGCGATGAAAGGGATTTTGACGGTAACTGGGGTATCTGGGATGAACCCTTTATGCAGTTTGCTGTCAGGAAAATGTCGGAATCACAAAAACCTTTCGTTTCTTCAATTTTCACACTTAATACCCATCATCCGTTCACTATACCTGAAAAATACAGGAAACAATTTAAACAGGAAGGCCATCCTCTTATGACTACTATCCGTTATACAGATCACGCTATGCAAAGGTTTTTTGAAACAGCAAGTAAAACCAACTGGTATAAAAACACAATATTTGTCATTACTGCCGATCACACTGCACTTGATATTGTGGGTGAAGAAAATTCTGCAATGGACGATTATCGTATACCAATTATATTCTTCAGTCCTGAAGGAAAGCTTAAGAAAGTCGATGAATCTGTTGCCAGCCAGATTGATATTTTACCTACATTGATGAGTCTGCTCAATTACCCTGAACCGTATTTTTCATTTGGCAAAAGTCTAGTCGACATATCAGAATATAGATATTCAATAAATTATAAATCAGGTATTTATCAGTTTATTGACCCGGATTATCTGTATCAGTTCAATGGACAAAATTGTGTGGGATTTTTTAACTGGAAACAGGATACACTTTTAAGGCATGATCTGAAACATGATAATGATATCCATGAAAGTTTCAAAAATAAACTTGTAAAGCAACTAAGTTTTTTTACTTATTGTGTGGAGAAAAATAAAATGAGTTTTAATTATTCAGACTCTACTTTTTAAATTTTATAGAACATCCGATTGCTTTTGTAACATTTGGATTTGGCTCTTCACCTTTTTCGAGGGCAGCAATCGCATTTTCAAGATATTTTTCCTTTACCTTTGAAGCATTATCTGTGTTGTCGTCAATTGCTCCGATATACCTGACAATCAGGTTTTTGTCAAGCAGGAAAACATGAGGTGTTTTTGTAGCACCGTACTGTGGATAAATTTTTTGTCCTTCATCAAACAAATAGGGGAATTTGAATTTTTTTTCCTTAGCCCTTACTATCATAAGCTCATAACTGTCAGCAGGCTGCACTTCAGGGTCATTGGGGTTGATGGCAAGCAGCATATAACCTCTCTTTTTATATTTCTTGGCGAGATCGATTATTCTGTCTTCATATTTAACGGAAAATGGACAATGATTGCAGGTGAAAATTATAATAAAGCCCTTTGCATCCTCATAATCTGCCATACTGTAATACTTTCCATCAACTGATTTTAATTTGAAGTCAGTAGCCTTGTCTCCGGGTTTGTACCCTGTATTTTGTGCGTTAAGCTGGAAAAATAATCCAAGTATAAGAATTACCTGAAAAAAAATCTTCATAATGAGTTAATTTAAAGTGATTTAATAAATGAGTAAACAAAATCCCTGAGATCTTGTTCATTTTCAAATTCTCTCTCGGCAAAAAGTCTATTATTGCCCCTGATCAGCAATGTAGCAGGTATCGATCCTGACCAGCTTTTGTCAACTTTTTCAATCCAGTTATTATAGTTAATATCCGCCAACAAGATGATTTCTGAAGTAAAACTGTTTTCAACCAAAAATTTCTTTAATCTTGTTTTCATTTGATTTTTAAAATCCAGACTGACAAGAAAAACCTTTATCTTTTCATCTCTTGCTGACCGGTTCAGATCTTCAAAATAGGGAAGCTCTTTCACACATGGCTTGCACCAGGTAGCCCAGAAATTGATAACATAGGTGGTATCATTGTTTAGAAAAATCTCTTTTTCCATTTTGTCAAAGGTATTGTACACACGAATATCCTGGGCATTGATCATATTGACTAAAAACAGCCAAAATGTAGAAAATATTAAAACATATTTATACATATTCCATTAACAACTTAATTCAATTATGGTTTTAATATTGGATTATTCTTACTCTTTCCTTTTGTAGATTTATTTACCAGAGCAAACGAAGTACTGCTTATGACTTAAGAAATTTATGGTTCTCATTTATTAAATCGTCTCAAAATGCAAAAATAAAAAATACTAGCAAATAATAACCCCCGATGGTCGAGTCTGTGACTTCGATCGAATATTTTATAAATTTCATTACATCTAAGATGTGATCGCAGTTAAAAACTGCGACCATCAATGGGTGTTTGTATAGCCAGTTTTAATTTATTTAATTTGGACAAAAAAAAAGCACAGTCCAAATTGAACTGTGTTTTTTTGTAAGATATCAACAAATGTTTTTAAGCTATTGACTTTTCAGCATACAGTTGTGCTATCCTTACTATCACTTCCGATGCTTTTTGCATAGATTCCACAGCCACATATTCAAATTTTCCGTGGAAATTATGGCCACCAGCAAAGATATTGGGGCAGGGGAGACCCATATATGAAAGTCTGGATCCGTCAGTTCCACCCCTTATAGGTACCACGTGAGGTTCTACACCTACATCTTCCATTGCCTTTTTGGCAATTTCCACGATATGAAATACAGGTTCCACCATTTCTCTCATATTGTAGTACTGATCTTTTAGTTCGAGACGGAAAACATTTTCACCATATCTTTTTTTCATGAATTCCACTGCTTCGGTAAATAAGGCTTTCTTTTGTTCAAATTTGGCTTTATCATGATCACGTATAATGTACTGGATCATAGCATTTTCAACACTTCCCTCCATTTTTATCAGGTGATAGAAGCCTTCATATTTCTCTGTGAATTCGGGTCGTTCAAATACAGGCAGCAATGCATTGAATTCCATGGCTATCAAAATAGAATTTAGCATTTTATTTTTTGCATACCCTGGGTGAATATTCCTTCCCTGTATGAAAAGCTTTGCTCCTGCAGCATTGAAATTCTCATATTCAAGTTCTCCAAGCATACCTCCATCCATAGTATAGGCATATTTAGCACCGAATTTTTCCACATCGAAATGATCAACTCCCCTGCCAATCTCTTCATCTGGAGTGAATCCAACCTTTATTGTTCCATGTTTGACCTCAGGATGTTGCACAAGGTATTCAATAGCGGTCATGATCTCTGCAACTCCAGCTTTATCATCAGCACCAAGCAGAGTGTTACCATCGGTGGTGATGATGGTATTGCCCAGATACATTTTCATTTCAGGAAATTCTGTTGTTGTCAAAACCAGGTTTTTTTCCTTGTTGATAACAAGATCTTCCCCCTGGTAATTTGGCCAGAATTGAGGATTTACATTTTCCCCGGACATATCGGGTGCTGTATCCATGTGAGCTACAAATCCAATAACTGGTATATCGCCATCAGTATTTGCAGGCAAAGTAGCCATCAGATAGCATTTTTCATCGAGAGAAATATCAACAAGTCCAAGCTCTTCAAGCTCCTTCTTCAAAACATTTGCAAGATTGAACTGCTTCTCGGTACTTGGTGTCGTTTCGGAGCTGTCGTCCGATTTTGTATCGATTTTAATGTATCGTAAGAATTTTTCTAAAACTTTTTCTTTCATATTTATTCTGTTTTTCTGTTATCAGTTTTTCGGTTGTCAGTTTTTCAGTCTTTAGTCAGCAGTCTTTAGTCAGCAGTCTTCAGTCCACAGTCGGCAGTCGGCAGTCTTCAGTATGCAGTCTTCAGTCGGCAGTCGGCAGTCAGCAGTCAGCAGTCTTCAGTCCACAGTCTTCAGTACGAAGTCTTCAGTCGGCAGTTTGCAGTCAGCAGTCGTAATTCGTAATTCGTAATTCAACCCTTTTACCTTTCAACCCTTCAACCTTTTTACAATCTTAAATCGTAAATCGTCAATCCTCCTCCTTTGCCCTGAATGATTCCCATACGAAATATGCCAATAATCCTAAAAATGCAAATAAGGCCAGGATTTGCGCACCTTTTGCTTCATCAGGCCAAATATGAAGATTCAGATCTATATCGAAAAACAACAAGAAAGCTCCGATTACACCAAATATTGCAGCTCCCGCAATAAATCCGGAAGATATCAGAATTCCCCTGTTTACTCTTGCTGTATTTAATTTTTCATTTTTTGTGCTCTTGCTGAACCAGTTATTGAGCAATCCGCCCACCACCAGAGGGGTATTTAATTGCAATGGTATAAACATCCCGAGAGCGAATGCAAGTGGAGAAATTTTCAACCAGTTGACAATTATTGAAATTACTGCTCCAACAGCTAGCAAAATCCAGGGTGCTCCTGTTCCTGACATAAGCGGTTCAATGATGGCAGCCATAGCATTTGCCTGTGGTGCTACCATAGGATCAGTATGAGTCGGAGACTCAACAAAACCATAAGCCTGGTTGAGGATAAAAATAACAATTCCCACAGTTGCAGCAGAAAGTAAGGTTCCAAGGAATTTGAAGGTCTGCTGTTTTGCAGGAGTTGACCCAAGCCAGTATCCGACTTTAAGGTCAGTGATAAAACCTCCTGCCATTGACAATGCTGTACACACTATACCCCCGATAACAAGTGAACTGACCATCCCCTGCCATCCTTTAAGTCCTACGGCAACTAGTATTACCGATGACAGTATCAATGTCATAAGCGTCATGCCGGAAACAGGATTTGTACCTACGATCGCAATGGCATTTGCAGCAACGGTTGTAAAAAGAAATGAGATAATAAGTATTGTCAATAAGGCTACAATTGCCTGAACAAGTGTTATTTTAACACCAATGATCAGAAAGATGAAAATAGCAATCAGGGTCAGAAAAATAAAAAGCATAACAAAGGACATTTTGAGGTCTTTATTTGTCCTTTCAACAGCAGCTTCAGCATGGGTTTTCGAACCAACACCTGCTGCCAGTTTGAATGCACTTATAATAACTCCTGAAGACTTGATTATTCCAATAATTCCTGCCATTGCTATGGCTCCTATACCGATAGGTCTGACATATGATTTAAAAATAGCTTCTGCTGGCATTTCTGCGAATGGATTTACTCCTCCGTTGGCAGCAATAAGATTACCTATTTCATTGACAAGAGGGATTAATACAAACCAGGACAGCAATGATCCCGATACAATGATAAGAGAATATCTCAATCCAACCAGAAAACCAAAACTGAAAATCAGGGCAGAGACATTGAATTTCATCACCATTTTCACTTTTTCTGCAAGCACTTCTCCTGCAGGTACCACTCTTGAAGTAACTTCCTCAGCAAATAATTTGAAAGCACTAAAGCAGAAATCAAAAATTCCACCTATCAATCCACTGATTATCAACAATTTTGCCTGAGAACCACCCTTTTCGCCTGTCATCAGGATCTCAGTCGTTGCTGTAGCTTCCGGAAAAGGAAGTTTTCCATGCATATCCTTGACAAAATATTTACGGAATGGTATCAGGAATAAAATTCCAAGAAAACCCCCCAGAAGTGATGAAAAGAATATCTGCCAGAAATCTACCTGAATTTCAGGGTATTTTGCTTGCAGAATATACAAACCGGGGATAGTGAAAACAGCTCCAGCCACTATCACACCACTGCTGGCTCCGATGGACTGAATGATTACATTTTGTCCTAATGCATTTTTCCTGCGTGCTGCTGCAGATGCTCCGACCGCAATAATCGATATCGGAATTGCAGCCTCAAAAACCTGACCAATTTTCAGTCCAGAATATGCTGCTGCGGCTGAAAAAATAACAGCCATCAGTAAGCCCATGATCAATGACCAGCTTGTAACTTCAGGAAACACAGTATTTGAGGGCATCACTGGTTTGTATTCTTCACCGGGATTTAGTTCACGATATGCATTCTCCGGTAAACTCTTTGTTGTAGGTTCGTGATCTGACATAATTAAATTGTTTTGGTTAATAATAGATTACTAAAATAATTTGTATATGATCATGAAATTAAGCACCAAAAATAACAATTATTTAAATATTGCAAGTATTAATGGATGTTATTTTTCGGTAACACTGTTGTTTGTTAAAGGCTATATAGTTCAAAGGGTGGATATTTATCGAATATTAGAAAGACATTTTGATCAATAAAAACGTACATTTGCACAAATTTTATAAATGCTACAATCACATACAGGACAGATAATCGCTTTGGGAGCTGCTTTTTGCTGGACTGCTACCGCATTGTCATTTCAAAAGGCCACCGGAAGGGTAGGGTCACTTAACGTAAATCTGCTTCGCCTTGTGATTGCGTTTGTAATTTACGCTTTTATATCCTTTTTATTAAGGGGAATGATTTTTCCTGTTGATGCTCCAAAGCATGTTTGGATCTGGATGTCAATGTCGGGCCTGGTAGGTTTTGTGTTCGGAGATTTTTTCCTGTTTAAATCTTTTGAATATATTTCAGCAAGGGTTTCTGTGCTGATTATGGCATTAAATCCACCTATGGCAGCTGTGATTAGCTGGATAGCACTTGGGGAAACGCTGTCATCAAGAGCCATTTTGGCTATGGCTGTTACACTTACCGGAATATTGATGGTAATAGCCGAGAGACAAAACAAGGATAGTGCTAAAGGAGTAAAAAACAGTTTCAAAATTAAATATTCCCTCAAAGGGATATTATATGCTTTTGGTGGTGCCATTGGTCAGGCAGCGGGTATCGTAATCAGTAAATACGGAATGCAGGATTATAATGTTTTTGGTGCGACTCAGATAAGAATAATAGCCGGAAGCCTGGGTTTTACGCTTATTGTTTCATTATTAAAAAGGTGGGGCAACATTTATTCTGCATTACAAGATAAAAAAACTATGATTTTCATATTTACAGGAGCAGTTTTTGGTCCTTTTATAGGAGTTTATCTGTCATTGCTTGCCGTTAAACATACGGCAGTTGGGATAGCTTCAACATTGATGTCAATCACTCCTGTACTTATTATTCCTCCGGCGATATTTTTACTTAAAGAAAAAGTTACCTTAAAAGAAATCATTGGAGCTATGGTCACAATAGCTGGAGTAGCAATGTTTTTTACCGGGTGATCCACATTCCTAAATTTACTTCCAGAAAACTTCTCCTTTCCTGAATGAACCGTCATTCCAATGCAGCACCATTCTGTTCCCATTGGCATATTTTCGATAATCACTGTTGGGGTGCAGGTTGCCCCATTTGGCGGTTATATTTTTTCCTTTTTGTGGCAGGTCATATAAAAGTGAAGCTTCGATATTAGCTTTTGACATCAGTCTTTCATTGTTTATTTTATCTCCTTTGAAGAAATCATAGTAAACATCGGGAATGATTTTTGTGAAATTCAAAGGTGTGAAAACCTTGTTTTTGTAGCGGTAGAAATCGAATTTCTCAACGTAACAACCCGGCCCGCAGCCTTCATGATATACTGCTACAAGTTTACTCTTATCCTGCATATTCCAGTAGCACATCTGAATATGACCTTCCATTGCACCTCCGAGTTTGAGATATCCGTTTTTGAGATCGAAGACCTCAAAGAAATAATAAATTCCCTGTTCTAAATCTGAGCTTTTATCCAGACTGGTTTTTCCTTGCTTATGATTCTTAACTATTTTCTGCCTGTAGTCTTTTGATAAATTCATAATTGAAGTATCAGGGACTTCAATGAATAAATCGGCAATAGTCTGTGAATTGATATTTGATAAAGCAAACAGAATGATCAGCAAAGTAGGTAAGTATTTCATTTTTATGTACAATTGTTATTCTTTATATTATTGAATAACGATTTGAAAATCAGTTTAATATTTTTTAATTTATTTTTAATCTTAAAATGCTTTGCTCCTTGAAAATACTAGTATTTATCGGCATTTCAAAGGATATTAGCCTGAATTTTGTCTATTATACCAAAATTCATTAAACTCTTCTTCCATCCTGACATGCATCTATCAGAATTTTAAGCCTTTTTATTCTTGTTTCAGGCAATTTAGCTGAATATATCCAGTGGAGCATGGTTTTTTTGTATGAAGGAGCCTGGTTTTCAAAAAAATGCCATGCTGTTTCATTTTCCTTAAAGATCATCAGATGATCATCAGATAAGGCTTTTAATTCACTTTCAAAACTGTAAGTACCAGATTTTGACAAATCCCTTGAATCAAAAATATCCATTCCTGACTTGTGCATCAAGCCTTTTTTGATCAATTCTTCTACTTTAGAGATATTAATAGCACTCCAGTTGCTGACTTTTTTTCTGGGGGTGAACCTGATGCAATAACTGATGTCATCGACAGACCTGCGTATCCCATCTATCCATCCGAAGCAAAGTGCCTGATCTACTGATTCAGACCATGTCATGTTCTGTTTGCCACTTGTTACCTTGTAATATCCTACAATTATTTCACTTTCAGTTTTGTGGTTTGCTTCGAGCCACTCCCTGAATTCCTGCTGGTCTTTGAAAAAAACTATATTCATTTTTGAAGGGTATATTATGCAATTACAAAAATAGGAATAATTTCTTTTTTTCTTAAAGTCAATAAATCGCTTAGGGTGTGTAATATATTGCATTTACTCAGAAATTTTAGCAAGAGGTCTGGAGAACTTTGCTCGGAGCCAACTCCTGATAATTCCGATAGCTATCGGAATTCAACTCTTATCAGGTGGTTTCCTCAACTGTGCAATTTGTTATACACACAATCGTTTATTTAGATTTATAATTGAATTTTTTAATAAGTTTAAATGGTTTTAGGTTTGAAATGTCCATATCAAAACAAATTGTTTATTAACCACTAAGAACACACTTAGTATAAAAGAAAGTAAAAACCTTTGTGTATTAAGTGGTAAAACACAATCTATATTTTCCACTAAGATCACTTAGAATTTATAGAATACACAACTTAGTGGACTAAGTGGTAAAATAAATAAAAATCGAAATTTTGGATATATCACTCAAAGCTATCAATATTTACATTAACCCTTTCAGGAATTCATCAAATCTACCTTTTATCTCACCTTTGAAATTTTCATCATTGAGATGTGTTTTTAAAAATTCCTGGCCGTCATCTTTTTTGTCCTCAGGGAATACAAGTACTATTGGGAAAGCATGGCATTCCACTTTTTTATCTTTCAATAGTTCAGTTACCTCTTTGAAAACAAGTCCATGACCGTATTTTTCATCCTTTTGGGCATAAGAACTGCCACAACAGGTTACAAAAACCAGTTTTTTTATTTTTTTTGAATATTTTTTCACAAATAATTTCAGTGGCACAATGAATTTTCCCATCCAGATAGGGCCGCACAGAATGATCCTTTCGTAATCTTCAATATTGTGTTTCATTTTTTTAATGCCCAAACTTATACCAAACAGCATCAGATAAAAGAAATTAAGCTTTGGCTTTATCTCTTCGATATTGCAATTCAAAAAAGCAGATACCTTTTCTGCAAGGTATTTATTACTTCCTTTTCTGGAATAATAAACTACTAAAGTTTTCATTTAAAATAAATGATTTACAAGTTTGAAAAGTTAACTATTGAAACTTAAAACTCTGATTTTCCGGCAAACCAAAGAGCAATTTTTTCGAGATAGTGGATATCGGTTTCATCGAGTATCTGATAACGTTCACTATCCACATCAAGAACAGCAATGATATTAGACTGGCTATCAAACACAGGTACTACAATTTCTGATACTGAAAGCCCTGAACAGGCAATATGTCCCGGAAATTTCTCTACATCAGGTACCAGGATGCTTTGCCTTTTTTGCCAGGCACTGCCGCAAACTCCCTTGCCATAGCTTATCCGGGAACAAGCCATTGGCCCCTGAAAAGGACCAAGCACCAATTCTTCACCCCTGACAAGGTAAAAACCAACCCATAACCATCCAAACGTATGATGAAGTCCGGCAGAAATATTGGCCATATTGGCAATCACATCGGTTTCTGATTTTACTAACTCCCATAGCTGGGGTAAAAGCTCCTGATATATTACATTTTTATCATTGCTTTTGCTGATGAGCAATTCCTCTGCCATATTGATGATTTTTTGTGATTAATAATGCACAAATATAGTAATTAAGTCTTTGAATTTCTTATTATAGATGAAGATAAATTTTTTTTATTTTATGGGTTAAAATATTGAGAAGACAATAAATATTATTTGGTTATAAGGTTGTAAAATTTTAAGAGATTTGGAGGTTTATTGTGATGATAATTAGCAAATTACCAATTGTGAAAATTAGCAAATTTGTACATTATCACGTTCACACATTTTAAAATTATCAAATTCCAACATTATCAATCGTCAGCTACATTTCTTTTTAAGATCAGTCTTAATGAACTGTTTTTTGAAAAATAATTCCAAGCCCAATTAATAAAAATGATTAGTTTGTTTCTGACACTGAGTATTAACATCAGGTGAAGAAACATCCATATATACCATGCGAAATATCCTTTAAATGAAAACATTGGCAAATCAACGACAGCTTTATGCTTTCCGATTGTAGCCATTGAACCTTTATCTGAATACTCGTATTCTTTCAGATTTTTGTTATTCAGGGCTGCAACAAGGTTATAAGCAAGGTTTTTACCCTGATTTATTGCAACATTTGCAACCTGTGGATGACCATCAGGATATTTTGGTGTAGCCATAAATGCGACATCGCCTATAGCAAATATATTATCAAGTCCAATAATTTTATTGGTTCTGTCAACTTTATACCTGTTGGTTTTTGTTATTGAAATATCAGGCAGTCCTTTTATGATATTACCAGTCACTCCGGCAGTCCAAATCATGTTTTTACTTAGAATGGTATCATCATTGCTTAAAGTGACGATGCTGCCGTCATAATCTCTTACAAAAACTCCTTTTTTAATAATTACCCCCAATTCTGTAAGGTACAATTCAGAAGCTCGCTTAGCAATGTCGCTCATGTTGTTCAAAGTATGATTGCTGCCTTCAATCAGGATGATCTGTAATTTTGAAAAATCGATCCTGTAAAAATCTTTTGGCAGCACATCACGTTTTATTTCTGCAAGAGCACCGGATAATTCAACTCCTGTAGGACCTCCACCAACTATTACAATGTTAAATAATGCTTCCTGATCTTTACCTTCGGTGTAAAGTATCTTTTCAAAATTTTCGAGGATCAGGTTACGGATCTTTATAGATTGTATTGTAGACTTGAGGCTCTGGGCATATTTTCTGATGTTGTCATTGCCAAAGTAATTAGTTTTACACCCACTGGCTATAACCAGGATATCATAAGTAAATTCACCGATTGATGTTTGTATTGTTGAATTTATATGGTCGATCTCATTAACTACTGCAAGCCTTATCCTGACATCTTTGCGTTTACGAAGAAGATTTCTTAGTGGAAAAGAGATACTGGAAGGTTCTATCTGTGCTGTTGCCACCTGGTAAAACAGAGGCTGAAACATATGATGATTCATCTTGTCAATCAGCATTATATCAAAAATATCTTTTTTGAGGTTCATTATGAACTGAATACCTGCAAATCCACCTCCAATTACAATCACCCTTTTCTTTGGGTGCCCTTTACCCGAATTAACCAATTTAAACTGTTTTAAAAAACTGCAAAAGTAAATTATTTATTGACAGAATAAAATTTTGTAATAAACCAATCAGTCTTTATTTACGAAGATAATTTATTTAATTCATGCTTTCAGGAAGTTTTTCAATCGAAAATCCTCTCTTTTTAAGACTATTAATTATAATATGCAGATTGTCATACAACTTGTCTTTTCTGTCAGGATGAGTTCCAAGGTGTATCAGTATAATGCTGCCATTTAGAGAATTCTCATTGGTTTTAATCTTGTGCTTCAGGTCTTTGATAATTTTTTTTGAAGAAATGTAATTTTTCATATCAGGTGTAGTGTAATCGGCATTGGTCCTTATTCCGGGAGAGAAATTTATTACATTCAGACCCATTTGTCTGCACCAGTTAACGATTGAAGCATTATACCATTCATAGGGTGGCAAAAAGTAATTTGCTTTTTCCTGAACTATGCCGAATACTTCCATAGCCTTATAATTCTCTCTGAGGTCATTTTCAAAAGTATATCTTGAGATAAGCAATGAATCTCTTTTTTCCCAGTCATTGTACAGAAGGTGTTTATCTGAATGAGCTCCAACATAATGACCTTCATTTATCATTCTGCCAATTGTCAACTTGTTTTTCGGATTTTTATAGAAATCACCGGTCAGGAAAAAGGAAGCTTTAGAGCATGATCTTTTCAATGTATTTAGAATCTTTTCGGCACCTTCACCAAATTCATGAGCCGAAAAAATCAGATGTATTTTTTTTGCACAGGTATCGGTTTTTATTATTGCTCCAAATTGATCTTTAAGTGAATAGTTTTCAATTTTTTTCAAACCTGAATTTTCCAATGATGACAGTATGTAACTCAGGCTTGCTGTTCCATCCATAGTTGGCTCATTAGATGAATAATCTCCAATATCGTCATGATATACAGCTTTTCCATTTTGAAAATCTGCATATTCATCTCCTTCATAAAGTTTTATCCCCCTGAGGTTCTCAAAAATATACCGGTAAACAGGTCCATCTACCAAGCCACCAAATGTAGTGACACCTGAATGAAGAGTAATGGCTGAATGAGGATACTCAGGATGATCCATGCCAGCCGGAAAGCCACAAATCATACTTGTTCCCCAAGGGTTACAGCCCAAGAGCCAGTCGTAAAGAGCATATTCCATTTTAATAAAAGAATTATCACCCGATAACCTTCTGTAATAATTGGCCTGTGTGGCAGCAGCAACTACAAGATTATTTGAACACCACTGAAATGGAATGCCGATATTAAACGGATCATCATCTGCAAAACGTTTAATGGCTTCAAGACCCTGCCTGTAAAACGATAGAAATTGTTTTGCGATTAGGGAGTCACCCGATTCTGCCAGGAGTCCGTGACCAAGATTTACAAAAGGATAGTACTGATAATGTCTTGCCCGGTGAATTTCCATCCAGGGAGTTACAGGCTCGAGTTCTCCCCAGTATTTTGCCTGTTTGAGGAAATCAGTTTTCCCAGTGTAGTTATACAAGGAGATGGCAGCCAGTTCCATATCATCGGCATAATTATCCTCTTCATAAAAATATGGGGAAACTGTGCACGCAGTCTGGTTTACGCCCGGATCCGAAAGTGCAAATTCCCAGGCTTCCTGTGCTTTATCATAAAGTATAAGGGAGTACATTGGATCAATTTTTGCAAAAATATTTGCTGCAAATGCGAAAGTCGAAGCATATTTAGCTGCAGTTGAAGCAACTCCTGTACTTCGGTTCTTATATTTACCCAGCCCCTGAGGTTTACCTGTAACAAAATAAACCGGTCTGGCTTTTCCCAATCCGTAGGACACTGTATCAAGGGTTGGGATTCGAAATCCTCGGTGATCACGATCATCTGCTATCTGGTTGTACATTTCATTTTTGCCGGGATTCATTTTTATCAGCCAATCCAGCCCCCATTTTATTTCATCGATTATATCAGGAATTCCGTTTTTCCCACTCATACCATTATTCTGATGTTTGTCATCATAAATCCAGGGATAATGATCATAGGCAAACATCATCTGATAAGTTGCATTGGCTGAAGTTGTTACATATTGCAGATAATCAGATGCATCATGCCAGCCACCTTTGACATTGATGTATTCGCCTGTTTTCTCAGGATGATCTACAATTATACCATCGTAAACATGGCAAGAATCTTTGAAGAAAGGATTGAAACCACATCTTTGCTGTCTCATATATTGAAGAATGAAATCTGCTGCTCCTTCATAAATGTCCCAACCTATACGGAAACATTCTGAACTGGTTTTACCAAGCTTTAAATAGAATCCCCCTTCATTTTTGTAATCAGAAAAATCCAGGCGGTATGCAGTACTCATTCCCCATACTTTTGCATTGGTTTTCTGAACATTATTTTCAAAAACTACTCTTCCTGTTATACAGTTTACGAGCTGGAAACCGGTGACTTCAATGTCAGCGGAGCTTAAAAATACTGCTACCTTTGGTGAGGTTGGGATGTATCCAAGCTGATTAATCCTGATTACTTCAGTGCCAAATGCAGGTTTAAGATTTAGAATCAATAAACAAATAAGGATTATAATTTGGAATATATTTATAATTTTTATATTCTTTAGCATAAATTAATGATTATCAGAAATATGTATTGCATAATGATTTATACACAGTAAAAATAATCATTTTCTTAATGTGATAATATCAAATCTTAAAAAAATAAAATAATTTATTTATTTTTGCAGAAGAATGTTTGCGGAAATAGCTCAGTTGGTAGAGCGACGGCTTCCCAAGCCGTAGGTCGCGGGTTCGAGTCCCGTTTTCCGCTCTATCTTTAATAGTATAGTTATCTTAGTATTATACCAATCGTAAAAAAAATAATAAGATTTTTTAATCAAAAGCCGTATTGCAACCCAATCACCAACCTTGGCATTTCATCATATTTGTCCCTGTCAGAGATCATGTCTGATAACCTGTATTTGCCAAAAATCACAATCTTGTTGAAACCCATATTTAAAAGAACTCCATAATTGAGCTTTTCAACTGAATTTAGTCTTGAAAGTTCGGATTTTAGCATTTCACCATTTTCCTGTTTCTGCTTAAAATAGTGTGTCCTGCTGAATGAGAATTCACCATAAGCTCCAATATCAATAAATTTACCAAGGTGATTGCCCCTTCTGCCATAATTGATACGGTCATAAATACCAAGCCCGAAACTGCTTATTTTGATTTTGTCTTTGTCATGGACAATAATTGGTAATCCCACACCGCTTGAATATTTTAACCTGTAGCTGTAATAATTGTAATTGAGCTGAAATCCGATAGCATTATATTCAAACAATCTTACCTTGTACCTGTAACCAACATCATAATAAATTGATTTGAAAGAATTTACTTCCATAAGGTTTCCTTCAGATTTTCCAATTTCAGTGCCAATACTTACATAAAAATGCCCGTAATATGTTCTATTTTGTCCATATTTAGGTAATTCTTTATTTAAATCTACTTCCTCTGAAAGTACTGGTGACTGACTAAAAAAAACAGAAGGTGCAATGACTATAAGGAAAATATGTATTAGATTTTTCATGTTTTCGATTTGCTTGATTAATTTAATTTGTTTTAAAATCTGAATGAATTCGTAAAACCCTTATAGTGTACATTGAGTACTGTTCCGGGTTTGCCTTTTAAGATTTTCAGGACTTCCTTATCATAGACCTGAATTACATGGTAGTTCTTTAAAACTCCATTTTCAGCCTGTATGTTGTAGTATAGATAATCGATATAATTCGTTTCATTGAGCTTTATAGTGAAAGGATTTTGATCATTGTCAGATAATTCTTCTTTTGGCATTTCATCTGATGGATATATTTCATAATTTTGGATTGAATCAATTTCCGGAATATACAATTCTTCTTCTTTTTCATTTAGTTCTATTTCTTCATCATGCTGAATATTATTATTTAAAGTATCATTTTCAATTGGATCTATTTTAAAATCCCCATCTTCGTCATACTCATTATAGTATTCTGATGTATCTATCATCGTGGTGTCGAATTCTTCATAATAAAATGAATCATTGACAATTACCTTGATGAAATCCCCATCTTCCAGTATTTGGAATGTTGGCATAACATCCTGCTTTTCCCTCAGCATAAAATACGATGCCTGAGGGATACCAAATCCGTGTGCATAATCGAAATAAGGATAAAGATCAGCAGATTTTTCTATTTCCCTGAATAATTCCATATTTGTCAGATCCCTGTTAGTTTGCCATGCACAGGCAGCAAATCCTGAAATAAGCGGGCAAGAAAATGAGGTACCCTGTGTTTCGCTGAAAGAAGAATTTTTTGATGCTGCGATCACATGACCATATGCTGAGACATTAGGTTTCATAGTGCCGTCGGCAGCAGGCCCAAGAGAGCTAAACGAGGTATGAAAATTTGACACAGGATCAATACCCCCAACAGTTAAAACACTGTCAACGTCAGCCGGGGTAATAATTGTTTTCCAAAATTTATTAGTGGCCTCATTGCCTGCTGAATTTACTACCAGAATTCCTTTCCGGACAGCTAACCTGGCAGCTTTTGAAACGAGAGAATGGCGACCATCCATTTCTTCAGGGAAATACCGTTGATTTACGTATCCAAGGGAACTGCTTATTATATCTGCACCATTCCTGTCAGCCCATTCAGCAGCAGCAAGCCACCATTTTTCTTCTTTGTAAGGTTCGGAATTTACTTCAGTAATTGCCAATAAAAACTCTGCACCTGTAGCAAGGCCTATTTGCTGATCTTCATACATGCCTCCTACACATGAAAATGTCGCAGTGCCATGGCTATTGCCCCTGTCAACATTTTTATTTTTCTTTGTAAAATCCCAGGTATCAATTATCCTGTTTTCTCTTCGTATATGTTCAAATGCACTATGAGATCTATAGGTGGGAAATCCCCCATCGAATATTGCTATTCTTACTCCCCGGCCATCAATACTGGAATTTGAAAATTCAACAGCATTCATTCGGTCAGTTTGTTTGAAAAGCAGATTTAATTCATAATCTCCAATTCCATTTGCCTCATTTTCAGTCTTTTGCTCTGCAAGTTCAAATTCACGGTCCAATAAGATCACCTCCTTAATGAAGGGAAGTTTCTTCACATGTTCAATTTGATCCTTAGTAGCATAAACTGACAAGGCATTGAACCAACGCAATTCAATATCGACTGAGCTGACCATTGTGGCTGCTTTTCTCCTGTAGCTGTCATTCAGAGGAAAATCAGTTTCATCATATAAAGATATGCCTGACTTGATCCTTCTGTCAATAGCTTTTTTATCAAAATATGAATATGGGTCAAATGAAACTCCTTTTTTATCCGTAAAAACTAATAGGTAATTATCCTGACCTGAGAGATATGTATAAAATGCAAATAAAAATAAAAATATTAATACAGATCTTATTATCATTTTTTATGATTTTTTTCAGGAGCCAAAAGTATTATTTTTTTTCTTTTGTTCTGAATTTATTTAAAAAAATTGTGACACAAAAAAAAATTATGTTTTTCATAAACTTTTAAGAAAAATTTTGATTTAATACTTATATAATTAAATTTTAAGTATGATTAATTTAAAAATTTCGATAATTGCCTTTTCTTTGATAGTTTTACCTTTCTTTAGTAAAGCTCAGGGGTCAGTAAATCATAATATAACTGCAAATGATATGAAAACGGATTTTTTCATTGAAAGTGAGAGTAAATTTAATTTTGAACAGACAGTTGAGAATTTTAAAAACATTGCAGAAAATAAAACCTGGAAAATCACAGCTATCCATGACCTTCAACATACTATGAAAACTCATGGGAAAGATGTTCTGCCGGTCAAAGTATTTGCAATTTGTCATCCAAAACATTCATCAAAAATCCTTGAAAAAGATGATGAACGCATTATTTCATCTTTGATGCCCTGCCGCTTGAGCATATACAATAAAAGCGATGGTAAAACCTATATGTCAAGAATGAATTCTATAATTATGGCACAATTGTTTGAGGGCATAATTAAAGAAGTGATGACAGATGCTGGTATGGAGCTTGAAGAAATGATAAAAGAGCTAAATAAGTAAAAGATAATTGATAAAAATCATGAGGCCGGTAGCTATTTTTTTTGCTTTTCTTCTTACCTCCGGGCTAATTGCCCAGAATATCGATTATCCAAGAGGTACTGCGTCGTGGGAGCTGGAAATGATATCGGAGCAAATAAATAAGAAACCTGGTATTAACACTCCGCCTGAATCAAAAGTAAGGTCGATGGCTGAATGGGAGGAAGCTCAGGCATTGCTTATTACCTGGACATCATATCCTTCAGTTTTATCAAATATCGTAAAAGCTGCGCAAAAGGAAGGAAATGTTTTCATAGTATGCAGCGATTCAAATGTTGTTAAGCAGTCCCTTAAAGCCAATCAGATTGACACTGGTATGAATATCAGGTATATCCCTGCTCCTTTCAATTCTGTCTGGGTCAGAGATTACGGTCCGAATACTGTTTATAAGGAAGATGTTGATTCAATGTATCTTGTGGACTGGATATACAACCGACCACGGTACAAAGATGATACTGTTTCAGCTGCTATATCGAAATATCTTAATATTCCTTTATACAGCACTTCAGAGATGCCATACGACCTGGTTAATACAGGTGGGAATTATATGTCGGATGGTTCGGGTCAGGGCTTTTCATCAGCCCTGGTGATGGATGAAAATGATGAAGACAATAAATTCGGAGAAAGTAACCATACTGAAGAGGGGATTGACTCTATAATGAACCGCTTCATGGGTTTGAAACAGTATGTCAAAATGAAAATGCTGCCAAATGACGGGATTCACCATATTGATATGCATATGAAATTGCTGAATGAAAATACCATAATGGTAGGCAAGTATCCCAAAGGATTGCCTGATGAAGCTCAGATCGAAGCCAATATTTTGTATTTACTGGACAGTATTCAAACTGTATTTGGTAGAAAATTTGAAATTATCAGAATTCCAATGCCTCCGTATTCCAACGGCACTTATCCCGGCAATGGTTATAACCGAACATATACAAATGCAGTTTTTTTCAATAAAACAATTATAATTCCTTCTTATGAAGAGAAATATGACACCACCGCAATCAGGATATGGAAAGATGCCATGCCTGGATATAGTATTGAGCCTGTAAACTGCAACAGTCCTATTCAGTCAGGCGGTGCAGTTCATTGCATAACTAAGGAAATAGGTGCCCCTGACCCTCTCAGGATATTGCACGATCCGTTGAAAGGAGATTTGGAAGAACATAATTCAGGATACCCTGCAAATGCTAAACTTCAGCATATTTCAGGTATCAAAGAAGCTAAAATATGGTTCAGGACAGATTCAGCTTCTGTTTTTGACAGCATCGAAATGAAACATATTGAAAATAATAACTGGTCTGCCAGTTTTCCAGTGTTCGCGAAAGGAACTAAAATTCAGTATTATATTGAAGCAATTGCAAATAATGGCAAGGTCAGAAATTTGCCAATGCCGGCTCCTGAATCTTTTTACACATTTAAAATAAAAGGCACTTCAGCCATAGATGATATAGATGTTTATACTACAATTGGTGATATTTATCCTAATCCGGCATCAGCTATTACATGTATTTCACTAAATGATTTTTATAACAATCAGATTGATCTGTTCATTTCAGATGGTTTTGGAAGGAAGATAAAAACAGTTTTTTCAGGGAAGTCGGTGAAGGAAAACTATTTTTTTAATGCTGCAGATTTGAAATCAGGTATTTATTTTGTTGTACTCCAAACAAAAAAGGGCATTCAAACGAAAAAACTGGTAGTGAGGTAGTGTAGTGTGAGGTGAGTATGACAAATTGCATTTACTAAGAAATTTTAGCAAGAGGCCTGAAGACCTTTGCCCGGAGCCAACTCCTGATAATTCTGTTAGCTATTGGTATTCACCACTTATCAGATGGTTTCCTCAATTGTGCAATTTGTTATCCACACAGTGCGAGTTCGTATCATTCAATACTCAATTCAAATAAAATATTGAAAAAAACTCTATCTTATTTATTTGTAAATCAAATAATTTTGTACCTTTGTTGCAAATTGCAACTTTAACTTTCAATTTGCATATATGTATATAAACAGAAATATTGAATCTTTTCTGAAATTGAATTTGCAGAGCTTTCCTGCAGTTGTACTGTTGGGAACAAGACAATGTGGAAAATCAACATTGATAAAGAAGATGTCAGTGGATTTTGAGTCATTTCTGTATCTTGATTTGCAGAATTATACTGATCTTAACAAATTGACAGATATGAATTTATTTTTCACAACTAACAGAAATTCAACAATTTGTATAGATGAGGTACAGCTTGTACCAACACTTTTTTCATTTTTACGAAGCGAGATTGATAAGTATCGTCACAAAGGCAGGTTCATATTGCTGGGTTCAGCTTCACAGCAATTGATTCAAAATACATCTGAATCCCTGGCGGGACGGGTTGGTCTGGTTACATTGACTCCATTTACATTCTATGAAGTGCTTAAAACAAGTGGTTTTGAACTGAAAAGACATTGGTTCAGAGGAGGATATCCTGATAGCTATCTTGCTGGTAATGAGGATATAAGTAAATTATGGATTGAAAATTATATTCAAACTTATATTGAAAGAGATATTCCGCAATTTGGAATTCAAATTCCTCCACTCCAGTTAAGGAGATTATTGATTATGCTATCTCATTCTCAAGGTCAATTAATTAATCTTTCAAAACTTGGGGAATCACTGGGGACGTCTCATACTACAATCCGAAAATATATAGATTTATTTGAACAAACATTCATTTTAAGAACACTTATGCCATATGAATCAAATATCAAAAAGCGACTTATTAAGTCTCCGAAGACCTATATCAGGGATAGTGGCATACTTCATCGATTACTCCTAATTGATAATTTTAATGCTTTGTTAGGCAATCCTATAAACGGATCTTCATGGGAAGGATATGTAATCGAAAATATTATTACCGAAATGAGAGAATTTACTCCATATTTCTATCGAACATCAACTGGAAATGAGATAGACCTGATACTTGAAAAAGGAGATTACCGGATTGCAATTGAGTGTAAAATGTCATCAGCACCTGAACTGACAAAAGGAAACTGGAATGCTCTGGAAGATATTAAACCAGATAAAACACTTATAGTCATACCAACAGAAGCATGCTATGAAATTAAAGAAAATATCTGGGTAACAGGATTAGAAAATGTGGCTGAACTAATAAAATAAAACTATAGTTTTGCTCCAAACCTGGTTTCAAGTCCAACCGGAAAAATGCGGGATTTTTTATTGAATCTGAAATATGAGACCCAGATAAATTCCTCAATACCGAGCTTATAATCATTCCATCTGTACTGGATTCCTGGAACCAGGGAGAAAAGTTGTAGATTGGTTCTTTTTCCGGTTTCATTATCTTTAACAGGTGCTATCATCAGAGAATACTGAAAACCAAGAGAAGGTCTCCATTTTTTTTCAAGGAAATAATATTTGTATCCTGCATTAAACCCGTGAGGAAAAATCAGTTTATCCTCATAAGCAGCAATTATTGTAAGATCAACTGAATTGTGATCATCAATCCAGTAACGGTAGTAAGGGCCAAGTATAATATGGCCACTAAGTGTTACGGAGAACCCTATTTCAGAATGCTGGGAAAAAATATTCGGGCATTGAACAAGGAATAATACCATAATAATGAATCTGAAAATAATGTTTTTCATTGTATTAAATTTAATAATTCATTAAATAATATCCTTACATCTTGAATAATAGTAATTTAAACAAATTTAAGATATTATTATCAGAATACATTATAATCAGGTGAATTTATATTGAAGTTGTTTAAAAATAAATGTTTAAGACGCTTGTAAATTATTGATATTTAAGCAAATGCAGTAATATATATTTGTTTAATTTTGAACCCCATTTTGCAAACACTTAATTTTAATTTGTTTAAACATTTCTCTACTTTTTGTGCCGACAAAAAGTAGCAA
>JBLMZC010000046.1:0-10485 GCA_050258615.1 Deltaproteobacteria bacterium | reverse complement strand
CAATTTCAGTCGGCATTATATTTTAAATGCTGACCAAAGTGCCTGTACTGACCAAAGTGTTAGTGTCAGTGTCAGCTCCAGGATGCTGACCGAAGTGCCTGTGCTGACCGAAGTGTCAGTGTCAGTGTCAGCAACCGTTATGCAACTGGACTAAAGAATAATTGTAAATGGTATTATACCGACATGAAATTAAAAATAGTACTGACATTTGCAGTCAGCACAAATCCGATTTAAGAACCCCAATTCCCCCAATTTCAGTCGGCGTATAAATATTTTGCAATTTTAAGGGTTAACCCTGATATAAAAGATTGAAATTCAATTTTTTATTGTCACAATACACAAGATTATTGAAAATCTTATGAATTATTCGGGTTAAACCTTTTATTGTAAAAATAATAAGCCAGACCACTGATCAATGCCAGAATTATAACGGTATAGTAAACCATAGGTGGTATAGGTACCGGATCTCCTGCAGCATAGGAATGCAAACCTGATAAATAGTAATTTACTCCAAAGTAAGTCATTATCACAGATGCAAATCCGAACAGTGTGGCAAAATTATAGGCAAATATACTTTTCAATCCTGGTATCATTCTCATGTGCAGGATAAATGCATAAACCAGGATGGTAACAAGTGCCCATGTTTCTTTGGCATCCCATCCCCAGTATCTACCCCAGGATTCATTTGCCCAGACTCCTCCAAGATAAGTACCAACACTGAGCATGATCAGTCCAACCAATAAAATAATCTCACTTATCATTGTGAGTTCCCTGATGTTCTTCATCATGACTTTTTTATTTACTTCGGTTGATAATATCATGAGAATCAGGTTAAGGATAGAGATCACTGCTCCAAGCAAAAGGAATCCATAACTACCCGCTATAAGGGCTACATGTATAGTAAGCCAGTAACTTCTAAGCACAGGTACCAGCGGAGTGATCTCGGGATCAAGCCAGCTCATGGCTGCAACAGAAAGTATTGTAGAAGTCAGAATAAGTGTGGCAGCCATGCCACCCAGTGATTTTCTTGAAAGAATCAAACCTGCCAGGATTGAGGTCCAGGAAATATATATCATTGATTCATAACCATTGCTCCATGGGGCCCTGCCAGAAATATACCAGCGCAAAGCAATACCAAAAGTGTGGAAAACAAAAAATCCAACTATGACTATCCAGGTCCATTTTGCAAGTTTTGTTGTTGGCTTTGAACGGAAAACAGAATAAAAGAAAAATCCAAGTACCACCAGGCTTAAAAGCCCATAAATCTTCATCAGGTTTCCAAAAACATCCAGTTTACTCAGCAATAATTCAGCTTTCATTTTCGATGCGGAAGGGATTATTTTACCACTGTACTTTACCTGCTCCGCTGCAATGGTCTGTAAGAATTTATTTTGTGTTGTTTCATTTCCTGACTTCATGAACTCATCGAAAATTCCGAACATTCCTATCAATTCAGGGCTTGCAGTTTTCATTGATTTGATATCGGCAGGAGATACCCAGGCATCGCCCGGATGATCCGGTACAGGAAAAATCCTGAGAAACTGCTGCGAAAGGATCATACTTGTAATATTCACTTTTTCATCCAGTTTCAGGATTGCCTTATCAAACATATTCTGATCTCTTGGATTGGCTGATTGCGATTGACTTACAAAATCCATCAGTTTATAATTGCCCTCAGGAGTAAAAAACTGGCTGAAAGAAGCAAGTTTTTCCTTAGTACCGACTATGTTCTGAATCTCAGGCATTTTTCCTATATTGATTACAGGTACATTCTGCCAAACACCAGGGTCTTGCATCATTGACCAGAAGATCTGATCTGAAGTGAGTCCGTAAAGTTTCTCCTTTTTTGATAACTTTCTCATTACTTCATTGGCCAATGTATTTGCAGGTTCAAATCTGCCGTTAAAATCCTGAACCATGATCTTTCCCAATTCTGTTGCCTGAGATTTGGAAAACTTTGAAACAGGCTCAGCAGCGGATAAACCGGTTGATCCAAAAATAAAAAATATTAAAATAACAGATAGTGTTTTCATGCTTTCTTCATTGCTCCTGTTCATTTTTCTGATAAGAGTAGTGAACCTGCTGTTTTTTGAAAATAATGTCATAACCATACCGAGTGTAAGTAAGAAATAACCTATGTACGAAATCAGTGTACCCCAGAAATCATGGTTAACACTAAGATAAGTCCCCAATTCATCTTTATCAAAGGAAGACTGGAAAAACCTGTAACCTCCATAATTGAGTATATTATTCATATAAATTCTGAAATCCTTGTTAACACTGTTTGCAGGGTCAATGACAGTCACTTCACTGGCATAAGATGATGCATTTTCTGTTCCTGGATATCTTTCCATCTGAAAATCACGGAGTTGTATAGAAAATGGCAATTCTATGATCTTAGACCCATAACTTATAGTGAGACCAAGGTCACCTAACTGAATCTTTTCAGGCTTACCAATATTGCTCTTGTTTCCAAGAATCAGTATTTGTTTTGACTGATTATCTTTGGTAATACTTAAGTTCAAACCGGCAGTGCTTTCACTTTTCATTTTCCTGTCTCCACTTACCACACTAACTTTACCATTTGGCAGATAATCTGCAGCAACAAAACTAAAATCACCAATTTTATACATTGACCTGACAAACAATGGTTTAATTTCTCCGGGGAGAATAGTATCACTTTGCTGGGAAGCCATTATTGTATATGACACAGGTTTATCAGAAGCAATCAGCAATGCTTTATCTTTGAATTTAAAATTAATTGCTCCCGGTAAATCAACATCTGTAAAATTGAAAATTGTTCCATTTATATCTTTTTTATCACCAGAGTAAACAAAATGATCTTCCCTGCCAAAATTTCCCGCAACAACTAACTTCACAACCGGTTTGCCATCTTCTGCCTGTACCAGTTGTTCGGTAGGATTTGGAACAAATTTATCCAGTTTAACCCGGAAAATATGAGGCCCTATCTGATATTCCTCATCAAATTTATTATTTCCCAGTGAAGAAAAATTTACAAGTTCATCAAATGAATAGGATTTACCATTAAAATCAGCCTGAAAATTTAAATATGATTCAGATGAAATAATAGTATTTGACGAATTACCTTCACGAATACCCATCATTCCTTCATAACCTATATAACGGGTTACACCTGCTCCAATTAATATTATTATAATTGAAACGTGAAAAATTAGTGCAGCCCACTTCCTGTTTTGTACCAGTCTATATCTTACAATATTGGCTATGATAGTTCCGGAGAATAATAACATCAGTACTTCAAACCATTTAGCCCTGTACACAAGTGCCTGTGCTGAGCTTGTTCCAAAATCGTTTTCAATGAAAGTACCCACCGCAATTGCAATTGCAAAAACTGCAAGATAAAACCCGGCAGCTCTAATAGAAAATATAAATGAAATTATCTTTGACAATATTTGTTTCATATAATAAATTTTTAAGATAGAATTTTACATTAAGACTTTTGAATAAATACAATTTTGAGTATAATCTTGTTCAAAAATATAAACTTATACTATTGTCTGATTAATTTAATATTGATAATCAAAGTGCAATAAATTAAGTTCATTGAAAAAATAACCCCTCTTCATTCGACACCATCCAACTCGTTTCAGAAATAAAAAACGGCTAAGATACAAATTAAAACCTGAATTATTAATAAAAAAATCTAAAAAATTATTTCATCCAAACTATCAGTAATTAATTCAGTTTTTTTGATTTTTCGTATTATAACTTTGCATGCTAAAAATTGAATTGTCATGAAAATTACAAGAATATTTGATATTTTAAATAATTACATTGAAAAATACCCTGATCAAAATTCAGCCCTAGCTTGTAAACGAAACGGGAAATGGCTCAGATTCAGTATTGGGGAATATAAAGAAATTACTGATTTGATAAGCCTGGGCTTGATTCATGCCGGTTTAAACCCAGGGGATAACATCGGAATTGTAGGTAAAAACCGTCCTGAATGGAATATGATAGACATGGCAATAATGCAGGCCGGAGGAATTTCAGTCCCGATTTATCCTACGATAAGTGAACAGGACTACAGGTTTATTCTCAGGCATTCAGAAATGAAAATGATATTCATTGACGGAGATGAGATCCTCAAAAAACTGGAACCTGTAATTGGTGAAATGCCAAACCTCAGGGAATGCTTTTTATTTGATATGGATAAACAGAACAGGTTCAGGTCACTTGAAGATCTGAAAAAACTTGGAAAGGAAAATTCTGATAATGAAAAATTGGAAGCTATAAAAAATGGAATTAAATCAACAGATCTGGCCACAATAATTTACACTTCAGGTACAACAGGTAATCCAAAAGGAGTAATGCTTTCGCACAGCAATATTGTAAATCAGATACTTAACCTATGCAAGACACCAGCAAAATGGAGCAAAACTGCATTAAGCTTTTTACCTGTCTGCCATGCATATGAAAGAATGATGGTATATTTATATCAATATCTGGGAATGTCTGTTTATTATGCTGAAAGCATCGATACCATAGCTGCCAATATTAAGGAGATCAGGCCAACCATGATGACATGTGTACCAAGGCTGCTCGAAAAGATATATGACAAACTATACCATGCAGGTGAAAATCTTGAGGGATCAAAAAGGTCTTTATATTTCTGGGCTTTTGAACTGGCAACGAAATACCAGTTGGAAGGCATGAGTTTTTGGCTTAAACTAAAGTTAAAAATAGCAGATAAGCTTATTTACAGCAAATGGAGGGCTGCCATCGGGGGCAATTTTGATATAGTTGTATCAGGAGGCAGTGCAATCCAACCCCATATTGCTTCATTTTTCTCTGCCATTGGAATGCCCGTTTTTGAGGGCTACGGTATGAGCGAGGCAAGTCCTGTTATAGCAGTCAGTCAGAGAGTAAAAAACGGCAGAAAATTTGGTACAGTCGGACTTCCTCTTCCGGGAGTTGAGATCAGACTGAGCGAAATGGATGAAATTCTCTGTCGTGGACATAATGTGATGATGGGTTATTACAAAGATCCTGAATTAACAGCAAAAACCATCGACAAAGAAGGATGGTTACATACAGGTGATACAGGTAAGTTTACCAAACAAGGACAATTGATAATTACTGGAAGATTAAAAAGTATATTTAAAACATCATACGGGAAATATATAAATCCCCAGCTTATAGAATCAAAATTCACTGAATCTCCCTATTTTGAAAACATGATGGTACTTGGTGAGAATAAAAAATATGCTGCAGCAATTATAGCCCCTGATTTTACTTTTTTAAAAATAATGTGCGACAAGGCAAAACTACCCTGCAATAACAATATTCAAATGCTTGAAAATAAAATTGTTATGGATCAATTGGAGGGTGAAATAAAAAAGTTCAATGAACAGTTTGGACATTCAGAACAAATAAAAAAATGGAAAATAGTGTCCGACCAATGGTCACAGGATGGAGGACAATTGTCACCAACGCTGAAAATAAAAAGAAATGTACTGGAAAAACTATACCAAAAAGAGATCAAAGAACTATTTGAATGATTAATATATTACAGTAATGAGTTGACATACTATTATTTATAATGTAAAAAATCAATCTGGAAATACATTATTTGAAATTTAATTAATTTGGTTTGATACTTATATTTTCGGCGATATAGTTTATAATTGCTGAAGTGATTTTAATTTTTTGAAATTTTTAACTTTTACCTGAAAATCCCTTCCACTAATTTCTAACTATAAAATCAATTGTTTAATTTTGACAAAAAAATGAGATGAAGACAAAATTGATATTTGCTATTTTTTTCACTTTTTCTATGTTCATATCATTCTCTCAGAAAAAGAATCCTGATACATTGGTAAATACATCACTGATATCAGATATTAAATTCAGAAATATTGGCCCTGCTTTTATGTCAGGCAGAATTGCCGATATTGCCATTGATCCTGAAAATCAAAATATCTGGTATGCAGCTGTTGGATCCGGAGGAGTCTGGAAAACTGAAAATGGGGGAACAACCTGGAAATCCATTTTTGACGGGCAGAATGTTTATTCTACAGGATGCATCGCTGTTGACCCTGCAAACAGGCATACAATTTGGGTGGGAACCGGTGAAAACGTAGGAGGCAGACACGTAGGATTCGGTGACGGAATCTATAAAAGTACTGATGATGGCATGACATGGTCTAATATGGGACTGAAAAAATCAGAGCACATATCAAAGATAATAATTAACAGCAGAAATTCGGATGAAATATATGTGGCAGCACAGGGTCCTCTTTGGTCATCAGGGGGTGACAGGGGATTTTTTAAATCATCAGATGGTGGAAAGACATGGAAAAAAACGCTAGGTGATGATCTATGGACAGGAGTAACAGATATAGCTGCCGACCCTCGAAATTCGAATATAATCTACGCTGCAACATGGCAGAGGCATCGCAATATAGCAGCCTACATGGGTGGAGGTACTGAATCGGCCATTTACCGTTCTGATGACGGAGGGGAGACATGGAAAAAACTCACAAAAGGTTTGCCTGATGGTAAACTTGGCAAAATTGGCCTTGCAGTTTCTCCCCAGAATCCTGATGTTGTCTATGCAGCCATTGAGCAGATACGTAGAAAAGGTGGAGTTTACAGGTCAGACAACCGTGGTGAGAGCTGGACAAAAATGTCAGAAACAGTTGCCGGGGGCACAGGGCCTCATTATTACCAGGAACTTTATGCAAGTCCGCACAAATTTGATAAAATATACCTTGTCGATGTGATGCTTCAGATATCTGAAGATGGTGGAAAAACTTTCAGGAGAATTGACGAAAAATCAAAACATGTTGATAATCATGCAATTGCATTCAGAAAAAATGAGCCTGAATACCTGCTTGTCGGAACAGATGGGGGATTGTACGAGACCTTTGACAACACTCAGAACTGGAGGCACATTAGCAATCTGCCTGTAACACAATTCTATAAAGTTGCAGTAGATGATGATTTTCCATTTTACAATATTTATGGCGGAACTCAGGATAACAATACTCAGGGAGGCCCTTCCCGTACTCGTAATATTAACGGGATCACATCCAGGGAATGGAAAGTTATACTGTTTGCTGATGGTCATCAGCCTGCAACAGAGCCGGGGAATCCTGATTTACTATATGCGCAGTTTCAGCAGGGTAACCTTATGAGATATGACAGGACAACAGGTGAAAAGGTTTTCATTCAGCCTCAACCCGGAGAAGGAGAACCGGTTGAGAGATTCAACTGGGATTCCCCGATAATTGTCAGTCCACACTCACCAACGAGGCTGTATTTTGCTTCGCACAGGGTATGGAGATCCGACAACAGGGGTGATGAATGGAGGTCTATATCCGGTGATCTCACAAATCCGGTTGAAAGACTTGATCTCCCTGTGATGGGTAATAAACAAAGCTGGGACTCACCGTGGGACTTTGATGCAATGTCTGAATTCAATACCATCACTTCCCTGAGTGAATCACCTGTCAAAGAAGGACTTATTTATGCAGGCACAGATGATGGTTCACTAAGTGTAACCGAAAATGGAGGAGTATCATGGACAAGAATCCCATTGTCAAAATTGCCTGGTGCACCCCCTTCAGCATTTGTAAACGACATCAAAGCCGATCTGTTTGATGAAAATTCTGTTTATATCTGCCTTGACAATCATAAAGCAGGTGATTTCAAGCCTTATGTCTACAAAAGTAATAACAAAGGTGATACCTGGAAATCAATAGTTTCAAACCTTCCTGCAGTATTAATGACATGGAGGATTGTACAGGACCATGTGAATCCCGGACTCATGTTCCTTGCGACTGAATTTGGCATTTACTGTACTTTTGAAAGCGGCAATAAATGGCACAAAATGAACACTGATGCTACAATCTCATTCAGGGACCTTGCTATTCAGAGAAGGGAAAACGATCTTGTCGGAGCAAGTTTCGGCAGAGGATTTTTCATTCTTGATGACTATACACCCCTCAGATATCTGAATGAAGAAATGTTAAAAAAGGAAGCAGTTGTATTTCCGGTAAGAAAAACATGGTGGTATATAGAACGAAACCCACTAGGTGGTAATGACAAGGCTGCTCTTGGTGAGACATTTTATACTGCTCCAAATCCACCGTTTGGTGCTACTTTTACTTACTATCTTAGAGACGGAATTCAGACACTGGCCGGTGAGCGTAAGAAAAGAGAAAATGAATTATCAAAGAATAATAAAGAAATAGGATTTCCGGGATGGGAATCGCTGGACAGAGAAAAGACAAAGGAAATTCCTTCGGTATTTTTTTCAATTATCGATGCATCGGGCAATATCGTTGACAGAGTCACTGCTCCTTCCTCCAAAGGCATTCACAGGGTAAGCTGGGATCTTAAAATGATGTCAACTGCACCAATTGGAATGAGTGAAAGGGAAAATAATTACAGTGAAGGGAGGAGTTTCATGGCTCCACCCGGAATTTATAGGGTATTTCTCAACAAGTACCAGGATGGAATTTTGACGGTAATTTCGGATACTGTCGAATTTAAGGTTGAGCAGCTTTTGCAGGGTAAACTGAGTGGTTCCGATCCACAACAGGTAGCTGGATTCTGGAAAGAAACTCTCGATTTTCAGGCTCAGATATCAGAGTTCAACATGGTATTGCGAAAGACAAAATCCATGACTGAATCGATGAAAAAAGCTCTTGAGGTCTCTCAATGTAAAGATGCCGGGATTTACAAAAAAATAGCTGATTTCAGAAGTTCTGTCATTAATCTGGAATCTGCAATAAATGGAAGTCCTTCTAAAAACGAAGTTGGTGAAAGTGATATTCCAAGGATCAGGGACAGGATGAATGCCGTGATGTCAGGAATCAGCAATTCGACGTATGGGCCTACTACAACACACAGAAAGACACTTGAAATAGCAAAAAAAGAATTCAGTAGCTATAAAAACAGGCTCGAGATACTAACAGAAAAGGATCTGCCGGAACTACTGAAAGCACTTAAGGATGCAGGAGCACCTTATATTCAGGGACAAAAAATGCCAGAATAATAATATTTTAAAATGACAAGGTTACAATATTTTTTTCAAATAATCTTTGTTTTATTTTTTTGCATAAACGGATATGCACAGGATAATATTAAATGTTATATTTCCACAGGTGATTTCATTCAAAATAAAATTTATGATGCTCATCTTGAACCAAAAATAAAAGCAAAAAATGACCAATTTTTCAAAATTTCAAAATTTATAAATATAGAGGATGACGAAAAGGATGATCTGGCTTCAATGTCATGGGCAATATTAGCTGATGGTGAATTGTATATTAATCTAAGATATTCTTATGATTACCAAAATGCTGAACTTTATGTTAAACCATTCATCACAGGGAAAATCTGTACAATAATTATCGATGAAAATACAGATCAGAAAATTTTAACAGGAGGTACACATTATGGAGCAGGTTTACAAGGTGTATTAATGAAAGAATCACAAAAATGGGGCAAAAATTGGATTGACAAGCTTGGCAATAAACATAAATTATTGATTTTCAATACAACATTAATTAAGTCCAATCATTTAAACAGAAATGTAAATGTAATTGGAGAATTACTGACACGTAAGAATTTTAATGTTTTATTAGGTTTGAACCTGGCTGAAGATGATATTGAAAAATTAAATTTTGATGATATTTTAAATTTGATCAGGAACAAAAATCTAAATTGAATAAAAAATCAAACAACTCTCAGGTGCCCCTTGATCGACACGGTAATGCCACTGGCTTTATAAATTTGTAACCTTGTCGCAATTAGCCTGAATCAAAAGTGTTTTTATCATCAATATTACTGTTAGTCCGTTACAAAGATATGTCATATTTTGGATTTATCCTGCATTTGATTGTCTGAATCACAGAAAGAACTGATTAGGCTGATTCCACAGATATTTTTTCAATAACCATTAACCATTTACCATTGACCACTTACAATTTACAATTAATTCTTTTCCACCTTCACTGTCTGAACTATGATTTATAAGATTAAAAGATTTTAGGATTTTCATTCTCAATAATCCATTCTCAATTATCCATTCTCCATTCTCAATTCTTCACCACCTGCCCCCCATAAAACACCCGATGATCGAAGTCTCCAGACTTCGATCCTGTATTCCTATCCGGCCAAAACTCCACATTGTACGTCACTGACGGATAGCCCGATAAGTCTACCACTGATTTTTTTTCATTAACCATTAACCATTGACCATTGACCACTTACAATTTACAATTAATTCTTCACCACCTTCATTGTCTGAACTATGATTTATAGGATTTTAAGATTGGAGGATTTTCTTTTCGATTTTCAATTGTCTATTGTCCATTCTCAATTATCAATTCTCAATTCTTCACAACCTGCACCCCATAAAACACCCGATGGTCGAAGTCTCCTGACTTCGATCCTGTATTCCTATCCGGCCAGAACTCAACATTGTATGTA
>JBLMZC010000045.1:0-204868 GCA_050258615.1 Deltaproteobacteria bacterium | reverse complement strand
CAAAAAGTAGCAATCCCGACAGTTCCGTCGGGACGTGCGAAATTAAACTCACAACCCTTTTGTTGATTGTAAAACAGTAAGTTATAACTGTTTCAATTACGAAAATTTTACCTACAAGGTTTCGGTAAAATTTCCTGCATTCTCTTGCTCAAACTCCCGATCGTTTTCGGGATCGCACTGTCCTTTCGTTGAATTTTTAAACAACTTCAGGTATTGAAACTTATTCAAAATACCAAACCAGTTTATCAAAGTCTTTTACTTTATTATCTATTACCTCCACTCCCTCTGCCTCAAGCATTTTCTGCATCATTTCAGGATGAGGAAAATGATTTCTCCCGCTTAAAAGCCCTTTACGGTTAACAACCCTGTGTGCCGGCACATTTTTATCAAAACTTTTATTTAGTGCCCATCCCACCATACGGGGTGAACTTATTCCCAGATAATCAGATATTATACCATAGGTAGTAATTCGTCCGGGTGGGACAAGTTTGGTTAATTCGTAAATATCTGTAAAGTATGATGACATTCTGGCTATTGGTTTGACGACTGAAGCACAACAGGAACTTTGATCTCCTTTTGATCCCTCAGTATTGTAAGAGTAACCCTGTCGCCGGCTTTATATTTTTCAAGTGTAAGTATCAGATCTGCATTATTCTTGACAGTATTCCCGTTTATTGCCGTAATTATATCTCCTAAGCTGTTTCTGGTAGTGCCTTTTAATCCAGCTTTTGCTGCTGCAGAGCCAGGGTTTACATTATAGATCACCACACCCTTTTCTATTCCATAATATCTTGCTGTGTTATCCCTGACTGTACTTACACCTATGACTGCCCTCCTGACCTCACCATATTTCATTATATCTGAAACCACCCAGTTGACTACCTCCACAGGTATGGCAAAACCGATTCCTGAAGAAGCACCAGAGGGACTGTAAATAGCGGTATTGACCCCGATCAGTTCTCCTGAGGAATTCAAAAGAGGCCCTCCTGAATTTCCCGGATTTATGGCTGCATCAGTCTGTATGATATCCTTGATAGGAATTCCGGATTGTGATTGAATTTCCCTGTCAAGAGCACTGATAACCCCTGTTGTGAGAGTATAATCAAGTCCAAAGGGATTTCCTATTGCCAATACAAACTGACCTACCCGAAGATTGGTTGATCTTCCGGTTTTTATCGGTTTCAGCTTTTTTACAGGAGCCTTGATCTTTAATACAGCCAGATCTTTCTCTTTGGAATATCCAACCAGGTCAGCCTGATAACTTGTCCTGTCGGATAGGGTTACTTCTGCTTTATCTGCTCCGTTAATTACATGAAAGTTTGTAATTATATGCCCTTCGGTATCCCAAACAAAACCCGATCCTGTTCCGCTTGGAACTTCATACACATCCCTTGTCCAGTAATCCTGCTTGTAGCTCATGGTAGTGATATACACAACAGATGGTGATGAAACAGAAAAAAGGTATTCAACTCCTTTTTCATACTCATAAATGAAATTTAGTGATTTTGCATTGCCGTTTTCAGCATATGGATTTGCCTTTTGTTCTCCTGTATTGTCGATTTTTTCCGTTAAATTTTCTGTGGAACGATTTTTTTCAGTAGTGTTTCGAAGAAAAGCATTCAGACGGCCGGAAGACCAGGAAACACCGATAATGGATCCTGTTAAAACCAGCAAAAAATACAAACCAATTTTTTTCATAATTACAGATAAATAATAAATTAAGTAAAAAATGATATCTTTATTAGAACACAGAAGTCAGAAGTCAGAATGGGTTTGTCGTATCTATTATTCTGTCTCCTGTATTCCGTATTCTATATTCTGTTTCCTGTATTCTCTTCTCAAATATAAAAAAACACACTTATAAAATGACTAATGCTTCCCAACAGGACAAACACATGGAAAATAGCATGATTAAATCTCAATTTGTTTTGTAAATAAAATACCGCACCAACTGTATAAAAAACTCCTCCGGCAAAAAGCCAGATCAGGCCTCCCAAGGCAAGATTCTGAATCAGGGGATAAATGCCTACCAGAACAAGCCAGCCCATGAAAACATAAGCAAAAGTCGAGATTTTATCAAACCTTCCGGTATAAAAAAGTTTTAGAATTACCCCTGCAAGAGCAAGCCCCCAAATCACTCCAAAAAGGCTCCAGCCCCAGGCTCCCCGCAGTGTAACCAAAAGAAAAGGAGTATATGTTCCCGCAATCAACACATAAATTGAGGAATGATCAAAAACATTCAGTTTTAAACGTAGTTTGGGTTTTGTCGATGCATGATATATAGTTGAAGCCAGGTAGAGTGTTACAAGACTCGCTCCATAAATTGAAAAACTGACAATATGCCATACTGAATAGTAAATACTGGCATAAACCACAAGTAAAACCAGCGCAGCAATACTTAAAATTAATCCAAATCCATGAGTTATTACATTCCACAACTCCTCCCTTGGTTCATAATACCTTGATCTTATATTCATAATCAATGATTAAAAAATTTTACATTAATTAACCGCAAAAAATATATTGCTATTGTATTTTCACTTCAATATTTAATAAAAATTCGACAAATCAATAATGATATAGATAAGGTTTTTACTTTTGTATCCTGAAAATGTTTTGAAATATGAGAGACAGCGATACTTTCTTGTACATAGTGGTGGGGATTGTAATTTTGCATTTCCTTGTTGGTATATTATTCCTCTTTTATAAATTAGCAGGACCCTTAAAAAGGAATACCAGTAATGACAAAAACGATAAATAAAATGAAAATAGTGGCTTATATTATTTCGTTTGTTTTTCACCCATTGTTTATATTATTTTATATGCTTTCATTTTTGTATAGCATGAACCCATTTATTTTTGATGAAACCTCAGAAATGGAACAAATCTCTTTCATTACTTATACGTTAGTAAGTATAATTATAATTCCTGTTGTTTCTATTCTGTTAATGAAAAACCTGAGTATTATCAAATCCCTTAGCATGCATGACCGCATGGAAAGGGTTGGACCGATGATAGTAGTAAGTATAGTATATTTATGGCTATTCATAAATTTTAAAAATAATACTGTCTTGCCTCTGGTTTTTGCGGCAGTTATGCTTGGGGCTTCCATTTCGGTACTCGTTGCATTTTTTATCAATAATTTTACGAAAATAAGCCTGCATAGTATCGGCATGGGTGCATTTGTTGCATCTATTGCATTGTTGAAATTCAAACTTGATTATGGAAATTTGATATTTCAGGTCTCAGGTGTATATTATTTTGAGATCAATTTATACCTGATAATTATTATAGCAGTTATAATTGCCGGTATGGTCGGGACATCCCGTTTATTTCTTAAGGCTCATTCGCCCCAACAAATATATTCGGGTTATTTTATAGGCTTATTATCGCAATTTATCGGATTTAACATTATTTTTTAATGCTAATATTTTAAATATGACCAGACTTTTTCTTTTGATATTATTATCTGTTATTTTATTAAATCCTTTAAGGCTTACTTCACAATCAGAACATGAAAAATATGGCTGCAAGTATATTAAGTCAAAACTCAAACTCAGGGACATTTCACCCGAAGAACAGCATTATGCTCAGCAACTGGAATTCAGGTCAGATACTTTTGATATAATCAATTATCGTATCAGGGCAGATGTCACTGATTTCTCGGGTAAAAGGCTTTCTGCTCAATGTGATATCGACTTTTCACCGAAAATTCAGGATCTGGATTATATTTTATTTGATTTACTGGAAATGAAAGTGGATTCTGTGATTTTCAGGTCTGCAAAAGCTGATTTCAGCTATAAAAGCCCATTTTTGAAAATTAATTTTAATCAGAAACTAACACCAGGAGATACGCTGCGTGTGAGTATTTTTTATAATGGAATATCAAAAATAGATCCTTCGGGATTTGGGGGGTTTTACTTTGAGAAAGGATATGCTTTCAATCTTGGGATTGGCTTATCATCGATACCACACAATTACGGAAGATCATGGTTTCCCTGTTTTGATAATTTTGTTGAACGGTCAACCTATGATTTTGACATAATTACTCAATATAGTCATTTTGCATATTGTACAGGGGATTTTTTAGGCGTTGACACTCTAAATCAGAGCAGAAAAATATTTCATTATCGTATGGATCAACAAATACCCACTTATCAGGCCGGTGTTGCCGTTTCAGATTACAGGGAGATAAACTGGAATTATGAAGGTCTCGAAAGAAATATTCCAATACAGCTTGTAGGTAAGCCATCTGACACAATAAAAATGAAAACCTCGTTTGCTTATCTTCCATTTGCTATTGAAACCTTTGAAAAATGGTATGGGCCTTATCAGTGGAACAGGATTGGTTATGCATTGACATCCAATGGTGCAATGGAGCATCCTACCAATATTGCGTTTCCAGATTTTCTTGGCAACAATGGTGATCCCGGGGTCACAATGGATATTATGGCACATGAGCTTGCTCATCACTGGTGGGGAGATGTAGTTACACTCACTACAGCTCATGATATGTGGATTAAGGAAGGAACTTCTGAGTATAGTTCTCATCAGTTTATAGAGGATTTTTTCGGAGTTGACAGATTCCGCAAATTAATGAAGAATAACTCATATGACGTCATAACAAATGCCCATATTCGCGACAAAGAATACAGGGCACTTTCCGGAATGCCACAGGAGTTCACTTATGGCCCTACTACTTATAATAAAGGAGCAATGGTAATTCATAATCTCAGGACCTATATGGGAGATTCCCTTTTTATGAAAGGTATGCGTTCAATTTTAAAAAACTATGCATTTGGTCATCTCAATGCTGCCCAATTTAAGCAGGAACTGGAAACAAGTACGGGATTGGATATGGATTGCTTTTTTAATGACTGGATTTATGCTCCCGGATTTAATGCATTTGAAATTGATTCGGTAATCACATTTCAAACTGGAAATAATATAAATGCTACTGTTTTCATAGAACAAAAGCTTCATCATGCACCTCATTATCACTGCAATGTGCCGCTTCAGTTAAGCTTTTACAATGAAAACATGCAAAAATACGATGTAAAAGTCCTGGTTTCCGGTAAAAACACGTTTGCAGAGACCACTTTGCCATTTATTCCCAGCTTCTGGACAATAAATGAGGACCAGGGTCTGAATAATTCTCAAGTTGGAGACAATTATTATTTTTATAAAAACAAAACATATTCTCTTACTAATGAAAAAGTAACTATAAAAACTCCTGGCCTTGAACAGGACAGTATTTTTCTGCGTGTAGAACATACATGGGGTCAACCTGACCCGGTCAATAAAAATAAACCCGGTGAGTACCTCAGGGTATCAAATTCCCACTACTGGACATTTTCCGGCAATTTACCTTCAAACAATACCATGACCGCAAGCTTTTTCTATAACGGTGGTAATGCTTCAGAGCTTGATTATGATCTATCCAGATTTTCAGAAGATTCAATTATGATTGTTTACAGGCCCGATGCGAGGTCTGAGTGGAAATTACATCCTAATATGGTCAAACAGAAAATGGTGCCAAAAGACGGAAAGGGTAATATTATCATCACAGGAATCATTCCCGGTCAGTATGCATTCGCCAATTATGCATTGATAACCGGTACTGAGGATAATGTTTCATCCGGAGATGAAGCTTTCCCGAATCCGGCCAATGATTATTTATATATCACTATTGACGACAATCTACATCAAAAACATTTGAATGTTTCTCTCCGGACCATAGATAACCAGATTGTCCGATCTTATGCTTTGCAGGGAAACAATACGATAAAAATCGATGTTTCCGGTATAATTTCAGGGGTTTATGTGCTTACAATCGCAGGAATGGAAGGTAAAATATTTAAAAATCAAAAAATCATTATTGACCAGCAATAAAAAAAATATGATTAATGAATCTTTAGTAAAACTTTTCACTGAATGGGCTAATGAGAAGCCATTTAAAATAACTCCACTACCTCAGTCAGGTTCGAACCGGAAGTATTACAGGATCCGGTCATCACAGAAAATAGCCATTGGGGTTGACAGTTCAGATCATAAGGAAAATCTTGCTTACGTAGAATTTACAAACCATTTCCTCAAATTTGGGTTAAATGTACCTGTAATTTATAGCCTTGACCTCGTGAACGGAGTTTATCTTCTCGAAGACCTGGGTGATATCACTTTATTTTCTTACCTGACAGAAAAGAGAAATGACGATAAGTTTCCGGCAAAAATCAGGAATATTTATAAAAAAGTCCTTGAGCATTTACCTGAATTTCAAATAAAGGCTGCCAACAAATTTCCATATGAATGTTGCTATCCCCGGTCTGAATTTGATAATCAATCCATGAAATGGGATTTGAATTATTTTAAATATTATTTTCTCAAACTGGCACAGATTGATTTTGATGAACAAGCTCTTGAAAATGATTTTCAGACTTTTATTGACTATCTTTTGAAGGCTCCGAGGGATTATTTCCTATATCGTGATTTTCAGTCAAGAAATATAATGCTTTCTGGTGAAAAAATCTTTTTCATTGATTTTCAGGGCGGACGAAAGGGAGCTTTGCAATACGATGTTGCTTCGTTATTATATGATGCTAAAGCAGCGATTCCATTTGAAATCCGGGAGGAATTGCTTGATCATTATATAAATATCCTTAAAAAATATATAGTAATTGATCCGGTTGAATTCCGGTCATTATATTATGGATATGTTCTGATAAGAATAATGCAGGCTATGGGAGCTTATGGATTCAGGGGTTTTTACGAGAAAAAGGCTCATTTTCTTGCCAGTATACCCTATGCGCTTCAGAATATGAAAGAAGTTCTTTCAATGATTGATCTTCCTGTCAGATTACCTACACTGATCCCCGTATTAAAAAAACTCACAGAATCCGAAAGATTGCTCGAAATCGGAACAAACAGGAAAAAATTAAAAGTTAGTTTAAATAGTTTTTCATATAAAAGAGGAATTCCAGTTGACGAATCCGGACATGGGGGAGGTTTTGCTTTTGATTGCAGGGCACTTGATAATCCGGGAAGGTATGAGCAGTATAAAAAACATACAGGAAAGGACCTGAGGGTAATAGAATTTCTTAAAAAAGATGAAGATGTCCAAAGGTTTATTTACCACGTAACTCAGATCATAGAAATCTCTTTAGATAATTATCTTGAAAGAGATTTCAGCAATCTGATGATAAATTTTGGTTGTACCGGTGGTCAGCATAGATCTGTATTTATGGCAGAATATTTTGCAGAGTATATCAGAAACAAGTATAATGTCAATGTTGCCCTAAGACATAGGGAACTTGAAATGAAGGAAGAAATTTCATAAACAAAGTTACATTCATGGATATCTGTGCAATGATTTTTTCAGCAGGCCTCGGTACAAGACTTTATCCTCTTACCAGCGATAAACCCAAGGCTCTTGCTCCATTTTGCAAAGGTACTTTATTGTCATATAATTTGAATTTCCTGAAAAATCAGGGTATTAAGCATTTTATAATAAATACTCATCATTTTGCAGATAAAATTGAAAGCTATCTTAATGATAATTTCTTTTTCAAATCAGATGTAATCATATCATATGAGGAAATATTGCTTGAAACAGCCGGTGGTCTAGCCAAAGTCAGTAAACATTTGCTTGATTTTGATATGGTATTGATCTATAATGTCGATATTATATCTGAAATTGATGTTCAAAGCATTCTTTCAAATCATATTGAAAATGACAATGATATTACTCTGGCAGTGAGAAAAAGGCAATCATCGCGATATCTTCTTTTTAATCAAAATGGACTACTACGTGGGTGGGAAAATGTAAAATCAGGTGAAAAGATCGGTTACGGAACAAATAAATTTGGATACAGCGGAATAGGAATTCTTAATACTGAAATGTTGTCTCTGATAGGTCCTCCTGTAAAAAAATCGCTGATTCCTTTTTTTCTCGAAAATTGCAATGATAAAAAAATAGGCATGTTCGATCATAGTGAGCAATACTGGTTTGATTGTGGCAGCCTCGAAAAATTGCAGGAAGCAGAAAACTATTTAATTAAAATCACTGATCATGAAACGCGGGTATGAAAAAATCATCCTCCTGATAATTGTTTTTTCCGGTTTATTAACCGTATCTGAATTTATTTCCGGAAAATCGGAGGAGAAAATAATTTCGGAAACAACCCCTGGAAAATATGAGACCATGTTGAATCAGGGATCATACTCAGAAGATATTTTTTATAATGCCGGAAATGAGTATTTATACAAAAACGACTTTCCTCATGCAATTCTTTATTACGAAAAAGCTCTTAAAACTTCTCCTTTTGATAAAAGGATCATTCATAATCTCAATATTGCCCGAAGAAATATTGATTCCCCTATCGATGAATTACCGGATTTTTTTATTATCAGATGGCTGAAGAGTTTTGTATTTTTATTTCTGCCTGACACCTGGGCTGTAATAACTGTCATATCGGCATTCATCGCTGTATCATTACTTATATTCCGGTGGTACAGGAAGCCGGATCTTAATTTAATGATTATCTGGATTCCTGCTTTTGTATTTATTATTTCTCTGACCGGGTCATATTACCGTAATTACTTACTTCATCATCAGATTTGCGGCATCCTGATGGCCCCTGCTCAAATGTATTCCGCACCCGGGGAAAGAAGTCAGAAAATTTATGATCTGCCTGCGGGAGAAAAGCTTATTTTAACTGATAGTTTGAATGACTGGTATGAGATTATCCTGGTTAATAAAGAAAAGGGCTGGATAAGAAAAGATAAGGCAGAAAAAATATAAAAACCCTTTATTTAGCAGTTGATAATACAATAAAATCTTTCAAATTAAGTATAATTGTAAGGGATATTATGGTCTTATTTTATTAAACAGAAAAATCTGAAAAAATGAACATTTTATTGATTGGGTCCGGAGGAAGAGAATGTGCTTTTGCCTGGAAACTTTCACAAAGTCCAAGGCTTGACAGGTTGTATATTACTCCGGGCAACAGTGGTACTGGTCTGTACGGGACAAATGTTGATCTGGATGTTAAAGACACCGAAGCAATGGTCCGGTTCATTGTTTCAAATGATATTAAAATGCTTATTGTAGGTCCCGAAAACCGTTTGGTAGAGGGTTTGTATGATAAACTTACGGTAAAAATTCCTAAACTCATGATAATAGGGCCTTCCAAACAAGGTGCAATGCTGGAAGGAAGCAAAAAGTTTGCCAAAGAATTTATGCAGGAGTTCAATATCCCTACTGGTCAGTATAAAGCTTTCAATAAGGATGAAAAAGAATCAGCTCTGGATTACATAGATACTTTGCCTGTGCCTATTGTGCTTAAGGCAGACGGTCTTGCTTCAGGAAAAGGGGTAATAATCGCTGAATCGCATGAAGAAGCAAAAAAGGAAATATCAGAGATGTTTGCTGGAAAATTTGGTTCAGCCGGTGAAACTGTCGTAATTGAGGAATTTCTTGATGGAATCGAATATTCTGTTTTTGTTATCACCGACGGGAAGAAGTTCAAGATGCTTCCTATAGCCAAAGATTATAAAAGGATCGGGGAAGGTGACAAAGGCAAGAACACAGGAGGCATGGGGGCTGTTTCTCCCGTTTCATTCATCAACGATGATTTGATGATAAATACCGTATTGAAAATTATCCAACCCACAATCAGTGGAATTTGGCAAAAGGATATAGATTATAAGGGATTTTTGTTTTTTGGTCTGATAAAAAAAGGCAATGAGCCTTATGTCATAGAGTATAACTGCAGAATGGGGGACCCGGAATCGCAGGTGGTCTTTTTCAGGTTGAAAAACGACCTAATTGACCTTCTTGAATCTATTTATAAGGGTAATCTTGAAGAACATGCTATAGAACACGTCAGGGAACATGCTGTTACTATTGTGATGGCATCGGGTGGATATCCTGAAGATTATAAAAAAGGACATAAAATAACAAATCTTGGAAAAATTACAGAAAGCACATTATTTTATGCCGGCACAAAGAATAAAGATGGTGAAATGATCACCAGTGGAGGCCGTGTACTTGCTGTGAGTTCTCTCGGTAAAACACTTGAAGAAGCCCTTGAAAAAAGCCTCCGGTCATGTGATACAATTCAATTTGAGGACAAATATTTCAGAAGGGATATCGGAAAAGATCTTATGTAGGGATAATAGGATTTCTATTTCTTGTTTTATAGAGAAAAAAAGTATTTCCTGTCACATACCTGGCTTTGATTTCATTTAAGAATTATTGAAAATTTAATTTTCTTAATCCGATAAAATATTTGTTTTCTTATTTACCCGGTAAACAGGGTACGGATAATAACCGCTTCCCCATTGAGGTACAAGATATCTGTCGAAAAAATTCCAATATAATAATCCTTCACCCGATTGAGGTTCGAACAGGTATGAAATCAGTGCGGCCAGAGGCTGTGCAGTCTTGACCACGTATGTGCCCTTTTCGAAAGTCCTGGTTTCAGTTTTAAAAGTGCCTTCAACAGTATTGGTATAATGACCCTGATTCAGCCGTGACGATCCTTTTAAATTCTTTATTTCAAATCGTTCTACTTCGAAAGTTTGTTCTACGGACAGTTTTTCAATTAGTATTCCGTGATCTTTAAGTAGCGTAAGTATTTTTTTATCAGGTATTGTGAGAATATAAGCATAGGGATAAGCAATGCTCGTGATTGGAACATAGTCCGCATAGAAAGGAACCTTCACTGTTTTTTTGATCTCTGTTGGTTTATACCTGAGATAGTTTGATGGATTTGTATCTCTTTCGACTTCATATATTTTCAGTTCAACTTCATATTGAAGGGGTACTGCCTTATAATCGAAAGAAAAAGAATCAATAGGGGCCACTTCGTCCCATTTGTTAATATTTTCTTTATCAGCTTTTTCTATTATTTCTTTTATCTCGTCTTTATTTGCTATAGCAAAATCGACCAGTGAATAAGTCAAAAAATAGCATGCCTCAACTCTTGCTTTGAAATCAGCATGTATGTAATTTTCATTCAAAATTGCAAGTCTGTTTCTTAAGCCTAAATAATTCACAAGATATCTGGGTTCGTGGGCATCTGCCACATAGCCTTTTTCCAGGTTTCCAAGATCTTCGAATTCACCATAAAAACAGTTTTCAATATTATATTTATAGAGAAGTGTTTTGTGAATTTCGGGCATCATTTTTTCACTCATATAACGTATTAGAGACCTGTCACCGTTAGGATTGAGCATCCACGAAAAGGTTGTTGGTTCCTGTCGGAAAACTCCATTGGTTGTGTGATAATCCATAACAATATGGGGATCCCACCTGTCAAGCACATTTGTAATCAAACCCCTCATTTCCGGGGATTCTATTTTTACAGCATCACGGTTTAAATCGAGGAAAGTTCCGTTATATCTTACACCTACGCCATTTTTAGGACCATTCTGGTTTGTGCGGTTTTTAACCGAGATCTTTTCATTTCCATCTGCATTAAAAATTGGACAGATCAGAAAAACTATATTTTTTAAAATTTCCTTATTGCTTTTTTTTATCATATCTCTCGCAAACATCATGAGTGCTTCCTTCCCTTCAACCTCACCGGCATGAATATTTCCCTGCAGATAAATGATGATCCTCGGATCGTTTTTCATTTCTTCGGGTTTTTCCGGCATCGGGTCAGCGATTATGATCAGGGGAATACTTCGTCCCTCTTCTGAAATTGCCATAGTTTCAGTCCGGATCATCTTCGATGATCGGTCAAGGATTTTTATAAAATTGATTACATCTTCGTACCTTGATGTACTTTCGTATTTTGTTGTTTCTGCTATAGTTTCAATATTAGTCTGACTATTAATTCCGCCAGCAAACAAAATTATCAGAACCGGAAAAAGTATTATTTTTTTCATTTGCTTTTTGTGTAATAAATATTTATTAATGCTAAGGTAATAATTATTTGTATTTCAGTAATAAATAAATTTAATAATTATATGGCAATGAAAAATGATGATAAAAAAGTTATAACTTTACAAAAGTTTTGTCTCATTGTGGTATTAAATACATGATAAGTTATTCTGTTTCTTTAAAATGGCAAATAAATATACTGACATGAAAATATGTAAAGTGACATCTGCACGTGATTTGAAGGATTTTATAGAATTACCTTACAGCATTTATAAGAATGATCCTGTTTGGGTACCACCTTTGAGGAGTGAGCAAAAATCGTTGTTTAATCCTGAAAAAAATCCTTTTCTTTTTCATTGTGATCATCAATTATTTTTATTGAAAGACAAGTTACGCATAATCGGCCGAATTGCTGCTTTTACTGATAATATTGCAATGGAATTCTGGAATGAAAAAATCGGTTTTTTTGGCTATTTTGAATGTATTAATGATGGAAATGCGGCTACTTTACTATTAAATTCGGCGAAGGAATGGCTTCAAAATAAAGACTGTATAAAAATGAGGGGACCATGGAGTTTTGTTTCGCAGGAATGGGGAATGGTTTGCGAAGGCTTCTCACCTTCTCCTGTGATTATGGCGCCTTATAACCCTAAATATTATAATGATCTGATGATTGGTTATGGTCTTGAAAAGATCAAAGATCTGTTATGCTGGGAAATTTCGGTAAAAGACGGATACCGGATCCCTGAACGTATCCTGAGTCTGACAGATAATGTACAAAAGAGATATGATATTCATATTAGGCAGATTGATATGAAAAAATATAATGAGGAAATTTCAATTCTGATTAGTCTTTCTAATGTTTGCCTTCCTCAAAACTGGGGTTATTCCCCTGCTACCGAAGCAGAGGGGCAGGCAATGGCCAGAGACATGAAAAACGTAATACAACCTAAGGGTGTATTAATAGCAGAGGACAATACCGGTCGTCCTGTTGGTTTTGCTATTGTTTTGCCTGATCTAAATTCACTTTTAAGGGGTTTAAATGGAAGATTATTTCCTTTTGGATTTATTAAATTATTATGGGGTATACCTCGGCTTAAAAGATACAGAATGTTTGCAATCGGGGTAATTCCCGAGTTTCAGGGCAAAGCCGTCGATAGTCTGATTTACCGTTACCTCAACGAATCGATCTATGCAGATGATCTGTGGATGGAAATAAATTATGTTCTGGAAGACAACATGAGAATGGTAAACGCTATCAATAAACTTGGAGCGAAACCCCTTAGGAGATACAGGATTTATGAAATGCAAATAACTCGATGAAAAGATGGGTTTGTTTTTATGAAAAGGACCGGGAACTCAATCTTTGGTTAAAACAAAAGCTTATTTCATGATTTACTGATTTTAAAAGTAGTTATTATCTGGCTTTTATCTATATGATCTGTACCATTCTACTGTTTTTTTAATAGCTTCATCAAGAGGAACTGAGGGTTGGTAGTCGAAGTACTTTTTTAGTTTTTCTATAGAAAAATGATAATTTTTACCTCCGTTATTTATTCTGTAGGGAGTCAGAAAGGGTTCAGATCTTAACCTTAACAAACTGTGTAAATGATAATATATATAGGCAATAACATATGCTGGCAAATATGGTATAGAAGTTGCCGGCAGTTTTATCCCTATTTCTTCAGCAATCTTAGTGTTAAAAGTATGCCAGTCAATTTCCAGTCCATCTGTAGCTATGAAGGCATTGTTGTCTGCAATTTCTGAATTACCTGTCTCGATTACTATATCAATCAGGTTGTCTATAAAAATCGGGCACGTAAGGCTTTTGCCATTATTAATTTCGGCAAATTTCCCATTTATCATTGCATCAAGATATTTTAACATAAATGTCCGGTCATTTACTCCATAAACATTACCGGGCCGGATTGCTGTGACTTTTAATTTGGCGGTTTTTGTAAAATCCCATAACCATTGCTCTGCAAGGTATTTTGTTTTTGTATATGGAATTTGCTTATTTGAAATTGGACTTTCTTCGTTTGCATAAGTCTTTCCAAATCCATGAAATGCCACTGTGCTGATATATATTAATTTTTTTACATTATTTTTTTCAGAAACCATTGCAACATTTTTGGTCCCTAAAAAATTTATCTCTTCAAACTTTTTATATGGGCCCCAGTCTGCTGCCAGGCCTGCCACATGATATACCTTATCAATTCCATCAAAAGCATATTCAATTTCTTGAATTTGCGTTATATCACCGAATGAAAGTTCAATATTGGTACCATTCAAAAACTCCAGGTTGGAAGTCCTTCGGACCAGTCCACGTACACAGTTGCCCTGATTGATGAGTCTTTTGGCAAGATTGCTGCCTATGAATCCATTAGCTCCTGTGATCAGAATGTTTTCCATTAAATTATATTAGAAAATGATAAAAAGGTCAGTAAAAACACCAATGGCAGCATGCAATAAAAAAACATACCAGAAAGATCGGGTTTTTAGCGCAATAATACCGAATATGATACCAACAATTATTGATCCAAGAATTTCTCCTTCGGGTTTGCCTATATGAATCAGACACGAGGAAATGGTTTGGATCAGAATTGCATTTATATCTCCAAATCTTTTTCTTAACCCAAAAAGTACAAAACCGCGAAAATAAAATTCCCAAGCAAAATAATAAAAAATCACGTAAAATGCTTCATAGATTAATAATCCGGTCCTGTCTTCGAGAAGTGACTTTGCAAGAGGGTATTCTTCTCTAACATCTGGAAATCGTGAAGCTATATAGATAAGGGGGAGTATCAATAACGGTATTAATAAAAGGGTTTTTAGTCCTGTTTTTATTTCTCCAATGCCCATTCCAAAACTTGATAACGCCTCTTTCATAAATATCTTAATATAGAGGACAGGCAAGAAAAAAGTAAGAAAAAAGAAAAAAATAAATTGGACAATAATTTTTGCCTGATCTTCAGGAATACCAAAAAAATAATCTATGTCAGCTGAACCTGCATAAAAATGATACCGATAGATTGATAACAGCAGTGGAGCACTGATAAGAATAAAATATACATGTATATCCCTTATATCAAAATCTAGTCCTAAAATTTTTCTCATGATATTTTAATTTGTCTCAGTAATAAAAAGGAACAAATATATTTCTGAATTTTCTTTTGAATAACCATTCAGTTAGCCACCAACAAGCTATGGTCCAAACAATTCCCGCAATAATATCGATAACATAGTGATATCTGCAATATACCAGGGAAATAAATATTCCTGCCGATAAAGGTAAAAAATAATATAGCCATTTCTTTTTGTATTGTGCAATTACAATGAGTGTTGTAAGTGTAATTGCTGCATGCAAACTCGGAAAAGCGTCGTATTTGTTATGTTCAAGTATGTTAATTAAATTCCTGACAGGCTCGCTAAACCAGATTCCTTCCAATGATTCTTTCTGAATTGAAACGATTGGTTCATAGAATCGAGGTCCCAATGCTGGAAAAGCAAAATACATCAGATAAGAACCATAGTATGTCAAAAGATAAAATACAATCGATTTATCAAGTTCCAGATATTTTTTTTGTTTAAATAAATATATCAGAATAAAAAACGGCATTATAAAATAGAATGCATATAAAATGTACATGATCTCAGTAAGAACCGGAGTAGTAACTGCCTCAATTTGCACTGTTGGATCAAATCCAAATATGAAATGATCAATCTCCGCCAGAGCTTTGTCATATGGCTCACTCATAATATACGGCATGAGCATATGTAGGCTTTCAAAAGTAAAAATCAAAAAGAATACAGGATAAATCAGAATTACCAGTTTTTCGAAAATATATTTTTTCTGTTTCTTTCTGAAATAAACTGCCATTATCATTAATCCAAGGGTAACTCCGAAAATTGTTATAGCCTCAGCCATATAAATTGTATCTTCAATACTAATAAGGAAGAAAATGACAAGTATTGACCAAAACAAAAGATTAATTATATCTATAAAGCTAAATATTCTAAAGAATTTCATTCAAAGCTAAGATTTAAGGTTCTTATATGTCTTTGCTGTAGAGCCTGTAGGTTTTATAGAGTTCTCCATTCAGATTTTGTGCAGCCAGCATCATATTTTCATTGTTTTCCAGTATCCATGAGGCTTCTCCTCCAACCAACCCTGTATTTCTGGCAAACTCTGTAAAGTGAGCATAAAAAGCAGCTTCTATTCCCATTTTTCTGTAGCCTTCGATGACACCAAGTGTAATTATTCGTGCAAATCTGGTTTTATTTTTTCTTAGAAGCAGTTTAAAAATATTGAAGGGAAAAAGCTTTCCGTTCTTAAAGTTTATAGTTATTTCATTGATATTAGGTACAGCAAGAGAAAAACCAATAAATTTTCCATTATGTTCAGCTATTAATACTATGTCAGGGTTAACTATCATTTTAAAGTTTTTAGCAAGTACTTTAAATTCTTCATCTGTTGCCGGTACAAAACCCCAGTTGTTTTCCCATGCCTTATTATAAACATCTTTGATTTTCATCACTTCGTTTTCAAAATCTTTCATGTTTATTTTCCGGATTGTTATCCCTTTGTTCTTTAACCTTTCTTTTATCAATCCTGAAAGTTTAAAGGCCTTTTCTGAAACATTTTTGGTATAAATCATATAAGCGTAAAGATCCATTTCCTTATGAAACCCATATTTTTCTATGTGATCTTTGTAATACAATTTGTTATATGTTAAATCCATTAAAGGGGGAGAATTAAAACCCTCTACCAGCAATCCTGCTGTATCATTGGTTGTATAATTAACTGGTCCTATGATTGAATTAAAATTGTGGCCTTTATTCCATGAAACTACTGTATCAAATAAAGATTTTGATACATCGTAATCATCTATGACATCATAAAAACCCCAGAATCCTACATTTGATCCATGAAATTTATTGTAATTATTATTACGTATTGCAGAAATTCGACCTACTACTTTATTCCCCCTGTATGCAAGAAAATTATCTGCCTGTGAGTGAAGAAAAAACGGATTTTTCTTTTTCGACAATATTTCATCAGCCGACATATAAAGCATCGGAACATAATTTTTGTCTTCACGATATAGTTCATGAGGGAAATTTATAAATTCCCTGATTTCGGTTTTTGTTTCAACTTTTTTAATTAAAATATCCATTTTTGGGGTTTTTAATTTTCGAAATCCGGGAATATCTGATCTATGCTTCTAATATTCCTAACTGGCCTGCTATTTTACTTATTTTTGTAACTGCAGATTCAATCTGATCAAAGGAATGTGTGGCCATTAGTGAAAATCTGATCAATTCATCACCCTTTGGAACAGCCGGGCTTATTACGGGATTAATAAACACTCCTTCGTCCTGAAGTAACCGGGTAAGCATAAATGTTTTTATCTCATCTCCGACAAAAATCGGAATGATGGGTGTTTCGGATTTTCCTGTATCAAATCCAGATTCTATTAGTAATTTTTTTGCATACGATGTGTTTTTCCACAATTTTTCTATTCTTTCTGGCTCTTCTTCGATTATGTCCAGAGCAGCAATAACACTGGCTGCATTTGAAGGGGCAATACTTGCGCTGAACACAAGAGATCTTGCCAGATGTTTAAGATAATTGATTGTGTCAAAATCAGAAGCTATAAATCCTCCTATAGATGCTAAGGATTTGCTGAAAGTTCCCATTATCAGATCAACCTGATCTGTAAGTCCAAAATGATCACAGGTGCCCTTTCCGCTCTGACCCAGAACACCTAATCCATGAGCATCGTCAACCATTATATTCGCCCCGTATTTTTTAGATATTTCGACTATTTCCGGCAGCCTTGCAATATCTCCTTCCATACTGAAAACTCCATCTGTTACGACTATTTTAATTACATCCTCCGGTAGTTTCTTTAAAACATTTTCCAGCGATTTCATGTCATTATGATCATAACGGAGCATTTTTGCATATGAGAGGCGGGCCCCATCATATATACAAGCATGGTCGAGACTATCCAAAATCAGATAATCATGCCTTCCCGGCAAAGCAGACAAAACCCCGAGATTTACCTGATAGCCGGTACTAAAAACAATTGATGCATCTTTATTGACAAACTTAGCTATTTTTTCTTCCAGCTCCAGGTGAATATCAAGAGTTCCGTTCAAAAACCGAGATCCTGCACACCCAGAACCATATTTTTCAATTGCATTTTTCGATGCTTCTTTTAGTCTTGGATGGTTTGTAAGGCCGAGATAGCTGTTTGATCCAAACATTAAAACATCTTTGCCATTCATTTTAACAACTGTGTCCTGTTCAGACTCTATTGACCGGAAATACGGATAACATCCCATAGCCTGAACCTTTTGAGGAGCATCAAATGCTATCATTTTTGAATGGAAAACAGATTGATTTTTCTTTTGCATATTAGGTATAATGAAATAAGCCACAAAAATAGTAATATTGCCCCTATTTTAAACTTATTTTTGTGATTTTTACACTAATTAAAAAAATCAATCACGATATATAACTTAATATTATATTGGTAATTTTTATATTTTTATTTTATTATTTGTGATCTTATTGTCTTTTTAAAATAAAATAAGCATAATAAGCAAATAAGCATAATATATTTTATGCGGGCGCCAGGTTTAGTTTTTTATTATTTTGCCGGTATGTAATTTGCCCGCAGTCTTAACCTTTACATAATAAATTCCTGTTGGTATGTCAGAAATATCCAATTTCAACCTGGAACCATCTTTAAACTGATAATTTTTGAGAGTAGTTAATGCTTTTCCGGTTGTATTGAACAATGTAATATCTGCATTATTTAGATTGGCTGAAAAATTCAGAAATACTTCGTTGGCAGCCGGATTCGGACTTAATGAAAATACCTGTTCTGTCACGTTGATCATCTCTGTGGCTGTAGTTGAGCAATCATTTAAAAGATCAAGGAAATTAAAATCACCCATCATTATGTTTTCGGTATTTGCTTTGTCGAGTCCGAACCAATTATTTAATACTGTACTGTAAACTGATCTGTAATCGTATTGCATAGATACACCTATACCTTTTTCTCCGTTGGGATCAATATCGGGATTTTTTCCGGTAATTCCTGGTTTAACACAGGATCCGAACATGAACATATCAACTGCTGTACCGTGATCGGTACCATTGCTTCCGTTTGATCTGATCTGCCTTCCAAATTCAGAAAAGGTCATTCCTAATACCCTGTCGGCAATTCCAAGCAGGTTTAAATCATCCTGAAAAGCACTGATAGCGTCTGATAAGGTCTGGAGAAGCTGGGCATGGGTTCCCTTTGTAGTATCAACAGGATCTATTTGTCCTGAGTGGGTGTCGAATCCGCCAATCCGTACAACATAGACTTTGGTTTTCATTCCACCGGAAATTAATCTTGCAACTGTTTTCAAATCAGAAGCAAGTTTATTGCCGGATTGGTATTTGGAAGATAAATTCTGTCCTTTATTATAAGTATCGGTAACTATATCAGAGTATTTATTAGTTTGCCTGACCATATCCCTCACGTAGGCCAGTTCTGTACCATAACAACTCTGAGGTGTCTGATCCCATTCTCCTTCGAATAGTTCTCCTATTTTTGATGGATCAGATACGGCAATACTATAATTTGCTTTTACGCCCTGGCAGGTTTCGGAGGCTGTCGATCCTATAGAAACTGCAAATGGATAGTTTATTGAGCTATTTGGATAATCACCCGGAAAATCAGGGTGATCCAGAGCAAAGTACCTGCCCAGCCATCCGGTAGTTTCATAGTATTCAGCTGATGATCCTGACATCCAAATGTCAGTTGACCTGAAATGGGATCTATTCTGATTTGGATAACCCGCTGCCCTTATTATATTTACATTTCCTTCCTGATACAGGTTTTTCAATGTTGACATAGATGGATGCAGGCCTGTTTTATCGTTAATTTTCAGTATTTTATTTTCAGGAATGAGTATATTTGATCTTAGTGCTGAAAGAGCTGAATAATGTTCAAGAGGAATTACTGTGTTGAGAGTATCATTTCCACCATCCATCTGGACTAACACGAGTATTTTGTCGTTATATTCACGGGGTATTACCGGTAAAACAGATGCAAACAATTTTGTTCCTAATCCATTAATAAAAACAGGTACTGTCATCAATGATCCAGCCTTAAGAAAATCGCTTCTTTTCATATTTTGTCTAATTTAAAAAATCACATTAATTGGTTTTCTGGCAAATTAAAAATAACCGAACAAAGGTTTTGAAGTCTTTTATTTACAGTGTCCTTAAGATTTATATCCTGTGGTTTTGCAATATAGTCATTGTACTCCTTTGTCCAGACATAATCTGCCAATCCGGGTAAAAGTACCTCATTTTTAAGATATGTATATTGATCCTGTGTAAGATCAAAACAAAGAAACAGATCTGTAAGTGATTTTATAAGCAGATCAGGATTGGATGGATTATCAAACTGTGCAACAAGATTCAAAAGGTCCAGACCATAATTCTTTCCACTAATTTTTATTTTGTTAAAAGTTAGATCGTTTACAAGCTGGTTTCTTTGCGGCAGTGAAACAGAGCTTAGCCAGTATTTATAGAAAACCGGTTTCTGATAGTATGCTTTCCAGCCGGCAACCGAAGGTAATGCAAAATAAGCCTGTTCTTGTTTTCTGAAAAAATTCTGATTTATGTAATTTGAAACACCATACTTTTGTAAAATATCAACCGGCATTGGTAGTGATCCTGATTTTAATAGTATCATAACAAAATCTACAGGACTTTTTACCATTGATCCTGTATTGCATTCATTATAAAAATGTTTGCTTGATAACAGGACTCTCAGCACCGGAGATATAACATAATTGTTGCTGACCAGAATCTGAGCAAGTGGAATTATTATATTTTCCTCAACATCAGCAGAAATAGTAGAATTTACAAACCAAATATATAACTGTCTGCAGATGAACCTTGCTACTTCGTCCTGCTGGAAAATCACTTCTATTACCTTTTTATATTCCTGATCTCCGCTGTTTGTAATAATAGCATTACCAAATCTGTGAGAAAGCTTTTTCTCACCGGTGTCATGTCTTGATGATTTAAATGAACCTTTATTGTTTACACGGTCAATAGTCCAGCCCGAAAGACTTCTTGCTATTTCCCTAATATCTTTTTCAGTATAATTAGTATAATCTTCCGGACCTGCCAGTGCTCCTTTTCCAATTGTAAACAGCTCAAGGAGTTCCCTTGCATAATTTTCATTTGGAGCTGTTGCAGTATTTTCATTTCCATTCAGATACTCAAGCATTGCCGGATCAATGGTTATTTCTTTTACCAGTTCCTTAAAATTACCCAGTGCATGTTTTCTTAGTGTAATAATGTAAGAGTATTTTGCATCCGGACTGTTTATATCAGAAATTACAAGATGATTGTGCCAGAAAAGCATCATTTTTTCAATAATACTTATTTTGGTTTCACTCATAAAATTGACAATCCACGCAGATAGAGAAGAATTTCTGGAAGTTTGAAGTCCCTGGATTGAATTATCTATTTTTTTTCCAACCCATGTTTCTCCAACAGGAACTTCGGGGTCTGAAGTAAAATAATAATTTATTGGCAGTGGAAAAGAAGTAATTTCTGTCAATAACAGGTCCATGGTATCGTCCAGACCTATTTGAGAGCTCTCTTTTATCTGTGAATATGTTGGGCCGGTTAATGTTCGTTTAAGCAGGTGTGCCGCTTTTTTAATGTCCCATATTCCATCATATTTATCAAGAGAATCCGTTATAGAAGAAAAATTTTTTTGGGAAAATGATGTTTTTTTCATAGGCATATTTTTCATAAACTATTTGACATCAAAATTAAATAATGGTTTAATATTTGTTAATAAAATGTGGAAAAAAATTATATTATTAACAAAACAATCATGTAAAAATAAAAAATTGGCATTAATGTGGAAAAACCTACAAATAATTAAACTTCAAAGAAACAATAAAACAAAGTAATTAACATTTTTTATAAGTTTTTTTACCAACAAAATTTAATAAACACTATGTTAATATTTATAATAAACTATTGATTTTTAAAATTAAATAATGTTAATAAAATTCGATTTGTGTTAATAAAATAAGTTTTTAAAATTATTTTACACATATTAACAGACCTTATGATAATTATATGAATTCTATATAAAAGATATATAATATTAATATTAATAACAAAATGTTTACATTTGTAAAAAAATAAAATATTGAATTATGAGTAATGAAATAAAAAACTTGGAACCTAAAGAGATATGGGGTTATTTTGCTGAATTTAATTCTGTTCCACGACCTTCAAAACGTGAGCAAAAAGCCATTGAATTCGCAAAAAATTTTGGCACATCACTTGGACTTCAAACTATTGTAGATGAAGTAGGAAATGTTATAATAAAGAAAAAAGCTACACCTGGTATGGAAGACAGAATACCGGTAATTCTACAGGCTCATCTTGATATGGTAGCTCAGAAAAACAGCGATGTTGATTTTGATTTTGATACTCAGGGTATCAATATGATGATAGATGGAGACTGGGTAAAAGCTAAGGGAACAACACTTGGAGCAGACAATGGTATAGGAGTATCAGCAATAATGGCTGTTATGGCATCAGATTCTATAAAACATCCAGCGCTGGAGGCATTATTTACTATGGATGAAGAAACAGGTATGACTGGGGCACAGGAACTAAAATCAGGATTACTTGATGGTAAAATAATGCTTAATCTTGATTCTGAAGAAGATGATGAAATGACGATTGGATGTGCAGGAGGAGTAGATGTTCTGGTGGAAGGAAAATATGATGAAAAGGAAATGAAGGGGGAAACTATGACTTATGAATTATTTGTTTCAGGTTTGGCAGGTGGTCATAGTGGTATTGATATACATCTTTATAAAGGTAATGCGAACAAACTCATGAATCGGTTGCTTATGAAGATTAATAATAAAGCAGGTATAGGGATTGTTTCACTTGAGGGAGGTAGTCTGAGAAATGCAATTCCACGTGAGTCAAAATGTATATTCAAAATAAAGAATGAAAAACGAGAAAAGGTTTTAAAATTACTCGAAAGAGAAAAATCGGAGATTTTAAATGAATACAAAACAAAAGAGCCTAACCTGAAAATTGATATTAAGGAAGTTAATAATGACGGAAAAGTATTAAAAGGTAAAAAATTGAAAAAAACTCTTAATGCTATACAGGCAGCCTGGAATGGTGTATTCAGGATGTCTCCAGATGTTGAAGGTCTTGTACAGACTTCAACCAATCTTGCAAGGGTTTTTGTCAAAGAAGGTATGATAAAAGTTGATAACCTGACCAGGAGCAGTATAGAAAGTGAAAAATTTGAGCTGGCAAATACTATTAAAAGCTCATTTAAGCTTGCAGGATTCAAAGTTAATTTTGAAGGATCATATCCTGGATGGCAACCTGATGTTACTGCGTCAATAAATGGGGCTATGAAAGAAGTATATAAAAGAAACTTTGGTTCCGAACCACATATAACAGCCTGTCATGCTGGATTGGAATGCGGTCTGATAAAGGAAAAGTATCCTGATGTAGATATGATTTCATTTGGACCAAACATCAGAAATCCACATTCTCCTGATGAAAAGGTTCAAATATCTTCTGTGCAAAAATTCTGGAAACTTTTAATTGATACTTTAGCTACTATTCCAAAAAAATAAATAATTAAGGTATTTATAAACAGGGAATGTTCCACGTGAAACATTCCCTGTTTTTTTTATCTACCCAAATGGATGAGTAAAACAGATATGTCTGATGGAGAGACACCGCTGATTCGGCTAGCCTGTCCGATTGTTACAGGTTTAATTTTGCAAAGCTTTTCCCTGGCTTCAAAAGAAAGGCTATTAAGCTTTTTATAATCAAAATCAGGATTGATCCTGATAGATTCGAGACGGTTCATTTTTACAGCCATTTCTTTTTCCCTGTCAATGTAGCCTTCATATTTAATTCCAATCTCAGCATATTCGATCAGATCGTCGGAATAATTAGAAGTAAAGGAATATAAGTCCGGAAGTACACATTTAATATCCGCTATACTGATATTTGGTCGCAAAAGAATTTGTCTTAATTTTATCTTCTGAGATATTTCAGCAGAGTTTTTTGACAATAAGAAACTATTTATTTCTTCAGGGGAAACTGATTTTTCATTGAAGTAATTATTGATTTGTTTTTCACCTTCCAGCTTTTCATTTACCTTGTTCATTCTTTCTGAACTTCCTTTTATTCCAAGATCAAAGGCGAGAGGGGTTAAACGGATATCAGCATTGTCTTGTCTTAACAAAATCCTGTATTCAGCTCGCGATGTAAACATACGATATGGTTCTTCGGTTCCCTTGTTTATCAGATCATCAATAAGTACACCGATATAGGCCTGATCACGGTTAAGTATAAATTCAGGAAGGTTGTTTACCGAAAGATGAGCGTTAATGCCCGCGATTATTCCCTGACCTCCGGCTTCTTCATAACCCGTGGTGCCATTTATTTGTCCGGCAAAAAACAGATTTTTTACTAAGTGTGTTTCGAGAGTTCTTTTTAATTGTGTGGGAGGAAAATAATCATATTCAATAGCATAACCGGGTCTGAACATTTTAACATTTTCAAAACCCTTTAGTTTTTTTAAAGCATTGTATTGTACATTTTCAGGAAGAGACGATGAAAAACCATTAATATAAACTTCATTTGTGTATCTGCCTTCAGGTTCAACAAAAAGCTGATGCCGGTCTTTATCAGCAAATCTTTCTATCTTGTCTTCTATTGAAGGGCAATACCGGGGTCCAATTCCCTTAATCCTTCCGGTAAATAGTGGTGATTTTAAAAAGCCTGTACGAAGAATATCATGAACACTTTTATCTGTATATGTTACATGACATGGAATCTGATCTTTTAATTCCGGAGTGTCGGTAAAACTAAATTTTTTAGGATTTTCATCTCCGGGCTGTATTTCGAGCAAATTATAATTAATAGTTCTGCCGTCGATTCTTGGTGGTGTACCGGTTTTCATTCGTCCTGATTCAAAACCAAGTTCAATAAGCTGTTCTGTCAAACCTTTTGCAGAACTCTCATGAATCCTTCCCCCACTGAATTGTTTTTCACCTATGTGTATAATGCCATTAAGAAAAGTACCGTTTGTAAGAACTAGGCCCCTGCAATTTATCATTCCTCCGATCTGAGTATATACACCGCAAATAGTATTATCTTTAACAATCAGGCCAGAAACCATGTCCTGCCAGAAATCTATATTTGGATGAGACTCCAGCATTTCACGCCATTTTTTAGCAAATTCCATCCTGTCACTTTGTGCCCTGGGACTCCACATTGCAGGACCCTTCGACAAATTCAACATTCTGAATTGAATCATAGTATGATCAGTAACTATACCAGAGTACCCGCAGAGGGCATCTATCTCCCTGACAATCTGACCTTTAGCAACTCCACCCATTGCCGGATTACACGACATCTGAGCAATGGTCTGCATATTCATAGTTATTAGAAGGACCTTACTGCCCATATTGGCAGCAGCAACAGCAGCTTCACATCCGGCATGGCCGGCTCCAACAACTATCACATCATATTCAGGAAACATAGTTGAAACAATTAGATAATTGGTATAACAAATTAATTATAAAAGAGTTTTGAGAAAAAGAGCCACTCATGGGATTTGAACCCACGACCTGCTCATTACGAGTGAGCTGCTCTACCCCTGAGCTAAAGTGGCCTATATTATGTGTAAAAAAAGCAATGCAAAATTAAAAAAAATATCAATTAAACTAGTTACAGGCATAAATATATTTTTCATCTGATTTTTTTATTTGCTGGAGTAGTTTTAGAAAAAAGGATTTTGCAAATATCAGACAGGAAAATGATTAAAAATTAGTGGTTTTTGCAATCTTAATAATTAATTAATATTAAAAAATATATATTATTATTACACGATAGTTTATTTTGCAGATAGAAAAAATACAAATTTAAAAAATGTCAAAAAAAATACTTATAGTAGATGACGAACCTGACATATTAGATGTACTTAAATATATACTTGAAAAAGAAGGATTTAAAATAAGAAAAGCTAAAAACGGGGAAGAAGCTATTCAAAAAGCATATGACGAAAAGCCGGATCTTATTCTACTTGATATAATGATGCCCAAAAAAGATGGAATAGAAGTTTGCAGACAACTGCGAAATGATAAGAAATTCAATGAAACATTTATAGTGTTCCTTACTGCAAGAAATGAAGAATATTCAGAGGTAGCAGGTTTTGATGTTGGTGCCGATGATTACGTTGTAAAACCGATTAAACCAAGAAGCCTTATTTCAAGAATTAATACACTTTTACTAAGAAAGCGGTTTAAATCAGAAGAAAATGACATAAAAGTGTTTGACGATATGATTATTGATATGGGCAAAATGAAAGTATTTATAAAACAAAAAGAAATAATACTTACAAAAAAAGAATTTGATATACTTCTTATGCTATCTTCAAAACCGGAAAAAGTATTCAGCAGAAATTCAATTTACAATAAAATCTGGGGTGATGCTACTATTGTAGGAGAAAGAACACTTGATGTGCATATAAGAAAAATACGGGAAAAAATTGGAGATAAATATATCAATACAGTAAAGGGAATGGGCTATTCATTTACTTATTAAAATTCTTTACCGGTGCTAAAACAATATTTTGCCAACCTTCCACAGGTAATCAGCCTGAAAATAACAATTGTCATAACTATATTCATACTTCTATTAGGAATAATAATTGAATATTTTGTTGACAATAAGCAAATAATATATATTGTTTTATTGATATTTGTTTTTTTTGTTGTAAGTTATGTACTGATTTATTTAATCATTAACCGGGATTTAAAGAATATTTCCAAAAGGATGTATGAAATTTTGAATAAGCATCGGGAGGAAAACATCCAGAATGAAAAAGTAAAGAATCTCAACCAGTTTGAAAAAGAAATAGGTACATGGGTTGAAACGAAAAGTACAGAAATAAGTAAATTAAAAGACATGGAAGCATACCGTAAAGAATTTCTTGGTAATGTTTCCCATGAATTGAAAACACCATTATTTATTGCACAGAGCTATATTGAAACATTGATAGACGGATCATTATACGATAATAAAGTTAATCAAAAGCACCTAGATAAAGCATTAAAAAGTATTTTAAGATTGTCACAGATTGTAAAAGATCTTGAGATGATTTCCAGGCTTGAGAGAAGTTCGCTTATAATAGAGAAAAACCAGTTCGATATTTGTTCTCTAATAAAAGAGGTAGCCGATTCATTTGAAATAAGTGCCCGAGATGAGAATGTCCATTTAATTATTAATATTCCGGAAAATAAAAAATGTTATGTATTCGCTGATGAGGAAAAAATAGAACAGGTGCTGACAAATCTGCTTGTCAATGCTATTAAATACAGCAAGGATAAGGGAAAAATTGAAATCAGCTGCTCAGAATCGGGCAATAAATATAGAATTGAAATAATGGATAATGGCATTGGTATAAGTAAAGAGAACCTGGAAAGGATATTTGAAAGATTTTATCGTATTGATCGTGACAGATCGCGAAAAAAAGGTGGAACAGGTTTGGGATTATCAATTGTAAAGCACATACTGGAAGCACACGATGAGAGCATTACGGTAGAGAGTCAATTAGGAAAAGGTTCCCTATTCTCCTTTTCACTGGATAAAGCTGTATAAAAGGTATCAGACTGTAAAATTTCTTAGATATTATTGTGAATTATCACAAACAAAAGCAATCATACCTAAATTTAATGAAAAAGTCTATTAGGAATAAAGATTTAAACTGATTAGTTACCGATAATTTGAAAAATACCAGTTTAATCCAGATGTTTTTCTATATTGATTATTTCATATACTTCCAGCTGGTCTCCTACACGTATATCGTTGAAATTATCTATGGTTAATCCACACTCAAGTCCGGCTTTAACCTCCTTAATATCATTTTTAAACCGTTTCAGCGAACTTACTGAAATATTCTGATTTTCTCTGTTGGGAAAAATAACGATACCGTCTCTGATAACCCTGATAAAGCTGTTTTTATCGATCGAACCCTCAAGGACATAACAACCGGCAATGGTCCCTACTTTGCTAATTTTAAATGTTTCACGTACCTCGACAAGTCCTTTTATCTGTTCTTCCTTTGTAGGTTCCAGCATGCCTTCCATAGCAAGTTTCACTTCATCGATTGCTTCGTAAATAATAGAGTATGTTTTGATTTCAACACCTTCTTTTTCAGCAACCCGTTTAGCATTTCCCGAAGGTCTCACCTGGAATCCGATAATGATAGCATTTGAAGCAGAGGCAAGTAAAACATCGGATTCCGAAATCTGTCCCACTCCTTTATGAATTACATTAACGTTTATCTCGTTGATTGAAAGTTTTATCAGAGAATCAGCCAATGCTTCAGCTGTACCGTCTGTATCGGCTTTAACTATCAGATTAAGTTCTTTAAAATCTTCAAGTTGAAGACGTCTTCCAATTTCATCCAGGCTGATACGTTTTTTAGTTCTGCTGGCCTGCTCTCTTGCTATGATAGACCTTCTTGAAGCTATATTTTTAGCAGTTTTTTCCTGTGTATATTCTTTAAATACTTCACCGGCCTGAGCAGCCCCGTTCATTCCCAGGATTTTTACAGGAGTAGAAGGACCTGCAGACTTAATACGTTTACCACGGTCATTGAACATGGCTTTAATTTTGCCAAAATAATGACCAGCAACAATAGTTGAACCTATCTCCAGGGTTCCATTCTGTACAAGCATATTGCTTACATAACCTTTACCCTTGTCCAGAGTAGCCTCAAGTACAGTACCAACTGCGGGTCGTTTAGGATTGGCCTTAAGATTTAACATTTCGGCTTCGAGAAATACTTTTTCAAGCAGGTCTTCGACTCCGATACCGGATTTTGCAGATATATCATGAGATTGATACTTGCCTCCCCAATCCTCAACAAGTAAATTCATTGAAGCAAGTTCCTGTTTAATCTTTTCAGGATCAGCACCGTTTTTATCAATTTTGTTAATGGCAAATATCATTGGAACACCTGCTGCCTGAGAGTGGCTTATTGCTTCCTTTGTCTGTGGCATTATCCTGTCATCGGCAGCTATTACAATGATTACAATATCCGTTACTTTAGCACCTCTGGCCCTCATGGCAGTAAAGGCTTCGTGACCAGGGGTGTCGATAAAAGTTATCGTTTTATTCTCCCCAAGTATTACTTCATAAGCACCGACATGCTGGGTAATACCTCCAGCCTCTCCACTAACAACATTGGTTTTTCTGATATAATCGAGCAGTGAAGTTTTCCCATGGTCAACATGCCCCATAACTGTTACAATAGGGGCTCTGGGCTGAAGATCTTCTTCCTTATCTATTAATTCTTCTTCTTCATCTTCTTTTATTTCATCTGCTTCCATATACTTGACTTCGTAGCCAAATTCCTCAGCTACAAGTTCAATGATCTCTTTTTCAATTCTCTGGTTAATTGACACAATGACCCCAACATTCATGCAGGTGGTGATGATACTTGTTACAGGTTCATTCATAAGGCTTGCTAATTCTGAAACACTTATAAACTCACTGACTTCCAGTATTTTATCATCGACCTGTTCTGTTTGTTCCGATTTTTCCCTTTTAATGATCTTGCTTTCTTTTCTGATTTTTTGTCTTTTGCTTTTACCTGTGCCTTTAAGTTTGGCAATTGTGCTCTTGATTTTTTCTTCGATTTCCTTTTCAGAGATTTCCTTTACTTCTTCTTCTTTTGGTCTTTTAAAGGTTTTATCTTGCTGAATAAGTTGTTCGGTATTGATTTTCTTACGCTTGCGTTTTCTTTTCTTTTTATGGGCGGCATCTTCTCCACCTGAAACGGGTGTTACTTTTTCTACGGGTTTTACCTCTTCTTTAGATGGTTTTTCCGGTTTTTTCTTGTGTTCAAATTTGGAAACATCAATTTTTCCGAGTTTTTTAAGGCCTTTCAATTTAGGTGTCTCAATTCTAACTATTTCTTCATCGGGAACCGGTGCTACATCCTGTACGCTTTCAGATGGAATAATTTCCTTTTCTACAGGAGCCTCCTCCTGAACAAGCTTGGCTTCTTCAATTATTTCAGAAACCTCAGGTTTGATTTCTTCGGCTGCAGGAGTTTCTTCTTTATGTTTTTTCTTACTTATCTGTTCAAGATCTATTTTCCCAACTATAGTAAGTTTGGGTTTATCTGTTTCTTCAAGTTCAGTTTTAATGAATTTTTCAGGTTGTGAGAAAATACTTTTTTTGACAGTATCCTCATCCTTTTTGATCTCAGGTCTTTCATGAACCGGAGCGGCTTCTTTCCTTCTTTTTCTTTCTTCAAGCAAAGCTTCGGCCTTTTCTTTTTCAACCATTGCATTGCTGAATTTCTGAAGCAATAAATCATGAACTTCATCGGAAATTTTTGCAATAGGCTTATTCTCCACCTCGATGCCTTTGGAAGTAAGGTATTCGACAATGGTGCTAGTAGCCACATTAAGTTCTTTTGCTATTTTAAACAGATTATATGCCATTATAAAAATTTAGTTCAATAATTTTTGCGTTCACTTAAAGCCCCTGAAATCAGGCGTTTTCTTCAAATTCCGCACGAAGGATATTCATAATATCATCTATTGTTTCCTCTTCAAGATCTGTCCTTCTTATTAGCTCTTCTCTTTCAAGTGAAAGCACACTTTTAGCCGTGTCACAACCGATATTTTTTAACTGATCAATTATCCAGCCTTCAATTTCATCTCTGAATTCATCAAGATCTACATCATCAGCCATATTGTCATCAAGTTCTCTGTATATATCTAGTTCATAGCCGGTAAGATCACTGGCCAGTTTAATATTTGCCCCATTTTTTCCTATTGCGAGGGATACCTGATCCGGTTTCAGGTAGATAGAAACTCTTTTTGTTTTGTCATCAATTTCAATGTTGCTTACTTTTGCGGGAGTAAGCGACCTTTGAATATAAAGAGATGTATTATTTGTGAAATTGATGATATCTATATTCTCATTGCGGAGTTCCCTTACTATGCCATGGATTCTTGATCCCTTCATTCCTACACAGGCTCCAACCGGATCGATCCTGTCATCGTAGGATTCTACTGCTACCTTGGCTCTGATGCCGGGAATCCTGACTATATTTTTTATAACAATAAGGCCATCTTCAATTTCCGGAACTTCCTGTTCAAGGAGTTTTTCAAGGAATTTATTATCGGTACGTGAAATGATAATGACGGGAACATTATTTCTCATTTCAACACTTTTAATGACTGCTTTGATCATGTCTCCTTTTCTGAAGAAGTCGCCTTTGATCAATTCAGATCTTGGAAGAAGTAATTCATTTGAAGTAGCATCATCTACCACAAGCAGTTCTTTTTTCATGATCTGACCTATTTCACCCAAAACAAGTTCTCCAACCCTGGTGTGGTATTGTTTGTAAATATCTTCTTTTTCCAGTTCAGTGATCCTTGATACAAGTGTCTGGCGAGCAGCCATTATTGCCCTTCTGCCAAAAGTTTCCACATCAAGTTTTTCATAACATTCATCACTAATATCATAATCACTGTCAATTAACTGTGCTTCAGAATAAGATATCTGTGTCAATTCATCTGTAACCTCTCCATCAGGAACTACAGAGCGGACTTTCCAGAGCTCAAGGTCTCCGTTGGTTGTGTTTACAATAACCTCAAAGTTATCATCAGAACCATATTTTTTCTTGATCAGAGTTCGAAAAACATCTTCCAAAACCCTAACCAAAGTTGGTCTGTCGATATTTTTTCCAGCCTTGAATTCGGAAAAAGATTCTATCAAATTCATTTTTATCGTTTATTAAATTTAAAAATTATTTTAGCTTCTTCTATTTCGTCAAATGACAATTCATTTTTTATAATGTCCTTTTTATTCTCAATCTCAACAATAATCTTTTTATCATCAACAAAACTCAATATTCCTTCTATGACAAGATGGTCTTTGGTTTTTATCCGGATAAACCTGCCGGTATTTTTCGAAAATTGCCTTTTAACAAGTGGCCTGTTCAATCCCGGAGAAGATACTTCCAGGGTATATTTTTCATTTATCAGCAAAGCATCTTCTATTTCCTTATCGACAAATCTGCTTATTGAAGCACATTTATTGATAGTCATATCAGAATCGCTGTCAATAAATATTTCAATCTTATTGTTTTTACTGATACAGATTTCAACAATATAGCAATCGTCAAATTCAGGCTCAAGAAATTTCTTAAGGGTAATACCTCTTATTTTGTTTATTAATTCAGTCATGATACTCATATAAAAAAGAGGGAACAACTGTTCCCTCTTCCACCAATTCCGGGTGCAAATATATGACTTTTAATATATTTTGCACATTTTATTGAATAATTAATTAATAAAGTTATAATTTTGGCGGGTTTGAAATAAGAATTATGGATATTTTAATTAAAAATCTGGAAGAAACCAAAAAATTTATAATGTCGAAATCAGGCATTTTGCCTCGTTTGGGAATAATTTTTGGGTCGGGACTCAGCAGTGAAGAATTGTTGGATTCTGTTGATGCAAGAATAGAATACCAACAAATTCCGTACTTCCCAGTCAGTACTGTGGAAAATCATAAAGGAGAATTGATCATAGGAACAAGAAATAAAAAAGGTATATACATTTTTTCTGGAAGGTTTCATTATTATGAGGGATATTCTGCCAGAGACATTACTTATCCCATCAGATTGCTGCAATATTTAAAAACGCCAGACCTTATCCTGACAAATGCGGCAGGTGGAATAAATCCCGCATTTAATGCAGGAGATATTATTTTATTGAAGGATCATATAAATCTGATACCGGATCATCCACTCAGGGGTAAAAACATTGATTATTTTGGCACAAGGTTTCCTGATATGTCCGATGCTTATAGTTCAGAATTACGAACTCAGCTAAAAGCAGTAGCAAATTATCTGCAGTATGATTTGAAAGAAGGAATATATCTTGCACTCCAGGGCCCAAGTCTTGAAACACCTGCAGAATATTCAATGATCTATAGGATGGGAGCTGATCTGATTGGAATGTCAACTGTTTTTGAAACCATAACCGGAATACACGGAGGTATGAAAGTAGCCGGATTTTCAGTTGTTTCAAATGAATGTTATCCTCCGGAGAGAATAAAGAAAACAACCCACGAAGAAGTTGTCCGCGTAGTTAGCAATTCTGAAAGACAGCTTATGAGTATTTTTGGTACATGGATAGATAATTATTTATAGGATCCATAAAAAAGTCGAAAAACAGGTAAATGCACGCAGAAATTTTAGCTATTTCAATTTTCTTAAAAATATATGAATTATCTTCAACTGGAAAATGTTAGTAAAACCTATGGTGAGAAAATCTTGCTGGACGATATCAGTCTTAACATAAACAAAGGCGATAAAATAGGCCTGGTAGCAAAAAATGGCAGTGGAAAATCAACACTCCTGAGGCTTATTGCCGGATTAGAAAGCCCGGAAGGAGAAAAAGCAAAAATAATAATCAACAAAAATATAAAACTGGCAATCCTCGAACAAGAACCGGTTTTTTATGGAAAACAATCATTGGTTGACACCATTTTTGATACTGACGAAATAAAAATCTCTACTATAAAAGAGTATGAAGAAGCTCTTCTGAAAAATGATTCCGAAAAGATTAATTCCGCTGTTTCAAAAATGGATAATTTGAAGTGCTGGGATATAGAAGCCCGCATAAAGGAAATTCTTTTTAAGCTTAAAATACCACAAATAGATAAAAAAATAGAAGAACTTTCAGGAGGTCACATCAAACGCCTGGCTCTTGCAAAAATATTATTAGCAGAACCCGAATTCCTGGTCCTTGATGAACCAACTAATCATCTTGATGTCGACATGATAGAATGGCTTGAGGAATATCTTCAGTCAAAAAACATGACAGTGTTCATGGTGACCCATGACAGATATTTTTTGGAAAACACTTGTAACAGAATAGTAGAACTGGAAAATGGCAAGCTATTTATATATAGTGGCAATTATGAAAACTATCTGGAAAAAAAATCTGAAAGAATATATAATGATAATATCTCCGGAGAGAAACTAAAAAAGCTATATAAAAAAGAATTGGAATGGCTTAACAGACAACCAAAAGCCAGGGGCACCAAATCCAAAGCCAGAATAGATAAATTCTATGAAATAAAAGAAAGAACCGAAAACAACATATATAATGATCCTATAAGTATCGATATAGAAACACAAAGACTAGGCAGTAAAATCCTTGAATTATATAATGTCCAAAAATCATATGAGGGAATAAGGATTTTAAATGATTTCACCTATAAATTCAGAAAAAATGAAAAAACCGGCATAATTGGTAACAATGGTGTGGGAAAGACTACATTTATAAATATGCTTGTGGGGTCAGTAAAACCCGATAATGGCAGAATAATAACCGGTGAAACAGTAAAATTCAGTATTTTTTCGCAGCACAGTACAGTACTGAACCACGACAAAAAAGTGATCGAAGTCATACACGATATAGCAGAATATTTACCCCTTTCAAATGGAAAAAAACTCACAGCCGAACAACTGCTCGAAAAATTTCTTTTTTCGCGTAGCCAGCAGCAGATTTTTGTTTCACAGTTAAGTGGCGGAGAAAAACGCAGACTTCAGTTATTGTCCGTTTTGATGACAAATCCTAATTTTTTAATTCTTGATGAACCCACCAATGATCTGGATATAATAACTTTAAATGTCCTGGAGGAATACCTGATAGGGTTTAAAGGAAACCTGATAATTATCACCCACGACAGATATTTCATGGATAAAATATCGGATCATATCTTCATAATGGATGGAAGAGGAGAAATAAAAATCTTCAATGGCACATGTACCCAATACAGGTTATCAATAAAGGAATTAAAAAAGACAGAAAGTATCGCAATCCCCAAAATTGAAGATAAAAATCTGGCAAGAGCAGAAAAGAAAAAACTTAACAATGAAATCTCAAGGATACAGAGAGAAATAGAAATAAAAGAAGCTGAAAAATCAGAATTGATAGATTTTTTTTCAAAAAATTCAGAAACAGATCTTAAAATAATTGAAAAAAAAGGAAAACATCTAAAAGAAGTATCCGAATATATCAAACAACTTGAATTAAAGTGGGAAGCAACAGTCGACAAACTGGAAAAACTAGAATCTGAACCCCAATGATATCTGAAAATTTAGGTTTCTGTCGAAATCGTCCTTATAAATAAGTTTGTCTTCATTATTAAAAAACAAATCACCATCATCAGCAAGAGTCTTAAGTGAACGGTCAAGTTTATTATTGCTGATATCCGTCAGGCCATACTGACAATTGACCCCAACAAGCAAACTGTTGTTAATAAAATAATTGATGCCAAAATTGACACCTGCATCAAAGACTTTATAAAAACTTCCATCTTTGTAATCAGCCGGAGGATATTGATTATAAGCTCTGCTTGTCTGTTTTGTTTGTCTTATTTCTTCTTTGCCATCAGCATTTTCAGTCTTAATATTCAGGGTTCCATAATTATAATAAATGCTTGGCGCATCCTTATCAGAGTAAAAATTATATTTAAGTTTCTGATTAAATTTATTTCCAAATTCCATATTACCTGATGCAGTTGGGTTTATTAAAAAACCAAAATATCCTCCTGCTTTGATTTCAAGTTTTTTAAAGGGCCTAACCATTAAATTTACCGGAATATAAATGTAAGAATTTGAAACATTCAAATTGTAAGTGACTTCAGGGTTTTTAAGCAGATAATTATCATCATCAAAGAAGATATAATATGAGGGCCCGTTATATTTATACTTTGATCCAATCTGGCTATACTGAATTTCTGTTGCAGCACTTAAATAGTCATTGAAAGAATAAATGCCCTCAATTCCGAAATGAAAACCATTGTTGATCTTATTAGTTTCAAGTACATCGCTTTCAACCGGGCCGAGGAAAGTAGAAAAATTCATACCGCCACGTATTCCAAAATGAAATTCCTGAGAATATAAATTGAAAGTATAAGCAACAAAAAACAGAAAAATAAATATTAATTTTTTCATATTTGCTTTAAAATGCATTTTTAATAAATAAAATTTAAATCACAAGCTGATTAAACACTATACCGGAAAAAAACACCGGCAATCTAATTTTTTTGCAAACCTACATAAAAACCGTAAAAAACCATGTTTTTTTATTATTAACGTTTAAATAAGTTATTTGTAACAGGCTTTCAAAAAAAATTAAAACTTCATTTAAATAAGATTTTGTGTACACTTTTTATAATAAAAAACCTAAATTATCTAAAAACATATGATAATTAATAATCAAATGAAAATCAATAATTCAAACATTGGTAAAAAAATTATATTAAAAAAATAATTAAAATGTTTTGATGTGTAAAATAAATTTTTAACAGAAAAAGCTAATAAAAAAAATATTAAAAAAAAATCTTCAAATATTAAAGAAATTCAAATATATCGCATAAATTAGCGCCGTTGATTTAACGAAAAACCCCAAAAATTCTGATAATTAATTAAATACAAATTAACTCAGGAATTTCTTAACGATGAACGTAGAAAAAGTAGGTAAATTGACCCAAAAGAATACCGAAAATAATGAATTGAAGAGCATAGATTATCAAACAGCACTGAAAGCATCAATTGATTATTTTGAAGGAGACGAACTTGCGGCGAATGTATTTCTCAGTAAGTATGCTCTTAAGGATTCAGAAGGCAACTTATATGAAGCAACTCCTGCCGATATGCATCGCAGGCTGGCAAGAGAGATAAGCAGGATAGAGAAAAAATATTCCAGACCAATTGAAGAAGACGAAATTTTCAATTTGCTGGACAGATTCAGATATATAGTTCCACAGGGTGGCCCTATGTCCGGAATTGGAAATGATTTTCAGGTTTCATCGCTGTCTAATTGTTTTGTTATCGGTAATGAAGCTGATTCTTACGGTGGAATAATGAAAATGGATGAAGAACAGGCACAGCTGATGAAAAGACGTGGAGGAGTTGGACATGATCTCTCTCACATCAGACCAAAAGGATCAGCCGTAAAAAACAGTGCATTGACATCGACCGGTATAGTTCCATTCATGGAGAGATTCTCCAACAGTACCCGAGAAGTTGCTCAGGATGGCAGAAGGGGAGCACTTATGCTTTCCTTGTCAATCAATCACCCTGATGCGGGAGATTTCATAGATGCAAAACTCGATCTGGGTAAAATCACAGGTGCCAATATTTCAGTGAGAATTGATGATGAATTCATGAAATCTGTCATTGAAAAAAGAGAATATACCCAAAAATTTCCGGTCTTTAGCGAAGAACCCAAAACAACAAAAACCATAGAGGCATCAGATCTGTGGAATAAAATAGTCTCAAATGCCTGGAAATCGGCTGAACCCGGAGTCCTGTTCTGGGATACAATTATAAAAGAATCAGTACCCGACTGTTATGCAGATCTGGGATTCAGAACAATATCGACAAACCCCTGTGGAGAAATACCCTTAAATCCCTATGATTCCTGTAGGTTACTGGCTGTTAACCTGTATAGTTATGTTAAAAATCCGTTCACTGATAAAGCTATATTTGATTTTGAACTTTTTGGCGAACATACCAGACTTGCACAGAGAATAATGGACGACATAATAGATCTTGAACTTGAGCAAATCGATAAAATAATAGAAAAAATAGAACTGGACCCGGAATCCGAAATTATCAAGCAAACAGAAAAAGACCTGTGGAACAAGATCAGAAACAAAGCAATAAGCGGCAGAAGGACAGGAGTTGGAATAACGGCAGAAGGAGATATGCTTGCAGCATTGAATTATCGTTATGGAACCGATGAAGCAATAGAGTTTTCAGAGAAAGTTCATTCAATGCTGGCTGTTAATGCATATATGTCTTCAGTTGTTATGGCAGAAGAAAGAGGTGCATTTCCGATCTATGATACCGAACGGGAGAAAAATAACCCTTTTATAATGAGGCTTAAAAATAAAAGCCCGGAACTTTATGAAAGGATGCAAAAATCAGGAAGGAGAAATATTGCCCTTCTGACAATTGCTCCGACAGGAAGCACAAGTATTATGACTCAGACCACATCCGGTCTTGAGCCTGTTTTTATGGTTTCCTACAAGAGAAGAAAAAAGATTAATCCAAACGATCAGAATTCAAAGACATCTTTTGTTGACCAGAATGGTGATCACTGGGAAGAGTACAATGTGTTCCATCATAAATTTATAACATGGCTTGAAGCCAACAACTATAATGTCGATGAAATAAAAAACCTTCCCGATGCTGAACTACAGAAAGTAATTGAGAAAAGTCCTTTCAATAAAGCAACAGCTAACGATGTGGACTGGCTTCAGAAAGTCAGGATGCAGGGGAAAATACAAAAATGGGTTGATCATTCTATCAGCGTGACGGTAAATCTTCCAAATTCGGCTACTGTCGATCTTGTCAACAGGCTTTATATAGAAGCATGGGAAAGCGGGTGTAAGGGAATGACAATTTACCGTGACGGTTCGAGAACCGGAGTGCTGGTAACTAATGAAAAAAAGAATGAAGAAGATGAGGTTAGTTTCAAGGTAAACCATTCTCCCAAAAGACCCAGAAAACTTGAAGCAGAGATAGTAAGATTCATGAACAGCAAAGAAAAATGGATAGCTGTGGTTGGGCTTCTTGACGGAAAACCCTATGAAATATTTACCGGATCAGCTGAAGATACCTTCATGATTCCGAAGACAATAACAAAGGCCTGGGTATTGAAAATTCGCGATAATGAAGGCAACAGCAGGTATGATCTCCAATATGCAGACAAAAACGGTTATAAGGTGACTCACGAAGGATTGTCAAGGTCATTCAACAAAGAATACTGGAATTATGCCAAACTCATTTCAGGAGTTCTCAGACACGGAATGCCATTAACTAAAGTAGTGGAACTTATTGATGGGCTGAATGTTGAAAGCGAATCAATCAATTCCTGGAAAAAGGGAATAGTGAGAGCACTGAAACTCTTTATTCCGGATGGAACAAAAGTTGAAAAGGAGCCATGTGAAAATTGCGGGGAAGTAGGTAACCTGATTTATGTTGAAGGCTGTCTTTCCTGTAAGTCATGCGGCCATTCAAAATGCGGATAAAGAATTATTACTCAATAACCCGTATACCTACAAGTTTATCATACCGGCCTCCAAAAGGCCTCTGATAAACAAGTATCATGTAATCGTTCTCGGTCTCATACCAGCTTCCTTCTGTGGATTCAAAATCGATTTTTCCTGATTTATCGGTTATGGCATAATAATAATCATAAACCCCCTGCTTAAGAAAAAGCTTAGCTTTGTAGGATTCAGACTCGGGTTCATAGAACATTTTGTTATCATCATATAATTGCCATTCGCAAAATCCTCCGGTAACATAGACATCATGATCCTTAATGGGAGCCGATGTTTTTAGCTTGAAATTGACATCTGCATATTGAGCTGAATTGATATTTTGATTATCAAGATTAAGCAGAAGGAAATTACCATTTATGTCATTGTGAAAGAAATAATTGCCGTATTTCCTTATATGATCTGACTCAAGCATGACTTCAACCCCTTTCCTGCTCACATCAATGGAGCGAATTTCAAGATTGGTTGCTCTCAGGCTCCTGATATCAAAATAGTGAAATTCATTCAGGGCTTTAAATAAAAAAGGATCAAATTCATCAAATGAGATATCATCCCCTCTCCAGTATTTAGGCGATACATTCTTTACTGCGTCAATCCATTTATTGTTTTGTAAGACAGATACTTTCAATTCCTTAACTGGGTCGACAATATAGTAATCTTTGATGTTAAGATCAACTTTCAGACCATGATGTGTATAAAACTTTGAAACATCCCTTGCATGATCGATATATGCATTTATCCTGACCTTGTTTTCGGAAACCAGAAAACGTTTGGAAATCACAATTTCATCATTGTCATCGTAAACCACAAGGAGAAAATTACCAGAAACGGACCAGCGTACATCCTTGTTCGGAAGACGGAGTTTGTAATGTGTATATTGAGTTAAGGTAAAAGAGGAATTAACCGGATCTTTTATTTCAACACCATTGAAACCAGAAAGGAAATCACTTTCGTTCAGTTCGCTTATTTTCCAATCCATATCGCAATGTACTATCTTGTAATAATAACTTTTTGAATCCCCGTCAGTATCATCAAATTCAAAGAACAGAGGAATACTGCCGGAAAGATCAGATAATGGGTATGATAATGGATTATTGCCGGCATAAAATTTGACTGATCTGATATTTGAAACAAATACATAATCATCAGATCTGGAAATATCCTGAGTGAAAACATAACTTGAATAAAACACGGTAAAAATCAATAAAAACGATCTAAGTCCTCTCATTTTAGGTAATTTGAAACATAACGAAAAAAAAAATAAAATAATATTTCTCTTAAAATCTCCAACCTTTCTGATATTATATTACGTCTTTGAATAAAAACTCAAATAGATGAAAAAAATATCATTATTTGCTTTAGTTTCAGGCTTTCTTCTCTTAATGCTTAGTTCATGCTGCAAAACAGAGGAAGAAAATACATGTCAGAAAAAAGGACAAATAATTTCATATGTTTATATAGAATGCATGTGCTGTCCCGGATGGGTAATTTCAACGGGTAATGATACAATTAAAGCCGAAATTCTTCCTGATGAAGAAAAAATATGGAAAATAATTGAGACTTCCGGATATCCTGTAAATATAATGTTTGATTACAATAATATAACCGGAGTATGCAGTGAAAGGTATAAAAAGATAACATGTTTAAAAATTTTATAAAATAATTAATAAAAACAACTGATCATGAAAAACAAATTTTATGCACTTATGGCAATAATTACCACTTCAATGGTACTTTTATCGGGTTGTATGTTTGATGACTGTAAAGAAACAGTTAAATACAAAGTATATAACCCGGTTTACCTGACAAAATCACAACTTAGAAACATTGATATTCGCGAACCTGCGGCTATGAAAAATCCCGGAAAAATATATGTTTATGGGAAATACCTGTTTGTTAATGAGCTATATGAAGGAGTACATGTGTTTGACAACAGTAATCCATCAAATCCTGTCAACCTGTCTTTCATATCAATTCCCGGCAATGTGGACATAGCCGTAAAATCAAATATACTGTATGCTGACAACTACATCGATCTTTTAAGTTTTGACATCACCATTCCGGCAAGCCCAAAACTGGTGAAAAAACTTGAAAATGTTTTTTCAAAATATAAATATGAGAATCCGGGTCTTGGCTATCTGGTTTATTACAGGGCCACTGATAGAATAGAAGAAGTAAATTGTTCTGATATTAACGGAGATATTATGTTTGAAAGCGATGGAACTGTTCTTGTTGATTTTTCAGGAACCAAAGATGGTGGTAACAGTGGCGGAGCGGGTTCAGTATCTGGATTAGGAGGATCAATGGCAAGGTTTACAATAATGAAAGAAAGGTTATACATCGTTGATAATTCGAGTTTGCAGGTAGTGAATGTTGAAAAGGCAGATGACCCATTTTTAACCAATAAGGTTGAAATAGGATGGGGAATAGAAACAATATATCCGTTCAAAGAAAATCTTTTTATTGGTTCCAATACGGGAATGTTCATTTTCAGTGCAACAAATCCAGATAAGCCCGAACTTTTGTCAAATTTTGTTCATGCTGTAGCATGTGACCCCGTATTCGCAGTCGGAGATATAGCGTATGTTACCTTGAGAACCGGTAATAATTGCAGGGGAATAAAAGATCAGCTCGATGTTATAAATATAAAAAATTTACTTAATCCCACCCTGGTTAAAACTTATGAAATGTCTAACCCTCATGGATTAAGCGTTCTGGATGATAAAATGGTACTATGTGAAGGAGAGTTTGGACTAAAAGTGCTGGATGTAAAGGACCCGAAAGATATTGAAATAAAATCAAAGATTCAGAATAAACATTTTTATGATGTCATTATCCTGAGTCAGAATGATATAATACTTGTCGGAAATGATGGCCTGTATCAATACAAAATGGACGGCTATGAGCTCAAAGAACTTAGTGTGATAAAAGTTGAAAACTAAAAAACAGGAGTGTAAATCTGTTGGATGAAATAATTATCTTTAATATAAAATAAGAAGAATGAAAAGGATACTGGCTACTGTTTTCCTTGTGTTTATTGCAATTGCTCTTAATTCACAGAACAGGGAAACTTTTAATGATCTTATTGTCCTTAAAAACGGGAGCAAATTATATGGATCAATAATTGATTACAAAGTTGGAGAGCAGGTTCAATTAAAACTGGAGAATGGCAGTGTCCTTACTTTTAAAGATGAAATTGTATCAAAAATAGAAATTTCGGAAAGTAAAACAAAACATGAGCGGGAGTTTGATTTGAAAATAAATTCTGTGTATCATTATTTCGGAATGAAACTTATTCCCGGAATTAATATTTCTTCTGAAAGCCCAAGAATTGGAACAGGAATAGAATATGATCTAGGTTACCGGTTCAGCCCTTATGCCTCCCTGGGAGGAGGAGTAGCGGCTGAATACTTCAATTATGGATTTAATGAATTTTTTATACCGGTTTACATGGATTTTACATCTTTTTTTAAGAAGAGTCCGGTCAGTCCTTTTTTCAGGCTTCAAGGAGGCTATAGTATGCTTTATACAAATTCTGACAATGTAATTGACAAAAGCGGGGGAATTATGATGAATCCGGCATTTGGATTAAAGATACAGGGGGCATATGGAATAAATTATACGTTCGATATTAATTTCAAATACCAGGAAGCCAAGTTTACATATCGCGGTCAATGGGGAAACCAGATCTTTAACCGTGAAGTTAAATTTCAAAGGCTGTTATTCAGATTTGGCATGTTTTTTTAATTTTGCTTAGGGAAATGCCAGATTTAAATGAAAGGATATTCTGAACAGGATATAATAAAAGGGTGTATAAGGAATGAAAGAAGATTTCAACAGGAACTTTACCTGCTGTTTTTCGATAAAATGTACGGTATGTGTCTGAGGCATACTTCCGATGAAGAACTGGCAATGAGTATAATGAATGATGGGTTTCTAAATGTTTACAGAAATATTGCAACATACAGGGGAGAAGGTAACCTGGAAGCATGGATCCGAAAAATCATTTTTAATCGTATAGCAGATCACTACAGGTCAAAAAAGAATAAGATCAAATACGTTGAGATCAGGGACGACAGACAATATGATGAAACTTTTAATGATTATGATTATGAACTGATAATAAAATTAATTAGAAATCTGAGCGAAAAACAGAGAGATGTTTTTATTATGCATGCCATCGAAGGTTTTAGCCATGCTGAAATAGCCGAAATGATGAATATTTCTATGGGCACATCTAAATGGCACCTGGCGAATGCAAAAAAGACTTTGAAGGAAATGCTATTAAAAAACAGTATTAATTATAATAATGCATGAACACAAAGATATATCCGGAAAATATTAAAAAACAGGGCTGGGATCAAATGAACAAGATCCTGGAAAAGGAAATGCCCGTAAGAAACAAAAGAAGAAGGTGGATTTTCTTCCTTCTTCTTTTTGGTATTTTATCGACAGCAGGTGTAATTATTTCTGATTATTACCTTGGAAACAGCCCTGTTAATACTGAATTGAAAGAACCCGAAATTAAAAAAAATAATGCAGTCAGGCATCATAAGCCAATTGCTAGCAATCTGAATCATGAAGATGAAACAAGGATTAAATCCGATATTTACAATAAGAAATCCGTGAGTTTTACCAGAAACCTTACAGACAAGCACTTTTATCATGAAGAATCTGTAAATAGCCAAGACAAGACCTTGATATCAGAATCACAAAAAATGGGCAGTCAAAAATCAGATAAAATTAAAGAAAGGGAAAAGGAATCAATTGCAAATATCAGCCTGATCAATAATGAATTGAATTACCAGAGAATAAATCACTATTTAGCCGAAAAAAATGCGGTTTTATTCAGGAACCGGGTCAAAGGTTTATGGCACCCGTATATTGAAGCAAAACTATTTAATAAAGAATCCGGTAATGTAAAACCGGGATTGGAATTTAGCTTTGGAAATACTTTTAATATAAGCTCAAGGATGTTTTTGGATCTGTCAATTGGATATGCTGACCCCGGCCTTTTAGGCAATTCGGTTTCACTTGAGCAGTCTTATAATACTGATGCTTCAACTTCACTGTATCTGGAAAACAAACAGGAGAGAATTGAAAATAAATTGTCCGGAGGATTGATTGAGATCTCTATGTTTCAGGGGTACAGAATCAACAAAAGAATATCGTTAAGAGGTGGAGGAGGTATAACTTTCCCTGTGTTGTTAAGCTCAAAGATTTTGGCAGGAAACGATGCTTCCGCAGATAAGGATATGAATGTTGAATTTACTGACAGTAAAAATAATTCGTATAATTTTTCTCAGGAAGGCCTGATACCTGCGTATAATTTCTTTGTTGATGCTAATGCTGCATACCGTATTTCAGGTAATTTATCTTTATTGGCCGGGTATAAGCATTATTTCAGGGAATATAATGTGGTTACAGATCTTGGAGTACAAAACATTTACCGGGTATATTTCAATCAGCCCGCTGCAATTTCGAACTTTTACCTTGGATTAAGATATAATTTCATAAGAAAAAAATACTTTTGAAGAATTATAAAAGCACATACTCCTGGTAATTTAAAAGGGCTTCTCTTTACAGGAAGCCCATTGAAAAGCAGAGTTTTTATATCATAAACCGGAAGAATCAACCTGAAAATTCACCAGTTTTATACTCAAAGAGTCGGACAATTCTGATAATCACCCTGAGCAAACTTCAAAATATTTAAAAAATCCTTGTGAATTTATTCGGGTTAACCTTCACTTATGCTTATAATGACCACTAAATAGAGAAAAAGGTTGGGTTGCCGGCAAAAGATTTTAAACCCACAATTATTTACATACAAAGATCAGAGATTTAAGCAAGATCAGCATAAAGGCATTTTCACCATCCTGACACCCATTGCATAAGGTATGCTGAGATAATTCCCCCGTAAGTTCCGATAGCATATCCCAATACTGCCAGCAAAACACCTACAGGAGCAAGAAAAGTACTGAAAGCAGATACTACGAGGGAAGCTGAAGCTACTCCCCCGATATTGGCCTGACTTCCTACAGCAACAAAAAGAAAAGGAGCTTTTATCAGTCTCCCTACAATTATCATTATCAGGACATGAAAAAACATCCAGATAACTCCAAGAAGAAACAAGGAAATATTCTGGCTTATTTCCTGAAGGTTCATTTTCATTCCTATCGTTGCAACGAGAAAATACAGAAAAATCGTTCCCCATTTTGAAGCACCAATACCTTCCAGTTTTCTGGCCCCGGTGAACGAAAGCAATAATCCGATAGTTGTAGCAAAAATTATCAGCCAGAAAAAATCTGACGAAAGCCAGGTTAACTTGTAAGTTTCAAGGGAAACGCCATATTTTCCTATTGCAGGGGTAATCAGGTCTGCAAAAATTTTTGATAATGCGACACCTCCAAATGCTACTGAAAGCATGATCAGGTAATCAACAGTGCCGGGATTTCGTTCAATGGTTTTTCGGTAGGCTTCGAGTTTTGTCGTTAATTTATCGATAGATGTAGTATCAGCCTTGAGCCATCTATCTATCCTTTCCCGGATACTTACACCGTATAAGAGTATGCCTAGCCAGATATTGGAAACTATTACATCGACCACAATGAAAGCAGCAAAAATCGTATCATTTACCTGGTAAATTTCCTTAATGGCAGTTTGATTGGCAGAGCCTCCAATCCAGCTGCCAGCTATAGTTGCCATTCCTTTCCAGAGTTCATCGCCCGAAAAAGGCAGTAATCCCGGGAAAAAGTATAAAACGATAAGCAAAGTAAGGGGACCTCCGATTATAATTCCCAAAGAACCTGAAAAAAACATAATCAGGGCCTTGGGCCCCAGACTTAATATACCCCTAAAATCGACGCTTAAGGAAAGAAGTATAAGACATGCAGGTAAAAAATAATTTGATGCCACATAATTGAGCTGTGATTTTTCCTTAAATTGATCAAGCAGACTGATATCAACATTATTTTTTTCGACAATTTCACGTACCTGATTAAATGAAGAATCCGCAAGGATATTTAAATTATAGTTTTTATTCAGAAAATCAATAACCGCGCCTGTATCATACCACTCATTACCAACAAGTCCAAGAGGCCAGTTCAGAAGAGCAGGGATAAAATATGCCAGAAGCAAAGCAGGAACAAAAGTATAGAATTTTTTAAAAAATCTGTTTTCAAGTCCGGAAGTGTAAAATAACAATGAGAGGGAACATATTAAAATGCCTAATATAATCAAATCATTTGTAAATAAAGGTTGAGTCATAATGATATCAGGGTTTTGTTTCGGGAAATGCCTTTTCCTTTAGTTTTTTAAGAAAGGGAGAAGCAAAGATAAAATCATTAATATTCTTATTATTGCTGCTGAGAATGTCAGTTTTATGTCCTGTCCACGCTATAAGTCCCTTTTCAAGCAAGAGGATATTTTCCCCAATTTCCATCACGGAATTCATATCATGAGTGTTGATAATAGTGGTAATATTTCTTTCTACGGTTATACCTTTAATCAATTCATCGATAATAATCGAAGTTTTGGGATCCAAACCACTATTTGGTTCATCACAGAACAAGTATTCCGGATTCATAACAATTGCTCTGGCTATTCCAACTCTTTTTTGCATACCACCACTGAGCTCCGAGGGAAATTTTAAATTGACATCATGTAGATCCACTCTTTCAAGACAACTTGCCACCTGCATTGATTTTTCCATATCAGTCATATCAGTAAACATGTCGAGAGGAAAACGGATATTTTCCTCTATTGTCATTGAATCAAACAGTGCAACCCCCTGGAACAACATGCCGACTTTTTTCCTAAGAGCCCTTTTTTCCTTGAAATTCAACGTATAAAAATCTATGTCATCATAAAAAACGTTTCCTTTATCAGGAGTAATTAACCCAATAAGAGTTTTTAACAATACTGTTTTACCTGCACCGCTTTTTCCAATTATCAGATTGGTTTTTCCCCTTTCAAATGTGAAGTCAATACCATTAAGTATGACCTTATCCTTGAATGACTTATGTATGTTCTGTGCTAAAATCATCCCATCATGAGTTGTGCGATAAGATAATCAAAAATAAGAATAAGAATATTACTGTAAACGACAGCATCTGTTCCTGCTTTTCCAAGTTCACGACTTCCTCCTTTTACAAAATAGCCGTGATATGCCGAAACGGTTATAATGATAAAGCCAAAACAAAAGGATTTTACTACCATAATAAAAACAGTATAAGAATCATAAAACGAACTTAAACCCTTAATAAAATCACCGGGAGTAATATTTCCAATAGCAGTACCTGCAAAAAAACCACTGCCAATACTTAATCCTGCAGCTAAAATGATCAGCAGAGGAGTTGAAAAAAGGCCTGCAAGTATTTTAGGTAAAACTATATATCCCTCTGTATTAACCCCCATTATCTCCATCGCATCAATTATTTCTTTCTGTCGCATACCTCCTACTTCCGCTGCTATACTTGAACCTATCTTTCCGGCCAGTACCAGGCTTGTTATTGTTGGAGCGAGTTCAATAATTACCATATCTCTAAGTGCATACCCGATATAATACGTTGGAATCAGCCCATCTCCAAACTGATACGATAATTGGACCGCAGTAACTGCTCCGATGAACAGGGAAATCAGTAATACTATTTTCAGGCTGCCTATACCTATTTCTTCGATCTGACGAAGGGTTTCCTTATAGTAAATGCTGTGTTTTTCCGGCCGGGTAAAAGCTTTGGCAAGCCAGATAACGTATTTTCCAAGATGATAGAATTGTTTAAGAACCATTAATCAGTAATGATTTATAAAATGAAAATCAAAAGTACAGTAAATTTTAAAATATCATATAATTTTCAAACAGCTTATTGCTTTATTGCTATTAAAAACCTAAATGAATATAAATAAAATATTTTCGTAAAGAGAAAAATATTTTTTTCAGCGCAGTAAATATGGCAGAAAAACCAAATAATAGATTAATAAAAAACCTAATCAAAGGTTTTTTCGTTAAATAGAGTTAATTTTGCAGTTTATAATGAATAAAATATGAGTATCAAACAGCAAAATCCGGATGCTGATAAAAGAAAAGCAGATCACATTGACCTGACTTTCCAGTCACAAATGACAGGAATCCAATCAGATCAAAGGTTTTATTATGAACCGGTAACCGGAAATTCCCTGGCTGATATTGATCTTTCACTGAATTTTCTGAATGTTGAATTTGGAGCACCTGTTTGGATTTCAAGTATGACGGGTGGAGCGCAAAGAGCTAAAACAATCAATACAAACCTTGCAAAACTGTGTAAAAAGTATAAACTCGGCATGGGATTGGGTTCCTGCCGGCAGTTGCTCGATGACGATACGTATTTTTCTGATTTTGATTTGAGAGAACATATCGGGGACAGGCCTTTTTTTGTCAATCTGGGAATTGCTCAGATCGAAAGACTGGTTCATGAAAATCAAACTTCTAAAATTTCAGAATTAATAAAGAAACTCAAGGCTGACGGATTGATCATCCACGTAAATCCGTTGCAGGAATTTATGCAACCAGAAGGAGATAAGTTGCAAAATTCTCCCATCTGGACTATTAAAAAGGTAATAGATAAGGTTCAAACCCGCATTATTGTAAAAGAAGTTGGACAGGGAATGGGCCCCAAAAGTCTTCAGACTTTGTTAAGCTTACCCCTTGATGCAATCGAAACAGCTGCTTTTGGTGGCTCCAACTTTTCCAAACTGGAATCATTACGACAGCAAAACGATTTGGCACAGCAATATTCAGACCTGGTTAGGGTCGGTCACAGTGCAGAAGAGATGATTGGCTATATAAATAAACTGATTATAGAGCCTGAAAGCAATGTTTCTTGTCGTAATATCATTATTTCTGGAGGAATTAAATCGTTTCTTGATGGATATTACTATATGGAAATTATAAAAATGCCTGCAATTTACGGTATGGCATCGCAGTTTTTGAAATATGCAATGGTCAGTTTTGATGTTCTCGATGAATACATGAGTTTACATATCGAGGGATTAAAAATGGCAAAAGCTTTTTTAAAAGTAAAATAAATTATAGTGCACAAAAAAATTATCGCAGGATTTTCCAAGCTTTCCAAAGTACGTAAAATACAATGGGTGGTAGAGACATTTTTCAAGGATCCGGACCTTGTTATGAACGAGCTTATCAGCTACTGGCATCCCGGACTTCAAAGTATTCTTGATGGATTTATTGAAAATTCAATTGGCAATTTTCCATTACCATTGGGAATAGCACCCAATTTTAAAATAAATGGCAAGGTATATGCAATACCGATGGCTATTGAAGAAAGCTCAGTAATAGCTGCTGCATCGAGTGCTTCCAAATTCTGGTTTGACCGGGGAGGATTCAAAGCCGAGGTCATTGATATGAAGAAAATCGGACAGGTTCATTTCAGATGGAAAGGGGAAAAGGAAAGGCTCAGGGCTGAATTCCCGGGAATAGCAGACATTTTACGACAGAATGTTAAACCGATTGTAAAATCAATGGAAGAAAGAGGTGGAGGAATTCATAGCATAGAATTAGTTGATTTTACCGATAAAATACCGAATTTATACCAGATCAAAACTGAGTTTTATACATGCGACAGTATGGGAGCAAATTTTATTAATACCGTACTGGAACAATTTGCCATTACACTGAAGGATCATTTTGCCTCTGCCGGTATTTTTGAAGGAAAAGAGAAGGAAATCGAAATTATTATGTCAATTCTTTCAAATTATACACCTGAAAGCCTAGTTCATACAGAAGTTAGTTGTCATATTGACGAACTGGCAAACGACAATTCAATAAATGATGGCAAAGTTTTTGCAGAAAGATTCAGGACAGCAATTGAAATTGCAGAGAAAGACCCATACCGGGCTACGACTCACAACAAAGGTATATTCAATGGTATAGATTCAGTCATCATTGCTACTGGAAATGATTTCAGAGCAGTAGAAGCATGTGGGCATGCCTATGCTTCACGCACAGGCGCTTATCAAAGTTTAAGCAAATGTGAGATAAATAAAGGGATATTCCGGTTCTGGCTTGATGTGCCCTTGGCTATTGGTACTATTGGAGGATTAACAAGAACACATCCGATAGCAAAAAGAAGCCTTGAAATGCTCGACAATCCCAGCGCGGAAGAACTTATGAAAATTGTTGCTTCCGTAGGCCTTGCCCAGAATTTTGGTGCAGTGAAATCATTGATAACTACAGGAATACAAAAAGGACATATGAAATTACATCTTTCCAATATTCTGACTTTCCTTGAAGCAAGTGAAACAGAAACGGAGATCGTTACCGGTTATTTTGAAGACAAGATCGTTTCATTCAGTGAAGTGAAGAAAATTTTGGAAAAGATAAGAACCGGCAATTTCAATGGATAAACCCTCAAAGATCAGAATATTGGGTATAGATCCCGGCACTCAGTTGATGGGCTATGCCGTTCTTGAACATTACTTCGGACACAACAGTGTTATATCAATGGGGGTAATAAAACTGAAAAAGTATCTGGACCATCAGGAGAAACTCCGCGAAATATTCCTTCAGACCCAGGAGATCATAGAATTGTACAGACCACAGGAACTTGCAATTGAAGCTCCTTTTTATGGCAAAAATGTTCAATCGATGTTAAAACTTGGCCGGGCACAGGGAGTGGCAATTGCAGCAGGTATAACAATGGGTTTGAATATTACTGAATACTCTCCCAAGAAAGTAAAACAATCTATCACCGGAAATGGAAATGCGTCAAAGGAACAGGTGGCTGCAATGCTACAGAACTTACTCAATGTGCGACTTGAAAATGAACTATTTGATTCAACAGATGCCCTTGGTGTTGCCATGTGCCATTTTCATCAGTTAAATTCATTCCAGGCAGGAATAAAAAAATATTCAGGATGGAAGAGTTTTCTTAGCGAAAATCCGGATAAAATAAACAAATAATGGACTGGAAATCCGCAATAAATGGATTTGATTCATATATGATGCTCGAAAGGTCTTTGTCGCATAACACAATTGAGGCTTATACCCGTGATATTTCACGTCTTGCAGAGTTTTGCAGCATTTTCAGTCCGGACTTGTCACCTTTAAAAATTAAACTTCAGGATTTAAGATCATTTGCTGCATGGATAAACGAATTGGGTATTTCTCACAGGAGCCAGGCACGCATAATAAGTGGGATAAGGGCTTTTTATAAATACCTGATAATGGAAGATGTGATAAATGATGACCCTTCAGAATTGCTCGAAGCCCCTAAGCTCGGAAGGAAAATTCCGGATGTGCTAAGCCTGGAAGAAATAGAGAGTATGATCTCTGTGATCGACCTGAGCCATGAACAGGGTCACCGCAATAAGGCAATAATAGAAACTCTTTATGCCTGCGGAGTGAGGGTAAGTGAACTAACCGGAATGAAATTGTCGGATTATTATCCGGATATTGGTTTTGTAAGAGTTATTGGGAAAAACAACAAGGAAAGAATTATTCCCATAGGTAATGATGCAATCAAAAGCATCGAATTATATATCAGAACATCGAGAAATCAAATAAAAATTCAGAAAGGAAATGAAGATTATATTTTTCTTAACCGAAGAGGAAAAAAGCTAACCCGTATCATGATATTTCATATTATTAAAGATCTGGCAAAAGATGCAGGAATAAGAAAAAATGTAAGCCCCCATATATTCAGGCATTCATTTGCGACGCACCTGGTAGAAGGTGGAGCTGACCTAAGGGTAATACAGGAAATGTTGGGACATGAATCGATACTGACAACTGAAATTTATACTCATCTAGACACAAATTACCTTAAAGAGGCTATTCTTAAATATCACCCGAGAAATAAAAAATAGATTTTTTATTATGAAAAAAAAATATTTGATTAGTTTTGCTTTTCTTAACCTTTAAAAAATCTGATATGAAAAAAAATGTAGGGAAAATTGACACATGGGTCAGGATACTGATCGCACTTGCTGTACTTTTGTTATATTATTTTGATGTGATTTCAGGCACATTAGCTATTATTTTACTAATTGTAGGTATTGTTCTGCTTTTGACGTCTTTGCTTGGATTTTGTCCTTTATATAGCATTTTAAAAATAAATACCTGTAAAAAGGAAGAAAAACAATAAAGTACTATTCTGTTTAATGTCTTAAAAGACGTTTTATTCCGGATTACTGATTAAAAGTCAGCATACAATAATTAAATTTTTAATACTCAATCATAGACTGACGGATATTACTGTAAGGTGAGTGATCTGTCAGTCTTTCTTTTTTCCCCCATTAAATAAAAGAGGGTATTGAAAATAATTTAGGTAAAATAATTTCGTTTTCATTCAATTGAATTTTCTAAAAAAAAATGTTAAATCAAATGTTCAGATCTATATTTTTTATAAGCTTTGTGATGTTTTCAGCATTAAAGGTCAATGCACAGGGAATGAAATTTTTTGAGGGTACCTGGGAAGAAGTGCTAGCTAAGTCAAAATCCGATAACAAACCGGTTTTTGTTGATGCATATACCAAATGGTGTGGCCCATGCAAAAGACTGCAGAATACAGTATTCCCTACCAGGGAGGCTGGAGATTTTTATAATCAGAACTTCATAAATTTCAAAATTGATATGGAAACACAGGCCGGGATAGAATTCGGTGTAAAATATCCTGTCAGTGCATATCCCACATTATTTTATATAAATCAAAAAGGCGAAATAGTACATAGTCATGTTGGAAGCGCTGATGTTCAAAGACTGATTGATATTGGGAAAAAAGCGCTTTTAGCTTACAATGACACACCTGAACTTGAAAAGGAATGGGATAAAGGAAACAGAGAATATGATGTAGTATTGAAGTATGTGAAGTCACTGGTTTTAAAATCCAAACCAACAAATAAGATAGTATTTGAATATCTGAAACCAAATCCAGATATCAGCAAAGAACAAAAAGCAGTACTTGTTTTTGAGGCAACTTCAGAATGTGACAGCAAACTGTTTGAAATGATGACAACAAAACAAAACATGAAAATACTCTCCGACATATATTCAAAGAGTGAAATATCGGAAAAGATATACAAAGCATGCTGGAAAACAATTGAAAAATCGTATGAATTCAGTGTGCCATCACTTCAGGATGAGGCAAAAGATAAAATGAAAAAATACTGTTCAGAAAGGTATTCTGAGTTTAATACAAAAATAGACCTGTTCAATGCTGAAAATTCCGGAGATTTTTCTGAGTACAAAAAAGCAGCAAAAAAATATTTTGAGGAATTGAAAGATTCAGATTCCAGGATCAGGTTTGTCGATGAAATAGTAATAATTCCGAGTATAAGTAAAGAAATCACGGAACTAAAAGAACAGTTATCGAAAACAACATTTGAAAAGGATAAAAAACCAAACACCTATATGAATTATATCAAGGCACTGGTTGATAATAAAAATTATGATGAAGCCAGAATTCATCTTGGAAAAGCTGTAAAAATGGCACAGGATCAACAGGACAATGAAACTGTCAGAAATCTTAAAAGATACGAAATGTTTCTGCAGAGAACCGATAATTAATTTCAACCACCATGTTGCCGGTGGTTTTTACTTAATATCGAGAGAATGTTTTAGTACATCCATCATTTTGTCGACATAGATAAACTCCAGACCCTTAATATATTCTTCGTTGATCTGCCTGATATCTTTTTCGTTGTCATCGCACAGAATTATCTTTTTCATTCCATACCTTTTGGCAGCAAGCACTTTTTCTTTGATGCCACCCACAGGCAGAACTTCTCCCCGCAGAGTGATCTCTCCGGTCATTGCCACATGTGGTTTTATCCGTATCTTTTTAAAGGCAGAGGCAAGGCTTGTAAGCATTGTAATACCTGCGCTAGGGCCATCTTTTGGAATTGCTCCTTCCGGTACATGGATGTGAATATCTGTATTGGCAAAAATATCTTCTTTTATCCCCAGAGCTTTCGCATTAGCTTTGATATAGCTCAGGGCTGTGGTTGCTGATTCTTTCATCACGTTGCCAAGATTACCGGTAAGAGTAAGGTTTCCTTTTCCCGGACTGAGGCTGGTCTCAATGAACAGAATATCTCCACCGACAAGAGTCCAGGCGAGTCCAATTGCAACTCCGGGCATTTTAATATTTGAATATTTATCTTTATGTATTTTGGATGGGCCCAGAATTTTTTCAACTGACCCGGGGTCCAGTTTTGGATCGTATTCTTCCCCGATGGCTACTTTTTTTGCAATATTTCGCATTATCCTTCCAATTTCCCTGTTGAGGTTCCTAACACCGGATTCTCTTGTATATTTTTCAATAATATCATTTATTACAGTCTTGCTGAGACTTAAATGTTTGGGTTCGAGACCGTGTTCCTTTAGCAAATCGGGGATCAGATGCCTTTTAGTGATCTCAATTTTTTCCTCTACCGAATAGCCGCTCAGATTAATTATCTCCATGCGGTCAATAAGTGCAGGTTGAATAGTATTGAGGTTGTTAGCAGTTGCTATGAACATTACTTTTGACAAATCGTAATCTATTTCCAGGTAATTGTCGTGGAAATTGGAATTTTGTTCCGGATCGAGCACTTCGAGCAAGGCAGAAGACGGATCTCCTCTGTATGAGGCACCCACCTTATCGATTTCATCCAGTATGAACAGCGGATTTGAGGTTTTGGCTTTTTTTATTGACTGTATGATCCTCCCGGGCATAGCCCCAATATATGTTTTTCTATGACCTCTGATCTCACTTTCATCATGAAGTCCCCCAAGAGACATCCTTAAATATTTCCTTTCAAGAGCTTTGGCAATTGAGATTCCAAGCGAAGTTTTGCCTACTCCCGGAGGACCTACAAGGCAAAGTATAGGAGCTTTCATGTCTCCCTTTATCTTGAGTACAGCGAGATGTTCAAGTATTCTTTCCTTTACATCATCCAGTCCATAATGATCTTCATCAAGGACGGATTTAACTTTTTTAAGGTCAAAATTATCAAGTGAGTAATCCTGCCAGGGTAATTCGAGAAGCAATTCAATATAATTGAGCATGACCGAATAATCTGGCATGTGAGACTGCATTCTTTTTAGTTTGCCAAGTTCTTTTTCGAATTTTTCTTTAACATCATCAGGCCATTTTTTGGTTTTGGCCATCTGTTCAAATTTCAAAAAGTCTTCAGCATTAGGGTTCTGACCTAATTCTTCCTGAATAGTTTTTAATTGCTGGCTAAGAAAATAGTCACGCTGGGTTTTTTCAATGTCTTTTCTGACCTTGGACTCAATATTGCCTTTAAGTTCGAGAATATGAAGTTCATTGTCTATAAGTTGAAGAATTTTTGACGATCGCAGTTTAATATTACTTATCTCAAGTAATTCCTGCTTAACATCAATTGAAACATTTAAATTGGAAGCAAGGAAATTGAGAAGAAAAATATTACTTTTTACATTTTCCAGCATGATGATAGCCTCATTTGGAATCTGAGGCGAAAGCTCAACAATTTTTCTGGCCTTTTCCTTAATAGCCTCTATAGTAGCCAGAAATTCCATATCATTATCGGGTAATATATCAAGATCAATTTCAACCCTTCCTTTAAGAAAAGGTTCAAGTGCTGTAAGTGTAAGAAGTCTGAAGCGGAATTTTCCTTGTATTATAGCTGTATAAGTGCCATCGGGCATTTTAAGCTTTTTAAGAATCTTGGCTATTGTTCCGGTATGATAAAGTTCATTTATATCAGGGTCTTCAACATTTTTATCTTTTTGAGTTAAAATTGCAATCCATCCGTCAGACTTTTCTGCATGATTGACTGCTGCTACTGACTTATTCCTGCTGATAGTAATGGGAATTATCATTCCCGGATATAATATTGAATTAGTTAAGGCAAGAACAGGAAATTCCTCAGGGAGTATTTCATCATTTAATAAATTTATTTCATCATCAGTAATTCCGAGTATAGATGAAATATCTCCTTCGTGTACGATATTTTGAAACAATATCTCTTTGGACATAATTGTTATGATTGTTAAGATATTTATGGCATCAATTTTTGTACCACCTGTATATATAACGAATTTCTCTGACAAATAGTCATATAATTTGAAAAAACATGTCAAAAGAGTGTTTTTTAAGTTTATCGAAAAAAATTTTTATAGAAATTTCTTTGATAAAGAATAAAAAGTATTATCTTTGCATTCGCAATTTTAAGTTGTGGCATTATGGTTCGGTAGTTCAGTTGGTTAGAATACGTGCCTGTCACGCACGGGGTCGCGGGTTCGAGTCCCGTCCGGACCGCAAAAAGGGAAGCAAAGTGCTTCCCTTTTTTTTATAAAAAGGAGAAAAATTTAAACGTTTGTAGTTTGTTTGCCGAAGAAGCCTGTTTATTTTCCAGGATTTGTCAATTTTAATCATCAGCTGACAGTCTCCCTTACAAACAAGCTTTGCGAGCTACGCTTTGCGATTTACGACTCACGATTTTTTAACCGACAAATCGACAACCGAAAAACCGACAACCGACAACTGAAACAAATTACGAATTACGAATTACGATTTTTGATTTACGAATTAGGGGTTAAAAAGGTTGAAGGGTTGAAGGGTTGGAGGGTGGATAAAGACTTAAGTCGTAATTAAAAGCTTTGGATTCCCCTTTAGGGGCCAGGGGCTGTGGTGGAAATATTGCGAATTTTAACCGACAACTGAAAAACTGACAACCGACAACCGATATGAATTATGAATTACGATTTTAAACCAACAACTGAAAAACCGACAACCGTCAACTGAAATTATCAATTATCAATTATCAATTCTCCATTGTCCATTACCCTTCTACCATTTAACCTTGTAACCCTCCTACCTTAATTTAGCACACGGATGACACGGAAATGACGGATTTTCACGGATTTTTATTTTCGACTTTAACCAACAAACAGACAACTGAAAAACTGACAACCGACAACTGATATGAATTACGAATTACGAATTACCAAAAGAAGGACAAATTTATCAATTCTCAATTACCCTCCTGCCTTTATTTTAGAGAGCAGATAACAATGATATGTGATTTAAACTATAAGGCTTGAAAAAAGCAAATCTTGTTAAATATTTTAGAAAATAATACGGATATGTAATAAAAAAGGCAATTATTACATAAAAATGCCAGAAATAATTTGTTAAAGCATAAAATTTCCTATAAAACTTTCAAAATCATTACAATTACAAACCCGATAGGATCAATACACCACACAATATGATAGTCACACCTGCAATAACATGAGTGTACTTTTCCAGTTTTTCAAATTTTACGAAACTGAAACCATATGATACAGCCAAAACAATTCCAATCATAGTAAATATAGTAGTCAATGCAAAAACAGAAGTTACAGCAACCAATCCAATTGTTGATGCCTGTGCTGCCGGATACATTAATATAGGAATCAGGGGTTCGCAGGGGCCAAGAACAAACACCAAAAAAAGAATCCATGGAGTAAGATTAACATTTGATTTCTCGTGTTCATGACTATGTGAGGCGGTAAAAGCCTGTGATGTTGAATGTTCATGAAGATGATTGTGTGTATGGACTTCGTTGCCATGAATGTGGAAATGTGTATGAGTTTTTTTGTTTTTTAACTTCCAAAATGCCCATAAAAAATAACCGACTCCAAATAAAAGAAAAGCCCATCCGGCCCAATCTCCCCGTACTGACTCTATTCCTTCAAGTTTGCTTACGCCAATACCAAAAACAATACCAATTGCCCCAATGATTACCGAACTTGCCACATGACCCACACCACACAATGCGGTTATCACAATAGTTCGCATTGTTGTCCAGTTCCTTGCTTTTGACATTGCAATAAAGGGTAAATAATGATCGGGTCCTAAAACAGTGTGAATAAAACCTATTGAGGCTGCAGTAGCTACAAGTATCCAAATTTCATTACTCATATTTTATTAGTTTAAGCAAAAATTATAACCTAATCAGAATTATGATAACAACAAATTTAATTCACGGAAAATATTCTTTTGAATTAAAAACAAATCAAGTATTTAAATCTCGTGTCACTATTATTTTAAATGATGTTACCAAGATGCAAATATACAAAATTGGGAATAAGACACAAGAATAATTAAATTATTTTCAAATGAAAGCTATAAAATGTAAAATAAGATTTGGCTGTTTTTTTGTGCTTAAAATCTTTTTTCCAACAATAAAATATTAAAAGGAGTAGTGATACTGATTTCTCCTCCGGATACTTTTGCTTTTTCGCCTGAATAATGATCGTACAGGATATCACCATTTTTAAAATTGCTTCCGGTTTTTATCACTTTTTTTCCTTCTGCAAGATCAAGTCCAATAATTACGATATCAGTAAAGGAATTTTTTGAATATTTACGTTCAAAAACATAAGGATTTTTACTTATCATTTTGTGCAGTCCTGCACCTACTGCAGGGTGTTTACTGCGGAATTGACCAAGTTTCTGATAATGATTCAATAATTTTTTTGTCTCCTGAGAATCTTCCAGATCCTCCCAGTTCATGAAGCTTCTCAAAGTAGCATCACCTTCTGTTCCAGGAATATCAAGAGGCCTTGCAGTTTCATCACCATAGTAAATTTGTGATATTCCAGGAGCTAGCAAGAGTTTGACTGCTGACTCATAGGTTCGTGTTCGTTTTTTGTCAAACGGATATCCGTCATCGTGTGAGGAGATATAATTTGCAATATTATATTCTTTAAGATCGTTGTGCAAAATCTGATTATAGGATGAAAACAATGTTTCATAATCTTTGTTGGCATCACCTTTAAAATCAAAATTGATCAGGGTGGAAAGTCCATTTTCAAAATAATTCACTTTCCTGTCACCAAAATCATAGTATAAATTGCCATGAAGTCCATACCCATATACCTCTCCGAGCATAAAGAAATCATTGTCATCAAGGGATTTGTCAGGATTTTCAGATTTGTATCTGGCAAAAGCTGCCTGGCAAATCTTGTTGAATTCTGCCCAAACCTCCTCTTCAGTATGTTTAGATGTGTCAATCCTGTATCCGTCAATACCAAATTCAATGATAAAATCAGCCAGCCATTTCATTATATAATATCTTGGATATCTTGGCAAACCAGTATTTTTGAAAAAAGAATCAAGAGAAGCCATTTCTTTTTCATAACGTCCTTCTTTTTTCCATTTTTCTAAAAGGATTTCAGGTAAGCCTACCTCCTTTTGGCTTTCTGTCAGTACATCAGGAAGATTCTCAACCAAAGTGCATTCGATGAAATTTTTATATGAATTGTAGCTGCATTTAGGTCCGGTTCTGACCCAGTCAGCTGGAAAGACCGGATCCTTTGAAGTGACAGGACCGGTATGATTAATTACTGCATCAAGCACTATTCTGATCCCCTTCTCATGGGCTTTTTCCACCATTTCTCTGAGATCGGCCTTAGTACCGAAGTTAGGGTCAATATTAGTCCAGTCTTTAGTCCAGTAACCATGAAAACCATAAGTGTTTCCTGTTCCTTCATTTACCGGGCCATGTATCTGTTCCACAATGGGAGTTAACCATATGGCATTAATTCCTAAACGGTTAAAATAACCTTCTTCAATTTTTTTTGTAACTCCTTTTAAATCTCCGCCCATAAAACCACGTAATTTACCAGTGGATTCATTCCTTTGAAGCAGATTATCGTTAGCAGGATTTCCGTTATAAAACCTGTCTGTAAGCAGGAAATACAAATTTGCAGCTTTCCAGTCGAACTGACCTTTTGGTTTTGAATCCCGGCATTTATAATTTAATGTTTTGCATCCAAAAAGTAGTAAGAAGAATAAAAAAAGTGGAAATAATATTTTTTTCATAATATCATTAATTTCAAAAAAAAATAGCAACAAACACAAAGATAATAAAAATATCTAAAAATACTGTTGATTAACTTATGATATACATGAGTGGTTAAAATTTATAAATATATGTTAATTTTCTTAATTTTGCAGCCAATTTATAAAAAGTCATTATAGAAATAGTGTAATTATCGATAAAAAACGGCAAATATGAGTTTATTAACTAAATATGAAAGCCTCAAAGACAAATATCTATACTTAGAAGAACAGCTGTCAAATCCTGAGATTGCCGGTAATCTTGAAAAACTAAAAAAAGTAAATAAGGAGTACAAGGACCTTAAAGCCATACTCGATGTTATGGAAGAGTACAAACTGGTAATTGACAATGCGGAAGAAGCACGTTTAATGCTCAGGGACGAAGATGAAGAAATGAGAATAATGGCAAAAAACGAGCTTGATGTACTTGAAAAAAAGAATGAAGAACTCGAATCAAAGATAAAATTTATGCTTATACCCTCTGATCCGGATGATGATAAAGATGTAATATTTGAGATACGTTCAGGCACCGGGGGAGACGAAGCAAGTATTTTTGCAGGAGATTTGTACAGGATGTATTCAAAGTATTTTGAAATTCAGGGTTGGTCGGTAGAAGTAATTTATGTTAATGAAGGAACTGTTGGGGGATATAATAAAATAGTACTTGAGGTCAGTGGAGAGGATGTATTTGGAAAATTAAAATTTGAATCAGGAGCCCACCGTGTTCAGAGAGTACCTAAAACAGAATCACAGGGAAGGGTGCATACCTCAGCAGCTACGGTGGCAGTTATTCCCAGATACCTCGAAGAAGATATCAAGATCAGAAAGGAAGATCTGAAAACTGATACATTCAGAGCAAGCGGAGCAGGGGGACAGCATGTCAATAAAACTGAATCAGGAGTCAGGTTTACTCACCTGCCAACCGGAATAGTGGCTGAGAGTACCGATAGCCGGTCGCAACTCAAAAACCGGGAAATTGCACTTCAAAGATTGTACCAGAAAATAGTAGAGGCACAAAGGGAAAAAGAAGCCAGGGAACAGTCCGAACATCGTAAATCCCTGGTAGGGTCAGGCGACAGGTCGGATAAAATCCGTACATACAATTATCCACAAAACCGTGTCACCGATCACAGGATAGGTCTTACTCTCTACAGCCTTAATAAAATTGTGGAAGGTGATATTGAGGAAATAATCAATTCTTTACGAATGGCAGAAAACCTGGAAAAAATGAAAGAAATTGAGGAGATAGGAACATAAATTCGATAAAAAATATTCAGACAGAAATAAATATACCTGATATCTGTGAGCAGGGTATCGAGATTATTTATTTAGGATTTGAAAAAAAATCACAATCCGGAATAAATGTGAAAAGATAAAATACAAAGGAAAAAAATCCTCAAATTAATAAATCTTGTTTTACACATGTACTTTCACTTCAACAGGATTTACAATGCTGCAAAGCTGAACTGGAGTGAAAATAGAACACAGGGTAATAATTATTTAAATGCGGTTGAAAAACTAAAACTTTTCCATGTTTTGTTTAGCTTCTATACTTAACGTAGCATGAGGAACGGCTCTGAGACGTTCTTTAGCGATCAGCTTTCCTGTAATGCGACAAATACCATAAACCTTGTTATCAATTCTGACAAGTGCACTTTCGAGGTGCTTGATGTGTTTTTTTGTCCTTGCCATCATTTGCATTACATGTTCGGTTTCTGACGTGGCGATGCCATCGTCCAATCCTTTGATATGGCCATCGGGGCCATTAGTAAGCTCGTCGATCTGGACCTGATAAAAATCGAGTTGTTTCCTGGCTTTCTCGATTTTATCTTCAATCAAAATCCTGAATTCTTCGAGTTCTTCATCAGAATATCTAATTTTGTTTACATCATCCATACCTTAAAGTAAAATTTTCGTAATAAGTTTATTAACTTTGTTTTTTATTTCATTTGAAAAAATGTGCAAAATTATGAAAAATAAATTACAATTGGTTTTTTTTGTTAATTTATTATTATTTGTTGTTAATCAGGCTTATACCATTGATAACAATAATTGGCCGGATAAAGTTTCGCCTGAGCTGATCATGCGGTTTGAAAAGGTAGAAAAAGAGAATTTTCTGGTTTACATGAATGACCAAATAAAGGTGCCAGAAATTAATGATAAAAAGGAGGTAAAGGCTGAAAAAGCATATAGGATGCTTTTAAAAAATCTTGAAACCCAGGAAGATATAATCAGTATGCTTACCAAAGGCAAGTATGAGTTTAAAAGATTTTTTATAGTAAATGCCATTCTTGTTTATGGTGACAGAAAATTGCTCGTCTCGCTGGCATCAAGAAACGATGTAAGTTACATTTCTCATGATTTTGCAGCTGCAGGCACATTTATCGATCCGGCAATACCGGTTACAGCATATTCACCTGAGCCTACCTGGGGTATTTCAATGATCAGGGCTGATGAAGTTTGGGAAATGGGGTACAGAGGCCAGGGAATTGTAGTGGGGGGACAGGATACTGGTTATGACTGGAAGCATCCGGCTCTTATGAAGAAATACAGAGGCTTTAAAGGCGACAATAATGCTGATCACAATTACAATTGGCATGATGCCATTCATGAAATAAGTCCTCTAAATAACGACAGTTTACCCAGCCCACAAAACAATCCCTGCGGACTTGATTCCAGGGAACCCTGCGATGATGGATCCCATGGTACCCATACGATGGGCACAATTGCAGGAAGTACCGACACTATGCTTATCGGGGTTGCTCCTGAATCAAGATGGATCGGATGTCGCAATATGGAAAGAGGATGGGGAAAACCATCAACTTATATTGAATGTTTTGAATGGTTTATGGCACCTACTGATCTTGAAGGTAAAAATCCTGATCCTGGAAAAGCACCGGATGTAATAAATAACAGTTGGGGATGTCCTGAAATTGAGGGATGTGATCCAGGTAACTGGAATATTATGGAAACCGCACTTAATAATCTCAGAGCTTCAGGGGTATTTGTTGTTGTATCGGCAGGCAATAGCGGTATAAACAATTGCGGATCAATTAATGATCCTGCTGCAATGTATGAAAAGGCTTTCACTGTAGGAGCAACAAGAGAACGGTTTGATACTGTTTTAAATGTTTCATATGATACAATTGCATCATATAGTAGTCGTGGCCCTGTAATTATTGATGGTTCTTTCCGGCTAAAACCCGATATTTCGGCACCGGGAAGCAAGGTTTTATCCTCTGTACCCCGCAATAAATATGCCTATTCAAATGGCACAAGTATGGCTGGGCCTCATGTTACAGGTGTGGTAGCACTGTTGCTAAGTGCAAATCCGGAGCTAAGGGGAAATACAGATAAAATAGAGGAAATTCTTAAATCGACAGCTGATCCTAAACCAGAAACTGATAATTGTACAGGAGTCATTGAAAAACTTGTTCCTAATACTATTTTCGGCTATGGCAGAATTAATGCCATGGCAGCAGTAAACAAAGCCCTTGAAATAAAAACTTCAGTTGAACCGGATAGAAAGACTATAAAAAACTATGAAGCAATACCTAATCCCAGCTCAGACAGGATTAAAATAAACGGTATAAACAATCTGTCTGAAACAAAAGTATGTATTATTGACCGATTTGGAAAAGAAATTATTACTCATCACGGATTATCTTCAAATGAAATACAATTAGGTAAGCTGAAGTCTGGTTTGTATTTTATTAAGATAATAGAAGAAGGTGCAGTCGAAGTAATAAAAATTGTAAAAAGATGAGAAAAAAAATGAAATCAGGAAAAATTATTTTAATCTTTTTTTTGTCTATTCTGCTATTGTCATGTTCAGAAAAGACCCTGATCATAAACAGTAAAAACCTAAATTACAAATTGCTTGATATCAGTGATACAGGTATTTTCAAATCGATATCGGGAGTCAAAAATGATTTAATTATTTTGACTGGCAGCAATGAAAAAGGATTATTACTTTATAGGCCGGGTACAGAAAAAATAATCAGATTAAACAATATTGAGAATGCCGGTTCCCGGTTTTTTCTCGATGAAACAGAAGAATTTATTGTGTTTCAGACAAATTCTATAAATGAATTCAGAAGATACAGTCAGATTCAAATCCAAAATCTTAAAAATGAAAATAAAATATACCCGATAACAGACAAAATCAGAAATCTGAAATTGATCGGAGTAAATGGAGGTTCAGTCATTTATACTGATGAAAACAAGCTGGTATCATATGAATTAAAATCAGGAAGAACAGTTGAAAATCCTGGCGAAATCGCAGTTGCATATTCGGACAATGACCTAAACCTTGTACTTTACACCAAAGGTGAAAGGAAACTTCTCAACCCCAAGGGAAACGGGGATTATATCTGGGTTTCTTTATCACCGGATAAAAGATCAATATTATTCCATAAAGTAACTTCAGGCACTTACGTATGTGGATTGAACGGGGAAATCATATCTGAGCTGGGCCATGTAAGTCATCCCAAATGGTCTGACGATGGAAAATTTATTCTTGGCACGGAAGAAAAAGATAATGGGCATCAATATATAAGCTCAGATATTATAATAATAAATTCGAAAAGGTGGGACCGAATAAACCTGACTCCGGATACTGATATTATTGCTCTGAATCCAGTATTTTCTTCAAAGAAAGACAAAATATATTTCAATGATGAACGAGGAAGATTTTTTGTTATAGAATCCACAGGAAAGTAAATTATGAAGAGTTTATTTTTTTTATTTATAAATCTGTGCCTGTTTCTACATACTGCAACAGCTCAGTTATCGGGTATAAAAATATGCATTGATCCGGGGCATGGAGGATATGATCCGGCCAATGACAGGAAAATAGAATTGCCATACGGCATAATATTCTGGGAATCTGAAGGAAATCTCATGACAGCAAACCATACCATGGATTTGCTGACACAACTTGGAGCTAGTGTAAAACTCACCCGGACAGAGAATACCGATGCCTCAGATATCTCATTAAGTGCCAGGTCAACAATAGCCAATGAATTTGGGGCAGACTTCTTTCTGTCAAATCATACCAATGCAGGAGGAGGAGGAAATAATTATTCGCTTGTCCTGTTTAAGGGAGAAGACAATAGCCCGGCCTGGCCACAGGCTAAAGTAATGGGTTCATATCTGGCACCAGATCTTCAGGATATGCTAAGAACTACCAATTATCACAACAGGGGAGACCTTTCTTTTCTCGGGTTTAATCTTGGTGTGATAAAAAATACCAATATGCCTGCAGTTTTGTCAGAAGGATCATTTCATGATCTGAACGAAGAAGCATTCAGATTGAAAAATTCAGAATATTCACGAAATTATGCCTGGTCGATTGCCCGTTCTATGTGTAAATATTTTAATGTTGACGGGTTTCAGACAGGAAGGACAGGAGGAATTGTTACCGACAGAACAACAGGTCAAGTTTTAAATAACATTCATGTTGTATTAAATCCGGGTGACAAACACTATTATGGTGATGAGTTTTACAATGGATTTTATGCATTTGGCGATATATCTCCGGGCAATTATCAGCTTACAGTAAGCAGAACAGGGTACATTCCTGTGACAATATCTGTTAATATTGAATCCAATAAATATACAGAAAACGACATTTCATTACCCCCAGACAACAATGGCACACCTTTTGCTGATTTTGACATAATCGGACTACCGGCCGGAGCCGGCGATGAACTTACATTCAATGCTTCAAAATCAGCTGACAACGGCACAATACTGAAATACCTGTGGAATTTTGGAGACGGAAGCAACACAGATACGGGTCTTATAGTAAAACATATTTTTATAAAGGATTCAACATTTAATGTCAGCCTTACAGTAACCGACAATGAACAAAATACATCATCAATTACGAAAAGTGTTCTGGTAAAAACTTTACCTCCGCTGACACCGGCTATTTTATCGGCCGTTTATATTAAAACTTCCAATTCAGTAACAATAAAATGGAAAAAAACCGGCCAGTCATCAATAGCCGGATACAGGATATATTTTAGCCCCGGAAATGAGGATTACAGTATTTTGGCAGATACTGTATTGTTGAAAAAAAATACAGAGAACTTTGTTTTCGAAGGACCAGATAAATTCAATCAATACAATTTCAAAATTTGTACTGTGTCGAAATTGGGAACAGAAAGTACTCACAGCGATATATATGGTGTTTTGCTAAATTCGGATATCAATAATAAAAAGATACTGGTAGTTGATGGTTTTAACAGAAGATCTTCATATACAGGTTTTACGCATAATTTTACAGCAGATACTTATATAAAGGGATTAAGGGATGCAGGAGTTTTAGCTGATATATCATCCTGTAGTAATGAAGCAATAATTTCTGGTCAGGTCGATCCTTTAATTTACCATTCTATAATTTGGTTTCTTGGCGATGAATCGACTTCGGATGAAACATTCAGTGTAGCTGAGCAGGTTAAAATTAAGGAATACCTTAATAATGGAGGGAAATTTTTTGTCACCGGATCAGAGATAGCATGGGATCTGGATTTTAAAGGTTCAGTTGCGGATAAAAATTTTTATCATGATTACCTAAAGGCAGTTTTTCTTGAAGATGGACTATCCGGACGAAGTCCAGCGACGGGAATACAACCTGGAGATTTTTCTGATCTTAAACTTACTTATGGAGTTGTTTATCCCGAGGATTACCCTGATGTCTTAAGTCCAAACGGAGGATCGGTAATAATTTTTAAATATAACCAGGGATCTACAGCAGGAGTTGCTTATAAAGGCAACTTCGGAGGAAATTTTGCAATTGGTTCTGTTGTCAATCTTGGGTTTCCACTTGAAACAGTTCAGGACAAAGAAGAAATAAGCATGTTCTTTAAAAAACTTTTGAAATACTTTGATATTTTAGTGACTGTTGAAGAGCCGGAAGAATTTGAAAAAAACATCTTTGTCTATCCAACAGTATTTAAAGAAAGATTCAATATTGTATTTCAGAATTTGGAAAATGAAATTGCAGAAATTGAGTTGTTTCGTATTGACGGTACTTGTGTACTGAGTGAAAAATTTAATTATCAGGAAAGTATAGAACTTAACCCGGGTAATATAAACGATGGTATTTACTTACTTAAAATTGTCATAAACGGAAGGACTAAATTTTATAAACTTATTAAAAGATAGCATTCAATATTTTTCTGAAAAAAACCAAGGCAAAATAGTGTTATTAAAATCAGATCATTTTATCTGGGTCATGCTGTCGAGCAGATTTTTTATATTTACCGAATCGAGTTTTATGTTATAGTATTTTCCTGAGGTATCCCTCTTTGGCCGGTCGGGGAAAAAAATATCATTTCCCACAGAATTTTTTGTAATTTCTGTAATAATTGAATCTACAAAAGATTCAGCGTCTTCAAGTGCCTTCTGCCTGCATTCATTAGCTTTTTTATATTCCTGAATTTTAATTCGGTTTTGAATTTCCTGGTTCACTTTATACATGTCTACCGTATCTATATCGCAAGAACAGAAAACAGCTAAAATCAACATGTATGATATTTTTTTTAGCATAAAATTAAAAAATTATCGGCAAATATACACGATAATCCGGAATCTCAGTTCGACTCTGATTTTTTCAATATTTTAATCTCATTAGTTTTTATAATTTGATATTGTTTTTTTATTAGAAAATACCTAATATTGCATGATTTTAACTATTGAAATAATAACCAGTCAGCAAAAAGCTCAAACTATGAATTCAATAAAAAATATTAAAACGAGAGGTGTTTTCGCGATAATTTCTTTGATGATCCTGATTATGATATCATGCAGAACTGATCCGAAGAAATCTGTAATTAATATAACTGAAAGTGAAATATCAGGGCTTGCTACACCGGTTAAACTCAATTATGACACTACTATTATTTTCCTGAAGGATTATTTATCGAATCCTGATGCAATAAAGGAACTGATATTTCCGGCAGGACTAAGGTCATTAAAAAAAGAAATTTCAGATACTACAATTCTTATCTCCGATACACTGCTTGCAAAATATAGTATATTAACAGTTGTTACCAAAAGCAGCAGGTATGATATACCGGTATTGAAATCAGACAAACAGAAATACACATTTACTTTTAATGATCCCAAAAGAAAATATAAAACAGTTGCCATCAAAGGAGAAATGAATGCCTGGAATCCGGCAAATACCCCGTTAAAATATGAAAATGGTAATTGGTCAGCCGTCATGTATTTGGAGCCCGACAATTATCAATACCAGATTGTTCTTGATGGCAATTCAGTGCTTGATCCGCAAAATAAAGACAAAATATCGAATGGCATAGGTGGCTGGAATTCTGTACTATTAATAAAAAATACAAAATCGGATAAAAAACCCTATTTATTTACAGACAGGACAAACGGAGACAGTATTTTTTTAAAGCTTTCCGATACATTGTCTGAAATGATTGTATTGTATCAAAACCACAAAATTGATTTCATCAGTATAAAAGATGGGATTCTTATATTAATTCCCAAAGAAGCCGGAAAAGTAAAAAGAAGCTACATACGGGCAAGAGCTTTCAATTCAAGTTATGTTTCTGATGAGGTTTATATTCCGCTTGAATATGGAAAAGTGCTTACTGAACCTGGTCAGCTTACCAGGCAAGACAAGGAAACAAACATTATGTATTTTTTGATGGTTGACAGGTTTAAAGATGGCAATAAGGAAAATAATATGCCATTAAATGATCCGGAGGTATCTCCTAAGGCAGATTTTAAGGGAGGAGATCTTAAGGGAGTAACTGAAATGTTAAATAACGGTTTTTTTGAAAAGCTTGGTGTTAATTGTATATGGCTTTCTCCGATTGTAGAAAATCCCAAAGGGAAATATGGTTTTTATAACAAGGGTGGAGTTAAGAGTAAATTTTCAGCTTATCATGGTTACTGGCCTGTTTCATTTACAAAAGTTGACGAAAGATTCGGTACAGCTCAGGACCTTACAGAACTTGTCAATGCGGCTCATAAAAAAAACAATAATATTATTCTCGATATTGTAGCTCATCATGTGCATGAGCAGCATCCGGTTTTTGTTGCAAATAAACATAAAAAATGGACTACAGATCTGTATCTTCCTGACGGAACGCTGAATACCGAGAAATGGGATGAACACAGACTCACAACCTGGTTTGATGTGTTCTTGCCTACTCTGAATCTTGAACTTAATGAAGTCTCCCAAATGTTGTCTGACAGCACAGTATTCTGGCTTGATAAATACAATGTTGATGGTTTCAGACATGATGCAACAAAACATATACCTGTCTCATTCTGGAGGATGCTGACAGAGAAAGTAAAGGAAACAAGTACCAGAACAGGTAAATCATATTATCAGGTAGGAGAAACTTACGGTACTCCTGAGCTGATAGACAGCTATATAGGGTCGGGTCTGCTTGATGCACAATTCGATTTCAATCTCTTTGATGCGATGCTGAATTCGGTGGTAAAGGATGACGTAGGATTTGAAACATTTGCAGATAGGGTCAGGCAAAGTATCAAATATTATGGTGTCAGAAACCTGATGGCAAATATCACCGGAAATCAGGATAAACCACGATTTATGGCTCTTGCCACCGGTGATGTCAGATTTGATGAAGATGCCAAACTGGCAGGATGGACGCGGAATATTGAGAAAAAAACTGAAGAAGGATATAAAAAACTGGCTCTTATGCATTCACTGATAATGACCCTTCCCGGAATACCTGTAATATATTACGGAGACGAAATAGGAATGACAGGAGGTAATGATCCGGATAACAGGAGAATGATGAAATTCGATGGATTTGATATCAATGAATCAAAGCTGTTTTCAGCTGTTTCCGGTCTGACAAAGTTGAGAAAAAACAATCCGGTTTTTCTATTTGGAGACCTGAATTTTCTGAAGGCAGAAAAAGATATTTTAGTATATTCCAGAAAATATTTTAACAAAACTGCAATAGTTATAGTAAATAGCAACAAAACAAATTCAAAGATCAGATTCAATTTTGAAAATAATAAGGGTTTGAAACCATTATTTAATTCTTCTGCCAGAATATCAGGTAAAGAAATTGAGATCAATATGAATCCTTTGAGCTATGAGGTTCTTATGAATTGATGAAAATTAATTGAATAAATAATTTTTCATTTTTATTGCCATGTTAAAAATAATAATACAATAAACATATTTAGAAAAATCAGTCGTACTTTTATCCATTCGTTTTTAAAAACCTAAAACTATTTAATAATAAAATATTCAATTATGAGAACAATTAAATTATTTGCAATGATATTTATTACCCTACTTGTTATCTCATGCAAAAACAAGCCAAAAGAAGAATTGACAAAAGCAGAAGAGACGATTACAGATACCACCTCAGTGGTAGCAATTGCCCCTGAATGGTCAAAGAATGCGGTTATTTATGAAGTAAATATTAGACAATACACAAAAGAAGGAACAATAAATGCTTTTTCCCAGCATTTGCCAAGGCTTAAAAATCTGGGAATTGATATTCTCTGGATTATGCCACCATTTCCAGTGGGGATAAAAAACCGGAAAGGGAAAATGGGCAGTCCCTATTCTATTTCTGATTATTCGACAGTCAATCCAGACTTCGGCACTGAAGAAGATTTCAGAAAAATGGTAGCCGAAGCTCACAAATTGGGGATGAAAGTAATTGTTGACTGGGTGGCTAATCATAGTTCTTTTGACAACAAATGGACAGTTTCCAATCCTGAGTGGTACACAAAGGATAGTCTGGGTAAAATCACTCACCCTAAGGATACAGACTGGACAGATGTTGCAGACTTGAACTATGACAATAAGGAAATGAGGGCTGAGATGATAAAAATGATGAACCTCTGGATTACGAAATTTGACATTGATGGTTTCAGGTGTGATGTTGCAGGGATGGTCCCTGTTGATTTCTGGAAAGATGCAAACGAAAGCCTGAATAAAACAAAAGAGGTATTTATGCTGGCAGAAGCAGAGGAACCACCATTGCATTATGCAGGATTTCATATGACCTACGGATGGGAACTCCATCATTTATTAAATGAAATAGCTCAGGGAAAAACCAGGCCTGAAAAAATCGATACTTTCCTGGTGAAAGATAAGAAACGATTTCCGGCTGAGGCATACAGGATGAATTTTACTGAAAATCATGATGAAAACTCCTGGAAAGGCACCGTAAAGGAAAGAATGGGGAAAGCAGGTGATGTTATGACAGTAATTGCATTTACAATCCAGGGAATGCCACTTGTTTACAGTGGACAGGAAGCAGGGCTGGATAAGAGATTGTCTTTTTTTGAAAAAGATCAGATCGACTGGAGAAATCTTTCAAAATCAGATTTTTTTAAAAAACTCATAGGTTTGCATAAGACAAATCAGGCTTTATGGAACGGACACCACGGATCTCCTGCAGTAAGGATCAAAACAGATAACGGGAAGATATATGCATTCAGCAGAACAAAAGATTCAGATGAGGTCATTGTGATAACTAATCTCTCATCAAAGTCTCAGAAATTCAATGTTACCGGAGAAGTCAACAAGGAAATATTTTATTTCAATATTATGACGAGAGAATCAAAGAAAATGTCAGAATGGCTTACTGCCAATAAAGAATTAAAACCATGGGATTATCTGGTCCTTGAAAAAAAGAAATAAGTAATGACAAGCAATTTGAAAACAAAAAAATCAATAAAAATGAAAACAAAACCTAACTTAAGTTTTTGGCAGATCTGGAATGTTAGTTTCGGATTTTTAGGTGTACAGTTTGGATTTGCATTACAGAATGCAAATGCAAGCCGTATTTTATCCAATCTTGGAGCTGATATGCACTCTTTGTCTTTATTTTGGTTAGTGGCACCTACAATGGGGTTACTTGTTCAGCCGATTGTCGGAGCAGCCAGCGATAAAACATGGACAAAACTCGGCAGACGTTCACCATATATACTTGGTGGTGCTGTTTTCTCAATGCTTGCTATGTTTTTCATGCCCAATGCACCATCTATAATTGTAGCCGGTGGTGTTGCTGCCCTGGTTTTTGGTGCCGTGATGTTGGCCCTTATGGATGGTTCATTTAATGTTACATTTCAACCTTTCAGGGCCCTGGTAGCTGATATGATGCCTGAAGAGCAAAGAAACCTGGGGTATTCAATTCAGAGCTTCTTAATAAATGCTGGTGCCGTGATAGGTTCTGCATTACCTTTTATTTTAACTGCCCTGGGTGTTCAAAATTCAGCTGAAGAAGGCAAAGTAGCCCCCTCGGTAATATGGTCATTTTATATCGGAGGCACACTTCTGATTTTAAGTGTATTGGTTACCGTTTTTAAAACAAAGGAATATCCACCAAAAGAATTCGAAGAGTATAATGGAATAACAGCAGAAGATAAGGAGACGAAAACTGGATTTTTTAAGACACTGTTTTCAATGCCTAAAACGATGATGCAATTATCGCTGGTACAGTTATTTTCGTGGTTTCCTTTATTTTTGATGTGGGTTTATTCTACTTCAGCTATTGCACAACATTATTGGGGAACCGAAGTGGGCGATTCGAGTTCTGCCGCTTATAATGAGGCTGCTAACTGGGTAGGAATTTGTTTTGCAGGGTATGCTTTTTTTGCTGCTATATATTCAATATTTATGCCTTATTTTGTTAAATTAACCAGCCGTAAAGCTGTTTATTCTTTTTCTCTTGCTTTGGGGGGTATAGGATATATTTCAACATATTTTTTCACCAACCAGTATATGCTACTTTTTTCAATGGTAGGCATAGGAGCTGCCTGGGCAGCTATTTTGGCAATGCCATATGCTATTTTATCAAGTGTTTTGCCAGCTAAGCGAATGGGGATATATATGGGATTATTCAATCTTACAGTTGTTATTCCACAGATAATCAGTGGTTTATTTGGAGGGTTAATTCTGAAACATATTTTCAATCAAAACGCAATATTGATTCTTGTCCTTTGTGGTGCACTAATGCTAATCGGTAGTGTAGTGGTTTTTGCTGTTAAAGACAATTCTGCAGTAAGCAGCGAGAATTCCGGTTCCGGGGGACATTGATAATTTTTAAAAGTTCAATAAAAAATAGATTTTCAGTGGCAAACCGGAAATCTATTTTTTTTTGCATTTTTGCCAGGTTGGGCTAATAAAAATTATACCGAAAGTATATCTGTAATAATGCGGCAAAGTAGGTCTGAACAGTTATTGCATCGGCATTATATTTTAAATACTGACCGAAGTGCCTGTACTGACCGAAGTGCCTGTACTGACCGAAGTGCCTGTACTGACCGAAGTGTCAGTGTCAGTTCCAGGATGCAATTTGATTAAAGAATAATTGTAAATAAAATTACATACAAAAAGGTAACAAATAAAAAAGTTTGTTATTTGTTGGTGTTATATAAATTTAAAATTAGTTTTGCTGTAAAATGCAAAATGAGGATACCATTTACTTATGGGAAAGAAGTCTCTGACGATGATTTTACCGGAAGAAGTCTTGAATTGAAAAGACTGGCAGAAAATTTCATTTCGCTAAAAAATACTGTTTTAATTTCTCCGGATGGCTGGGGAAAAACAAGCCTGATAAAAAGGGCAATTACTTTCAATCAGAAAATTGAGCAAGACTCTTTATTTTGTTTTATTGACTTAAAGGAAGTACATGAGAAGGAAGATTTTTATCAGTATCAGGCTGGTGTTATTCTAAGTACTGTTTTCGCTGATCATCAGAGTCTGTCAGAAAATGCCGGAAAATACCTCAGCAGACTTTATCCAAAGGTAAAACATATTGAGAAATATCACAAAAACTTTTCAATAACTCTGGATCGGGAAGAAGTTGAAAACTATCAGGAAGATGTGATTGATATGACTGAAAAATTAGCAGTCACAAGGGGAATTAAAATAATAGTTTGTTATAAGGATTTTCAAAAAATAATGGATTTTGCAGATCCGGAATTGTTTTTGAAAAAATTCAGAAAAGCTGCTGATCATCATAAACATGTCTGTTATTGTATTTTATCTTCAGGGCATAGTCAAATTTTTCTAAATGAGGAATTACCTATGTTTGGATTTGGGGATATAATAGTACTCGACAAAATATCTTCACATGATTGGATACCGTTTATTACTGCCCGGTTTGCCAATACCGGAAAATCAATTGACGGAAGTTCCGCTGAATTGATCCTTAAGCTTGCCGGTAATCAGCCACAATCGGTCCAGATTCTGGGGCAGCAGGCATGGCTGAGAACCCCATATATTTGCAATGAGAAGATAATTATTGAGGCACATGATTGCCTGATAAGGTCAAATAAACAGAATTATCATAGTATTGTGTGCGGATTGAGCAAAACCCAGATTTATTTTCTCAGGGCCGTTTTACTCGGAGAAAGGCATTTCAATTCACAGAAAGTATTGATTAATTATAAACTTGGCACCTCGGGAAATATATCAAAGATAAAGAAAGGATTGACAGATAAGAAGATCATAGGAATAAATCGAAATGAGATAGAGTTTCTGGATCCGTTTTTCAGAACCTGGCTGGAAAGGTATTATTTTGAGTTAATACCGAAAGCATATCTGTAATAGTCCAGCAAAGTTGGCCTAAACAGCTATTGCATCGGCATTAAAAATACTGATAATCAATTAGTGATAAATACTGATATTTTTTTCTTTCTAACAAATATAGCTTAGAAAATTTTTGGAATTTCAATAAAATTAAAAAGGAGCCAATTAGCTCCTTTTAAATATTTTATACCGACATGAAATTGAAAATAGTACTGACAATTTGCAGTCAGCACAAATCCGATTTAAGAACCCCAATTCCCCCAATTTCAGTCGGCATTATATATTAAATGCTGACTGAAATGCCTGTACTGACCAAAGTGTCAGTGTCAGTGCCAAATTATTGGAATATTATATAAATGAATTTGGTATTATCCAAAATCGTCGAAGGATATATTTTCTTTAGGTACCCCAAGTTCATCCAGTGTTTTTTGTATTGAACCAGCCATAGCAGGAGGACCGCAGTAATAGTATTCGCATTCTTCCGGTTCGGGATGATCCTTTAGATATTGTTCATAAAGAACATTCATTATATAACCCTTAAAACCATCACCCGGAGAGTTAATATCATTTTTGATCTGCCAGTTGTCTTCAGCAAGAGGGTTGTCCAGGGCAACATAAAATTTAAAATTGTCGAATTCTTTTTCTATTTGCCTGAAGTCCTCTATATAAAACAACTCTCTTCGCGTTCTGCCGCCGTACCAGTAAGATACTTTTCTGTTTTTCAGTTTCATGGTATGAAACATATGGAAAATATGAGACCGTAAGGGAGCCATACCAGCTCCTCCTCCAATATATATCATTTCACGGTCAGATTTTTCCTTAATGAAAAATTCGCCAAATGGGCCTGAGACCATAACTTTATCTCCGGGTTTCTGATTGAAAATATATGATGAACAAATACCCGGATTTACATCAAGCCAGGTATTTCTTTCCCTGTTCCAGGGTGGAGTAGCAACCCTGATATTGAGCATGACAATATCGCCTTCAGCAGGATGATTGGCCATACTGTAAGCTCTGAATACAGGATCCTCATTTACCATTTTGAGATCCCACATTCTGAAGTTGTCCCACTCTGCCCTGAATTCTTCCTTATTTTTATGATATTCAGGATGGGCTGTGATGTCGAAATTTTTGTAATCAACCTTCATGTTGCCAGGAACATCAATTTGTATATAACCTCCGGCCTTAAAATCCATATGTTCACCTTGAGGCAATCTGACCTTAAATTCCTTGATATAGGTAGAAACGTTGTAGTTGGAAACTACTTCACATTCCATTTTTTTAATACCAAATATTTCTTCATGAACATTTATCTTCATATCACCGCGGACTTTAACCTGGCAGGCAAGTCTTATTCCTTCTTTAGCTTCTTTTCTGCTAAGGTGATTCAGTTCAGTGGGCAAAACTTCTCCGCCACCCTCAGTCACCTTACATCTGCACATTGCACAAGTGCCCCCTCCACCGCAGGCGCTTGGAAGAAATAAGTTATTGTCTGACAGGGTATTTAGCAAAGTACTGCCTGGCTCTACATCAAAGATATGTTTGTCATTGATCAGTAATTGTACATTACCAGCAGGGAGTAATTTTTTCTTAGCGAAGATCAGCATGAATGACAGCAATAGTATTATAATAACGAATACAACTATTGAAGCTATTATAAAACCAAAATCGATTGTAAGATATATCATTTTTCAAATTTTATTTAGCACTGAAAAAAATTGCAGGATCAATTCCCATCAATCCCATAAATGCCAGTCCCATCAGCCCGGTTATTATAAATGCAATACCAAGACCTCTTAATGGTGCAGGAATATTGGAGTAATGCAATTTCTCTCTTATTGCAGCCATCCCCATGATGGCAAGAGCCCATCCTATTCCACCTCCAAGACCAAAAGCCACACTTTCAGAAAAATTGTATTCCCTTGATATCATAAACAAGGCTGCTCCCAGAATTGCACAGTTTACAGTAATAAGCGGAAGAAATATACCGAGTGAATTATATAGTGGCGGTGATACTTTTTCCACAACCATTTCAACTAGCTGAACCATAGCTGCAATAACAGCTATGAAAAGTATAAACCTCAGGAATGTAAGGTCAATACCGAAAAGACCATTTTCTTCCAACAGGTACCTGCTGATAAGCCAATTGACAGGAACTGTGATTCCAAGTACAAAGATCACTGCCAAACCGAGACCTGTTGCTGTTTTTACGGTTTTAGAAACTGCCAGAAAAGAGCACATTCCAAGAAAATATGACAAGATCATATTTTCAATAAAAGCAGATTTTATAAATACATTTAAGAAATCTTCCATTTTTATTCTTTTATAATTTTCTTAATAATTATGAAATGTCAATTAACTTACGATTTTTACCTCGTTGATACCAGATTATCAGCCCCATAAGGAATATAGCCGAAGCTGGCATAACCATCATTCCATTCGGAGAGTACCAGCTGAACAATGAATTTGTACTGGTATTTATCCAAAATTCTGAACTTGCGCCTATGATCTTCATTTCCAGTGGGCTGCCTGACATAAGAGTGCCCCTGCCAAAAAATTCACGGATCACAGAAATAATTATTAAAATTAGCCCGTATCCTAATCCATTTCCTATGCCGTCAAGGAATGACTGCCATGGTTTATTTGACATGGCAAAAGCTTCAAGTCTTCCCATAACAATACAATTGGTTATGATCAGACCGATAAAAACCGATAATTGTTTCCAGACAGGAAAGCTGTAGGCCTTCAGTATCAATTCTACGATAGTTACCAGAAAAGCAATAACTACCAATTGTACTATCATTCTTACCTGTTTGGGGATATAATCCCTTATAAGTGCTATTGCAAGGTTGGAAAATGCGACAACCAGTGTGACTGCAATTGCCATAACTATTGAAGGCAACATCATGGTAGTAACTGCAAGGGCAGAACAAACCCCCAATATCTGAACCGTTACCGGATTATCATCATTTATAGGATCAAAAAGCAATTTTCTTTCCTTTTTTGTCATTGGAAACCAGGGCTCCTTTTTTCCTTTAATATTTTCACCCATTTTACTTTTTATTTAAACTTGATTTATTCAAAAATGCTTTATAATTTGTAAGACTGGAAGATAGCATATGCGTAATTCCGTCAGAAGTCAGAGTTGCTCCGGAAATTCCATCAACATCATGAAGTTTGTCAACTGCTCCACCTTTTCTTACAACAATTGAAACCAACTTGCCAGATTCATCAAATATCTTTTTGCCTTCAAACTGTGCAGGAAATTTAGGATTGTCTTTCATCTCTGCACCCATACCCGGAGTTTCAGATTTATGATCAAAACTTGCTCCAAACACAGTATTCATATCTTTTTCAAATGCAATATATCCACTGATCTCATCCCAAAGTCCCTTACCAAGCAGTTTCAGAATGAAAACCTCATTGCCGTTTTTATCCTTAAAAATATAAACAGGTAAGATCCTTTTTTCAGGAGCCTTAGCAAGTTCTTTCTTAACGTCAATATTTACTGCACCGGTCCCCTTAAAGCCTGTTTTAATAATATCTTCAGGTTTTAAAAATTCTCCCGAAAGATTAACAATCTGCTGATTAACTGTAGTATTAAATAACTCCTGAACCTCGTTGTCCTCCATATCAGCTATTTTTTCATCCATATTTTTCTGAACAGAAGACAGTATGGCTCTCTTTTCAAAAAGAAGTTCATTTTTTTTATGTGTTTCTTTCAAACCGCTGTACAATAGTGAAAGTGCCAAAGCAACAATACCGGTCAGTAAAGAAATAAAGCCAATTATATAACCTGGTTTATTCACTTTTTAAGTCTTTTTTTAATGTGATTGGAAATAATTACATGATCCACAAGTGGAGCAAATGAATTCATAAATAATATAGCCAGCATCCAGCCTTCAGGATAGGCAGGATTAATAATTCTGATAAACATGGCTATAACCCCTATCAGAACACCATAAACAAATTTACCTCGTGGTGTTTGCGCAGCTGAAACCGGGTCAGTTGCCATAAAAAGAATAGCTATTACTCCTCCTCCAATGTGAAACTGATAATACCAGGGGATCGACATAAGTGGAGTAGCATCCCAGAGATTGAAAATAATTCCAAGTCCAAAAGTTCCCAAAATAGCTCCAACCGGAATCCTCCAGTCAGCTATTCCTGTTAGGAAGATGAGTAATGATCCCAATAAAAGCAGGGGTTTGCTGGTTTCTCCAATTGATCCCGGAATATTACCCCACAAAAGATCTGAAGAGGAATAAATTTGGGTTATAGCAGTCCAACCCCCTTCTTTGGCAAGCGACAGTGGAGTTGCACCGCTGAAGCCGTCAATTATTGACATGCCAGGGTCAAACTTCAGCCAGCCGAACCAACCAAAAATGGTATTGAAAAAGCCGGTTTCCCACCAGCTATAAGATGGATGATTGCCTGCGGCAAGTTTTTCAAAGCCTCCTACCCATACTTCGTCTCCTGAAATCGTAAGGGGATAGGCAAAAAACACAAATACCCTTGCGAGCAAGGCAACATTCCAGATATTCATTCCGGTACCCCCAAAAACTTCCTTGCCCAGGACTACAGCAAAAGTAACAGCAATAGCGAGTATCCACAATGGGATATCTGGTGGCATGATCAAAGGTATCAAAGCTCCTGTTACAAGAAAACCCTCTTCTATTCCGGTACTTTTTTTAGAGGCAAACAAGAATTCCCATGCTAAACCGACTATCATAGTTACAGCATATATCGGAATTACTTTGATCAGGCCATATGACAGCTTTAGGTGCCAGGCATCAAAGAAACCGGTATACTGACCCAGGGCTAAAAAATGCTGTTGCCCTATGTTGTAGGTGCCAAAAACATAAGCAGGGATAAGAGCAAGCACAACAAAAGTCATAAGCCTCTTAAGGTCCATTTTGTCTTTTATATGAGTACCTGTTCCTTTTGTAACATCATCAGGTACAAATAAAAATGTGAAAAAACTTTCCCAGACAGAAAATAAAAAAGGACGTTTTACTTTGTCTGGTTCAATTTTTTTGAAATATTTTAATATTTTTTTCATCAGTAAATGTTTATTTTAATATAGCCTGATATTCAAGGTGTTAGTAAATCTTAGACAATTAGTAACCCTGTTCAATCATCAATTCGTGCCCTTCTCTTAAAATCTCCTGGAATTCTTGTTTTGAAGGACAGATAAATTCACATAATGCCACATCCTCCTCCGACAGTTCATTTATACCAAGCCCTTCCATTCTTTCAATATCGCCGGCCAGTATGGCTTTCATCAAAAAAACAGGATAAATATCCATAGGCAGGACCTGTTCGTAAATACCCGATGCTACAAATGCCCGCTCCTGTCCATGGGTATTTGTGTCAACATTGTATTTTTTATTTGGGCTTAACCACCTGCTAAGAAAAGTTTTTGAAAACGTCGGACGGGATTTTTGAGGTACAATCCAACCGAAAGGCTCGTAATAATCACCAACAGTGACCACTGTTACCTGATAATCAAAAGCATTCAGGAACTCACCGTATTCCTTGATCTGTCCATGAAGTACGTTGCCGGATATGACTCTGCATTTTTCATTTTTTATACATGATCTTATCATTCCCGAGATTTCTGCTCCAAGATATGTCTTAAGATATTTTGTTCCGAGTACCTCTTCACCGGTTACTGAAATTATTCTTTCGGCATCGTAAATTCCCTTGAGGAACATATTGCCTAATGTGACCACTTCCTGAATCCCCAGAACCCAGACTTTATCATGGCTTTTTATGGGATCTGTATGATGAATATGAACACCCACATTGCCGGATGGATGCGGTCCTTTAAAATAAGTTTTTATTACTCCTGTAGCCTCTGTGAAAATGTCGGAAGGCTTATTGTCATTATTGGCATTTAAACCCAGATGAATGTTGCCGCTCGTCAGTCTGGTAAGAACATCAAGGCCTTTCTGAAACGCGTCTTTCTTGCCTTCTATGATAAAATTATAATCAGGTGCGAGGGGAGCGGTGTCAAAAGTTGAAATAAAGATGTTTTTTGGTACAATATTTTTATCCGGGATCAAATTATAAGGTCTTTGCCTGATCAGAGGCCAAATTCCGCATTCCATCAGAAATTCTACGAGTTCCTCCCTTGTACATTTTTCAGGATCCGGAGTATTAAATTTTTTATATTCAATATTTTGATCTGCTGTCACAACCAGTTCTTTGATCGACCTGCGATCTCCACGCACAATGGATTTAACTGTTCCGCTGACAGGGGATACAAATTTTAATCCAGGTTGTTTTTTGTCATAAAAGAGAAGATCACCCGCTTTGACCTTGTCTCCAACATTGACAGTTATAGCAGGAATCGGAACAAGACCTTTGTAATTTCCCGGTTGAACTCCATAGTTTTCCACTTCTAATTTTTCAAAAAACTTTTTAGCTGCAGATCCCTTTATTCTAATGTTTAAACCTCTGTTAAGAAATATTATTTTGTCATTTCCAACATATGCAGGTTTATTATTGGCATTGAACATAATTATAAAATTAAAATATTTGCGCTTTTTTGAGCTTAATTATATAAACAAGCAAAGATAATATTGTGGATTGAAAAATAGCAAATTTTAATTTTAGTTTTTAAAATAACAAGTTTTATTTTTTTTTACCAAACTCCCTGCAAAAGAAAAAAAACGATTAGTTTTGTGCCATTATGATTTTTCCTATAGGTGATGATCAGATCAGGGGTGGAGCAAAGCCCATTTTCAGCTACAGTTTTATAGCTATCAATATTCTTTTGTTTTTGTATGAGCTTTCTCTGAATTCATCAGGAGAGCTTGGTTATTTTATAGAAGAGTACGGTGCTATTCCTACGGAAATAGTGACAGGAACTGATCTTTATACCCTGTTCACCAATATGTTTTTACATGGAGGCTGGATGCACCTGATAGGAAATATGTTGTTTTTATGGATTTTTGCCGACAATATAGAAGCTACTATCGGTAATATCCGTTTTTTGTTATTTTATCTGGCCGGTGGAATCACCGCATCGGTAATTCATGTGTTTTTAAACATTGACAGTCCGGTACCAAGTATAGGGGCCAGTGGTGCCATATCTGCAGTACTTGGTGCTTATGTTGTGATGTTTCCGGGCTCAAAAGTTAAAGTTCTTGTAATTTATTTCTTCAGGTCCTTTTACATATCTGCTATTGTTTTTCTTGGTTTCTGGATAGCGTTTCAGGTTTTCAATGGTATCAACGAGCTCAATAAAAATCCAGATTCCGGAGGTGTGGCATATTGGGCCCATATTGGAGGTTTTGGATTTGGACTGATATACGGACTGGTAGCTAAAAGGTATTTTATTCTTCAGGGCAGGCTGGAAGAGAATGAAAGGGATGTATATAGAGATAGAGAGTAATACCGAAAGCATATCTGTAATTGCCCAGGAAAAACTGGGTACTGATTCAGTTGTGGTCACAGTATTTTCTGATGATAATAAAAAATACCTTTCAACTGATCTGCTCAGAAAGGAGCCTGTAAAAAGGGAATTCATCTCCAAAGATATTGAACTTAAATATTTCGAATCACATAAAAGGGTGTGTATGACCTGTTGTGAGCCTGATTACTGTATTGAATGCCTAACTCCTGATTATGAGTACGATCTGCCTGCCTGTATTCGCAGATAAGTTAAGATATTAGTTTAAATAAAAAAATTATGGATTTATATGACATTTAAGGAGATAGTAAATTACCGCCGATCTGTCAGGAATTATAAAAACATTCCATTAGATGCGGAAAAAGTCAGAAATTGCCTTGAACTTGCAGTATTGTCACCCAACAGTTCAAATATGCAACTCTGGGAATTTTACCATATTATTGATCCTGAAGTTCTAAAAAAACTTGCTGTTGCCTGTCTCGACCAGACTACAGCCACTACAGCAAATCAGATGGTAGTATTTGTTACCAGGCAGGACCTGTTTCTGAGAAGATCAAAACAAATGATTAATCTGGAAACAGAAAATGTACTTAAAAATAGCCCTCCTGAAAAACAAGAGAAAAGAGTCAGGAGATGGAAATTATATTATGGTAAAGTGATACCTTTTTTATATGCCCGGTGTGGGGGTTTGCTTGGATTAATAAGGAAAATCTTAGTCAATGTTATCGGTTTATTCAGGCCAATAACCTACAATGTTTCAGAAAGTGACGTCAGAGTGGTAGTTCACAAAACCTGCGGACTTGCAGCACAGACTTTTATGCTTGCAATGGCTGATGCCGGTTATGATACCTGCCCAATGGAGGGATTTGACGGAAGGAGAGTAAAGAAAATATTGAAATTGCCACGCGGCGCGGAAATAAATATGATAATATCATGTGGTATCAGAAACGAGGGAGGTATATGGGGTGACAGGATGCGGATTCCCTTTAATGAAGTTTATAATAGGATTTGACCAGCAGGGCAGTTTATAATAAAATGTAAGCTGTAAAAGAATAAATTTGTCTGAAAATAAATATAATATCCTTAATTCTGAAAAGGAGGAAATAAGTACTAAAAAAATATGATTTAAACAAGGTATATGAACAATGGGGTGTATCCCATTTTTGCACTAAAGTAACCAATTGGTAAATAAAATTCTTTGGGATTCCCTTTAGGGTCAGGGCAAAACCCAAAGAATTTTAATAAATTTGCAAAATTGGGATACACCCGAACAAAGAGCGGTATATTTGTTTTAAAATCAAACAAATGTGAAAACACTTTGAAAATATAATTAAGATTCTGATGGATAAATTATCAACTTCAAATCTGAAAATGGGAATTATTTCCGGTGGACAACTGGGAAAAATGCTCATTCAGGAAGCAAGTAAATGGGATATAATAACGTATGTGATGGACAATGACGATACATGTCCTGCGGGGAGTATTGCCACACAATTTATAAAAGGCAGCAATACAGATTTTGATGATGTTTACAGATTCGGGAAACTTGTGGATATCCTTACGTTTGAAATGGAGAATATAAATGTGGAGGCACTGAAAAAACTTAAGTCAGAAGGCTTCAGAATGGTTCCTGACCCTGAGATCCTTGAATTGATACAGGACAAAGGACTTCAAAAGGAATTCTACAGCAAGAATGGAATTCCGGCTTCACGGTATAAAATTTACAGTTCCCCGGAGGAAATATCCAGGGGACTACACGCGGCAGAAATTAAATTTCCATTTGTCCAGAAACTGAGAAAAGGAGGATATGATGGCCGGGGTGTGGTAATGATAAACGATGAAAGTGATATGTTCAGATTACTGTCCGGAGAATCTATAGTAGAAGAAAAAGTAGAAATTGATAAGGAGATATCGGTCATAGCTGCCAGAAACAAAAGGGGTGAAATTAAATGTTATCCTGTGGTGGAGATGATGTTTGATCCAAAGGCAAATCTTGTAGATAAGCTTGTTTGTCCGTCATCGGTCAGTGCTGAACAATCCGGAGAAGCCATCAGGCTGGCAGCTGAAATAATCAGTTTACTAGATATGGAAGGTCTGCTGGCAGTAGAATTTTTTATTGACTCAACAGGAGCAGTGATCGTCAATGAAATGGCACCGAGACCTCATAACAGTGGCCATCATACAATAGAGAGCATCATTACGTCGCAGTTTGAACAACATCTTCGGGCAATCCTCAACCTTCCACTTGGAAGCACAAGTCTGAAATTGCCATCTGTGATGATAAACATATTAGGATCAGAAGGATATGAAGGTCCCGTGAAGTATGAGGGTTTCGAAGAAAGCCTGGAAATAGAAGGGGTGAAGATCCATCTGTATGGAAAGAAAATAACCAAACCATACAGGAAAATGGGGCATGTCACGGTGATTTCCACTTCGCTGGAAACTGCCCTTAATAAAGCAGAAAAAGTAAAGCAATTAATAAAAGTAAAATCATGGAAAGAAAATTAGTCAGCATAGTAATGGGTTCGGATTCGGATCTTCCGGTTATGAGACAAGCAGCAGAGATGCTTGAAAAATTCGGTATAGGCTTTGAGATTGATATTGTATCAGCACACCGCACACCTGGCAAACTCTTTGATTTTGCATCCGGTGCCCACAATCGTGGAATAGAGATTATCATAGCCGGAGCCGGAGGAGCAGCTCATCTGCCTGGTATGGTCGCAGCCATCTCACCCCTGCCCGTGATAGGAGTACCTGTAAAATCAAGCAATTCAATCGACGGATGGGATTCAGTACTGTCGATACTTCAGATGCCGGCAGGAATTCCGGTTGCTACGGTTGCCCTAAACGGAGCTAAAAATGCAGGTATTCTGGCTGCACAGATCTTATCAGTTAAGGATGGATCAATCAGGGAAAAGATAATTGAATACAAGCGGGAATTGAATGACCAGGTAATCGAAAAATCAAAACTCGTAATTCGTAATTCGTAATTTGTTTCGGTTGTCAGTTGTCGGTTCTTCAGTTGCCGGTTTGTTGGTTAAAGTCGAAAGTAAAAATCCGTGAAAATCCGTCAATTCCGTGTCATCCGTGTGCTAAATAAAGATAGTATGGTTATAAGGTTAAATGGTAGAAGGGTTGATTGAGAATTGATAATGGAAAATGGATAAATTTGTCCGACTTTAGGTAAATCGTAACTCGTAAATCGTAATTTGTAATTCGTAATTCGTTTCGGTTGTCAGTTGTCGGTTTTTCAGTTGCCGGTTAAAACTCGTAATTCGCACAAGTTTCCGTGAAAATCCGTCAATTCCGTGTTATCCGTGTGCTAAATAAAGGTAATATGCTTAAATGGTAGGGTGGTAATTGAAAATTGAGAAACTTGTTTAAGTTTTGTAGGATCCTAAATCTGAAAACCTAAATCCTTGAAATTGTTTGTAATATGTTAATCCAAAATTCTTACTTTGAAGAAGGATGCAGAATTATGATAAAAATAGAAAAAATTACCGAAAACAAAAAACAGTTCCTTGACTTATTATTGTTGGCTGATGAGCAGGAAAATATGATTGATAAGTATTTGCCTGACGGAGATTTATTTGCATTGTATGACGATGATCTGAAAAGTGTCTGCGTTGTATTGCCTGTAAATAATGAAACCTGCGAACTGAAAAACATTGCGACTTATAAGGACTACCGGGGTAAAGGCTATGGTAAAGAAATGATTAAATTCATATCTGATTTCTATAGAAATGACTATAAAACTATGCTTGTCGGTACAGGCGAAACTCCAGGTATTTTGTCGTTTTATAAAGTTTGTGGATTTGAAATGTCACATCGGGTAAAGAATTTCTTTACGGATAATTACGACCACCTGATGTTTGATGAAAACATTCAGCTTATTGATATGGTTTATCTTAAAAAAGATTTATAGAATTTTTTAAAGGGCATAAAACAGATAGCAAAATGAAACATTGGTACGAAACATTATTTGAAAACTATGGTCAAAAATATGACAACGAAAGTTTTACACAAGGCACGATAGGCGAATGTGATTTCATTGAGAAAGAAATAAATTACAATAAAACATTAAGGATTATTGACATCGGATGTGGTACAGGTCGTCATTCTGTTGAATTGGCAAAAAGAGGTTATTCTATGACCGGAATTGATTTGTCGGAATCGATGCTGGAAAAAGCAAGAGAAAAGGCTATTCAAAACGGAGTACTGATTGACTTCTCAAAACACGATGCCCGAAGTCTTCCGTTTGACAAACAATTTGATGTCGCCATAATGATGTGTGAAGGTGGTTTTCCTTTAATGGAAACAGACGAAATGAATTTCGAGATCCTTAAAAATGTTTCTCAATCCTTAAAAGAGAAGTCAAAATTTATATTCACAACATTGAATGGATTATTTCCTTTGTTCCACTCAATAAATGATTTTCACGCAGAGGGAGTTGTTGAAGGCAATGCAACCTATCACAGCCAGAGTTTTGACTTAATGACATTCAGAGATTATAATATTACAAAAGTTGAAGATGACAATGGTGTAGAAAAGGAACTCGGATGTAATGAAAGATATTATGTGCCCTCTGAAATTACATGGTTGTTAAAATCTTTGGGATTTACAAAAATTGAGATTTTTGGAGCAAAGCTTGGAGCTTTTTCCCGAGATGATAAATTGAAAACAGAGGACTATGAAATGTTGGTAATTGCAGAAAGATAGTAAATTTAATTATGACTAATAAAATGCATTGTATATGAAACGATTTATTGAAAAAACACTAAACCGGTTTATAAATATTGTAGAAAAGGGAGGAAATGCACTTCCCCATCCAGCTGCATTATTCGGAATCATTGGTTTAATTACCTTATTGGTTTCGATGGTTGGGAATTATTTTGAATGGCAGGGAGTAAATCCTGCAACAGGAGATACAATCAAAGTCGTAAATCTTTTATCAGTTGAAGGCTTACACAGGATACTGCTGGAAATGGTTGACAATTATACGGGTTTTGCACCACTTGGAATTGTAATGGTTGCTATGCTAGGAATTGGTATTGCAGAAAGCAGTGGCCTGATAAGAGCTGCCATCAATGCAATGCTTATTAAAGCACCCAAAAGGTGGGTAACTTTTATTATTGTTTTTGCGGGTGTTATGTCCAACATGGCTTCCGATTTGGGTTATCTGCTTATAATACCTCTTGCCGGAGTTATTTTTCATTCCCTGGGCCGCAATCCGATTGCTGGTATGTCGGCTGCATTTGCAGGGGTTAGCGGAGGTTTCAGTGCAAACCTGCTGATAGGCACTATAGACCCGCTTTTAGCAGGACTATCCACCGAAGCCGCACGCATAATAGATCCTGATTACTATGTAATGCCTACTGCCAACTATTATTTTATGGCTGTTTCTACTTTTATAATTTCAATTGCAGGAACATGGGTAACGAGCTCATGGATTGAACCGCGCTTGGGAAAATATACAGGAAATGTTGAAAAAGAACCTATTAAACCATTGCTTACTATAGAAAAAAAAGGATTAAAATGGGTGTTTTTTGTCTTTTTGGCCTGGTTGGTAATATTTGCAGCAGGACTTGTTCCAGATCATGGTTTTTTGCGGGGCGAAGATAATTCTGTACTCCACTCTCCATTGCTTAAAGGCTTTATAGCTGTGCTATTTTTTGTTTCTGCTACCTGTGGGATAGTTTACGGTTATGTAACCCAAACATTTAAAAAACACGACGATGTAATTAACGGTATGAGTACCGGTTTCAAAGGACTCGTTTCTTTTCTGGTTCTTGTGTTTTTCGCTTCACAATTTGTTGCCTGGTTCAAGTGGAGTAATCTTGGGCTTATATTAGCCATAAAGGGAGCCGGGTTTCTTCAAACAATTGATATTGGCTTGATTCCACTTGTAATTTTATTTATACTTTTCAGTGCATTTATTAATCTTTTTATGGGTAGCGCATCAGCAAAATGGGCAATTATGGGACCTGTTTTTATTCCCATGTTTATGTTGCTGGGCTATTCTCCCGAACTATCGCAGGCAGTGTTCCGTATTGGGGACAGCGTAACCAATATAATATCACCAATGATGAGCTTTTTTGCACTCATTATAGTGTATTACCAGAAATATGACAATAAAGCAGGGCTTGGTACCTTAATTGGAACAATGTTACCCTACTCTATAGTATTTTTTATTGTATGGACTCTGCTGTTGATAATCTGGATTCTAACAGGCTTGCCATTAGGTCCTGAAGCAGGACTGTATTATACGAAATAGCATTGCTGATGAAATTACCGGATGAAATCCGGTGTTAAAATACGATAATAAATAGTTTTGGCGTGATTTTTGCGTTTTATGCAAAAATCAAGACAAAACAAAACATTATATAAGTAAGTAACCAATGAATAGTTACAAAACTGATAAATGGTGGAATTTAAAAATTCAGCCGAATATCTCTATTTCGGTTTTATAAAAAACAGGAAGTATTATTATTTACTAAAAAAAATCACTAATTTTGGGCTTAAAATCTATGATTTCAGATCAGCATCTTATGGGTTTTTTGATAATACCCTATGTATGACTGGCAGTATTTGTTAACCCTTACAATTGCAAAATTTTTATACCCAAATTTGGTGAATATGAATAAAAAGACTTTGTTTTGATTTCATATCGAACTTTTGTTAATTTTTAAAAAAAAGAAATAATGATCAGACTTGTATTAATAATAACTGGGATTTTTATTTATTCCTCCGGACTTATTGCCCATGAAGAACCTTCAAAAACTATCAGGGAAAAAGATAAAAAGGAGCGCGACAGAAAGGATATCAGAGATAACAAGATCATTTCATATACTGTTTGGAAACACAAAGTTAAAGACAAAACTCCTGATTTGAATGACAAAGAAATGTTTTTGAAAGTAGTATATGATACTGAGGGTAATATGGCAGAAATGAATGTCTACAAAAAAAATGACTCTCTTGATTACAAAATCGTTTTCGGATATGACGGGAATAATAATATGATTTCAGATACTGATTATAATCCCGATGGGACTATAGCAGAAAAAATTGAGTACAAATATGATGCATATGGCAGAGTTGTTGAACAGTATAATTATGAAGGAAATAATAAATTTGACTCAAAATTCACATATGAAACGAGCAGTAACAGCAATTCATTGGTTTTAAACAAGTTCAAACCTATTGACAGTATTGAATATCAGATAGTATATAGGTATGACAATTCAATTGACAAGGGAAATAATGTAGAAATTGTAAAACAGAAAAAAAATGGTATCCTTATTATGAGGGTTGAAAATGAATTTGATGTTAATGATTTGCGCTTAAAAAAGAAGATTTTTGATGAAAACAATAAGTTGATGTTTTATTTTGGTTATACATATTTTGGGGATACAGAAAAGTTTTCAGAAATAACAAAATACTCACCGGAAGGTCAGATAATATCAAAAACCATATATGAATTGAATAAAGCCGGATTTACCTCCTCAGTAAAAACCATAGATGTTTCGGGAAATCTTATATCATTTTCCAGTTATGATTATGAAACAGGAAAATGAAAGTAAAAATTCGCTTTTTAATGATATCCTGTATGCAGCAGTTTGAATTCTGTTTTTGGAAATTTTGCCTGGGATAGAAAATGTTTTTGAATTTTGATTTTTTTAAAAAACATGTACTATTAATAAGCCGGTGAACAGAATTAATTTATCCCAGCCAACCTTCCCTGTCAAGATTCCGGTAGTTTATTGCCTGGGCAAGATGTCTGGACTCAATCTCCCTGCTGCTGTCCAGATCTGCTATTGTCCTTGAGACTTTAAGTATCCTGTCGAAAGCTCTGGCTGATAGTTTTAATCTTTCCATTGCCAGTTTAAGTATCCTTGTGCCTTCGGCATCCAGTTGGCAGGTAGTTCGTACCATTCTGCTCGACATTTGAGAATTATTGTAAACTCCCTTTACATTCTCGAATCTTTTCCTTTGGATCTCTCTGGCTTTTAGCACCCTTTCCCTGATATCAGCACTTGTCTCAGAGGTATATTCATATTTTGAAAGCTCTTCATATGAGACCGGAGTAACTTCCACATGCAGATCAATTCGATCCAGTAGCGGACCAGATATTTTATTAAGATATCTTTTTCTGGTGCCGACAGCACAGACACATTCCTTTTCAGGATGGTTATAGAACCCGCATGGACAAGGGTTCATAGAAGAAATCAACATAAAATCAGAGGGATAATCCACACTAACTTTAGCCCTGGAAATAGTAACTTTACGGCTTTCCATAGGTTGCCTCAGTACCTCAAGAGCAGTTCGCTTGAACTCGGGCAATTCATCAAGAAAAAGGACTCCGTTATGCGACAAAGAAATTTCCCCGGGAGTAGGATGTGATCCACCCCCCACCAGAGCCACATCGCTAATTGTGTGATGGGGCGATCTGAATGGCCGTGTACTAATCAGTGACTGGTCGGAAGCCAGCATTCCCGAAACACTATAGATCTTTGTAGTTTCCAGAGCTTCTTCAAGATCCAAAGGTGGCAGAATTGTAGGCAATCTTTTAGCCAGCATAGTTTTGCCGGCACCAGGAGGTCCAATCAATATTACATTGTGCCCTCCGGCAGCGGATATCTCAAGGGCTTTTTTGATGTTTTCCTGTCCCTTTACATCTGAAAAATCGACTGCGTAATTGTCTAGGTTGCTTAAGAACATCTCATTTACATTTAGTTTTATTGGTATCAGATCACGATCACCATCGAAAAATTCTACTGCATCCCTGAGGTTCTTTATCCCAAATATGTCAATTCCTTCTACTATTGCAGCTTCCCTGGCATTTTGAACAGGAAGTATGACACCTTTGAAACCTTCTCTTTTTGCCTGGATTGCTATGGGCAGTGCACCCCTGATCTCCCTGAGTTCTCCGTCGAGTGATAATTCGCCCATTATTATATACCTGTCGATGTCCTGACCATTCATCTGACCTGTTGCTGCCAGTATTCCCAGAGCTATTGGAAGATCGTAGGCCGAACCTTCCTTTCGGATATCGGCAGGGGCAAGATTGATAACAAGCTTAAGCCTTAGCATTTTATATGAAATATTTTTTATTGCAGCTTCTATTCTTTGAAATCCCTCCTTAATTGCACTGTCAGGTAAACCCACCATATTGTAATAATTGAAACCGGCAGGCACAGCTCCTCCTGAATTGACTTCGACTGTTATGGTCGTGGCCTCAACACCCATTAGAGTGCTGGCAAATGTTTTGAAAAGCATAATAAAAGTTTTTATAATCAGAACTTAGAAATAATAAATTCAAAATATTGTAAAAGTAAAAGCACAGGAGAAGGCCTGCTGAAAAACCGGTAAGCAGACCTTCATTTCCAAGTACTAATTATGCTTTTACTTTTTTGCTATCTTCAGGTATTCACCCGCTACAATCTCAGTGATATACCTGGTCACACCTGAATTGTCTTCATATTTCCTGTGAGCAAGACTGCCCTGAATTAAAACCTGGTCTCCCTTTCCAAGTCCATTGGTCATTTTTTCTGCAAGGTTGCCCCATGCAACTACATTATGCCATTCTGTTTTTTCTGTTTTTTCACCTTTGTTGTTAGTGAAATGATCGGTAGTGGCTACACTAAAACTGGCTTTTTTCAGTCCGCTTTCAAATTCTTTAAATTCAACATCTTGTCCAAGGTTGCCAATTAACTGTACATAATTTCTTAAAGTTTTCATAGTTAAAATTCTTTATGATACCTGCGTAGGCATCGGGTTAAATAAAAAATTGATAAATTGTTTGTGTCCGTTTGACGATGCAAAATTGCAGGCATTGAGAAAATCTAAGCGAAACTTATACGAATGTAGTCGTTTATAGGAGTTTGTAAACGTTTGCAAACTTTTATATAATTGAAAAACAGTGGTTTAACCGTAGTTGGTTTTTTTAGATTATTTTATAATTTCTTCAGCATCCAGATATGGCATGAATTATGCCCTGAATCGGCAAGTGGATGATCAATAAACTTGAAACCGGAATTTTCATACAATTTCAAAGCCCTGGAGAAAATTGGAAGACTTTCAAGATATATGTATGTGTAATTCATTTCTTTTGCAGAATTGATTGATAATTTCATTAAATTCATTCCAATGCCCTTTCCTCTGAAATCTTTATCAAGATAGAATTTGACCAGTTCGGCATAATTATTTTTAAGTCCCGGGGTTGGATAAATGCCACAACACCCTATGGGAATTCCATTGTTTTCAGCAACCCAGAGCACTGATCCGGCTTTCTCAAATAATGTATAAAGGTCATCAGTGGTGGGATCAGAATAAACTGTACCTGTTTTTGGGGCATCGTGTTCCTCAAAAACCCCTCTGATCATTTTGGCCAAAACCACATTATCATTTTTATTTATAATTCTGTAGCTGATGTCCATAAGCTGTCATTCAGTTTCCTCATCAAATTCTTCCTCGAACTCATCTTTTCTGCTGTTCCTTTCCTGCGACTGCAGAAATTCGAGATCGGGTCTCTGGGTTTTATATTTCCTGCAATTTATAAGATCTAAATAAGATTTATCGGCAGGTATTTTAAATCTCTTTGCTGTGTTCAGATTTACGTACTTATCTTTTTCCAGGCTTGATAAGAATTTTTGGACGATAGGTCTGGCAGTGGTATAACCCTGACCTTCATCAAGAGTATAGAATCTTACCCACTTTTCGTCTCCGCCAGTCCATACACCTATTACCACTTCCGGGGTGACAGAAATGAACCATCCATCAGCAAAATCATTAGTAGTTCCTGTTTTTCCACCTATTTCCGATCGCACATCGTACATTGAAAACCTTCCTGCCATATTGTTTTTCAGCATATCAACCATGATGTAATTATAGACCGGGTTGAGGGCACGTTTTTGTTCCGGAATATGTGTATATATCACCTTGCCATTTTTATCTTCAATATGACTGACAAAATAGGGTTTTATGAAAATACCATCATTCGAAAAAGTACCATATGCGCCAGTCATTTCCATAAGTGAAATATCGGCTGATCCAAGTGCTATAGCAGGTACTTTAGGCAATAGCAAGCTGCCATTTATCATTTTGTTTTTATCGATCCCCATATTATCCGCTACCTCTCTTATGACCTCCACATTGCCAAGTTCCTTTACCAGTTTTACTGTTATTGAGTTTTTCGAATACAAAAGTCCATGATACAGATTATATTTATTTCCGGTGAAGGTTTCGGTGCTGTTGTTGGGTGACCAGACCTCTTCAAGATTGAAATTGCCCTCTCCTGGAATTATCGAATATGGTATATCATCAAATTCCTGACATGGCGAAATGCCCTGAACTGCAATAGCAGTAGCATATACAATTGGCTTGAAAGTAGAACCTACCTGTCTTCTGTTATTGATATGATCAAATTTAAAATACCTGAATCCAGTGCCACCAACCCATGCCCTGATCTTTCCGGTGCCGGATTCCATAGCAAGAACACCTGCCTGAAGGTGTCTGATGTGATAAAGAACTGAGTCCAATGGAGATAATAAAGTATCTCTTTCCAGTTTTGAATTATATGCAAATACCTTCATTCTGACTTTAGTACTGAACTGCTTTTCTTTTTCATTCTGAAATTTTATCCACTGGGTTAAATATTCATTCCAAAGCTTATGATTAAGAAGATTTTTAATCTTTGATATACTTTTAGGATTGACTGTTTTTTCTTTGATAAGATCTTCAAGGCTTTTTTTCCCATCTTTAACTTCAATCAACCCTTTTGTTGCTTTTTCATTTAATACCAATCCATCGAAATTCTGGCTTATTTTTACCAAAAACTGCGAAAGCATTCTGTTTTTTAACCGCTGATACCTGTCTGAGTTTATCACCTTTGACTCAACAGATTGTTTTCTTTTTTCAATCTGAAATGGTTCTTCAGCTTCATAGGTCATCGGATCCATACCTTTCCATCTTCTGAAATACCGTTTCTGCAATATTTTCATTTGCTCATAAACAGCAATTTCAGCATATTTTTGATAATCAATATCCAATGTAGTATATATTTTTAGCCCATCGGTATAAATATTATATTCAGTGCCATCCGGTTTTCTGATCTTTTTTTCATTCAAGGTCTTTTTCAACCATTTAGTAAGTTCCATTCTGAAATATGGAGCTGGTCCGTCATCGTATCTTGCTTTATTGAAATTGCTGATATCAATGGGTAATTTTATAAGTGCTTCATAATGTGCATCAGAAAGTTCATCATATTCGTTTAGCTGAGCCAGTACAACATTCCTGCGCTCAATTGCCCTGTCAAAGTTTCTTACAGGATTATAAAGTGAAGGATTTTTAAGCATTCCGATAATTACAGCCGATTCAATAAGACTCAGATCTTTCTGATCTTTACCAAAATACACTCTCGAAGCTGCCTGGATGCCATGGGCTCCATAAATAAAGTCAAATTTATTGAGATACATTGCAATTATCTCTTCTTTGGTATAGCTTTTTTCAAGTTTTATTGCAATAAGCCATTCCTTGAGTTTAATTTTTATCAGGTGATATGTTCGTGAAAAATATGATTTATTTTGAAGATCAGGCCGTTCAAAAAGCAGCTTTGCAAGTTGCTGGGTAATAGTGCTTCCGCCACCGGCATTTTTATTTCTTAAAATAACAGTTTTCGTAAATACCCTGATGACAGCAAAAAGATCAACCCCGGAATGATCAAAAAACCTCGCATCTTCCGTAGCCAGTAAGGATTGAACAAGAAACGGATTTATTGAATCGTATGCGATGTTTACCCTGTTTTCATAATAATATTTTCCAATTTCCCTGCCTTTGGTATCATAGATTAAAGAAGCAAGATTAAGGTCCGGGTTTTCCAGTTCTTCAAAACTTGGCAGGCCACTTTTAGATATTGAAAGAAAAATAATAGCAATGCCAATTACTGAAAACAGAACAACCCCCCAAAGTATTTTGGCCATAGTTATCTGTTTGCTATTTAATCCTTTCCACAACATAAATGCTAAGGTAGCAAAAATGTTTTAAATGAGAATAGCGGTTGGTTAAAAAAAATAAATTAGGAGTATTTTCCTTTATTTAATTTGCCAATTTGTTAAGTAGTTTTTTGATCAGCCTGATTTGAGTAATAAATCAGCTTATTTAATCACAGAAGGAGTTTATGTAAAATTATTTCTGAAATTTCATCGGATATTTTGTCTGTATTTCTCCTTTTTTGATCTTTTCAAGCTTTTTGTCAAGCAGTCTTCTTTTTAATGGTTTGAATTTTTCGACAAATAGTATTCCGTCAAGATGATCATATTCATGCTGAATGACCCGGGCATTAAAACCATTGAAAACTTCAACGTGTTCTACAAAGTTTTCGTCCAGATATTTAATTCTTATATTTTCAGGTCTGTCAACGTTGGCATTAATATCTGGAAATGAAAGACACCCTTCTTCATAGCCCCACATTTTTCCCCACTCCTCTATTTTAACCGGATTAATAAACGCTTTTTTTATGGGATTTTCTATTTTTAACTCTTCTTTCACCTGCACAGTATCCACGACAAATACCCTGACAGACAATCCTACCTGAGGAGCAGCAAGCCCTACACCACTGGTCTTGTACATAGTTTCATACATATCCTGAACAAGGTTACCCAGAGAGTTAAATTCCTCCCTGCTTATCTCATTTGCTATTTTTTTTAACACAGGGTGTCCGTAAGCATAAACCGTCAATTGCATAATTAAATATGTTTTAAATACCTCTGAAGGATCAATACTGCACTCACCTTATCCAGTAGAGTTTTATCCATTCTTTTTTTCTTTTTTATCCCTGACCTTATAATTATTTCTTTCGATTCGGATGAAGTAAAACTTTCATCCTGGCGATCTGTCAGAATATCAGGAAATTTTTTATTTATCCACTTTATCAACTCCCTGATCTCATTTTCGAAATAATAATATTCTCCATCATTGTGTCTGCCTTCACCAATTACAATCTTAGAAACATCTTCATCATTTAAATAGTTTTCAAGAAAATCCTTCAGTTTGCTTGTCTCAATTACAGTCAGTGGATTTACTATGATCTGCAATGGGTCCGTAGCAGCAATACCTGTCCTTTTTATACCATAATCCAAACTTATTATTCTTGACATTAAACTATTTAAAAAATAATATTTACATGTCTAAACAAGAAATGAAATATAAAGTTTAATTATTGAAGCATTAAAAATTTATCTGTTTGATTTATTTTATCATAAAATTATTAACTGGTTTTTACAAAAAATTTTTATTTTTGTGGTAATAACAGTCTGATTTTAAATATTTTATTTATTTATAAGTATTGTTTAAATATATAAATTTTTAACTATGAGAATGATAATTTATATTATATTCCTTGTAACATTAATCAAACCGGTTACCGGTCAGGAAAGTCGTAATTTTGATGGTACTGGAAATAATGTAAATAATCCGGAATGGGGGGCTGCAAATTCTCTTTTCATAAATAATACATCAGTCGATTATGGGGATGATATTAGGTCATTAAGCGGAACAGGGAGGCCGAATGCACGGATCGTTTCAAATTTTGTGTCACAACAGCAGCATATAACTACAGATGAACTTTTTCTTACTCCTATGACCTGGGTTTTTGCCCGGTTTATTGATAATGAAATAAACAAAACGGAAACAGATAAACTTGAGCCGGTTTCAGTTAAAATTTCATCAGGAGATCAGTTTTTTTATGAAGGCGATGAAATTAAATTTTACAGGACCAAAGAAGCACCAGGTAGTGGCACATCAGTTTCAAATCCAAGGAGATATCTCAATAAAGCCAGTTCTTTTATCGATGCCTCCAATATCTATGGCAATTCTGAAGCTACATCCAGAAAATTGAGATCATTTACTGATGGTAAAATGAAAGTTTCGTATGATGATTTTCTTCCATGGAATACAGTAACAGGAGAATTTAATGACCAAAGGGATACCTCCCTTATTATGAATATTGAAACCAAATCAGATATTAAACTTTATTATGCAGGTAATGACGATGTAAATGAAAATCCATTGCTGATTGCCCTGCATACGATTTTTTTACGTGAGCACAACCGCTTATGTGATATATATAAGTCGCAGGAACCATTGCTTTCTGATGAAAATTTATTTCAAAAAGCAAGAAAAAAACTCATTGCTTATCTTCAATCCATAACTTATAATGAATGGCTTCCGGTTCAGGGAATAAAACTTGAAAAATACACCGGTTATAAGTCAGATATCAATCCTGCAGTCTCAAATCTTTTTTCAACAATTTCTTTCAGCCTTACCGGTACCATGCAACCCGACGAATATCGACTTCTTAATTCGGATAATAAAGAATTAAAGGACAAAACCATTTATTTAAAAGATGCGTATTACAATCCATCTCTGATCAATTTATCAGGTGGAATTGAGCCATTTCTGCTGGGAGCTATAAAAACCAACCAGGAAAGATTTGATCTGAGAATTGTTGATGGTGCCAGGAATTTCCTTTATGGAGACCCGATAATAGACGGACTTGACTATGCTGTTGTCAGTATCATACGTAGCAGGGAAAGGGGTATTCCATCATACAACATGGTAAGAAAAGATATTGGACTTCCAGCTATCATGGATTTTTCAGAGCTCACAAAAAATGCCGGGGTGGCTACAAGTCTGAGAATTTTATATGGTCATGTTGATAGTCTTGATGCCTGGGTAGGATTACTGGCTGAGGACAGGGACAGTAATTCGATCTATGGGCCAGCCTTAAAACTTATTCTCAAGGAACAGTTCACAAGGATACGGGACGGTGACAGATTTTTTTACCTTTCGGAATATTCCGAAGAAGATATAAAAGAAATAGAGAAAACCCGATTGAGTGACATTATAAAAAGAAATTCAGGAATTAAAAACATTCAGAGAAATGTTTTTACTACCTTTGATCAGTCTGATGACTTTCCTGAACTGAAAAATGCTAACCTTTCAGCTTTTGTTTACCCCAATCCTGGGGCCGATATGGTGAATGTGCGTGTTTGGATGGAAAATGAAAGTGATCTGATTATTACCTTATTCAATATTGAAGGAAAAAAAATATACACATCAGGGCAAAGTCTGCTGAGAGGAAACAATGATCTCGATCAAATTGATATTTCTGCTTTCGACCCAGGTGTCTATACCCTTCTGCTTGAAACAGATTCTGACTTTAGTGTTGTAAAAATAATAAAAAAGTAAAAATCATGAAAAAATTCAGTGCCAACATCATAGATGTATTAAATGAATCAGTATTTCCCGGAACAATTTATGTGGAAAATGGAAAAATAACTGAAATCGTCAGGGAAAATAAAGATTATGATACCTTTATTCTTCCGGGGTTTGTTGATTCTCATATTCATATTGAGAGTTCAATGCTGACACCATCAGAGTTTGCAAGGATCTCAGTGGTGCATGGAACCATAGCCTGTGTGGCTGATGCCCATGAGATTGCTAATGTAAACGGAATGGACGGAATAAAATTTATGGTTGATGATGGCAATTCAGTCAATTACAGGTTCTTCTTTTCGGCTCCTTCATGTGTGCCTGCCACATATATGGAAACCAGTGGTGCCACAATCGGGCCTGACGACATTAAGCATCTGATAGAATATGGTCAGGTACGGCATCTTGGTGAAATGATGAATTTTCCGGGTGTTATCAAACAGGAAAAAGAAGTCATGGCCAAACTTAAGCTTGCAAGAGAATTTAAATTACCGGTCGATGGACATGCTCCCGGGCTGAGAGGAAAAGACCTCGAATTTTATATAAATAATGGTATAAGTACGGATCACGAAAGTCTAACAAGTGAAGAAGCACTTGAAAAACTAAAACTTGGAATGAAAATATTGATCAGGGAAGGATCTTCAGCAAAAAATTTCGATGAATTGATCAGTCTTGCAGATATCAATTACAATAATATGATGTTTTGTTCAGATGACAAACATCCTAATGATCTTATAAAAGGTCATATCAATGAACTTGTAAAGCGGTCTGTTTCGAAAGGAATAAGTGCAATGAAAACACTGAAAATGGCTTGTATAAATCCGGTAAAACATTACAATCTTAATGTAGGTTTGCTTCAAAAGGGTGACAACGCAGATTTTATAGAAGTCAATAATATGAACAGTATGGAAATACTGAAAACTGTAATCCGTGGAGAAACTGTAGCCGAACATGGAATTACAAGGATGAATTATTTTCCGTCGGATTTTATAAATAATTTTAACACAGGCATCAAGAAAACAAATGATTTTGAAGTAGAAGACCGCGGCAAAAATATTAAGCTTATCAATGTTATTGATAACCAGATTGTAACTCATAAATCGATTGCCAGGGCTCTGCCAGTGGATGGATATTTGGTTTCTGATGTAAAAAATGATATTCTGAAAATTGCAGTTGTCAACCGTTATCACGATGCTCCACCGGCAATGGGATTTGTAAAAGGGTTTGGAATAAAGGAGGGAGCTATAGCATCATCAGTAGCCCATGACTCACACAATATTATAGTTGTCGGGGCTACAGATAAGGATATTTGTGATGCTGTAAATATGATAATCAATAACAAAGGGGGAATATGTTATGTTAATTCAGAGAAAAAAATCAATGAAATACTTAGTCTTCCCATAGGAGGCCTTATGAGCAATGAACCTTACAATCTTGTTGCTGATAAGTATGATGATCTCGATATGCTTGTAAAAATGAATGGCTCAAAACTGACTGCTCCGTTCATGACACTTTCATTCATGGGATTGCTTGTGATTCCTTCACTTAAACTAAGTGACAAGGGATTATTTGATGGTGAAAAATTTGAACTCACTGATATTTATGCCTGATCACATTTAGAGTGGTCTTAGTTAAATTTGAATTTAAAATGAGAAAAAATTTAATACTTTTATTCATTCTGGTATTGTTATCATCGTATTGTGAAGCCAGAATCATATATTCTGATTCACTGAAATCAAAAGTTATTCTCGTTAATCCCGGAAGCTTTTATATCAGATCAATAGATCAGCTTGTTAATGACAAGATATTAGATACTGCCATGCTGCAATTTCATGCTGTATTTTATTCAGGATCTGAAATAAAAAAGTCTGAAACTGATGCATATATGAAAAAAAATGGTCTGGAATATATAAAATCCATCGAAATAGATTGCGATCTGGATTTCATTTCAATCTACAGGCCGAATGAATGTTCAAGCCAATTCAGAGAGATTTTTAAGAATTCTGACGGTATCATTTTTTTTGGAGGTTGGGATATACCACCTGCATATTATGGGCAGCAAACAGCACTTACTACTGAGATAAACACCCCAAACAGACATTTATTCGAACTAAGTTTTCTGTTTCATCTGCTTGGAGGTTATCAGAATTCAGGTCACAGAGAATTTTTAATTGATAAGCCCTCTTATGTTGTTTTGGGAATTTGTCTTGGTATGCAATCTATGAATGTTGCTACCGGAGGTGATATGTATCAGGATATTCCATCATTTATTTATAAAAAGGAATATGCTGAGGAGGTTATCAAACTTGATTCTGATAAAAGGCATAGAAATTATTATAAAAATCTTTACCCTGAAAATGAAATCAATTCCCATAGTTTTCACAGGATAAAAATTACGGATGATGAATTAAGGGCAAATCTTAAAATAAAGGATGATTTTTTTCCCCTAGTTGTAAGCAGTCATCATCAGGCTGTCAGAAAAAAGGGCAAAGATATACTGTTTGCGGGTACATCGATGGATGGTAAAGTTGTTGAAATACTGAAACACAAAAAGTATAACAATGTGCTCGGCACACAATTTCATCCTGAATTTTATACAATCTATGATCCGGAGTCAGATAAATTTAAAATAAATCCTGAGGATCCTGAACCTATGACTGAGTATCAAATGCTCAATAAACATAATAGCTTCGATTTTCATCGAAATATATGGAAATACTTTAATGAAAGGATAAATATGAAAAAAAAGGGTTGAAATAAACGGAAGAGGTTCAATCCTTTTCCTGGACCATACCTTCCTGATTGATCTTTTGCCTGCAATTTTCATTTATACAGCTGAATTCAAGGGTTTTCCATGCTGTTCCCCTAATTCCTTTCAATTTAAATCCCTTTTCTGTTTTCTGAATTGAAAAAAGTATTTTTGATTTCTCAGATACTGATGAATTTCCACTCCCTCCTGTTCGACTGATATAAACAGGATTTTGTTCCATTCCTGAGAATTCAAGGGTTTTCCATGTAAAACCCTTATGCGATTTAAATGACATCGTATTACCTGAATATTCAACAGTAAGAGAGAACTTTACCGGTTTTGATTGTGCAAATAATAAATTACCAGTTAAGAAAACCGGAATTAACAATAGGAAAAAATTTGTTTTCATACGTTCAAAATTTTTAATTAATTAATTGCTGTCTTACATCATTTTTGGGCTTGTCAGGAAAGTTGTTAATCAAAATTTTACAATCTTTAATACCAAATAAATAAATAGAAAATCATAATTTGTCGAACTACAATGAAAAAGTGAGGCTCCCGAGGTACCAGATATTCTAAATAGTGCAGATACAACATTTCCTGATTAAAATTTTTACGTCCTTGCATAATGCAAAGATAACGTTCAAGACTATGTGCTGACTGGCCGTTTGGGAAGCTGTTAATCATAATCTTTGTTATCCTGGGTTATTCTATCACTATGTTTATTCGTTTTCCAAGTCCAAATTCAAAGAGTCTAAATAGAGTCGATAATTGAATGTCAGATTTACCATTTTCAACTCTTGAAATATAGCTTTTTTTAGCTCCTATTTTATTTGCTAATTCTTCTTGAGTTAAATTTGCTTCCAATCTTTCTTCCTTCAATAATTCGCCAATTACAAAAGATTTTGCCTTAGCTTCAAATTCAGTTCTTTTCTCAGAACCGATTTGGCCATATTGCTTTGTTAAGTGTTCTTCGAATGTGGTAATGTTTTTTTTACTTTTCATCAAACTATTGTTTTTTAATTGAAATTGCTTTATCTATTTCTTTTCAGGGTGTTTTTTGAGTTTTCTTTGTGAATCCGTTCATTACGACTACAATTTTATCTTCGTCATAACAAAAGAATATTCTGTATAAGTTAGACCCATGTTTAACTCTTAAATAAAACAAATTCTTCTCTTCTGTTGATCCAACATGTTTGCTTGGTAATTGTTTTACGTATTGCAACAAGTAAAGACCAAAATCAATTTTCTCTTTTACTTTTAAGTCTTGCCTTTCAAAGAAATCAAAGAAGTAAGTTTTTTAAAAGACCAATTTTCGAATTTGTTCCATTTTGCAAAGTTAACTAATTGTGGAACAATGCCACAATTTTTGTGAACTTTTTTTCAATCCGTGATAACCTTTGGCGGTTTGAAAAGTTGCCGATTGCGGGTGATTTCCTGTCAAGTTGCACTAAAGTTGAAGCGAACCTTTTTAAAACCTCGAATAAACCACTAAACCGGCAATTTTTATACCGCGTGATATGTGCATGTGCTTAATTTATTTCATTTTTCTAGTTGCTCTTTTTATTATCCATTTCGTATTAGGGTTGTCAATCTTTCTCCATTCTTCAATTAGTGGTATTGTCTTTTCGCTGTTCACTTTTATCCAATCTGTGAGATGATTTGCAACAGATTTTTTTACAAACATAATATCGTCTCGCTTAAGTATATCAAGAATCCTAAAAACTGGGGCAGGATTCTCTAAGAAGGTATCAAGCTTGGGTGCCCATGGGAGTATTGGTCTTAATCCTTCGCTCGCCAATCTTCTCAAATGAAAATTAGGCGAATTTGCCCATTCCTCCATTATTTTTAATGTTTTTTCAGGATATTTGACAATATATGGTCTTATGGCGTATTCACCTGTATTTCGTTTTGTAACTTCTTCGATTCCTTTAATAGATGATTCAAAATAGTCCAAACCAAAAACAGATATGAACTTCCCTATTGGCATAATCCAATAATAATTTTTGAACATGCCTGTTTGATTTGGGTTTTCTTCACCCAATATTGAAATAAGTATTGTTAAAGCATTATCATAATTATTTGGCAAATGGAATTTCAATTGCTCCGCAATCACCAAAATTCTTTGAGTATAAGTTTTCTCAACTACTAATTCATTTACTTTCTCAATGAAACTCTCAGAATTAAAATCAGAATAAACTTGAACTATCTTTTCAGATAATAATTCTGCAAGATTTCCTCCAAAATATTCTGTTATACTATAATCTGTAGCCATATAAATAGTTAAATCGTCTTATAATATTATTGTTTTCAAAGATTGCGTTGGGTTTTTAGCATTCTGACTAACGGTAAAATTCAACGTTGTTAATCAATCGGTTACAAAATTAAAATTTTCCTTTTCCAATGCAAATTTAGTGATTTGTTTTTGAATACGCTTTACTAAACCTAATTTTCTTTTTTGATCAAGAAATAGATATTCTACCGGATTGTAATATGGCTTGCATTGAGAACTACAAAGACACGGAGTGTGTACACTACATATTAGCTTGTTTTGTCAAAAAAAAATTATTGTATGGAGTATAGCAGGTAACGTCCAGATCTGGCGATGGACGCAGCGATAGCAAGTCTGTCCGCCCAGTGCATTGTTTTATAGCCAGTTACTCTTTATTTTCAAGTTCATACATTTTTAATAACCTATTTGCCTCTGATCTAATAGTTGCATTATTATCATTGAGATTGAGTAAAAGATTTTCTAAGCAATATTGACTATTCCTCTTGTAAAGTTGTTGCATTATATATAACCGGACTTCATAAGAATTGTCATTCTGGTATTTTAACATAAATGGAACCAAAAGAGAATCATCGAAATTTGAAAGGTAGTAAATTGATGAATGCTTAAGATTACTTAAAATTCCTTCAAGCAAGTCTTCTCTAGCAACCGCAGACTTGAATCGTAGCTCTTCGTATAGAAATGGCTTAGATAGTATATTAAAAACATCTTTATTTTTATTAAACTTTGACAGACCTTCCATCGCCAATTGAATATGTTGAGTATTTATGGATGTTGTCATTATTTGGTCTAAATAGGGAATAATCTGTTCAGACTTGAGTCTACAAAGTAATTTCAATTGGTTTTCGTGGTAATAATAATCAGCCGTTCTTTGAGCCCTTCGGTCTTCGAATTCCTTAGGAGTTTGATTAAGTTGAATAAGTGGTGGATACTCTTTAAATTCAGTTGCTCTTAACCAGATATGGTGAATATTATTGGCTAATTTAATTGAGTCATGGGCCATCACTACAAAGCTTTTTGTGCATTCAACAGATACTTGTTTTTCATTTTTACCTTTTTTTAATTTTCTAAATTCTTTTGTGCATTGTATTGTATAATTGCCAGGCCGATCCAAGTCAACCCAATTGTCTATCCAATGTGTAAATACTAATGAATCTCCGACTTGAAGTTCATGGTACCCCACACGCCTACTTATCATTATAATCTCGTCTTGCTTAGATTTTTTTAATGGCACAAGTTTTTTATTTGAGTCAAAAACTTTTATAGTGAATGACTCATCTCTTCTTAAATCATTATGGTTCTGCCCATATGGATCGTAATATAATGTAGTTGGTTTTTTAGACCTATTATGAATTGAATATTCAAAATACATTGAATGACCTAACATAAGTGTATCAGGAAAATTAATTGAACATACCAATCCATTCTGCGCTATAGTTATATTAACGATAGTCAAAATGGTCAATAATATTTGAATTATTCGTCTTATCATTCTTTATTCTAACTAACGTAAATTTTAACGTTGTTAATCAATCTGTTACAAAATTAAAATTTTCCTTTTCCAAGCAAATTTAGTGATTTGTTTTTGAATACGCTTCACTAAACCTAATTTTCTTTTTTTAAGCCATTTTTCAAAAAAAAAGTAAATCCTGACAAGTCGACAACTCCATAACTCTTAATCACCGGTTACGTTCAATCCCGATTTTTCGGGAGCTTCATTGTTCGTCCTACGGACGCAACGAAGCCTTAGATGTTAGCAGCAGATTATTTTAATGTCCTTTCGGTACAATCTTCACTTTTACTTTCATTTGGTCTTTCTTGTCTTCATATAAGTCGTTTTCTATTCCTGCTGGATTATTGATATAACCTTCAGGGTCATAAACAAAACAGAACAACAACTTGCAATCAGGGTGCGTTTTATATTTAGCAATATCTATTATCAGTTGTTCTCCTAATTGTTTGGCTTGTAAATTCTTTCGTGTCTTTTTAACCTCAATTACGATTTTTTCGTTTTTTAGTAGAAAGTCTGAACGTGAACTACCACCAGCATAGCTTGGATTCCACTCTTCCGTTCTTATATCGTCATAATAGATTTTCAACAGTGAATGTAACAAATCTTGAACATCGTATTCGTCATTTACATCTAGTGTTTCGCGGTTATCATATCGTTGTCGTATTTGTTTAACGACAAGATGAAATTTATCCATAATTGTTTCCAATAAAAACACATCGTCTTTGTTCGTTGATTTGATGTTGCCTTTTATTAGAGCCTTTTTCGCCTTCCATGGGAAATCTTTTCCGCAATATTCACATATAACAGGTACGGTTGTCTGTCTGCCTGAAATAAAAACTACTCCTTCGGTGTGATAGTCACCTTTGATGTCTTTGTTACAATTTGGGCACTTGTGAAGAGTCTTTGCTCCACATATCGTGCAGAAGGCTTTATTAAATTGTGGGTTTCGATAGAAATTATCATTTACTCCGTGTCCGTTTTCACATACTAAATACGCATCATACTGTCCCATTTTTTTGTCTGTTATGTGTCTGTCTTTAATTTCTGACTAACGGTAAAATTAAACGTTGTTAATCAATCGGTTACAAAATTGAAATTTTCCTTTCCCAATGCAAATTTAGTAATTTGTTTTTGAATACGCTTCACTAAACCCAATTTTCTTTTTTAAGCCATTTTTCAAAAAAAAGTAAATCCTCACAAGTCGAAAAATCCATAGCTCTTAATCACCGGTTACGTTCAATCCCGATTTTTCGAGAGCTTCATTGTTTGTCCTACTGACGCAACGAAGCCTTAGATGTTACTAGTCGTATTTTCAATTACAAGGTTTAAGCTTTCCTTCATTATTATATTTTTCTAAAGTATGAGTCCATTCGTATCTTATCGGTATTTCATTCACTTCGACTTTACGGTATTTCATAACTGTGTTTCCAGTTGACACACATTTTCTATCTGAGTTTAATTTGGAAGTATCAATCTTTTTTTCTCTAGTTATTTGCCCATTCTCTAAAATTTGTAAGTTCATAATTGTCTCACAGTCTTTTGTGTAGCCTATAACTTGCCCAATATTCATTGAAAATGTAATATGCTTTTTAATTTTGCAATACTTTTCCTTAGTAATTTTATGGGTTTCATAAGTTCCAATATTATATTGAAGCATTCCAGCTACATCCATAGGGAAATCGATAATCCTTAAAGTATCGTTTCTGAATTCTATAATTGATTTTTTAGGACTCATTGCGAAATCATTATTGGAGTCTTCCCAATAATAATAAGTAATTTCATTTGTGTTTTGAACATTGCATTTCAATACAATCAATAAATTTATTAAAAAAACGATGTATAGATTCAATTTTTTATTTTTTATGACTAGTAACGGTTACGTATTGGCGATGGTGGGGCAATTGAAAAACGTCAGCCCAACATTTGCACCAATGCCTAATAGAAGCACAGATGTTGAGTTTACAACTGTCAGCCCCACTATAGCCAATACGATGTTGTGCGATGTTTTTCTTCTGACCACTGTCATAAAATAAAAAAGAGGGAAAGTATAGTCGCTAGTTTCAAGATTAGAAGGAAGCAACTAAATAGCCCTCAAGATTTTTATAAATAGTCCGACACAATAATATCTATATCTGTCGGCGTTATGCCTTTGTCTGTTGCAAAGATAGTATTTGCTTTTTCAATGTCAAAGGTTTTCTCACCTCTTGCTTTTATGTGCAACTCCAACAAATCATACAAACTCGGTTTTATAAGTGTTGTCATAGATTTGTTGATTATTGTCGTTGAGGATAAATTATTATGAACATTGTTTACAGTTGAAGGATTACCTTTCAATGATAAGTCAACCCAAATAACTTTTCTCTCGTAAAGGTCAATAATGAGAGGAATTGCAACCCTTGAATTTGCTGTCAAATCAAATTTGTTCTCTACTGTCAATGGATCATATATTTCTCCGCTGTTTGCAAATTGTCTAACCATAAAACCTGCAAAGCAATAAGGCAAGTCACAATACGGTTGATTTGTAAAAGAGTTTACACTCATTAAGACATAGCGAATACCTTGCTTTAAGCAAGCTGAAATTTCAATGTCAATAAACTCAGAAGCCCCGTCAGGTGCAGATGTAATATCGCCACTATGATAACCTCCTAAATCTTTAAGATTGTAGTATGCGATTGTTGTCTTAAAACCACTTTCTGTGTCAAGTGCTAATGCAGACAAATCTAAATCTGTTCGGCTGGTTCCGTCTTTCCAATAGATAAAGAAGCGAATAGTATTACCTTCTGGCAAATCAATTTTGCTGCCTCTTGAAATTGTCTTTAATGCTTTAGAAGCTGAACGCATTGCAAAAGGAACTGTATAGTTTTTGAGTTTATCGTCCAAGTAAACCTTGCCTAATGGTTTGTATTTTGAGAATTTTGAAACTAATACTTTTTCTGTGATTAAGACTATTTCATCACAAATAGATTGATTAATTGTTGGCAAGTTGTAATCTATTGCCTTTGCCTTTCCAACATTTCCTTTCGGGAAAAATGTTCGTAACTCTTTTGGCTTGTTGCGATTTTTAAAGTGTGTTAATACTTGTAGTAGAACTGGCGATGATACATTTTCAGCGATGTTTGAGAATGTATTTATTACTTCTTTTGAACTATCTGTTAACCGAATTAGTTTATCTAGTTTTCTTGCAAATTCTCCTGGCCTTGATTTTAAAAGAGTTGTAAGACTTGATATGTTTTTATCTATGAGCCCTTTTTCAACTTTACCATTAAAGGTTTCAAAAGGCTTGTCGTTTCTTATTATGTCGAATGCTTCATAGCATTTTGGAAATCTGTTTTTGTATTCAAATGGATGTATTTTTTCGCCCAATCTTTTCCATCTGTTTTGATTACGAAGCATATCTTCTGTTATAAATCCAATAGTTTCAAGTGAAGTCAAAAGCAGTTTTCTATTTCTTTTTGAAATGGATTTAAATTTTGTATTTTCCACTAAACTAATATCTCCATCTGAAAGTGCAGTTGCAATTCTCAAAATGTCAGTTGCAGTTTTAGAATGTTTCAATAATTCTTGTCCAGCATCTTCAATGTTGTTTTTTAAAAGACAGCCAACATAAAAAGCCACATTCTCTTTTAAAGGAATTTCATTTGGAACCAATGAATAGACTTTGGAATTATAAGTCTTAACAAACCATTCTATGTCCTTTTTGTCTGTATCAGAAACAGAAGTTTTTGCGTTTAGCAGTTTTGTAAAAAGTTTATTGAAATCGTCTTTATTGCCAAGTCCAATAACCTTTAGCTTTACTTCATCTTTTAATTTTGCCCGTTCTTTCTTTTCATAGTTTGGCATTATTCTTTTTCCAATCCAATCTCCCAAGTAATGCCAAAAGGCATTTGAATAAAGCTCTTGTTCACTTGCTTCTTTTACTTGTTCGGGAAAGTTTGGATACATTGGTTTAAACTCGACATAAGCCCCAACATTTTCTTTCAGGTCAGAAATTAGTTGCTTGTAAAACTGTTTTAGCCTGTCAACAGATAGCGTCCTAACTGTTTCAAAAAGCTCTGTTGAAAATGTAAAACCAAGACTTTCTATGTTTTTGAGCAAGTTAAAAATATAGTCATCCGACAAAGAGTTTTCTCCTTTGTCAAGATAGAGTTTGTTTTTTCGTCTTATGTATATTGAATTATTCATTGTCAGTTAGTAGGGTGTCATTGTAAAATATCGCACAACGGCAGTCCGTCTAAAAACCTGCTTTTCATACCTCAAAAATAGTTGATAAAAACGAGAATAATAAAACTTATCAAGTAAATTTTGAAAAAATCTGAAAAAAGATGATTTTATGATATGATGCAGTATAGAGTATAATATAGCGAAAGAGTGCAAAAAGAGCATTTTGAAGTACTTTTTCAGTACTTCCTGACCTAATATTGATATTAATCTTCGCAGATTGTATGCGATAAACATAAGCCCAACGTCGGCACTTGCTCTGTCCATGCCTTTTTTGGTGAGTATATATGAGAACCCCTACTGGCGTTTGATAGTGCCGTAGGGGTGTTCGACAATAGTTTGTCTTCGTTTATAGAGGTATTGCCTGGTTAGGACATTGAATTTATTCTTTTCATAATAATCAGCAAATTCAGAACGTTCGACTACCCTGCCTCTGTTTCTGGTATTTTTAGTGCAGGAGTTTAAGGCAGGACAAGATTTACATTTGGAGGTTTTATAATGTTTGACATTTATAATATTGTTTCTTTGAGATTTTGCATACCAGTTACCATTAGAAGATAAAGTATTACCCATTGGGCAGGTATAGGAGTCAGAAGTTGAGTCATAAGAAAATTCAGATACATTGTAAGCTGGATCGGGAGCAAAGCTTGAAGAAGGGATATCTGGAATTGCGACGATAGTCTGAATACCGAGATCCTGCGCTATTTTTAATTCAGAACCTGTATGATAACCTTTGTGATAAAGAGCAGTGAAGTTATTGGATCTGATTATAGATTTTGCTCTTCTGATCATATTTCCCATTGCTTTGGAGTCATTTTGATTTGTGACTTTGAAGTCGAAGATCAGATTGTGCTTAGCATCATTGGAAGTCTGGACATTGTAAGCAGTTTCGGTGATATTGTTTCTGATGATCAACTGACGGGAATCAGGATCGGAAGTAGAAATCTGGGGTTGACCGGAAGCGAGGAGTTGATCCTGAATATCGAGGTAATTTTGTTTTCTTTGTAGCTGGGTGTCGATATGATTTTGAATAATGGATTTGTTGTCCTCGTCGGCACTAGCCAAAGCGCAGTAATAGTCATTGAGTTTATTATCGATATAATCGAGATGACGATCTATTTTAGCCTGATTGAAGTTGTTTTTTTTGGAGTTTTGAGCTCTGAACTTTGTACTGTCACCTACGATGAGTGCACCACCGATGAGGTCGAAGTGTTTAGCAATGGTGACAGTAGCTCGAAATACTTTTTTGAGAGCTTTTGGGTTATCACGTCTGAAATTGGAAATAGTATTGTGATCGGGTTGCAGGCTTTTCAATAACCAGATGACTTCGATATTGCGTTTGCACTCTTTTTCGAGATCGCGGGAGGAGCGGATTTTATTGAGATAACCATAGATAAATAGTTTGAGCAGATCACCAGGATGATAAGCCGGTCTGCCTTCTTCTTTGAAGTCAACTTTGAAACCGAATTTCTCCAGTTGGAGTGCATCGACAAAAAGGTCTATAAGCCTGACTTCATTATCCTCACTGATAGCACTATCCATTGACTCTGGAAAGAGCAGAAGCTGATGTCTGTTAGTACCTTGAATGTATACCGACATAAAATATTATTTTAGTCGGCATTAAACTTAAGTTTAATTTCATAATCAATATAATTATGCATTAAAGATACGCATAATATATAACATACACAAGAAAAGGTGAATATTTTTTTTATAATATTTTTAGGAGGTTTTTAGACAGTCTGACGTCCCAGCACTGGCGGCGGACGCAGCGATAGCAAGTCTGTTTGTCCAGTGCGTTGTTATGGCAAGTCTTACTCAATAATCTTAATTGTATTAGCACTACCATCATATTCATATTTTTTCATTTTGTTATCGAGCAATATCATTTTTTCATAATCATCAATACGAAAAGTGTAAAAATAAAAATCCACATTGATCGGCCTCTGTGGATGACTAATCAGTTTGTCTTCCCATCCTAAATTGACTATAGGTACAATCCTTTGGTATTGACTTGGGAGCAATTCTTGTCCATTTATGTCAATTGCTCCCCAGACTTCTTTGTTTCCTTTTTGTACTCGAGTTGTAATCAGATTTAATTTCGTATACTGCTCAAATTTGTTTTTATTCAATCCTAGTGGTGGACTAGAATCTCTGTTGTAAATATTGAAATGTGTAAATGGTCCTAAATTGCTTTTTGTTTTGATATTGTATAAATAGTACTCTTTATTAGATCCATCATCGGCAATAAGCGCTATTAAGTGTGAATTATTGATGTATCCGATATTTTCAAAAGATTGCTCAAAAATTAGAATACCATCAAATCCATACAAATAACTACTAAGTCGATTATCCTGTTCTTTTATTATTTTTACTATTGTTTGTGTATAATCATCTATTTCTAAGCCAAAGCAGTCAACGAAACCAAATATTTTCTCACCGTTATTGTCAAAAATTGCTGATTTTCTTTCGCTGTCTGTAACAACATAATATTCAATAAGCGAATCAAATTTAACTCTTTCATCTTGGGGTGGTAATATCTTATGGCCTTTTCCGTAAGGCACACCAATTGATAAATAAATCGTGTCTATTAATAGAATTCCAGACACAGAAACAACACCTATTTTGTCAGATGAAGATCTGATAATCCTATTGGTTTGTACTGAGTTTTGTGAAATGCAAGTATTAGCAAAATATATTAGTAGGATGATTATATTTCTAGTCTTCATTTTTTGTTTTTATTTTTATTTGCCATAACTTACTTATATACGATACAAAAATATATCAAACATTCGCTTTTTGCAAATAAAAATCGTTTTTTTTTAATTTATCAATATAGTGATTCGCTTTTTGTAGCATTATCCGTAGTTTTGTTTGTATATTATTGTTGTTTTAATGTCATTGTGGACTAGTATTCCTTATTTACACTTTATTATCGGGTTTCTTCTATGTTCAATTTTTTTAATAAAAATCATATTCTAAAAATCATTTGCAATACCGAATGCATATATGTAATAATATCGACATGAAATAGATAATAGTACAGACATTTTCAGTCAGTACAGGTACTGACATTGACAGTCAGCACAGGTACCAATTTAAGAGCCTTAATTTCCCAAATTTCAGTCGGTATTATATTTTAAATGCTGACCGAAGTGCCTGTACTGACCAAAGTGTCAGTATCAGCAATCCTTATGCAACTGGACTAAAGAATAATTGTAATTGGTATAAATTCTATTTTCTCAGATAGTTCAAAGCACTTCCTGCTCTGAACCATTCTATCTGCTGTTCATTATACGTGTGATTTACTGTTATAGTTTCTTTAGTGCCATCTTTATGTTGAAGTTCGATGTTAAGATGTTTTCCCGGGGCAAATTCTTTCAGATCTATAAAATTTAAGATATCGTTTTCCTGAATTTTATCATAATCTGCTTCATCTGCAAATGTAAGGGCAAGCATTCCTTGTTTTTTTAAGTTTGTTTCATGAATTCTTGCAAATGATTTCACAAGTACTGCTAATACACCGAGGTGTTTTGGTTCCATAGCTGCATGTTCACGGCTGGAACCTTCTCCATAATTCTGGTCCCCTACAATAACGGATAATTTTCCCTGCGCCTTCAGTGCTCTTGCTACTTCTGGAACAGATTCATATTCATGATTCAATGGGTTGATGGTCTCTCCAACTTTATTGTTAAATGCATTTACTCCTCCAATCAGCATATTATTCGATATATTATCGAGATGTCCGCGGTATTTCAACCAGGGACCTGCCATTGAAATATGATCAGTAGTGCACTTACCCGCCACTTTGATCAACAGATGTGCACCGTAAATATTATTTCCCTCCCAGGCTTGGAACGGACTTAAAAGCTGCAGTCTGTCAGAATGCGGATTAACTATAACCTCAATATTTGAGCCGTCTTCAGCAGGGGCTACGTAACCTGCATCTTCTACCCTGAAACCATTTGGCGGAAGTTCCCAACCTTCAGGTTCATTGAGCAGGATTGACTTACCATTCTCATTGGTGATTTTATCTTTTGAAGGATCAAAATCGAGTTTTCCGGAAATAGCAAGTGCCATTACCATTTCAGGAGAAGCAACAAAAGCGTGGGTATTAGGATTGCCATCAGCTCTTTTAGCGAAATTCCTGTTAAAGGAATGAACAATAGTGTTTTTAGGATTACCTTCAATGCCATCTCTTCTCCACTGACCGATGCACGGCCCGCAAGCATTTGTAAATATTACAGCACCGAGGTCTTCGAATATTTTTAAAATTCCATCTTTTTCAGCGGTATATCTTACCTGTTCTGAACCCGGATTGATCCCGAGCTGAGCCTTAAGTTTCAATCCGTTATCAATTGCCTGTCTGGCTATTGAGGCTGCTCTTGATAGGTCCTCATATGATGAATTGGTACAAGATCCTATCAAACCCCACTGAACTTCAAGAGGCCAGTCATTTTCCCTTGCCAGTTGAGCCATTTCATCGATTGGAGTATCTCTGTCGGGAGTAAAAGGTCCGTTGAGATGTGGTTTTAAAGTATCAAGATTTATTTCATAAAGTTCATCATAAAATTTTTCAGGATTTTCATAAACATCGGTATCTGAACGCAGATATTCCTTTATTTTATTTGCAGCATCGGCTACATCATCTCTTCCGGTAGCTCTCAGATAGCGTTCCATAGCTTCATCATAGGCGAAATTGGAATTTGTAGCTCCTACTTCTGCTCCCATATTGCAAATTGTACCTTTTCCTGTAGCCGAAAGAGATTCTGCACCTGGTCCGAAATATTCTATTATAGCACCAGTGCCACCTTTTACAGTTAAAATACCTGCCACCTTCAAAATTATATCCTTTGGGGCAGTCCAGCCGTTCAATTTACCTGTAAGTTTTATACCAATAAGTTTTGGCCATTTTAGTTCCCAGGGCATATCAGCCATTACATCTACTGCATCAGCTCCACCAACTCCTATTGCTACCATCCCAAGACCACCGGCATTTACTGTGTGCGAATCGGTACCAATCATCAGACCACCCGGAAAAGCATAATTTTCAAGTACAACCTGGTGAATAATGCCTGCTCCCGGTTTCCAGAATCCAATACCATATTTTTTTGAAATTGAAGCAAGGAAATTAAATACCTCATCGTTTTTATTGAGTGCTTCCTGAAGATCTTTATCTGCTCCGGCATGTGCCTGTATAAGGTGATCCAGATGCACAGATGAAGGCACTGCCACTTTTTTCTTGCCAGCGAGCATAAACTGAAGCAATGCCATTTGTGCAGTTGCATCCTGCATTGCAACCCTGTCCACCTTAAAATCGACATAATCTTTACCTCTGACAAATTCTTTTGAAGGTTCTCCCTCCCATAAATGTGAATACAAAATTTTCTCTGACAAAGTCAAAGGCCTTCCTAATACTTTCCTTGCTTTTTCTACCCTGCCAGGAATTAAAGAATAAACTGATTTTATTAGTTCAATGTCGAATGCCATAAAAATAATATTTTTTCTGTGTATAAAAGTTATTTAATAAAAGTGCGAAAATAAGATTTTTTTAAGAATTCATCCATTTTTTAATTTTGATTTAAGGTGTGCTATTCAGTATGGGGGAATTACGAATTACGATTTTTAACCGACAACTGAAAAACCGACAACCGAAACAAATTACGAATTACGAATTACGATTTTTGATTTTTAACTGAAAAACTGACAACTGACAACCGATATGAATTACGAATTACGAATTTTGAATTAGGGGTTGAAAAGGTAGAAGGGTTGAAGGGTTGGATGGTGGATAAAGACTTAAGTTGTAATTAAAAGCTTTGGATTCCCCTTTAGGGGCCAGGGGCTGTGGTGGAAATATTACCAATTACGATTTTTAACCGACAACTGAAAAACCGACAACTGAAACAAATTACGAATTACGAATTACGAATTACGATTTTTGATTTTTAACTGAAAAACCGACAACCGACAACCGATATGAATTACGAATTACGAGTTACGAATTACGATTTACCAAAAGTCGGACAAATTTATCCATTTTCCATTATCAATTCTCAATTCTCAATCAACCCTTCTAACATTTAACCTTGTAACCATACTACCTTTATTTAGCACACGGATGACACTGATCTGACGGATTTTCACGGATTTTTATTTTCGACTTTAACCAACAAACCGACAACCGACAACCGAAATAATTCTCAATTCAAGAAAATTATTGCAGATAAATCTTATTCCCTGGCTTCAAAAATTTTTAATCAAACAGCGAAGGAAAGTCAATATTTGACCTGGCAATGCCAAGATGAGAGTATGATTTGTCGGTAGCTATACGTCCTCGTGGTGTACGCTGAAGAAAACCCTCCATTATTAGAAACGGTTCATAAACTTCTTCAATTGTGCCAGGATCTTCACCGACAGCTGTTGCAATAGTGGTAATTCCAACTGGTCCTCCCTTGAATTTCACAATTATGGTATTGAGTATTTTATTATCCATTTCATCAAGGCCATATTCATCTACATTGAGGGCAGCAAGAGCGAATTTTGATATCTCAATATCAATAGTACCGTCACCTTTAATTTGTGCAAAATCGCGAACTCTTCTCAGCAATGCATTGGCAATTCTGGGGGTTCCACGGCTTCTTCTGGCTATTTCATGTGCTCCTTCTTCCGAAATTTCGATATTCAGTATTCCGGCACTACGTTTTACTATCGACATCAGAGTTGGAGTGTCATAATAATCAAGATTGAAAGTAATACCAAAACGTGCTCTCATGGGGCTGGTGAGCAATCCCATACGTGTTGTAGCACCGAGTAGTGTGAATGGTTCAAGATTGATCTGAATACTACGCGCATTGGGTCCGGAGTCGATCATTATATCGATCCTGTAGTCTTCCATTGCAGAATAAAGGTATTCTTCGACCACATTGTTTAGCCGGTGAATTTCATCTATAAAAAGCACATCATTTGCCTGAAGATTTGTCAACAGGCCCGCAAGATCTCCCGGTTTTTCTATGACTGGCCCGGAAGTTATCTTGATATTTGAACCCAGTTCATTGGCAACAATAAAGGCCAGTGTGGTTTTACCAAGTCCCGGAGGCCCATTTAGAAGTACATGATCCAGGGCTTCACCACGCATTTTAGCAGCTTCAATAAATATTCTAAGGTTGTCAACAATTTTTTTCTGTCCTTTGAATTGTGTCAATTCTTTAGGTCTCAAAGCTTTTTCAATTTGCTTATCTTCACCATTAAAGAATTTATCGTTTGCGTTGATATTAGGATTCAGCATATTATATAATCAATTCATTTTAATATTAATACCGAAAGCTTATCTGTAATAGTCAAGCAAAGTTGGCCTATACAGCTATTGCACCGGCATTATACCGTTATTCAATTGGACTTAAGAATAATTGTAAATGGTATAACATGCAAAAATATGAAAATTAAGGGAGTTTTATTATTTTTGCATAAATTAAAGCAAATATAGTAAAATGAAAACGAAAGAACAGATAGTTACAGACTGGTTAACGAGATATACAGGAATGCCATTGGAAAATTTCGGTCAATACATACTGCTTGTTAATTTTTCTAAGTATGTTGAACTTTTTGCATCAAAATTTAAAGCTAAGATATATGGAGAGGAAGGTGCAATGGCATCTGCTACTCATGGTGATATAACGATAATTAATTTCGGGATGGGGAGTCCCAATGCAGCAACCATAATGGATTTGTTGTCAGCCATTAAACCAAAAGCATGTCTTTTTCTGGGCAAATGTGGAGGGTTAAAAAAGAAAAATAGTCTTGGTGATCTGATATTGCCAATTGCTGCAATCAGGGGAGACGGTACTTCTGACGATTATTTTCCGAAAGAAGTGCCGGCAATGCCGGCTTTTGCCCTGCAAAAAGCTATTTCAACCACAATCAGGGAATTCAGCCATGATTACTGGACCGGGACAGTCTATACGACCAACAGACGAGTTTGGGAGCATGATGAAGAATTTAAAGATTACCTGAGAAAGATCAGGGCTATGGCAATTGATATGGAGACTGCTACTATATTCACCACAGGCTTCTACAACAAAATCCCTGCAGGAGCCCTGCTTCTTGTCTCGGATATGCCGATGATACCTGAAGGTGTTAAAACTGCGGATTCTGATCTTAAAGTAACTAAAGAATTTGTTGATACACATCTTGAAATTGGTATTGCTTCATTAAAACAGCTGATGAATAATGCCCTGACAGTAAAACACCTGAAGTTTTAGTCGGGTAGAACTTTTCTGACGATATAAGTAATGCCCGGACGACCGGAAATCAATAACAGACATAAAATTTGACTATATCTGTCAAGCCATTTGAAAAGTTTGCTAAGGACTTGAAAAGGGCAATATCAAAAAGTAATCAAATAAATTGAAATATTATGGCATATGAAAATGGTACAAAAGAGAATCCAAAGGTATTAAAAACACCACCATTGACAAGCGAATACACAATGCATACAGAGGAAAAAAACGGAAAAGAAGTATTGGTTTGCACCGTAGGTAAAACAGTATTGCATTACGACATACGGTGCCTTGATGATCTTCATGCAATGCTTAAAAAACATGGTGACTGGATGGAACTTGGCAGCGCAGACGAACAAAAACCGGCAAAGGAAGGAACAGTAGAGGCATGGGGACGTTCAGAGAGCAATCCTTTGGGTGGTTGGTACGGATTAAAGAAAGGATTTCGTGGACGTTTCGGTATGTATATTCCCCCATTAATGGAAGCACTTGGACTTGCTGAAGTGACTCACAATGCAAAGGGAAATAAAATGAAAGCAAAATAACTTTGGTTTGACAAAAAGGCAGGCTAATTTGATTTGATTAAACATATGTATGTCATAAGTCAAAACGGTATGGTTATGGCTTCCCCATTAGTTATTTGAATTAATTTTAGTGCTTAAAAACCGCTATTCATGACCCCCAGACCGATATCTTTAATTCAGGTTAAGAAAAATCCATTTTAAATTATAGAAAAATGATTTAATGTGAGTCAGGGTAAAGATTATTGTTTTCTTATGAGAATGCAGAGGTTTTTCTATTTCAATTGATAATTTGAATAAGCCCAGAATAAGATATATAAATTTTTCATATAAGTTTTTTATCTTTGCGTTTTAAATCAATTTCTCATGCAGGGTATTAAAATATTTTCAGGAAATGCGAATATTGGATTGTCAAAAAAGATCGCAGAGCATTTTGGATCTGAACTGGGCAATATGGAGGTTTTCCGTTTCAGTGATGGTGAAATGCAGCCGGTTTTCAATGAGTCTATCAGGGGTTCAAGTGTGTTTTTAATACAATCAACATGTTCTCCAGGCGATAATATAATTGAATTATTATTGATGATAGATGCTGCTAAAAGGGCATCAGCAGGGTATATTACCGCTGTAATACCGTATTTTGGCTATGCCAGGCAAGACAGGAAAGATAAGCCAAGGGTCCCTATTTCATCAAAGTTGTTTTCAAATCTGATCCAGGCAGCAGGAGCTGACCGTGTTATGGCTATGGACCTTCATGCCGAACAGATTCAGGGTTTTTTTGATATTCCTGTTGATCATTTATTGGGAGAAGCTATTTTCTTTCCATATCTCGAGTCTCATATGACCGAACAGACCATTTTTGCAAGTCCTGATGTGGGAGGTGTAAAAAGAGCAAGAGCTTATGCCAGAAAGTTCAATGTAGAATTTGTGATTTGCGATAAAGAACGCAAAAGAGCGAATGAAGTAGCTAATATGATAGTAATAGGTGATGTGAAAGATAAGGATGTAATACTTATAGATGATTTGGTGGACACTGCAGGAACAATGACTATGGCAGCCGACAAACTTATGGAGGAAGGAGCCAGGAGTGTAAAGGCATTGTGTACTCACCCGGTGCTTTCAGGAAATGCTATCGAGAAAATAGAAAAATCTTCTCTTTCAGAGCTGATAGTAAGTGATACGATTCCATTAAGGTTAAAATCCGATAAAATAACTGTTGTAAGTTGCTCAAAGCTATTTGCAAATGCAATCAGCTATGTTTACGAATATAAGTCGATACAGACCCTGTTTTTAAGGTAAAACCTGAAAGTTATACGGTAGCAAGGATGCAAGGTGAAAACGTAATTCTACTAGTTTCAATCCGCAAATTGATACCAGAATAAACTTTCTGACATTATTTCACTATAATACTCATACCACCTGAATGGCTGCTGAATTCCGGTGCATAATAGCTCTGTAATTCTGCAATTCCGTTTGAAAAACTTCCTGACTGCGTAACTCTAAGTGAATATTCAAGTACAAATACTCCTTTTGGCAAATAATCAATGAAAAAATTCATTTTTGTATCTCTTGGATTTTGGTAGAATCCGAGACCACCCTGCCATAAATGCCGGCTCAACTGATCCAATGGTTCAAGTGCTGCCGCTCTCTGATCCGATAAATGAACAAATTCCATAGGCCTGTCCACTTCGAGTCTTATTTTTACCCTGATCAGATCACCTTTTTCAAGATTTTGAGCTTGCTGCAATAATTCCAATTTTTCACCAGTGTCAGTATTTTTCACCTTGAATAATTCTTTGACAATCTTCAATGGAGTTTCTCCAAAAGACTGGATTTTATCGAGATCCTGAAGGTATTGCCAGTAAACTGCTCCAAATGCAATATTTTGATTTGAATTTTGAATTTTTATATCAGCCATTTCTGATTTTACCTTGTTACCACGATATCGTATTTTATAGTAACCTGTACCGGCTTGTATTTCATCTTTTGAAATGGTGATATTCCTGTTTTCAATAAAAATTGACAGAGGCTTAACTTCTTTAAGTGATGCTCCATTATCAAGTAAAAGTGAGTATATAGCAGAAACACCAGCCTTGGCTGTTTTCCAGGAATTGGTCTGTTTGTTTTTTATAAGCCATATTCTGAGTTCATCTGTAATGGTATTTTTCTTACTGATTTCAGAAAATGCTTCAATTATCATAGCCTGGGTTTCAATCGGTAACTGCCACCAGTTGTAACCATGATATGCTTTCCAGTATCTGCCCAGTTCTTCGCTGTAAACCGATTGTTCTTCGAGAGCTCTAAGGATGTTTACAGGAGTTTTGTCGTCATTTGATCTGTGAAGAATAACTGCTATCATTGCTTTGAGATATAAAGCTTGTTCATTCCAGTATTTTTTCAACTGGTCAGTATAATAATTGACAGCATCATTAAGTAAATCATTTTTATTAGTCTCAGGATATAGTTGTATAGTATATAAATAATGAATGTCGAGCGAACTAAGGTTGTTTTTTTGAAGATCAATCTGTTTTTTTGCAGCAAGATCAAGTAAATGTTTGTAATCTCTTACGACTTCCTCATTAACAAAAATCAACAACTTGTCGAGGATGTTGTCAATTTCATTGTTTTTATCCAAAGCCTTGATTTTCCTCAATTTTCCGAAAGCTTCCAAAACATATTGTGAAATATATCTGCTGCTTTTGCCTCCGGTAAACCATGGAAAACCTCCATCGGGGTTCTGGTGAGATGACAATTTGCTTATCAAATTTCTGGTGTCATTGCTTACCTGGTTGAGATCAAACAATAATGCGATATTTTTTTTCTGTTCTTCTTCGTCAATTGATTCAAGGACCCAGGGAGTTTCTTCTAAGACAATATTTTTTAATTCCTGATTTTTACTGAGCGAACTCAACAGGGCTTCCCGGTTGACATTGGATGACGATAATTGCCATTTTTCATATACTCTACGGATTTGCGGATTTTCCTCGACTATTTTTGACGCCAGCATGTTTGCGAACAATGCATCAGTCAAACTAACGGTGTTTTCGTATTTTATATTTTTTATATATGGTAATGACTGTATGCAAATCCAAACCGGATTCGAGGTAGCTTCGATAGTGTAACTTATGTTTTGCAAATCTTTTTTGTTTGAATTCTTCAGGCTTTGCAGGGTAAATGACCTTGTTTCATTTGCACGGGCCCATAGCGGAAGAGATTCAGTAACTAATTTTTGATTTGTCAGGACAGGCAGAAAGCCTTCTTCAGCATCACTGAAATCACCGGATCTGGCATAAAACCTGTAAATAATGAGGTCTGGTACTTCTTTGTTAAAATTCATTTCCCACTGAACTGAAGTTGAGTTTTTACTATTCACACTAAAATCCTTTAAGTGAGATTCAGAAAGTATCATTTTTTCAACCGGTTGCATAGTCGCAGCATCCAGTAGTTCAACCCAGGCATTACCGGTTAAAGTTCGTTCTGTCAGGTTTTCTATTTTCAGACTGAATTTAAGGTTATCACCCCTTCTGACAAAGCGTGGATTGTTGGGGGTGATCATAATATCTTTCTGTGTAAAAATTTCTTTTTCATCATAGGCATATTTTAAATCTTTTGTGTTGGCAAAAAGCCTTAATTTCCATTTGGTCAAGGCCTCATTCATTTTGAAAGAAAGAGTAAAATTTCCTTTTTCATCGGTTTTTATTTCAGGGAAAAAGAATACTGTCTCCTTAAGGTTTGATCTTAACTGAATACGGGTCTTACCGGATTCTTCCGTTTTTTTATCTTGTTTTGGAGCTGCAATGTTTTCAGGGCGGACAATTTCAGTTCCACCACCGTTTCGCGGAGGTGGAGGCATACTGGCCTCAGCTTCAGGCTGCATTGAATCAGGAGGAACAGCACCGGTATCAAGACTTTTTTTATACTGCATACCATCACTTCTCAAAACAACATTATCGTAATACTGAAATTCATAAAGATTGAACCCAAACCAGTTGATATTCCTGTAACTCTTATATGAGTCGGGATAATAGCGTGAGAAATAATTGTCCGGATACAGAATAATAGAATTTGTCTGGTTAAATCCGTAAGCAAAAACAGGTCTGTAAGACACTGAAGGATAATTAATGGTTTTTACCCAATCAGACTGGAATATTTTATCCAGAGAAGCATCATACATACCGGCCAGAATCTCAGTAATGAAATTTTCAGCTTTATTTCCGCTGACCTTTATTTTCCACTCTTCATTCTGACCCGGATAAAGCTTGCTTCGAAAATTGATATATTCAAAGCTGAGTTGTTTATTGGACCAGGGAATATTCAGGGAATTGGTAATTTCATAATACCTGTTGTTGAAAATGAAGGTATTAGAAACCATTAGCCCACCTCTCATATCTTCAGTGACTGTAATTTTGTTTGAAAGTGACCTGTTGATGGTGATCCATTTATTTTCGACGACCTCAAAGTTCCTTTTCCATAAAGTTGAGAAAACTTTAAGATTTTCGGTTGATGACTGCCACTGGATTTTAGCAGATGAGGGCACATCATATTCATTTTTATCAGAAAAAATCAACAGTAATTGATCAGGAGGCATTTTTTTATCGGAATAAACAGATACAAAATTTTCAATTTTAATATTTTTCCCTTCTGGATCTTTATAATCCAGCACTATTTTATATTCTCCATCCTTTAGCTGATAGGAGTATTTTTCATTTTTTTCGGTGTTGAATTCAAAATCCATGAATTTGAAATCAATATTCCATGATTTTTTCTCATCCTCATTTTTGTAGGCATAAAAAGGAAACCTTCGATAAAACTCGTCTCTTGAGAAGATGAAAGTATCCGGTTTAGCCCAGTATCGGTCCCTGAAAATTGTGGAAGGTTCTCTAAGCTTATAAATATTGACTTTTCCTTTAGCATTAGATTTCTGTCCGCTGTTATTAGTTGCTGTGATATTAATTTCCATTTTTTGCTCCTCACGAATTTTATCGGGAGTATTCATGGCAATATTAACTGATGCAGAAGAAGCATACAAAGTTTTTGTGTTTGAATGAGTTTCTCCTGTGATATCGGTGACATCAGCATATATATCAAAATCGAAATTGAGAATTTCTTTATTAATATCAAGATCAGATGCGAATAAATCAACTGGAACGGTGAATTTTCCATTTTCATCAGTTGTAAGGGTGCCATGAGAAATTTCAAGGTCACTACCTCTCTGAGGTGGTATTCTATACCAGTAATAATATGGATAATAGACCTTTCTTTTAACTGTAAAATTTACTTTTGCATTTTGAAGTGGAAATCCTGCAAATGTTTGAGCATTGCCTGTTAGCATTATTTTGTCACCAAGTTTATAGTTTTCCTTGTATTCTTCAAATGTTACCTCAAATTTTGGTCTTTTGTATTCTTCAACTTTTACTGAATAATAGCTATTTGTTGATAATTCATTGATGAACATCGTTCCGGTAAGTCCGGCACCGGGAATCGCAAAACTACCATTGAAGGAGCCAAATTCATTGGTTTTTGTTGTGATCTCGGCCACAGGCTGATGGTTTGTGTCCAAAAAGCGGATTTTGACATCGGTTTTGTTTTTAACGGCTGAAGGTATTCCGTCCTGGTCATAATTTATCATGAGCCCCTTGTAGTATAAAGTCTGTCCGGGCCTGTAAATTGACCGGTCAGTAAAAAAAATGACATTTGTGTTTGTAAAATTTTCGCGTGACCTACCGATATAAACATTGTCACTGAGGCTAAGGATATCCAGATCCTTTGAAATTACTATTTCATAGCTCTTGTAATCATTTTCACCCGGCACTTTGACAAAGCCATCTTTATTTGTAATACCCTGTGAAAACAAAACTTTTTCGTTTTGTCTTATCCTGTCGTTCCATTTATATTCGTAGAATGCTACTCTGGCATTTTCAACAGGGGCACCCGATTTTCTATTTAAAACAAAGATAAAATTACCTGATTTATCGTTTTTTTGCCAGTAGGCAAGATTAGAAACATTAAATACCTGGTAAATAAATAATCCTGAGTTACGCAAAAAAGATTCATTATCGGATGAAATCAGAATATAAGATCCGGTTTTCAGAGCTTCTATCCCATATTCTATGCTATGCTCCCTCAGATCACCATCATCAGGCAGATCAATAATCCAGGAATTAAAAACGGGTAATGAATTGAGGTATATATCCTGGTCTTTGTACATTTTATTTAGTTCCTCAAGGGTTGATTCGCTAATAATGATAAGTTTCTGGTAAATCCTTTTCAGGTTTTTGTACCTAATCTCTGTTAAAATATCTTCACCCGGAAGATTAACATATTCAGTGGAGCAGGAAAGATTTTTTTCCAGGATATTAAATTTTAGTGCTTTGCACTGTTCTGCACCCGGAGAATTTGCATATTTGCTTTCAGCTGTATTGCATAGTTCCAGTGCTTCTTTGATTTTCCATTTATTTTCACCTGGATTTTCATTGCTAATTGCCAGGAAAACCTGAGCCAGTAAAAAATAAGCTTCAGATATTTCGTTTACTTCCTTGTATTGATCGATAAGTTTTTTTAATGTTGATATATACAGATCGGTTCCATCCTGCAGCAGGTACTGTGATTTTACAAATTCAAGCCGCTTCAGGCAAATATCTATTAATTCCGGATAGTCTTTTTTTTCAAGGCTGTTTTTTTCAAGTTCACGAAACAGCAATATTGTTTTAAATTTTGGATCTTCAGGGATAGATGAATAAATATTTAAATTAACGAATAAATCCGGAGTATTGTAAAAATCCCTGTTATTGATAATGAATTTTTCTTTAGAAGAAGGCAGATAGTTTCTGTCATTTTTATAATGGTCAAGAGCCCTCTGGGCAAGAATTTCAAATAGAGATTCTCTCAATCCTGAAGTTTTTTCAACATCCGTGAAAATATCGGGAATTGAGGAAAAAGAAATACTTTTCAAGTGAGGATACGATATGGATGCATCAAAAAGTTCATTGGATTGCCTGATAAGTCTTCCGGCCGACCATGTCTGGATATCTGTATTTAAGGAATCATCGAAATCAGTAATTTTGGAAATTTTATAGAAATTCGCAGAAAGGTAATTGTCATAAAATTCGGCAAGAATTGACTGGAGTATTGATTTTTCGGGCTGATCTGCCGTTGAGATTTCATCATTCAGGGTTTTTTCAAATTTTATTACACTGTTTTCTTCAAGGGTATTTGCATATTTAGCTTTGTAAAACAAAGCCTTTATTTTCTGATCTGTTATTTTATTGATTTTAGCATAATTATAAATAGAATCAACAATCTCCAGAGCCGATTTAATCAATCCCTGCTGTTCAAGTGAGTCTATTTTTTGCCAATCTTTTTTCATGTCTGGTTTTTTAGGTGCAGAATTCATAATGTTAGTTTTAGGAGCAGCACAAGAAATAAATACGAATAAGAACAGTATAAAAATATTAACCGGATTTCTCATTTTTGGTGTTTTAAGTAATATTAAAGATAGATGCAAAAATAACGCAAAAGAACGTGAATTAATTTTTTGAAGAAGAAAATGTTTATTCCTGATCCGGGGTCTGTTCCACAGTTTAACCTAATTCACTGAGTTGATTTAGTTTTTCATGGTTCAGTATTGTGAGCTGATTATTCTTCAGCAGGATTAAATTTTCATTGCATAAATCTTTAAGCACCCGGACAACAGTGTCCTTTGACATTCCGGTCATTTCTGCAATATCCTGAAACGAAACAGTCAGCTCCATTGGATTGGTCTGATAAATGTTATTGTACAGATAAAGTAAGTTTTCAGCTATTCTGCCATTGACCTGTTTTTGTGTTATTGATATAAATTTTTGAAAATAACTGATAGATCTTTTGCTGATTATGCTTAATAATAAATCTGAAATTTTGGAATTTTTAGATACAATTTCCTTAAAAATTTTCAGGTCAAAAAAGCAGGTATTTGTAAGTTCAACTGCCTTAAGGGAAAAATGATGTTTGTAGTCGACATATGTGCCCGGACCTGATATTACTGTTGTAGGTTTGATCAGCTCAATTATAAAATTCTTATGATTTATACCTTCTATATATGCTTTTGCCAGTCCACCAGTGATGCTCACAATCTGTGTTGTCTTAGTTCCTTGTTTATAAATGACCTCATCAGGTTTGAATGTTACTTCATACCTGGTATCCTGTATCATTTCAAGCTCCTTTTTTGACATCAATTGAAACAATTGAGATTTATTAAAGCAATTTACACAGGATTCGTATCGGCAATTTTCATCCATAAATCAATACATATTCAAGCATTTAATAAAACACTAAAACGTCTAAATTGTTGCACAGAGTGCGAAAAGTCAGAAAGATATCGCCAGTAAAAAATTTTTAAATACAAATTTTTCAATGTGACACAACAAAAAATGCGATATATATCGCATAAATAATGTTTTAAATCGACAAAATTACGATGCAAATATAATAAAATCCGATTTTTATCAACTAATGGGCGCTGAATATCAATACATTAGCGACGCAAAAAACAGATGATTGCTTTATAAATTTTGCTGATAGAAATAATTTTGCATTTGATTTCGGAATATGTAGAATCCGTGAATCAAAATGATATGATTTTTTATAAGTTATGCAAAACTTTACAATATATAGAGGATGAAAGGTAATAAAACATTGATTTTTGTTCTGTTTTTGAGTTTTTTTACAGTAAACATATTTTGCCAGACTAAGTATGAAACAGTAAGAAATATGAGTTTCGCTATAAATGGCACCTCAACCTTACATGATTGGGAGATGAAAGGAACAGGAGGAAAGTGCTCGGCTGTTCTGGTTTTTGAAGGGCAGTCGAAACTAACAGGATTGAGTGATATAAGTTTTACATTTCCGGCAAAACAGCTTAAAAGTGGTAAGGATGCCATGGATGGTAATGCTTATAAAGCTTTGAAGGCTGATAAAAACCCCAACATTACTGGCAGCTTTGTGAATGCAAGGCTTACCACATCAGACAATACAAATTATAAAATAACTGCAACAATAAAGCTACAGATTGCAGGATTTTCAAAGGATATTCAGATAACAGCAGACGGAAAGTTAAACAAAGATGGTAGTTTTAGTGTGAAGGGGGAGAAAAAAATAGATATGAAGGAGTTTAAAGTAGATCCACCTTCATTTATGTTTGGATCAGTAAAAACAGGAAAGGATGTAACTATTAAATATGATTTAACATTGAATAAATAATTTTTTTTAATAACCAACTAAATACGTTAACATGAAAAAACTTTTTTACATTATTATTTTATCTGGTTTTGCTTTTAGTATAAATGCACAGGTTCAGTTTTCACGGGAAACTAATCAGGAAGGAGTTAATGTTTTTGAACCATCAAAAGCAGATGAGACACCATATGATGGTTTTAAACTCAAAATAGGTGGAGGTTTTACTCAGGGATATCAAATGCTGAGCCATGAAAACACTGACACATCAAAATTGAAGAAAAATGCTTTATATAAATTGGGTAGTGGTTTTAATCTGGCAGCAGCAAATTTGAATTTTGATCTTCAGGTAGCTGATGGAATCAGGGTTTATCTGGAAAACTATATGGCTGCAAGGCACCATAATGAATTCTGGGTTAAGGGCGGATATATTCAAATGGATAAACTTCCTATGTTTGGAAATCCGGAGTGGTTCTCAAAATATTTCAGAGTGAAATTGGGTCATATGGAAATCAATTATGGTGACAATCATTTCAGAAGATCTGATGGAGGCAATACCATTTATAATCCATTTGTAGAAAACAATATTGTAGATCAATTTGCTACAGAGATAGGTGGAGAACTTTATGCTTACCCATTCGATGGCTTTATGGTAATGTTAGGAATGACTAATGGATTGATCAGGAATAATGTAAGAGACTATGATGCAAACCCTTTGATTGGTACAGGCAAGGCAGACTCATTGAAATCAAAAAGCCCATCAATTTTATTAAAAGCTGCTTATGACAAACAATTCACTGAAAAACTCAGGTTTAGATTAAGTGCATCAATGTACACAAATTCATCGTCTCCAGGCATTACATTATATAGTGGAGACAGAACGGGCTCTAATTATTTTGGGGTAATGGAACTTGCAGCATGGGCTAACAGCACAACTGATTTTACATCGGGAAGATTTAATCCTGGTTTTTCCAATTCAATAACAGCTATATGTGTGAATCCGTTTGTAAAATTTGGTGGTCTTGAAATTTTTGGAACATACGAAACAGCTAAAGGTAAAACGGTGAATGAAAAACCGGATACAGAGAGAAGTATGACACAGATTGCTGCAGATGTGGTATACAGATTTTTAAAAAATGAGCAATTATTTGTAGGATTCAGATTCAATACGGTTAGTGCAGGTCTGGCAGGATATACAGAGGATGTTAAAGTAAACAGAATGGTGTTTTCTGCAGGATGGTATCCTATCAAGAATCTTTTGTTGAAAGGAGAATTTGTAAACCATTCTTATGAGGGATTCAAAGGTACAGACAGGTTTAATGAAGGCAAATTCAGCGGTTTGGCAATTCAGGCTGTAGTAGGATTTTAAAGCATATTTTCGTGATTAAATACTTTGAGTTATTAGATGGTCAGATCAGTTTTTCCTGGTCTGGCCATTAATAATAAAAGGATAAATTTAAAAAATGATAAATGTTTCTTTTACATATTTAGTTTTGACATTTGCATTATTTTTTGCAACAAATGATGATTTACCCGTAAGTGAAGTATGGGATATAGACAAATCAAGCTCAATGGTTGTAATAGGTGAAACTAATGTTAATTCATTTGAATGTATTTTAGGAGCATATGACTGGGGAAATAATCTGGTATGTTACTCAACTCAGTCTCCCGGGTCAAATAAACATCGCATATTGTGTAATTTTGACATTCCTATAAATTCATTTGACTGCGGAATAGGTATGATGACAAAAGATTTAAGAAAAACTTTAAAAAGTGACAAGCATCCGTTTTTAAATATCAGTCTTAAGGAAATGTCATCACTGATTTCAAATTTAAAAAACGGGGATCTAATTGATACGAAAACCGATATTACTCTTTCCGGAGTAAAGAAAGCGAGTATTATCCAGTTTGTAGTCAAGAAAAATAACAAGAATTTTATTTCACTGGAAGGAAAGAAAACTATTTCACTTTCAGATTATAATCTAAGTCCGCCATCAAAACTTTTAGGCTCAGTAAAAGTAAAGGACGAAATGGTAGTAAATATAAAAATGAAACTAAAAAAAATCAAAACCGAAGTTTAATAAGCTTGAAATCTGTTTGGTTTAATTTTATCAGTTTTACTACAAATTAAATAATACCTCCTGTGTAATTACATAAAGTGGAAATTTCTAAGTTGAAAATTTCTGAATTTTGTTACTTTTTTTATTTTTCAGGTCTAAACCAAATATGTAATTTTGTCAATTAAATAGTACTTCAAATAAAAATTTTATATTTGCATTGATAAACGGTTATTTTTTAACCTATTATATTATTTTTAAACTTAAAATCAACTGAAATGATTAAAGAATTGAAAAACTTTCTGATGAAAGGCAATGTGCTTGACTTAGCTGTTGCTGTTATCGTTGCCGGTGCATTTGGTGCAATTGTGACATCATTTACACAGGATATTGTGATGCCACCTCTTGGTTTACTGATAGGGGGAATTGATTTTTCCGATTTGAAATGGGTATTAAAGGCTGCCGAAGGTGAAATTCCGGAAGTTGCAATTAATTACGGAAAATTTCTGAAGTTCATAGTTGACTTTATTATTATTTCTACAGTATTGTTTTATGTTGTTAAAGCTTATAATAAAGCTACCCAGGCATTTAAGAAAGAAGAGGAAGCGGCTGCTCCTGCAGGTCCAAGTGACAATGATCTCCTTAAAGAAATAAGGGATCTTCTTAAGAAGTAAAGATCATTTAAACAAAAAATACAAAACCCGCAATATTTCTTGCGGGTTTTTTTTATTAAATCAATAGAAAGTGAAATGATTCTGCATATAATAAAGCATTATAAGTTAAAGTGCACTTTCAAAGCTGATTCTATTCGATAGTTTAATGTATATTTTTCATGCTATTTCTATCTGAAAAATCCTAAATTGAAATGGAAAACGGGATACTTATAATTTAATGATTTAGAAATTCCTAAACTTAAAGGGCCTGTAGGCAGATCCAGCTCAAGTGATATACCTCCACCAAAATATTCCTTCCATTCATTGGCCAATGCAGCATTTAGGGCAGTTCTGATATGGGCTTTGTTGACAAGCTTATACCGGATTGCAGTCCTGATAATGCCAACGTTGGAATAAACCTTATAATTATTGGGCAAACCCCAGAAAGTTGCCTGGAATTTATTATCAGGAATAACCCCTCCAAATGAATAATCATAAAATACCAAAGGTTCAGAAAATTTATAAGAGGAATACTTAAATCCAATTTCATTTTCCCAGGTTATTTTATTGTTGATATTGACAAAATTTTTAAATGATAAGTCTATTTCAGGATGAGGCTCAGGTTTAAACAAAATATCAGGAGTGCCGATATTCCTGAGCTTGATGCTATTGTAAATTGTATAGGCAAGTGTCAGTTTTATTACATTACCTTCACGTGGATAAAATTTGTCAGTCACGTTATTGAAAAAGTAACTTAAAAAGAAGTTATTTTTATAACTGCTTGAACGTTCAAATTTACTGGTCTGAGTCATAAACAGCTGGTCAAGAAACCGGGATTTATTCTGGAATCCTATTTCAATCATATTATACTTATCAGGAATAAAAAGGTATGATAATCCGGAAACAAGTATATTTCTTGAATATTCATTGGTCTTACTGCTCCCGCTAAACACGGGTAATTCATCATATATATAGGAAAAAGTTTGTTTTATGCCATGATTTGCTTTACGTATAAAGTATTTGGCAAAATACTGATCCAGGCCCGGATAATTGGAAATCCTTCCGGTAACTTTAAATTTTGATGCCGGAAAAAGGTAATTTCTCGATGTAAAACCGAGAACAAGACCCATGTCGGACTGATCATTATAATTGATACCGACCTGAAGTATATTTGATGAAATCTTTTTAAAGTTTAATATTAAATTGTATTTATTGTTTTCCTTTCTCTGCAGGTAATAATTTATAAAAGCATATTGTCCAGTTCCGTACAGATCGCCAATTATATGTTCGATGGTGTTGGTGCCGTTATAGGATTTCAAATGCTTTCTGACATGGTCAAGGATATCATAGCGGGCCTGGACTCTGTTTATTCCATTAATCTCAATTCCTTCAATCTGAACTACCCTTAATCTGGGACCTGGTTGTGATTTTTCTATAAGCCTGTAATTACTAAGATTTTCAGCAATCTTTTTCAATTGATCAGTATATTTACTGGCTTCCATATATCCCGATTCAATTATCTGAGCTGATTTATCAAATCTGGTCGACATATCCAAAACAGGTGGTTCTATCAATACATCCACACTATCCCTGTATTTTTCTAATTTTTTCTTGGAATTTATCATTATTAACTGAGAATATATCTTTGGAAATGAACCAAGCTCTTTTTCGCCATAGAGATAGTTACCCACATTTGAGCCAATCACAATATCTGCTCCACTCTTCAGAGCATATTCTACACCAAAATTATCGATTACCCCTCCATCAACAAGCAACATATCTTTATAAGATACTGGATACAACAGAGATGGCAGAGACATACTGGCGCGTAAGGCAACAGAAAGGGGTCCATCTTTGAATACATAGGCCTCACCTTTTATTACATCTGCTGATATAGCCCTGAATCTTACTGGAAAACTATCAAAATCATTGAATTTATATGCAGGAAATGTTAGCTTAGATAAAAACAGATCCATTTCATGAGCATAGATCAGACCTTTGGCTATTTCAGGTTTTCCACTTTGAAAGGGAATAGCATAGAGATAATCCTCATAATCATCTTTTTCTTCCATGTTCATATTCCTGAGGTCAGTATCATTGGATAAATATCTTAGCCAGTCCGTGGTGTTAGCAATTTCTTTAAGCTCATCAACAGAATAGCCTATCGAATACAATCCTCCCACAATGCTTCCCATGCTGGTTCCTACTATAATATCCGGCTTAATTCCTGTTTCTTCAAGTAACTGTAATACTCCAATATGGGCAAGCCCCTTGGCTGATCCTCCACTAAGAACAAGAGCCACCACGGGTTTTTTAAGGCTATCCTGACAGGATCCATTTTTAACTGGACCTGAAAATAAAATCAATATTATAAGAAGTATCCTGATAATTTGCACGGCATGCATTTTTTCGGAGTTTTAAAAAGCAAAACTGTAATGAATTTATAACGAAAAAGTTAATTGAGTAATTATTAAAACAATTATATTTATTGATAAAAAACTTTTTTTTGCCTGTACTTGTCTTAATCAAATTCAAAAAAACTTATTTTTAGCAAAAATTTCAAAATGTTTAGAAGATTTAGTTTTCTGGTGTTATTTTTCAGCTCATTGATAGCATTCGGACAAATACCATCAGAGCAGATTGAAAAAGAACTCAATGAAGCGAAAAAAGATATTGAACAGCAGGCTTCATATATGAGAGATGGATTAAAATATAAAGATGATTATATTTCTGAATTCCAGAAAAAAGTATTTATAGAATTTACAATTGATACTTTTATAATAGAGAGGATGTGTTCAAAAAAAATGGAGCTTGATTTTTCAACTGCGGGAATGGTGCAGGCTATAAATACCTTAAATTCAGATTATGATAAGTTGTTGAATAAATATTATAAAATGCTGAATTCCCGGCTCACTCCTGCAGATCAGGCTATTCTCAAACAATCTCAGCGAAACTGGATATTATTTCGCGACAATGAAAAAAACCTTATCAGGATATTGAGGGCTGATAAATATTCCGGTGGAGGAACACTGCAGAATATTTTCAATGCTTCATATGTAATGGAGCTTACCAAGAATAGGGTACTCGATATAGTATCCTATCTTTATGATATGACGGACTGATAATAAGAGTATGTAGAATTTGTAGTTATCGATACTTATCAATGAAATAATGCAAAAAAAATATTCTGAATATGATATTTGTGTAATAGGCTCGGGTGCCGGAGCCGGACCTGTAATTTATGAATTGTCAAAAGCCGGATTTTCAGTATTAGTCCTCGAAAAAGGTCCATGGTACCGAACAGGGGATTTCACAAAAGATGAAATTGTAGCTACAAGAAGGAGTGTTTATACTCCCAATCTGTCTGATGAAAGGCATGTCATTGAATCAAAAGTTGATGAAGGGTCGTGGAAAGCAGCTTCAACTTATGATACGGGCAATGACTGGTGGAATGGAAATTGTGTGGGAGGTTCCAGTAACTTTATGAGTGGATTTTTTCACCGTGCCAAACCCGATGATTTCAGGTTGCTGACAAAATATGGACCGGTAGAAGGGGCAAATATTGCAGACTGGCCTATAACTTACAATGACGTTGAATCATATTACACCAAAGTGGAAAAAATAATAGGTGTTTCAGGAAAGGCCCAGGCAGGAAAATTTTCTGAACCACGTTCTGTACCTGATTTTCCTTATCCTCCATTGCAGGAACATTTATTATCCTCATGGATCGATCAGGCAGCAGACAGGCTTAATTACGATGTAATACCGATGCCCAGGGCTATTTTGTCCAAACCAGCAGATGGACGTGGAGAATGTTCGTATTCAAATTATTGCGGAAGCTATGGATGCAGCACCGACGCTAAGGGAAGCTCCAGGGTAGCATTAATACAGCAGGCACTGAAAACCGGAAATTGTACAGTTATTACCAATGCCAAGGTATTTCATCTTGAAACAAATGGTAAAAACAGGATAATTAAAGCATGGTATTATAATTCAGAAGGCAAAAAAGAATTTGTTGTAGCTGATATTTTTGTTGTAGCTGCCCAGGCTATTGAAACATCACGACTATTGCTGATGAGCAAAAATCCTGAATTCAGGAATGGTTTGGGTAATAATAATGGTCAGGTAGGGAAAAATCTTTTGTTTTCTGCTGGTGGCGCAGGAAGCGGTGAAATTAATTCTATTGATTTTGATGAAAAAATTGCAATGCTTTTGAAAATGCCGGGAGTTTTTATAAACCGCACATTGATGGAATTCTACGAATTTTACGATGATTCATCGGGAAAATTAATAAAAGGAGGTACAGTTGATTTTCTTCTGGAACATGCTAATGCTATAACAAAAGCAATAAACCGCAAAAGAGATGCTGATGGAAATTTGCTCATAGGAAAAAATCTAAAAACAGAGATTAAAAATTATTTTTCGAATATTGTAAAATTGAAGTTTGAAGTTTTCGCTGATTGGATGCCTAACGACAATTGTTTTGTGACTCTTGACTCACTGGTAAAAGACAAATGGGGTGACCCCGTTGCAAAAATACGGACAGGAGGACATCCGCATGATCTGAAAGTTGGCAAATACCTTGCTGAAAAAGCTGAATTGCTTTTAAAAGAAATGGGACTCAAAAATATTAATTCAGGTATCAGCAGCGCACCTCCCCCAAATATTCAGGCAGGAGGTTGCAGATTTGGTACTGATCCTGAAACTTCCGTACTAAACCCTGATTGCAGAAGCCATGAGGTTGAAAATCTATACATCACTGATGGAAGTTTCATGCCTACAGGAGGTAGTGTAACATATACCTGGACTATTTATGCAAATGCCTTCAGGGTAGCTGATAAAATCATTGACAGGCTTTAAGGATTTATTAGGCCAAAGCTTATATTTCAACCAAAATTATATCTGCCCGTATACCAAATATCATGTTTTAACACTTGTAATAAGTGCATTTTTTTCACGGTAATCGCAATTCATCGGAACCTTAATGGTTTTTTAGGGTGTATCCCAAAATTACATTTCAATTAAAATTCTTTGGGTTTTGCCCCAGCCCTAAAGGGAGACCCAAAGAACTTTCATTTCATAAAGATAACCGGATATGTAAAAATGGGATACACCCGTTTTTTATGAATTTTCCGGGTGAATTTTTCCGGTACCAAATAACATAAAGACAGCAAATAAAATAAAAGCAACTGATGAATAAATATTTACCCTAGAATTGGTATCATCAAACAAAAGGCTGTATATCAATAACATAATACCAAGTATCAGGAAAAATATTCCTATAGTAAATCGCAAATCAAAAAACCGGTTCATATTATTAATTTTTAGAAAAATATTATATTTAATGTAATGGTTGCAGCCAGTATTATTAATCCAAGCCACAGAGGGTTTTTATACCATACTTTGGCTGAATGTTTCTCTTTTGGTGTCAGGCTGTAAACAAGACCTGTCAATTGAGAATCCGGCTTTGGTGTGGTGGCCAGGCTTACCAGAACGGTCACGATAAAACAAATCAGGAAGGATATACAGGCAATGGTGAATGCCTGGCTGGTTCCGGAATAAAAAGTATGCATATTGGTAATCCAGGCACCTTTGCCTTCAGCCAAAGTCAGCCCATGAACCAATGAAGCCCCGATAGTCCCTGATAATAATCCCCAGAAAGCGCCGTGGCCTGTGGTTCGTTTCCAGAACATCCCAAGGAAAAATGTTGCAAATAAAGGGGCATTAACAAAACTGAACACCAGCTGCAGTAAATCCATTATACTGTTAAAACCCCGAGCAACATATGCAGTGGCAATTGATGCCAGAATTCCAATTATAGTAGTTGCCTTTCCAACATGGAAGTAGTGTTTCTCGGATGCATTTTTATTAATATGAGTCTGATAAATATCGAAAGTCCATACAGTATTGAAAGCTGTAACATTGCCTGCCATTCCGCTCATAAATGATGCTATCAGTGCTGTGATACCAACCCCCAGAATCCCATTGGGATATAATTTCGACAGCAGCAAGGGAAGAACCATATTATAATCTGTATCACCATTGGCATTTACCGGGAGAGCGAATCCATCAAATTGATTTTGAAGACCAAGAATGATAATACCAGGCATTATAACTATAGCGGGCATCATTATTTTAGGAATTGCAGCTATTATTGGTGTTAACCTGGCGTCATTGAGGTTGCGGCTGATCATGGCACGCTGAACAACTAAAAAATCAGTACACCAATAGCCAAATGCCAAAACAAACCCAAGGCCAAAAATCATGCTGATATAATCCACACCCATAGGATTATTGGCGGGGTTATCTAATCCCTTCCAAACATGAAGTTTGGCTTCTTCAACATTCTGAACTATTCCTTCCCATCCTCCGACTTTATCAAGTCCAATTATGACCAATGGAGCTATACCTAAAACAATCAGAAAAAATTGTAAAACTTCGTTATAAACAGCACTTGTCAGACCGCCTAAAAAAGTATAAACCAATACTATTCCGGCAGCCATCCATATTGAAACATCAAAATCCCAGCCCAGAATAGTTTGCATCAGCATAGCCAGGGCATATAATGAGATACCTGAGGAGAAAATTGTCATACCTGCAAATGTCAGTGCATTGAAAGTTCTTGTTTTTTCATCAAAACGCAGTTTTAAATACTCTGGCACACTTCTGGCCTTACTTCCATAATAAAAAGGCATCATATAGATACCCAGAAAAATCATTGCCAATGCAGCTCCCAACCAATAAAAGTGTGTTGTATATAATCCGTATTTGGCACCATTAGCAGCCATTCCTAAAACCTCCTGTGCTCCTAAATTTGCTGAAATGAATGCAAGGCTGGTTATCCAAAGGGGAATACTCCGGTTACTCATAAGAAAATCATTTCCGGTTTTAATTCTTCTTTTAATCAAAAAACCAATACCCAGCACAAAAATGAAATATAGTCCAATCACCAGATAGTCAATTATTTCTAATTTCATAAACTTTTTTTTTAAAAAAATTAAAACAAATAATTTTAAAGATACCTTATTGGTTCAAATTTGTATTCTTTTTTCTTCAATTCATCCAAAATCAATGGCAACGAATATAAAACTTTTTCTTTAGCCTTCAGACTGTCATGAAAAACGATTACAGACCCGGGTTTAACGTTTCTCACAACATTATTCACACATTTTTCCCTGTCGGTTTCAGGATCAAAATCTCCTGATAATACATCCCACATCACAATTTTGTATTTTGATTTCAGGTATTTTATCTGAGATGGTTTGATCTTTCCATATGGTGGCCTGAATAAACCTGAATCTATTACTGACCCTGCTCTCTCAATATTTTGATAATAAACTTCATTTTTTGTCCTCCAGCCATTTTTATGATCGAAGCTGTGATTTCCAACTGAATGACCTGCATTTTTAATGGATTCATAAATATGAGGATATTTTTCAACATTCTTTCCCAGGCAAAAAAATGTTGATTTTGCTCCATATTCCGCTAAAATATCGAGTATAAGGGGCGTTACTTCGGGTATTGGACCGTCATCAAATGTCAGAAATACTGATTTTTGCTTTACTGGAATTCTGGTAATAAGAGAAGGGAATAATTTTCCCAAAAGACCCGGAAATTTGATTACATAGAGAAACTTCATATTCAATTATAATTTTGGATATTCGACCATACTTGACTCTATATAAATATATCTGAATGCATGGTTCTTTGTTTTCAATATTTCTTTGATGCCATTAGTAAGGTTTTCAACCTCGCCTGATGTCATGTCATCTTTGAAATTAACTTCCAGGGCTATTAAAATTTCAGTTGGTCCAAGATGCATTGTTCTGATATTTCCAAAGTTTTCAATCTCCGGATATGAATTCATAGTTGCTATTATCAGTGACATGTCAGCATCAGAAACTGATTCTCCAATCAGAAGATTCTTTGTTTCTGTGGCCATAATATAAGCTACGAAAATTAGTAAAAGACCGATCAGGATAGAGGCAAGGGCATCATAAAACGGATTGTGAAGGAAAAATGAAAGCGTAACACCAAGAAGGGCAATACCATTTCCTATAACAGCTGCTGTTTCCTCAAAAATTACTGCAACTGTAGGGGAATCTTTACTTTTTTTAAGAGATGTCCTCAAGCCTGCAGGGTTGGTTTTTCTGAATTGCTTCAGTCCTATAGCAAGACTAGTACTTTCAAAGATCAGAGCACAGATCAATACACCATAATTCCAGAGCATATTGGAATGTTCCATGTCCATAGAAGGACTGGCCAGTCTATGAATCCCCTCATAGATTGCAACTCCTCCGCCTACTGAAAAAACCAGAATTGATACAACAAAACTCCAGAAATATGCTTCCATACCATAACCAAAGGGATGCAGTTCATCCGGTTTTTTGCGGCTACGTCTGATCCCGAGCAGCAATAATAATCCATTGAGAATATCAATCAATGAGTGAATTCCTTCGGAAAACATCGCTGAACTACCGGTAAAAGCTGCAGCTATAAATTTCGAAACAGCTATCAGGATATTAGCAGCAATAGCTGCTAAAATTGCAATATTTGACCCTCCTGCTGACATAGTTTTTTGAATATTTTGTAAAATTAATGAATTTTAAATAAAAAACTGGCAATCAAATCCAAAAAAAAAGCTGCCAATTATGACAGCTTCTTTTTGTTGTCTCATAAGGATTCGAACCTTAACAGACAGAACCAAAATCTGTAGTGCTACCGTTACACCATGAGACATCAATCATTGATTAAACGGAATGCAAAGGTATGATGATTTTTTTTTATGGCAAAATAATTTAATTGTTTTCTGTTCTATCAAAAGTATTTAAACGAAAAAAAGGGTTAATAAATGATAAATGAGGTGAGGTTTCAAGTTTTCTAAGTTAGCAGGTAGTATATTTTTTCGCAAACAAATTAGACAAATTCCAAATAAAACTGCCTGAAAATGAACAAAACTCACATACTTATGTTGTATTTTCAATAAAAAATTAATTAAAATCAGATAAAATTAAACGTATGAAAATAGAAAACAACAAAGTAGTGACTATGTATTACCAGGCATTTGACAATAATAGCGGAGTATTGCTTGAAAGCAATTTCAATTCTGACCCTCTTGAGTTTATTTATGGCAAAAGTCATGTAGTAAGTGGTATTGAACATGGTATTGAAGGGATGAAATTGGGAGAAACAAGGGAATTTATTGTTAATTCATCTGATGCATATGGTGATTATAAGGCAGAATCAATTAAAGAATTTGAAATTGATCAGTTTGAGGGTATTGAATTAAGAAATGGAATGACTCTTATGAGCATTGACGACAATAATAAAAAAGTTTATGTAAAAGTGGCCGGTTTTGATGACAAAACGGTTAAGGTAGATTATAATCATCCACTTTCGGGAAAGGACCTGAGGTTCAATGTTGAAATTATTGATATCAGGGAAGCTACTGAAGATGAAATTGAATCAGGAATGGTTTACAGCGATGATCATGGATGCGGATGCAATTCAGGCTGTGGATGCCACTGATATGTAAATTTAGAAAAAAAATCATATAAAAAAAGACCTGCCAGATAGCAGGTCTTTTTTTTATTCTTCTTCAAATTTGTTTTTGACCTCTTCAATCTTATCTTTAACTTTATCCAGTACTTCCCCTGCCAAATCAGCAGCTTTTTCGACTACGTCCTCAATTATGTCTTCAGCTTTTTCAGCTATATCCTCTAAACTGTCCATTATTGAGCTCTCCTTTCCTTTGATCTTTTGAGCAGCTTTAAGGATTTCAGGTTCATTTTCTTTAAGCAGTTCAGAACTCTCCTTGATTTTTTCCTTTATACTCTCCTCGGCTTCTTTCTTTGCTTTTTCGTATTTTTGACGTTCTACTTCCCTATTCTTTTCGCTCTCTATTTTAGATTCAAGCATAGCCTTGGTTTCATACATGTCTTTGAGTTTTTCAGCTTTGGAGTCAATCCTGTCCTGAATCATCATCAGCCTGGCTTTTCTAAGTTCGGCTTCAAGCTGACCACTGCTGGTTTCTTCAATTCTTTGATGATTGCCATCCATTTCATCCTTATCTCTTTTTATGGATTCTTCCATTTTTGTTATGGCCCCGAGAAGTCCTTCAAGTCTTTTTTCAGTTCTGGCCTGGGGGCTTTTGTCTTTACCTGCTGAGCCAAATCTTTTCTCCTTTATTACCTTGAAAGTCTTGTCAATCCTGTTCCATAGTTTTCTTCTATGATCTTTTGAAAGGGGTGCATCCCTGAATTCGGTCTGAATATCCTTCATTTCGCGGAATAATGGCTGAAGTCCAAGTCCCTTTTCAAGTTTTTTATCTATTTCATCCAGAGTCTCATTGAAATTTCTGAAAATGACCTCAGATTGTTCCCGTATTTCATGATCAGCTTTATTTTTCAGGTTTTTCAGATCATTGAATAGTTCATCGGTTCTTCTTTTCAAACTTTCTACATGATTTCTGAATAGATTTTTTTCTTTTACATGGTTTTGAACCTTTTCCCAGAATAGTTTTAATTCGTCCCATTTTTCTATGCTGAATTCAGAGAGAGCTGCAATCTGATCTTTCATGTTCTCGAGTTCATCTTTATAAAGATCATAGAGTTTTTTAGAAAGGACCACAAAATGCCATTCTGTTTTTGCCCTTGTGATTAATTCAGGTTTTTCAACCAATATTCCATCCGGTAATATGTCTTCTGCAGCAGTTAATGAAGTTTCATAAGTCTGATGTGAGGCAGGAAATTCCACATCCCTGTCAAATCTCCATTCATTCAGCATAAGGTTATAAAATTCTTCTGTGGCAACATCTTCAGTGAAGATATAGCTTTTTACTTTATTTTCATTTTCTATCAGTTCAATGGCAACGAGTACCTTCAAATCTTTTTCTGTCTTTCCCCAAAGGATCAATTTTGTTTTCATGTATCTAAATGTTTTTGCTCAATCGGATTACTCCGTACGTATTAAATGTATATTAAATCAATGTATCATAAATTGTACCAAATATTCAAAAACTACCCTGTCCGGAATTATTTTTATAAATATTTTAAAAAAATTCTCTTTTTTTTCAATTTTGCCTGCGGAGAGACAGGGATTCGAACCCTGGGTCCCGCAAAGCAGGACAACGGTTTTCGAGACCGCCCCGTTCGGCCGCTCCGGCACCTCTCCGAAAATTCGTGCAAAGGTATATAATAATCGGCAAATAGCAAATAAATTTTTTTTAACCTTAATAATTCATAAATTTTTTCGATTAAAAAGTCTGACAATCTTTGCGGGTTCGGGATTGTGAGATTTATGTCATCTGTGAATATTCACTAAAGACCTGCCTTTTCACTGATTTCGAGCATCCGGTCTATACATTTTCTTCCATCCCTGATAATATCAGGTGCTAAAGTGATTTCAGGAAGTTCGTATTTTAAGGCAAGGTAAACTTTTTCGATAGTATTCATTTTCATAAAAGGACATTCATTGCAGGCACACTGAGTGGAAGGAGGAGCCGAATACAAATTCTTCCCCGGTGCTTCCTTTTGCATTTTATAGAGAATTCCCGGTTCAGTAGCAACAATAAAATCACGAGTAGCTGAAGTTTTGACATAATTCAATAGTTGAGAAGTTGAACCTATAAAATCTGCAATCTCAAGCACATGGGGTTCACATTCGGGATGTGCAATGAATTCAGCCCCTGGGTGTTCTTTGAGGGATTCCATTATCTTTTCCCAACTGAACATTTCGTGGACCTGGCAAACACCATGCCAAAGTACCATTTCTCTTCCTGTTTTTTTCACCAGGTAAGCCCCAAGATTTCTGTCAGGAGCGAAGATAATTCCTTTGTCAGCAGGAATGCTGTTTATAATAATTTCTGCATTTGATGATGTACAGCAAATATCAGTAAGTGTCTTAAGCTCTGCGCTGCTGTTGACATATGAGACAACGAGGTGATCAGGATACTGCTGTTTGAACAATTTGAAAATTTCAGCCGGGGCTGAACTGGCAAGAGAGCATCCTGCATTGATATCAGGAAGCAGCACTTTTTTGTCCGGACTTAACATTTTTGCCGTTTCGGCCATAAAATGCACTCCACAAAACATTATAATGTCGGCATCGGTTTTAGCTGCCTGTTGCGACAAGCCAAGACTATCACCGATGTAATCAGCTATGTCCTGAATAACCGGTACCTGGTAATAGTGGGCCAGAATAACAGCATTTTTTTCCTTTTTCAGCCTTTTTATTTCTTCAATTATGTCAATGCTTCTGTCAACCGGAATATTCAGGAACCCATTTTTTTTCAGATTTGCTTTTGCTTCTTCAAAAGTAGTCATTCTATAAATGTATTGTGTAAGTTCCTAAACGTTTAAGGTACAATAAAATTGTTTAAAACAGTTTTTCAATAAATTTATCGTCCGGAACCGTTTCATTGGTTTTGCACTTAAAGGGTTCAATTATATCAATTTAAAAGATCAATACCATAACAAATTCCAGGATGGGATTGTGATAAACCTATTTTCTCAACCCGGTAAAGGATGATCCGGCAATTAACCTTGAGGTTTATTATTTCTTTTTGACTAATTGTAGTTCATTAAACGATTTGTTCAGAATTGATTCCATCACTTCATATCCTTTTAAATTCGGATGCACTCCATCTTCGGAATAAATGGCTTGTAAACCGTTTTTTTCGTCTTTCATAGCTGAAAAATAGTCAACATAGGCAGTTTTGGTTTCTGCAGCATATTTTTTTATCAGCAAATTTAGCTCTGGAATTCTTATTGCAGGATTCTGTCCCGGATTCCATGGAAAATCAAAAGCAGGCAGAACCGAGCAGAGGATCACCGTAATATTGCTGGCTTTTGCAAGTTCGGCCATTGATTTAATATTGTCGAGTATCATTTCTGATGTTGAAGGGCCTGTATTTCCTGCAATGTCATTTGTGCCTGCCAGGATAACGACTGCAGCCGGCTTCAGATCAATTACATCTTGACGGAACCTTATCAGCATCTGTGGTGAAGTTTGACCGCTGATTCCGCGGTTTATATAGTTTTTGTTTTTCGTGAAAAAATCAGGGGATAACTCTTTCCATCCTTCTGTGATAGAATTGCCCATAAATACAATCCTGTTTTCTGTCGGGTATTTTCGCAATATTATATTTTCATCCTGATATTTTTCCAGATTAGCCCAGTCCTGGCAAACAGAATACTCTGAAAATAAAAATGACATAAAAAAAATAAAAATAAGTTTTTTCATCAAAAAATAGCTTTAAAATAATATATATCTCTTCTATTTTTTTTCAAACACAAAATAGCATACCATCAATTTGGGGATTATTTTTTCAATTGTTCGACATAAGCTTTATTGAAATAAACCCTGTATTTTTCAACTGATTTTTGTTTTATTACTTCCCTGTAATTTCTCTGTGAAATAGCGTAAACTTCAAACTCATAATTTCCTTTTACAAAATCCCCCTTGTTTTTGTTTGAATCGTTGTAGTACTTCATTGCTCCTTCGGCAGTATCAAATTTTCTGATAAGGATGATCTGGTCTTCTCCTTTGGTATCAAAATAGATATTAGACAATTTGAGCCTGTCCAGTTTATAATATGTATTGTTATAATTAGATAGATCAGTTTTTATTTGCTCAATCTCCTGTTCATTAATTTTTTTTACTAGAATAATGATATAGTGCATTTTATCTCCTTCAAAAGTAAATTCATCAGCTTCTTCTTCATAGATAATTTTACTGAATGTGTCTTTATCACCCTTGAGGAACCTTAGGGTTTCTCTCACACTGATGGCTTCCTGAGAATCCGGATATTGTTTGATAAAATCTTCAAGTGCAAGTATATATTCATCTTTTCCTTTTGTCTTCCCATAGAGTTTTGCCTGAAGGTAATCGATTTTTATTTTATATTTTAAGTCTGAGATCAGATCTTTTGGTGCATTATTTATCTTTAGCTGAGCTCCTGCAAAATCATTATTATTGTAGGTATTGAAAAGATCTTCGTAATACATTTCTTTGGCATTCAAGGCTTTATTTGCATTTTTAGCAAAATCTGGATCTGTAAGTATTTTTGTATATACACAATCGGGGAATCTGTTTTTCATTTTGTCGATCCAGAGGCCTGCTTTTTCAAAGTTTCCGAGATTTTTTAGTGACATTTGCAGATAATACATTGCTTTACATTCGTCATTGAAACCTGGATATTTTTCAAGCAGTTTTTGCAGAATATCAGCGGATTTTTCGTAATTGAAAAGCTTTTCCCTGTACAATATGCCGAGTTCCAGCATAGCATTTCGGATCTTTTGTTCTGCTTCTTCGCGCTGTTCATCATTTTTCGGATAATTGCCCAGTATAGCATTAGCTTCCACATCGGAAAGTTTGATATCCTCAGCTGCAAGTTTTGATTCCTCAAAATATTCTGAAGAGCTCTTGTTTGATCTTCTCCAGTTATCTTCGAGTCTGATATTTCCCCATTTTTTGGTGAATTCAGAAATTCCGGCATTTATGGCAGCATCATTGTAAGCAAAAAATGAACTTGATTTTATTCTTTCACCGGTTTTTCCCTGGAGTCCCATTTCTGCCCCTCCCAAAGCCATTTTGTTATCACGCTGGGACTTATTCTGAAATTCTTTTTCAGCTTTTTTCTTTTTTGCTTCTTCCTCCAGTTGTTTTTTCTTTATTGTAGTGGCAAGGGCAATCTGTTCTTCTTTTGACATTTTACTAATTCTTATAAGGCTGTCCTGCAATGTGATGGTCTCAAGATTTATGGCTATTTCACTTAGATTTGAACTCAGATTTTGCACATCATTGTACCTTTCATCTGTTTTTGGCAAGTTTACCAGGCAACTGTCAAAGTATTTTTTTGCCATTATAAATTCCTGTCCTTCAAATCTTATATTACCAAGTTTATAATATACCTCTGCCTTAAGAGTATTATTATCCTTATTTTTTCTCAAAGAGAGGTTATAATTGGAAACAGCTTCAGAGATATTTTTATTTTTAAATTGAGTTTCTCCCATTGTATAATAAATTATATCCTGATATTCAGCATACTTTTCTTCATGGAGAAGGTTTTTTAATTGCTTCATTGCATATTCTTCAGAATTGCCGCTATAATTTTTCAGCAATTTCAATGTGGCATTGAATTCAAGATCATAATCGGGATTGTTTTCACCTGTTTTTTTAAAACATTCATAAGCCTCTTTGGTGTTGTCCTGTTTTTCAAACAATTGTCCAAGGATGTAATAATACCTTGCTTTTTCTTTTTTAGATGAAGTATTCTCAATAGCTTTTGACAAAGGTTTTATAGCCTCATCGAATTTTTTCTGATCGAGGAAATAATATGACTTTAGCAAATAGAGTTCCTTTGTCAGATCTTCGCTAAGATGTTCTCCTTCCAGCCTGCTGATCAGGTAATGGGCACCTGCGTGTTTGTCTCTTTCGATATATGTTTTTGCCAGCCAGATCAATCCTTCATTATAGGTAGCCCAGTCTTTTGGAGTACCAATATTATGAGTGGTTTTTGGTGCCGGGATACTGGTTTCAGCCGGGGATTCCTTTTTGGCCTCATCTTTTTTAAGGTCTTTTTTTAGTACTTTTTTATTTTTACTTTTGGCCTGGGTTTTTGTTTTTTCTTTTTTTACCTGTTTATTTTCTTTTTTCTTAGCTGATTTGAATTTTGATTTTTTAAAAGCCGGATTCATTTCATCAGAAAAATACTCAAAAGTTTTCTGAGCTTTTTCAAAATCCTGTTTCACATATTGTGCCTTACCTATAAGCATATAGCTGTCATCTACCCAATCAGAAGCCCTTTTGAGATTAATAACCCTGCTCAGTTTTTCAACTACTTTATCAAGATCCTGTGATACAGACTTAGTGTTTTCGACGGCACGGTATGTATAGATTGGCAATATCTTCTGGAAATCCTCCCTGTAAGTAAGTTTGAGAGTATTAAGGGTGTTCTGATATATTTCGTCGGCATTAAAATAACCATTATAGTAGGATGTGGTATTCTGATAAGCCTTACCTGCTTTCGAAACATCTTCTTTTTTTTTGGTAGTTTTACATGAGATCAAAATGCTCATGATACCGGCACAGATAATTATTAAATAAATTCTATAAAACTTCATTTTTATTATAATTTCTTTTCAATATGATAATATTATAACATTAAACTGATTCTTCTATAACAGGGAATTAATGTACTAATAAAATATTGTAATTCAAATTCTCAGCAAAATCAAATCTGATGTAAAAAAAACCGTTTCTTTGCTATAAATAATATTTGCATCTAAAATTTCGAATATTATAACATTATATTTGCAAAAATATTTTAGGACAGCATTTAAATTACATAGCTGCACCTTTATAAAAACGGGGTTATGGATAAAATAAGAAGAATTATTTTTAAAATAAAACAATTAAAAAATCTGGCTGTACTCAGAAGGTTTGAGAGAAACGAAGATCTGAGGCTTGTGGTCATGAACAGGGATACTTTTGAAGAGAAGTTTGCTTTTAATCTAAATCTTAGGAATTTGTATATTTTTATCAGCAGTCTTTTTGTGTTGTTTGCTTTTTTGTTTTACCTGCTTATAGCTTATACACCGTTAAAAAGGCTCATCCCGGGCTATGGGACTATTGAAAACAATGCCTATGTAATAAAATTGAATAAAAACCTTGACGAACTTGAAAAACAAATTGAAGCACAGGATCACTATAATAATGCATTAAGAAGGATATTAATTCAAAATGATCAGGGCTCTGATGCCGAAGAAGATTATGCAAATGCAGGAAAAATGACACCGGAATCTGCCCGTAAAGCAAAGAGTGAGGCTATGAAGAAAAATTATATAGCTCCTCTCAAAGGTAGAATCAACAGGAAATCTGATATAAAAAACGGTCATTATGGAGTCGATATATCTGGTACTAAAAATGCTCCAATCAAAGCAATTGCCGATGGCAATGTGATTTTTGCTGACTGGAGTACCGAAACGGGTTATACAATAATCCTGCAACACCGAAACGGGCTTATCTCTGTTTACAAGCATAATGCATCGCTGCTAAAAGAAATAGGAGATTTTGTAGATAAGGGTGAGGCTATTGCCACCTATGGAAATACGGGAACACTAAGCACAGGACCACACCTGCATTTTGAAATATGGAAATCGGGAATCCCAATTGATCCGCTTGAGGTAGTGGATATCAAGATGTGATGAACTGATACTTTTGCCTCTGTTGGTGTCAGCATAAAAAAAAGATTGAAAAACAGCAAAACTGAGTTATCTGAGAGGACTAAATATTTAAATAACATCTTTTTAAAAAAACTAATTTCATGCTTATAAAAGCATAAATAATGATCCGGATATAATAATTTTGAATTTCTTGATTATTTTTGTAAAAAAATGAACATGAATAATTACAGATTTTCAGGATTGCTTATTTTAGTTATCATATTTCACTCCTGTATGCTGGATGATTGCTTCAATAAATCATCATATATTTCTTCATTTGAAAAATTCGTTGACGAAACAGAAGCCGGATATAAGGATTACTCCAAAGCTGACTGGGAAAAGTCCCGTGTTAAATTTGAGAAATTTACCGGAGAGTGTTATGAAAAATTTGAAAAAGATCTGAGTCCTGAAGAAGAGTCCAAAATATTGCGCAATTCACTCAGGTACTCATTTTACAGATTGAGCGGTGAATTGCCCATCGATTTAAAAAATAAAGATGTTAAAAAGTTTTCTGACGAAGTCGAGAAATTATTTGACAAGGAAAAAGATCTGAATAAAATTGTTGAGAAAATCAAAAGCAACAATGATTTTAAAAAAGCATCAAAAGATCTGCAACGGGGGCTCGAGCATTTTGGAAAAGGAATGGAAGAGTTAGGAAAGGAATTGGAAAAGATATTTAAAGATTCAGAAAAATAACAAAATCGGTTCATGTTTAATATCATTCTGGCTTTTATAACAGCTTTTCTTCTGACATTCAGGGCTATTCCATCGATTATTTACCTGTCAAAGGCAAAAAAATTATATGATATTCCTGACGAACGCAAATCGCACACTGAAGTAATACCAAGACTTGGAGGAATAGGAATTTTTGCAGGCTTACTATTTTCTATAATTTTATGGTCTCCCTTTCAATATCTCGGGGACCTTCAATATGTTCTGGCAGCATTTATTATCATTTTTCTGATCGGAGCTAAAGATGATATAGTTCCTGTAACAGCCTATAAGAAATTTGTTTCTGAATTGTTTGCAGCTTCTATAATAGTCTTTTTTGCCAATATAAGGATCACCAGTTTTTATGGGATTTTTGGTATAGGTGAAATTCCCTATTTATGGAGCATTGCATTTTCTATATTTGTAATTATTGCCCTGATCAATGCCATAAATCTCATTGATGGTGTTGACGGACTGGCAGGCTCAATAGGTATAGTGATAGCATTTGTATTCGGATACTGGTTCTACAAAGTTGACAGGATAGAGCTCGCAGTGGTGTGTTTTGCTACTATTGGCTCTGTGGTAGCATTTCTATATTACAATTATTCACCTGCAAAGATCTTTATGGGTGATACAGGTTCGCTTTTGCTGGGATTGGTCTCATCTGTACTTGCAATAAGTTTTCTTGAGTTTAATCATGATATCAAAAACAGCGCTTTTTTTATCCCGGCCGGTCCTGTATTTGCTGTAGCTATTTTGATAATTCCGGTTTTTGACACCCTCAGAGTAATGGTTCTGCGAATTTTAAAATCAAAATCACCTTTCGAGCCTGACAGGAATCATCTCCATCATATTCTAATTGACATAGGACTGAGTCATCTGCAGGTTACATTTACACTAGTCGCAGGTAATATTTTCTTTATTTCTCTGATATATTTGCTTAGAGAAATTAATATAAACCTGCTATTAATGTTACTTGTTGTTTTATCAATTTCAATGACAGCGGCATTGGAATTGATAAAAAAATCTGGCTGGACTATTCAAAAATTGAGATAAAAAAACCGGATAAAAAATTTCTTTTTTAATCCGGCAATTATAAGAAGCATTGAAAGTGTAACAAAATCTCTGTAAAATAGTTTATATAGTTAAACATTTATTTTGCAATGATCGTTTTAAAGGTTTATAAAACTATGAAAATCGATTTTAACACGTTTCGTAAATGACAATTATCAGATCAATAGTTGTATGCACAATTTTATTTTCCGCAATGCAACTTTATGGGCAATACGCCAATAAAGATGTTTTTGCCATTCAATTTTCAGGAGTTGTGGTTACGCAGGATGAGAAAACTGGTGATGCAATACCATTACCCTACACCAATATATGGGTGAAAGGATCCAGCAGAGGAACTATATCTGCATTTGATGGGTTTTTTTCCATAGTTGCCCTCAGGGGTGATACCATCAGATTTTCATATGTTGGTTATGATCCTGTCGAATTTATTATTCCCGATACTCTGACAGTTCATTTTTATTCTGTCTATCAGATTATGACCCAGAATGACGTTTTATTGCCCGAAACAGTAATTTATCCCTGGCCCCGTAAAGAGTTTTTTAAACAGGAACTACTTGCTATGGATATTTCAAATGAACTAAAAAAACAGGCTGAACAGAATCTGGCTGAAAAAATAGTCAAGGAAATGATAAAGGAGGTACCATTTGACGGCATGGAATCAGTCAACCTTCAATTGAATAAATTAGCTGACGATGCTGTCTATACCGGACAATATAAACCAATGAGGATCTTTGATATCATGGCATGGCAAAAGTTTATTAAAGCCTGGAAAAGAGGGGATTTCAAACGTAAAAAAAATAATTGACCTACTTCACAAAAGTGAGATCATTATTGGGTAAATATCTGGTTAACCTTCAGTTGTAATGCGGAAAGCGTATCTGTAATAGTGCCGACAAAGTTGGCCTAAACACCTATTGCATCGGCATTATATTTTAAATGCTGACCGAAGTGTAAGTGCCTGTACTGACCGAAGTGCCTATGCTGACCAAAGTGCCTGTGCTGACCGAAGTGTCAGTGCCTGTACTGACCGAAGTGTCAGTATCAGTACCGTTTACATTTATTGAATCGAATATTCCAAAATCATTTTATCTCCCTGGAATCTAAATATCTGTCAGTTCCAGCAAAACCAGTTTAAGTTTATCCTTATTATAGCTTGGAATCAGTAAGCTTTTCGAAGATATTTGTATCGATTCTCTTAGTAGCAATTTGAGATCATATAATTCTGTATTGAACAGACTGATCCTGGAAAAATTTCCCAGGGGGTTTACTGAATACATGATGATCTGTGTTTCATCCTTGATTTCATCATTAAAAATAAGACTTATTCTTCCTGATGATTTCATAATGGCAAATGATGAATATATTCCCTGGTCATTGGAAGAAATTTGATTCTTCCTGATCACTTCTGACCAAAATTCCTCACCATTTTCATGAATAGAAACAATGATAATTTCGCCATAAAAATTATCAGTAGATTCAATGTATGATGGATATCTCATTCTGAAATCTCCCCCGCTTTGCCTTGTTATTATCTCTACTTTTTCAAATATCACTATAAAACCTCCGTCATTTCTGGGAATTATGTCTTTAACTTTCAGATTATTTACATAAGACCGGAGTTTTGTCGATTTATAATAATCCTCCAATAGTTTTTTGCTGAAAGGATTTTGTCTGATATATTTAATTTCCAATTCAGAATTAAGAACAATAGCAAAATATCCTTCTGATTTGTTCTGAAACAATTTGTTCTTTGAACCGGCAATAATCAGGTTTTTATTGAGATTATCAAATATTACCCTGAAATTATCAAAATAAAATTCCAACTCAAGTTCCTTCTTTTTAAACTCCGGTTCCATTGGGTCGATTTTTATAATGATTATCTTATTGTTGTATTTATTGAATAAACCGGGAATTTTTTGAAAAATCACATAAACAACTCCTTCATTAGTGATAGAAATCTTTCGGAATTCGGTGTTTGTTTTAATGTCCTTGATTTTTATTGTTTTAGAATACAATTTCTTGAAATTCAGATTATCCGTAACTATGAATTCCATTTCTGAGTTGTTATTACTACGAAATAAAACCGATTTGCTTTTGTCCTCAGATTCGGTATTTTTGAAATCCTCGTCCTCCAATTTTGCTGATGCCTTCAGCAATTCAATTGAGTCGGTTTTATCTCCTTTTTCATTTATTCTCATTGCTTTAATAAAACCATCACCTTTTAATTCGTAAGAATAAAAAATTATAAGGCTTTTTTCGTTATAACTACTAGCTACAACTTCCGCATTCTTTTTTTCAAAAGAGAGCTTTTTCTCAAAAAAATTTCCTAGGTTGTTTTCATACACTCCCAGCAAAAAGTCATTATTGTTTTGCCTGAAAACCAGAGGCTTTGTATGAATATTCATCAATTCAAATGATTTTTCATTTCTGATATTTACCGGAGCCGAGATACTCACTTTTTGAGCAAAGAAGTTTGAAAAAATCAATAATTGGATTAGCAAAACCAAAACAGTCTTCATGATACTAATATTTATTTATCTTATTCAATTAACAATTTATCTGAACTAAAGATTGTAAAAAACAGACTCTTTTTATGATATTTTGATCGATCAGGAATATTCAAAAGAAGTAGTCCAAAACCATAAGTGAATTATATCGTAGAAATTGAGTTTTAAATAAATAAACCGATTTTGGATACACACGCAAAGTTATTCTCAGGCAGATACATATTTCAAAGGTAATTTGGCCTGTTCTTATAGGGATTGTAATAGTGATATATCTTATTTACCAACAATTCAACCCCGAAAGAGTAAAATGCATATAGCATGAATCATAATCATTTTATATTCATTGAGAAAAAGGTGCTTCAGAAAATAATTTTTTAAAAACTACATAGTTAATATTTGTATATTAAATTGCGGTTCACTTAATAATAATTTTTATACCTTTGCAGATTAATCACTTTTAATTATTACTCAAATGAAAAGAATTTCTTTTGTTGTGGTTTTGTTATTATTTGTTTTATTCAATTCCATTGCACAATCCAATGACAAAACATTATTTGAAATAGGAGATGAAAAAATACCATTGTCAGAATTTCTCTACATATACCAGAAAAATCTTGGAGACAAGGCTGATTTCTCCCGGAAAAGCCTGGAAGAATATCTGGATCTCTATATTAATTTTAAACTAAAAGTAAAAAAAGCCCGAGAGCTGAAACTTGATACTGCTCCATCTTTCAAAAAAGAAATGGCCGGTTATCGCGAACAACTAGCCAAATCATACCTTGTTGACAAAGAAGTAAGTGAAAGATTGCTAAAGGAAGCTTATGAGCGTATGGGAAAAGACCTTAAAGTCAGTCATATCATGATAAATGTCAAATCGGGAGAAAATGAAGCTAAAGCCAAAAAACTCATTGACAGTATTTATAATGAACTAAAAAAGAATAAACCATTTGATCAGCTTGCCAGGGATTTTTCTGAAGATACTTACAGCAACAATACCGGAGGTAGTCTGGGGTGGGTTTCTGCTATGCTTCCAAATGGATTCTATGAATTTGAAAATCAAATTTATAATCTGAAGAAAGACCAATTTTCCAAACCATTTAAAACCCAATTTGGATATCATATTGTAAAATTGGATGATGAAAGAACAGCGCGGGGCGAGATAGAAGCTTCTCATATTCTGATCAGAAATTTTGAAAATAATGTACCGGTAGCAAATGCCAAATTCAGGATCGACAGTATATATGACAGGCTGAAAGCCGGTGATAATTTTGTACAACTCGCCCGTCAGTATTCTATGGACAATAAAACTGCCCCAAAAGGCGGATATCTTGGCATATTTGGTATAAATAAATATGATCAGAGGTTTGAAGATGAAGTTTTCTCCCTTGAAAAAAATGGAGATTTTTCCCGCCCGTTTATGACCACCCTTGGTTGGCATATAGTAAAAAGAATGAGCAGACCAGGAGTAAAAAACTTTGAATCGATACGCAAATCTCTTGCTTCTGAGATCAGTCAGAATGAAAGATATGGCATTGGAAGGAAAGTTCTTACAGATAAAATTAAAGAAGAAGGGAAATTCAAAGAGGATGTTTCTGCGATTGATTATTTTTCAGGCTTACTCAATGAAGAATTCTATACATTCAAGTGGAAAGCTCCTGAATTCACTGATAGATTTCTTTTTGAACTGGCTTCAAAAAAATATATGCTGGGAGATTTTGTGAAATATATGAAAAATAATCAGCGGGCAAGGCTGAATTTCAACAAAACTACAAAATTAAATGAAGCTACCAAATCGATGTATGATGCTTATGTTGAAGACGAATGCATTAGGTTTGAAGAAAGCAAGCTCGAAGATAAATATCCGGATTTTAAATTCCTGATGAGAGAATATACCGAAGGTAATCTCCTTTTTGAAGTGATGGAAAAGGAGGTCTGGAATAAGGCAGCCAAAGATTCCACAGGATTAAAATCTTTCTTTGAAAATCACAGGGAAAGTTATTTATGGCAACCAAGAGCAGAGCTTCATACTATCACTGTTCAGTCAGGAGATAAAAAATTGATTGATAAAATCTACAAATTCGCAAGTTCTAACCCTGTTGATAAAGTTGTGAAGAAATTCAATAAAAAACAACAGGTGGTAAGTTTTAAAACAGATAAACTTGAGTCGGGCGATAAAGAACTTGAAGGATTGAATTTTTCTGACAATTCAATCAGTAAACTCGTGACGGATGATACTAATACAAGTTCGAAATTCAAAAAAATTGAAAAGATTATTCCAATTACTCAGAAATCACTCGATGAAGCAAAAGGTTATGTGATAGCTGATTATCAGGAATTTTTGGAAAACAAATGGATTGGTGAACTCAAAAATATTTATAGGGTTAATATTGACAAAACTGTTTTTGATAGTCTTGTTAAATAACATCTTTTTTATCCTGACATAATGTGTTTTATATATTGAACTATATTTGTTCGATGAAATTGCAATTACTATATCTTATATTTAGTCTCGTGGTACTCAGTGTCAGTTGTTCTGATACGAAAGATAAAAAACTGGCTAAGGTATATGGTCATACTTTATATAATTCACAGATTGATTATAATTCCTGGGAAATGATGGATGAACTGGATAGTACAACTATGAAAAATATCTTCACCGAGCACTGGATCAGAAAAAATCTCCTGCTTCACAACGCTGAAATAAGCTCTGAAGATAAAAAGACTATAGATGAGCTAACAAAAGAATACAGGAATTCATTAATAATTGATTTTTATGAAAATGCAATTATAAAAGAAAAACTTGACACTTCTATTTCTGATGAGGAGATGAAAGAGTATTACAATCTGGTGAAGAACGATTTCAAACTTGAAGAAACAGCACTGAATCTACGTTTTATTAAACTAATAGCCGACAAGAAAACTATTGATAAAATAAAACAGCTATGGAGTTCAGGAAAGTACAAATCTATACTGGATTATATTACACTTAGACCAGAAGAATGTGCTTTGGATGGTGATTTCTGGATTTTAAAAAAAGACATTGAAAAAATAATACCTAAATCATTATTTCAGGAACAAAGCTCATTTCAGACACAAAAAAATATAAATGGTACTGAATATTTCCTTAAAGTGACAGGTGCACGTTACAAAAATGATTTTTTTCCGTTACCTTTGGTAAGGGATGAATTGCGCGAACTGATATTGAAAAAAAGAAAAACAGATCTGATTGACAATTTTATTACCGAGTTATATCAAAAGGAAACAAAAAATAATAATGTAAAAATCTATGACTAAAATTATGAAGCCAAAATTGAGGATTTTCATTCTGACAATAGCAGTTGCTTTTATCAGCTTTAAAGTATCCGGACAGGATAAAAAACTTGTTGATAAAATAATTGCTCAGGTTGGCAGCGAAATAATATTACTTTCAGATATTGAAACAGAATACAATTATTTCAAATCTCAAAACCAACCTGTTGGTGATGACACAAGATGTATAATACTTGAGCAGATAATGGCCCAGAAACTTTTAATTGACCAGGCTCGGCTCGACAGCATAGAAGTAGCAGAAGATCAGGTGGAAAGTCAGTTAGATATGCGTATGGATGGTGTTTTGAGGAAAATGGGAGGAGATGAAGTACTGTTTAAGGAATACTATGGTAAATCTGTATCCGAAATGAAAGATATTTACCGTGAGGATATTAAAAACAATTTACTTGCTGAAAATATGCAGCAAAAATTAATGGACGACATTAAGATAACTCCTACTGAAGTTTTAAGATTTTTTAACAATATTCCTGCAGACAGCCTTCCATATTTCAACAGTGAAGTAGAGCTTTCGCAGATAATTATAGCCCCTACTATCAATGAAAATGAAAAAGCTAAAGCTTATGAAAAAGTCAAATCAATAAAATCGAAGCTCGAAAGTGGTGAATTGTTTGAAAATCTTGCTAAAAAATACTCCGATGACCCTGGGTCTGCTGGTAAAGGAGGCAATCTTGGATGGGTAAAACGCGGGACTTTTGTTCCTAAGTTTGAAGCAGCAGCCTATACCCTTAAGAAAAATGAGATATCAGATATCGTTGAAACAGAATATGGGTACCATATCATACAATTACTCGAACGCAGGGGAAATACTATAAACACACGCCATATTCTTGTCAAACCTCAAATCACTTCAGAAGATCTGAAAATTGCGCAAAAAAAACTTGATTCTGTAAAAACCCTGATTGTTTCAGACTCATTTACTTTTGAATATGCTGTAAAAAAATTCTCAGACCCCAAAAGTATGAGTTATTCAAATAACGGTAGAATGACAAACCCTGCAAGCCAGACGACATTCTTTCAGATGAATGAACTTCAGCCTGATGTTTATTTCGCTATCGAAAATCTAAATGAAGGTTCAATCTCTGAAGTTATGGAAACAACAAATGAAATGGGAGAGCTTAGATTTCAGTTACTTAAACTCAATACAAAAACACAGCCTCACAGGGCAAACCTGAGTCAGGATTATTCAAAAATCCAGGCTTATGCCAAAAACAGTAAAAAGAATGAATATATCAACAAATGGGTTGAAAATAAGATAAAAACTGTTTACCTGAGAGTGGATGATAAATATAGCACTTCATGTAATAATATTAATAAGTGGCTCAAACTTAACCAAAATCAATGATTTATCTAAGGTTTTTATTTGTAAATTGTTAAGTAAAAGGCAACGTAAAATTACAACTATTGGTATTAATTTTTACCTGATCATTTTAAAATTAACCAGGAAGAATATACCTGAGTTTTGTAAAGTATCAATTTTTATCATTAACAGATTATCAATATTTTGCTACCGATAGCCTCCTGTGATTGGCAGCTGATTACATAATAGTAACAGCCAGATTATTTAATGTTCAGTCAGACTGGCAGAGTAATTATCCCGACATGAAATTGAAAATAGTACTGACATTTGCAGTCAGCACAAATCTGATTTAAGAACCCCAATTCCCCCAATTTCAGTCGGCATTATATTTTAAATGCTGACCAAAGTGTCAGTGCCAAATTATTGGAATATTATATAAATGAATTTGGTATAACTACCCGTGATTTTTTTGAACTAATCAATTGACCATTATTTAATATTTTGTAATAATGCGAATAACAATAAAAAAAAAGGTAATTTTATTTGAATAAAGAATATTAGTTGTATTTTTGGCCAATATTAATTATTAAATTAAATTGTGTTATGAAAACGAAAAGCTTTATCTCAGGTACACTTGCCGGAACTATTGTTTATTTCTTACTTGGCTATCTTGTTTATCAGGTTTTATTCAAAAGTATTTATCCTGAAAATGAGCAATTCAGTCATTCTATTTTATTTGTATTTTTAGGGTGTCTCTTTTTTGGAGCACTTGTTGCATGGATTTTTGTAAGGTGGGCCAATATTACGAATTGGATGACCGGAGCCAGGGCAGGAGCATTAATTGGATTCTTCTATAATGCGTCAATGAACTTTTTTATGTATTCTGGCCAGGAGGTTAATTACAGGAATTTGTTTCTTGATATAGTTCTTAATATAATTATGGGAGCTGTGGTAGGTGCGGTCACAGCATTTGTTGCGGGGAAATTTTCAAAATAATACCTGATACAAATAAAAAAAGCTTGCATTGCAAGCTTTTTTTGTGGTACCCCCCAGAATTGAACTGGGGACACACGGATTTTCAGTCCGTTGCTCTACCAACTGAGCTAGGGTACCTTCTCTAAATTCCTTTTATTGAATTTCAAAGAATTTGCAAAGTTAAAATTTTTTTCATAAATCAAAAAAAATATTAAAATTTTTTTGGCAGGCAGAGGAAAATATTGATGTCTTTAAAGTTGAGGACAAAATTATGTGAATAATTGTAAATGGTATAATTTGGAAAATCTATTATTATTGTTACAAAATACATTTCATTTGTTGTACAAATTTATATTATAAATCTTTTTTGGCTTTGAAAAAACAATTTTCATTGTTGATTGACGTATTGAGTATTAAATGATTTGTAACTATTCAGTGGGTACTTATATTTTTTTTGTTATGATTTTTGCAAAAAAACGCAAAAATCACGCTAAAACATCTTATTATCGTATTTTAACACCGCATTTCAGTCGGAGTTACTAGTAATTCGATCCTTTGGAGCTAATCACTGAATAGTTACAATGATTTTTTTCTAAATGATATGGAATTAAATGCATTATAAATAAAAAAGGTAAAATGAAAATTCATTCTGTTTCTGTCCTGATTGCTGTCCCTTTTATCGTCATTGCACTAATTTCCGGATATGCAGTTTTTTTTAAAGAAAACTCAGTGTTTTTGGTTTTGCTCATTGTTTCTGTAATTTTAATAGTTGCTATTTATACAATGCAACCACATATTGACTTTTTATGGTACAAAAAATATCCCCAGCTTCTTGAAAAGAAAGACCGTCTGTTTCTTGAAAGGTTTTCTCCGTTTTACCTCGGTTTGAATGATGATCAGAAAGAACTGTTTGAAAAAAGAATCAGTGTTTTTACAAGATCAAAAAGTTTCAAGCTGGTTACTTCGGAAACAGTGAATATGCCTGAGGATTTTAAAATAGCCATTGCAGTTCCGGCTATTCAGCTGACTTTAAGGCATAATGAATTCCTTTATAAAAATTTTGACTACTTTTTTGCCTACAATCATCCGTTTCCTTCTCCTGAAATAAAGGTTTTGCATTCAGTCGAAATCAATTATGAGGACAGGATGACCGTGTTTGATATTGAAATGCTCATAAATTCTTTTAATCCTGCGAATAAACTCTTTAACACGGGGATTTATGCCTTTTCAGGTATATTTCAGCATTTAAATCCCAAAATAGTATTTGATACTTTGGACAATGATCTTTTTTGGGAAAAAGTAAAAATTATATCAGGTTTTAACAAGGATTTCATTTCACTGGCTACCGGTATTGAACCTGAATCTCAATTCCAGATCCTGAGTGTAATGTTTTTTACACATAACAATGCTACAAAATCATTTCTTCCAGTTCAGTATGATCAACTCAGGATTATTTATAATTTTGCGTAAATTTTTTATGGTTTTATGATTTCTACCCCACCTAAATTGACAGAGCCCGCAAGGTTTAAACTTCCTGCATATGAAAAACTACATCTTGATAACGGAATACCTGTATCAATTCTTCAGGCTGATGATCCGGATGTAGTAAAAATGGAAATTGTTTTTGATGCAGGCAGATACTTTGAATCTGACAGAGCTGTTGCTAAAGTAACAGCCAGCACAATTAAAGAAGGTGCAGGCACAATGAGTTCAGCTCAGATAGCAGAGAAAATAGATTATTATGGAGCTAATCTAAGTACAGGGGCAGATATGGATACAGCATTCATTCAGACCCATTTTCTGGGTAAATACTTTGAAGAAATCCTTAGAATTGTCAGAAATATCATTATTGACCCCACATTCACTGATCAGGAAATTCAAAAATACAAAACCAGGCAGATAGAAAGGCTTAAAAATGATCTTGCAAAGAATGAGATCCTGGCATACCGTTATTTTACTGAACATTTATTTGGTCAGGATCATCCTTATGGTTACAGTACAAAACCTGAAGACTACAGCAAAGTAGATCGTCAGATGGTGGTAAGTCATTATAATGATCGCTTTATAGCCAACAATTGCCGGATTCTGATAACAGGCAATATTTCAGGTGAAAGATTGGAATTACTTAATAATTTTTTGGGTAAAGAAATCAAAATAAATACTCAACTTCAGCAAAAGGAAGATATTCCTGTTACAGTATCACCGGGGAGGTTCAGATATGAAAATGACAGGATGTATCAGACAGCAATAAGGATCGGAAAACGTATGTTTAACCGTCACCATTCCGATTACCCGGCAATGTACCTTCTTAATACTATACTAGGTGGATATTTCGGGGCAAGATTAAGCTCAAATATAAGAGAAGACAAGGGCTATACCTATGGAATATATTCAGCAATGGATATGATGCGCAGGGATGGGTATTTTGTAGTCAGTACCGATGTAGGTAATGAATATCTCGAAAGCACTATTTATGAAATATACAAAGAACTGGAAAAATTGAGAAATGAATTGGTTCCTGAAGATGAACTGAAGTTGGTGAGGAATTATATTAAGGGGTATATGCTTTCAATGATCAATGGAAATATAAATACACTGAGCCTGATAAAAACTATAGAATTGTCGCAGCTCGACCGTGATTATTTTACATGGTTTGTTGATAAAATATCTGAAGTAACCCCCGATCAACTGTTAGTTATAGCCAATAATCATTTACCTGCTGACGAAATTACTGAAGTCCTGGTAGGCTCTTTTAAATAAAAAGTGATATTTATGAAGCAACAATGGGAAATTGATTTCAACTGGCTAAAGGTTCAGCATTTTGTAAAAGACAATTTTCGGACAAATGATCTTCCAAAACTTGATACAGTTTTATTTATCATTGGTCTGCAGGAACTTGGGCTCAATAAGCAAAAATATTCACATGAACAAAAGCTTGATATTACTGCAATCGGAATGATGACCATTCTGAGTTCATTGGATTATTTCAGAAAAACGGGCACTGATGAAGATGGATGGCCTGTCTGGACTGAGCTCAAACCATACAGACCGGAAAATGACACTGTCCGTCAGAATGAATTAAAAGCTCTTATTGCTGAGTATTTTGAAAAAAAATATGATATCAGGGATTATGAACAAAAGCTGTAAAAATAAAATTCATATATTTTTTTTATAGCTTCATAAATCCTTCACTTCCAAATAATATCCTTTCTTTATCATAAATAAGGACTCTGTAATAACCGGGTTTCCAGTCACAAATATTGATTTCTGTATTATTTACATCATTTTCTGTCCTGAACTTTTTATTCCATACTGATTTTCCATCTATATCTATTATAAATATTTGATTTTCAATTCCGGTCAGGAGCCATTGAATATTCAAAACATCAGTTGCGGGAGATGGATACACAATAAGTTTTGTTTGTACTCCTGATATTTCATTAACAGGTATAACAGACCTCAGACTAAAGTCAGCCACAACAGGCAAATGATCAGAGGCATTTGCTGAGTCTTCGTTATTTAACTGGTAATTGTCGAGAATATCGCGACTCAAATTATCGGTGCAGAGCACAAAGGCATTCTCGAGCTGAAGTACTGAACCAGTATAAAAAATATAATCCAGTCTTCCGGCAGGATATGATGACCACGGAGAATACCAAGTGAATGCTGCAGAGTAACCGGTGGTGAATGGTTTTACATCTTCCAGGAAAGAATTGTCCCAGTCAGGAAGAAAATCCTTTCCATATTTGGATTCATTGACTATGTCACCCTGGGTTAAAGTTATCCTCTGTCTTTTTGAGCCGACAAAATTAGTATCTCCGGTTATGATAATCGGGGTGTTTTTTTTAATATTAAACGGACCAAATCCATTCCTTGAATTCCTTATAAATTGAATTATCTCATCAACCTCAACCTGTCTGTCAATGTCATTATCACAACAGTAAAAATGAACATTGATTATTAGGATATCTACCCCATTGTAATTGATAAGAAAAGCTCCGTTACCACCGATGGATTCAAATCTTGAAACCGGATATTTACTTATAACAATAATGTCGCTGCCAATTTTTGCATCATACCAGTTTCCTCCAAAATAACTCTGAACTTTTGATTTCATTTCACCGGAAGAATGATTATATATTTCCTGAAAACATAGAATATCGGGTCTTATGGCCCTGATCTTTCTTTTATATGGTGGTTCGTCTTCAAAAATTCCATCCTGTTTAACATTATATGACATTATCCTCAAATGTCCGGGATCGGTTTTATCTATTGTAAAGCCTGGGTATGAATAAGCATTGGTATTCATTGAATAGCTGTAACCACCTGATTGATCCGGAATTTTATCCCCGTTAGCAATATCAACAGACATATAAGTCCTGATCTTATTTCCAATTAAAATGAGATAATTACCTGCATTGAATTTTCTTTTAATTGCAAATTCAAATTCGGCTGAGGTGACAGTTGGCAAACTCAGCAATCCACAATCACTATGGTTAAAATTATATATCTGTGAATTCCGATGATAATAACCGGTTCTTTGTCCAAAATCATAAATGACATCGGCTCCAATACCATTCACCTGCTTTCCTGTCAATGAGTTGTTATCAATATCAATTTGAAGCAATATTTTACTTTCATCCTGAAGATTTACGTCCTGATTTATTGCAAATCTGAAATATAAATATTCAGAATCATTATTGATCTGCATGCTTGTGAAATCAAGGTTTGAAAAAGCATCACCGGCTGGATCTGTAATCGTGGTTACCGATGTCCAGTCGCTATAATTTTCATCAATGATGATCTGTGAATTAATATAATTAACAATACCTAATAAAAAAAATATTAAAATCTTACGGTCCATTCAATACTATTATTTAACAAATTTAAATTCATTTCTTTAAAGAATACATAAACTGGCATATTTTTTTGATCAATAATCTGGTTTGTTATGTCCTGGTCTATATTTTTAATAAATGTTAAAGATTTGATTCAGATTTATTTGTCAATTTTTTTATTTTAAATAATATAAAACAAATTATATAGTTTTAAGTTATTGAGATTGTATTTGCACACTATGAGATTTTTATTAGGTATAATTGTTTTAAATATCTTAAGTATAAATGGTCTTGAGGGCCAGGGCAAGATTATTAAACTTAAAAATCCCTCATTTGAAGGCAATTCTGCTGCAGGAGATAATACTTATTTCAAGCTTCTCAACTGGACTGACTGTGCCAGGTTTATATTTCCGGATGAGACTTCTCCTGATATTCATTCATCTGAATCGAATCATTTTGAAGTAAGGCATGAACCATTTGATGGAAATACTTACCTTGGTTTGGTAACAAGGGAGGTAAGGGAAACTTATGAAATGGTGTCACAACAACTTGAATCTCCATTGCAGGCCAACAGATGTTACAAATTTAGCATTTACCTTGCCAAGTCTGTTGATTATATAAGTGCCTTTGATGGTTCCAAAATTGAAAAGAATTTCAATAATCCGGTTAAGTTAAGGATTTGGGGTTGCCTTACAAGTTGTTCGAAAACTCAATTACTTGCAGAGTCTCCCCTTGTCGATCATAGTGACTGGAAACAATATAATTTCAAGTTCAAACCAAACAGGAATTATAATTACATTATGCTGGAAGCCTTTTATAAAACTCCTGTTCTTTTGCCATATAATGGAAATATAATATTAGATAAAGCTTCAGATATAATAGAAATTCCATGTCCTGCAGTAAAGGAGATAGCCAAAGTAGTAGTTAAAAAACCTGAAGCAGCAAAAAAACCTGAACTAGTTAATAAATCTTCACAGCCGGCAATAAAAAAACCAGCCCAGACAAGCGGCACAAAAAAATCTGATGATTCAGTGCATACTAACACGAATGGCAATAAAAAACCCAATAAAAAAGATAAAATCCTGAAAGACCTTGAAAAAGATAAGATTGTTATTGGTCAAACTATAAGGATTGAAAAACTGTATTTCGATGCGGACAGCTCAAATGTAAATCCTCAGTCTTTTGAGGTTCTTAATGAGATCCATGAATTTCTCGAAGAAAATCCTAATGTAATAATTGAAATTGGTGGACATACCAATGGTGTCCCTGGCGAAGATTACTGCAATAAACTCTCAACTGAAAGAGCCAAGAAAGTTGCTGAATTTCTTTACGGGAAAGGCATTCCTACTTTCAGGATAAAATATCGTGGATATGGAAAACTGCAACCTTTAGCAAGCGATCAGACTGCTGAAGGTCGCAGAAAAAACCAACGAGTGGAGATTAAAATCCTCTATATTGGAAATAAATCAATTTAAACCTAAAAGAAATCCAATTGTAAAGTTTGCATCCCAGTCAAAAACAAATTGCTGACATCCGGTTGCTTCTTTTACTGATTTGTAAATATTCAGGCCTGATTTCATTTTAGCCGCATCAGCTTTGTAAAATCCAGGATCCCTGAGTACAGTATATCTTTCCTTTTCATTTCTTACCTGTTTGGCCATATCAAAAGGTACACCTCCTATGATAAAACATGTTTTTCTCCTTTCAACAGGAACCTGCTTTGCTTTACTGTAAATATCGTCATAAACCTTTTTATCATCTATATTATCGACATAATACTTAGCCCCGTAGGAATCAATTCCTTTAGTACTTCCATTGCTGTCTATCCATGATAATTTAGTGTTTCCGGAACCTATATCAACAACAAAGGAATTGCTAAAAAACTTCTCAGGCAACACTGATTTTAATGCATATTTGGCTTCCTGTTCCGGACTGACCTTATTTACGACATAACCCATTTTTTTAAGTTCATCTATGATCTTTTGTGTTGATTCTATCTTTTGAGCTCCTGAACTGACTACAAAGTGAATGTCCTTGCCGGAAACTCCAAAATCCAGAATATTGCTGATGTATTTCTTTAGTCCGGCACGTATATCATCACTGGAGGCCATATTATCATAAACCAGGCTGTTTCCCCATTCTGCTTTTTTCAACTCCCACACTTTCATTTTGTCAATATTTATAATAAAACTATTAAAACCTGCGGCTCCTAACTCAACTACTCCCTTCATTTTACCATTTTGAGGTTTTGGTGCAATGTATTCAAACTTTGGCTGAGTGATTTCACTGCTATTTTGTGTGTTTACTGTGCCGGGCTCTTCTGTTTTCTGTTCAGATGATACTGTGGTGGTTTGGGTGGTGTCGACGGGTATAACTTCTTCATTTTGTGGAATATATTTTCTTAAAACAAAGAAAAGTATAACCATGATAACGATGGCAATTAAAATCTTTGAAAACGTAGTTAATTTGAGTGACATGATGATGATTTTTTAGGTTAACAATTAAAAACAAAATTAATCATTTTTTTTCTATCATAACATTTCTTTATGCATTAAGAAAAAAAACTTTAGTTTATACCATTTACTATTATTCTATAGTCCAGTTGCGTAAGGGGTTGCTGATACTGATACTGACACTTTGGTCAGCACAGGCACTGACACTTTGGTCAGTACAGGCACTATGGTCAGTACAGGCACTATGGTCAGTACAGGCACTACGGTCAGTATTTAAAATATAAGGCCGATGCAATAAATGTTTAGGCCAACTTTGTTGGTAATATTACAGATATGATTTTGGTATTATTTATTATTTGGAATTGGTACAACATAAAAAATGGAAATTCAATTTTTTATTGCTATAATTCACAAAAATTTTTAAAATCTTGTGAATTATAAGGGTTAACCAGGGAAACTTGCAAGAATTTTTCTAATCAAAGCCCTTTCAAAAGCAAAGCACGGTTGAATTCATAATTCATTCTGGCTATATTTACCACCGATATTTCCTGTGGACATTCCATTTCGCAGGCTTCGGTATTAGTGCAACTTCCAAATCCTTCCTTGTCCATTGCCATTACCATATTGATAACCCTTTCATTTCTTTCTGGCTTACCTTGTGGCAAGGTTACCAGATGTGATATCTTAGCGCTGGTAAACAAGGCTGCGCTTGAATTTTTGCAGGTGGCTATGCAGGTGCCACATCCGATGCAGGCGGCAGAATTAAATGCTGCTTCTGCGTCCATTTTACCAATTGGTAGTGAATTTCCATCCGGTGCTGATCCGGTGTGAGTAGAAATAAATCCCCCTGCCTGAACTATACGATCTAATCCGCTTCTGTCCACTTTAAGATCTTTAAGGACCTTGAATGCCTGAGCCCTGAAAGGTTCAACCACGATAGTATCTCCATCTCTAAAGTGTCGCATGTGCATCTGGCAGGTTGTAGTGCTGCGAAAATGTCCGTTTGCCCTGCCATTGATAGTCAGTCCGCATTGTCCGCATATTCCTTCCCTGCAGTCAGAATCAAACTCTACAGGAATTTTGTCCTCTCCAATAAGTTTTTCGTTGAGAACATCAAGCATTTCCAGAAATGACATTTCCGGATTTATATTATCAAGCTGATAAGTTTCAAAATTACCTTTGGATTCAGAATTCTTTTGTCTCCAGATTTTCAGATTAATTTTCATTACCTAAATTAATTTATTTTTTCAATTATCAATTATCAATTATCAGTGATCAGTATAAACCTTATAAACTTCATAAACCATATAAACTTTTCGCTTTTATCTTTTCACTTTTATCTTTTCACTATTCACTTTTCACTTTTCACTATTCACTATTCACTTTTCACTTTTATCTTTTCACTTTTATCTTTTCACTTTTTCCCTGGCTCTTTTTACTTTTCAAGCTGCCTTTATTTATAACTTCTTACAGCTGGTTTTACAACTTCAAATTTAAGTTCTTCCTTGTGAAGTTCTGGTTTTTTATCAATATCGGTAAACTCCCATGCAGAAACAAACATATAATCAGTATCATTTCTCAGTGCTTCACCATCTTCAGTCTGATACTCTTCCCTGAAATGAGCACCACAGGATTCGTCACGTTCATTGGCATCATAGGCCATGAGTTCAGCAAGTTCGAGGAAATCTGCCAGCCTGCCTGCTTTTTCAAGTTCAGAATTGAGTTCACTGATGCTTCCGGTAACCTTAAGATTTTTCCAGAAGTCATTCCTGAGTTCACGAATAAGTTGAATTCCTTTTTCTGTGCCTTCTTTTGTCCTGCTCAATCCGACATAATCGAAGAGGATTCTTCCGAGTCTTTTATGGTATTGTTCAGGTGTTGTATGGCCTTTTATCGAAATTAGTTTATTGAGGCGGTCGATAACTTCATTCTCAGCTTTTTCAAATTCCGGATGGTCAGTCGGAATTTTTCCTGTTCTGATCTCCTGAGCAAGATAATTTCCGATAGTCACCGGAATGATAAAATATCCGTCCACACTGGCTTGTAACAGTGAATTAGCGCCGAGTCTGTTTGCACCATGATCGGCAAAATTAGCTTCTCCGATAGCATATAATCCCGGAATGGTAGTCATCAGTTCGTAATCTACCCACAAACCTCCCATAGTAAAATGAGCAGCAGGAGAGATCATCATAGGTTGTTTGTACGGGCTCATGCCAGTTATTTTTTCATACATCCTGAACAGATTGCCGTATCTGTTGCCGATTTCTTTTTCGCCGAATTTTTTTATTGCATCCCTGAAATCAAGGTAAACTGCATTTTTATTTCCACCGATACCAAATCCGGCATCGATTTGTTCTTTTGCGGCCCTGGATGAAATATCCCTTGGGGCAAGATTGCCAAAGGAAGGATATTTTCTTTCCAGATAATAATCTCTTTCATCTTCGGGTATATCATTTGGGTTTCTTCCGTCTTCCTTCATTTTTGGAACCCATACTCTTCCGTCATTCCGAAGTGCTTCGGACATAAGTGTAAGTTTTGACTGATAGTCTCCTGACTGTGGCAGACATGTGGGGTGAAACTGTATCCAGCTCACTCCTGCCATAAATGCACCTTTTTTGTATGCTTTCCATTGTGCTGAAGCATTGCTGCCGATTGCAAGTGTGGAAAGGTAATAAATCTTTCCATAACCACCGGTTGCCAGAATAACTGCGTGGGCACTGTGTCTTTCCAATTCTCCGGTTATCAGGTTTCTTGCAATTATTCCCCTTGCTTTACCATCTATTATCACAAGCTCGAGCATTTCGTGCCTGTTGTAAGACTTAACATTTCCAAGGCCAATCTGACGCATTAAAACAGAATAAGCTCCGAGAAGCATTTGTTGTCCGGTCTGCCCCTGGGCATAAAATGTTCTTTTAACCTGAACACCACCAAAAGACCTGTTTGCAAGAACACCACCATATTCCCTTGCAAACGGAACTCCCTGGGCTACTGCCTGATCGATCACTTTTGCCGAAAGTTCTGCCAATCTGTAAACATTGGCTTCCCTGGATCTGAAATCTCCACCTTTCAATGTATCGTGGAAATGACGATATACATTGTCACCATCATTCTGATAGTTTTTTGACGCATTAATTCCTCCCTGTGCTGCAACAGAATGAGCCCTTCTTGCAGTATCCTGAAAGAAAAATACTTTGACTTTATATCCAAGTTCTGCCAGACTGGCTGCAGCAGGTGCACCTGAAAGCCCTGTTCCAACTACAATAATATCTAGTTTTGATTTGTTGGCAGGGTTTACTATTTTACAATGTTCCTGGTAATTTGTCCATTTTTTTTCCAGTGGTCCATCAGGAATTTTTGAGTTCAACATGATTTACAGATTTTGAAAATAAATAATAGTGGGTATAAGAGCGTATGCCAGGCATAAAAGAATAGCAAATCCAATACTGATATATTTTGATGCTTTGATATACCATTTATTGTAAAGTCCTAATGTTCTGAATGCACTCCATATCCCATGTGCAAGGTGAAAGCCAAGTGCAATAAAGGATACAATGTATATCAGTACAAACCAGCCATCTTTAAAAGATTCATAAACTATAAGAAAAATATCTTTATTACCCTTTGAATCTAATGGCAAACTATCGGCTTTGAATTTATACAAATACCAGTAATCCCTAAGATGTATGATCAGGAACAGTAGAATAATGACTCCGAGAATTCCCATATTCCTTGAGAACCAACTGCTTACTTTACCCCTTGTATCTTTTGAAAGCCCTTTACCATTTGATTTATAGTTTTCATAAGTAATCGATATCGAATTGAAAATATGCACAAGAAAGGAAATATAAAGAATTATTGCTATGACCCTGATAAAATAATTACCTGATAATAAATGAGAATACCAGTTATACTGAAGGTGAGCCTGGTCGTAAGGAAGCAACAACTGGAGATTTCCGGCAAGATGAATAATCAGGAAAAAGGCAATAAAAAGTCCTGTCAGCGACATAAAGATCTTTCTGAACAAGGTGCCTTTTAATAATTTGATCACACTCATAATGAAAAAGTTTAAATTGATTAAAAACAATCGTGCAAAGCTAACGGACAGAGGCTTCAAAATGCAGACTGCATCCCTCATTTATTCTCTATTTATATGAGAAATAAATAAAGATCAGGGGAATAAACCTATAAATAATTATCACATCGTGAGTCTGAACAACCAATAAGAAGATCTTATTAGTATTACTATTGTAATCAGAATCCAGGAGTCAGAATTCAGAATCAGAAGTCAGATTATTAATAAATAACACAAGTATAGGACTTTCACTTCATATCCCTGATCCTGATTTCAATCTTTTTTTCATTTTTAAAGAGTTCTTTGAGAAGTTCCGGCTCAGTATTGCCAAAATGATATGGATATAAAATTTTTGGATAAAAAGATTTCGCAGCTTCGGCTACCATTTCAGGAGTCATAGTGTAAGGAAGATTCATAGGCAGAAATGCGATGTCTATATCCTTTAATTCTCTCATTTCCGGAATATTTTCAGTATCACCTGCTATATATACCCGTTTGTTTGCAAGAGTAAGCACATAACCATTTCCCTCACCTTTTGGATGGAAAGGATTTCCATCTTTTCTTTTATTGATGATATTATAAGCCGGGACAGCTTCAATATTTAAGCCCAGAAATGTTTTAATTTCGCCATTGTTCACTATCAAGGTGTTATATTTCCTTGTTATTTTTTCAAAGCATTTTGCCGGCATAATTATCCAGGTATCATCTTTTAAAATTTTCGAAATTGCTGTTTCATCAAGATGGTCCTGGTGATCATGAGTTATCAAAATCATATCAGCTTTGGGCATTTTATCGTAATCAGCTACCTTACTATAAGGATCGATATGAATAAATTTATTATTCCACTCAAACAGCAATGTACCGTGTCCTATAAAACTGATTTTTAAAATACCTTCAGTTGTATTAAATTCATCTGACTGAAAGGATTTTTGTCCAAAAGAGTATATGGAGATCAATAATAAAATGAAAATTTTAAATTTTTTTTTCATGATTATACTTTTAAATGAAAAATTCAATAACAAAATTACATCAAATTAAATATTTCTATAACTTTGTTAAAATAAAAAGCTAATAAATATGGATCACAAACATTGTAAATTTTGCATGAACGAAATAGCGGACAAAGTAAAAAAATGTCCTTATTGTCATTCTTACCAGAAATGGTATTTTGATAATGCAATACTCTACAGGGTATTGATTGTATTAATTATAGTTTCACTCTTTGTTTTTAACAGACTAAGTAAAAATGATTATGAATTTAAAGATTTTGAAAAAAATTTCAAGATTGAAATCGTAAATGTTCAGCTAATTAAAAAAGAGTCAAATTCATATAAAATTCTAAATTTGAAAATTGATAACCAGACTGCATACAAATGGAAAAATCCTGTTGTTGAAGTAAGTTATTTCAATCCTGATGGAGTATTGGCATTCACTGAATTTGCTACTGTATATCAAGCTAAAATATCAAAGAAAGAGAAAACCAATTGTTCTTTCGATTTACGTCCTCCCCAGGATTTTTTAAATTATAAGTTTAAAATAAAACTGAAGGACCTAGATCCTGACAGGTTCTAATAAAAAAAAGCAGATCCCGGAGGACCTGCTTTTTTAAAGTATTGAATTTCTTATTTTTTTCAGTTGCAATCATCATCCTGGAGTGAGCTGTCCCAGCAGTGCCATTCATTGTCATTGAATCTTTTCGCATCTTTTACTCTTCCGTTTTTAACCTGACTATTCCAGTTAATCTGTAGTAAATTATTAAGATCGGCAGCATACACATCATAAGCACGATCAAATTCAGTTCCATTGATAACGGCTTCTCTGTATTCTATATATCCCCCATTTTGAGGAACACCCGGAACTACATTTGTATATCTGATCAGTGCATTATTTCCGGATTTATTATAGTCAATTTTTATAAATGGTTTTGGATTGACAGGATCAGCATTCAGGGTCCAGCTTGCATAATTATTGTTTTTTCCTGTAATGCCGGTGAACCAATGCATATTAGTAAAACCTCCAACCTGGCTCACATACATATCCCATTTCACCTCATCATTTATTAGCAGTTCTCCATACAATTTGACAATAAATGTTTTATTTTGATTATCAGTAACATCATAACTCCACATCCATTTTCCATTTCCCTGGTAAACAGCTTTTTGATTGAAAGCTTCCCTTAATGCAGCTACAGGTATATATAGTTGAACTGTGACCACAGTGTTCCAAACCAGTACATTTGTTGCAGCATGCAAAAAGTTATCCACACTTCTTCCGTTTAAACCATCTTTTTTCTTCTGGGAGAAATCATTAAAATCCATTGTTAATAATTCCGGAGCAGGCAATTTCGGTGCTTTTTTCGAATTATTGAGTCCAAGATCTTTTACACAGGATTGAATCATAAGGATCGAAAAAACTGCTACAAATAAAAAACTTAATTTTTTCATGGTGTTTAATTTTAATTTTTTTAATAATTTATTTTCTTATCGACATTAATACACATGAGTAGAAAAATACCCTATGGATATTTTAATTTTTTTTATATAATAAGCTATTTCGGATAGTGATATTTATGTTATTAAATGATAAAACCAGATAAGCATAGGGTATAAAATATTGATAATACTTCGAATGAAATGTAAGAAAACGTAAAACTAATCCTGCTTCTTTAGTTTGCAATAAGAGTATCAGCCAGTGTGCTGCAAACACAGAAATACCCTAATGCACCATTACTGAAATTTCCTTTTACAGGTGCTGATGCTTCATCAAAAACTCCTCCCTGCCACTCGGTTTCCATTAGAATGGAGCGGAAGTAATGAGCAGTTTTCTTATTAAGGCTGTATTTTTTTTCTATAACCTTGCTACCACCGGGAAAAACAGGAATTTGACGATCAGGCTTGAAAATTTCATTTACATCTATTGTACTGAAAGTAAAGTAGAGATATTTTGATTGTGTTTTTTCAGAAGGTTTGATTTCTGACCAATCAACAGTAATCTCATACATAGCCTGTTCATCAGGAGAAAAGGCAGGAGGTAACTGATCAAATGTCAAACTGTCAGAACCACTAAAGGGTTTAAAGTTTACTGGTTCAAAGGGTAATACCTGCACCATATCATTGACCGCTTTATATAATTGATTTTGCCATTTTATTTCCAGTGAATATTCCAAATTCAGTTTTGCCTGAAATGCTTTGTTGCTTTTATACAATCCAGGTGTCAGTTGATCTTCAGTGAACAAGACGATGTCGTTTCCCGTACTCAGTGCAATTTCTGCTTCAGTGGCCGGAAGAGGTTTTTCATTAATACGAGGAAAACTTAAGGAAAGGATGATTTCATGTGTTTTGTATTCATCAGTTATAATAGCTTCTACACTAAGAGTATTACTATTTGCCGGCTTAAAATCCCAGTCTGTTATCTCCTCACATGATGAAAATAATATGAGTGCCACCGGAAAAACAATGAACTTCATGATATTATCCATTTTCATCGGAATCTAAATTCGTAAGTTAAGGAAGGAAGAAATCTGATCAACATGGTCCGGGTGACTACCAGATCCTGATGTGCCAGCAGGTCGGCTTTTATTAAAGGAGAATTGTTATCACCAGTTGTTTTGTTGAAATTCACATCGACAATATTTTTATTTGCAAGCAAATTATAAACTGAAAATGTAAGATTATGTTGATACTTATTGTCTTGTTTTTTATTTAAAATATACTTGAGAGCAATATCCATGCGCTTATAAGCCGGTAATCTGTCATTGTTTTTTTCACCAAAAAACGGAATTGTGACATCATTGAACCTGTAAAATCCGGTTGGAGATGAGAATGCCGAACCTGTAAATAAGGTGTAATAAATTGAAAACATAAAGCGACCTGTAAGGTTATAATTTAACAATGCTGAAAAACTATGCGGGCGATCATGAAATGCAGGATATTCCAGGCCTCCATTCACTTCCGGAGTTGTACGCAATGCCCTTGAATAGGAGTATGAAATCCATCCGTTCACCTTACCCTGGTCTTTCTTTGCTGTAAGTTCAAGACCATACGATCTCATCCTGCCAAACCGGAGTTCTCCTTCGATCAGGGGGTTTAACAGAGTATTTGGATGTGATTTATAATCGATCTGGTTTTTCATGATTTTATAAAAAACATCGGCTGTGAGTTCAATGGAATTATTTAAAAATCTCTTATCATAACCAAATGAGAAAATATGACCTTCTTGCGGTTTAATATTGGGACTTGCAGGTAACCATACTTCAAATGATGAAAACGGTGATGTAGAATTAGAAATAAGATTCAGAAACTGGTGATTAAGGCTGTATGATGATTTAAAAAAGGAAGTACTGTCAATATTATATATGGCACTTAATCGTGGCCCTGCCCTAAGATATTTTTTATAAATCCCCTGTGATGTATTTACTTCTTTGTTTAAATTATGACCTTCATCAAATGTATAGTATTTTGCAGGACCAACATTGCTCCAGACAGACATCCTGACACCCGAATTTAAATTCCATTTATCCGAAATTTTGTAATTCAGACTATAATATATCACTGATTGTCGAGAATGATCCTGTTTTATTACCGGAAACAGATTATAAAATGAACCTTGCAGTATTTTACCCGGATTAAAAAAATAACCGTGAAATTCAAGTCCGAACCTTGAACTCAGGGCATTGGAATTGTACCACGTAAAATCTGATTTAAGACTCAGATTTCCTATGCCGGAGTGCCACAGCTCTTTGGCATACGATAGCTGATACTGGTAATTCCCGGTATACAAAGTTGTATTTGAAAAAAGTTGCGGACTAAAAATATGATTCCATCTGACAGTCATTGCAAAATTATTCCAACGAATACCCGAGTTGGAATTACCTGCGTTTTCAAGCTGGTCCCTGCCGTTGATGAGAGTAAAGAAAAATCGGTTTTTGCTATCAGCTTTATAATTCCATTTAAAACTAAAATCCCCAAAAGCAAGGTTTATTTCAGGAGCAAAATTCTTGTACAGCCAGTAAAAATTTGATAGACGCAAGGATGTAAAAAAAGAACTTTTTTCCTTTACTATGGGTCCCTCTATAGATAACTGATTCATAATGAGGCTGGTACTGCCACTTAACTCAAATTTTTTCAGGTTTCCATCTTTGGTTCTGATGTCGAGAACAGATGAGAGTCTGTCGCCAAGGTTCACCGGAATATCACTACTGTATAGCTGAACAGATCTGGTGAAATCAGGAACGACTACGGAATAGAAACCGAATAAATGTGCAGGATTATAAATAGGAGCATCGTCTATAATAAGAAGGTTCTGATCTTTTTCACCTCCTCTGACATAATAAAAGGCTGAGCCATCGCTGTGTGTTTTTACTCCCGGTCTTGCCTGAAGGCCTTTTATCAGATCCGAAGATCCACCAAATTTGGGCATATTTTTAAGCTCATTCTGACTTAATTCTGTTATTCCCGGCTGATTTTTTCGCTGAATACCTGATACCGGAAGTTCGATCACTATTTCAGGGAGCTTCCTCGGAATTGATTGTAGCCCAATATCAATTTTTTGGTCTTTGAAAAGATCAATCTCAGCAATTTCGGTAATGAACCCCATATATGAGAATTGCATTTTATATTTGCCCGAAGGCAATTTAAGAGAATAATATCCAAATTCATTTGAATAGGCACCTTTTGTCCTGTCGCTGAGTGCTACTATAGCTCCAATAAGACTTTCTCCGGATATTTTGTCACTGATAAAACCATTCAAAGTGAAGTATTTGATATCAGGTAATTCGGTTTTTATTACTTGTTTTCTTTGATTCAAAACAATCTGACCTTCAATAAAAAAGTAATCTACAGGAATCTTTTCCCTGAAAAGCTCCATTACTTCATTCAGGCTGCCGTTTTTGATGTGAAACGAAATTTTCTGTTCCTGATCAATTATTGCAGGGTTGTAGGAAAAATTCATTCCGCTTTGCAATGAGATATCTCGTAACAGTTCTTTAACGCTTACATTTGATCTGGTGATGGTTATATTTTGTTTTGTGTCCTGTGAAAATGATGAAAAAGATAAATTAAATATTATAAATATGATATAATAGCCCTTAAATCCAGGCAGGATGGAATTAATTTTTTTTTTGCATTTCATCATTTTATACATAAAAAAACTTTGACCCATGCTTTTTTTAAAAAAGTAATATTGTAATTTTTCAAAAATAAAAATATTTTTCTAATAAACAAAATTATGACTGAATCAAATAAAAAAAATGATTTGACGGATGTTTAATGAAATGGGTTATTTGCAGCCTTCCCCAGTAAAAATGATTTCATTATTCCTCCTTATGCTTTTAATTTTTAATGTCTTTTCAATTATCTTTATTATAGCATCAAGTGATTTATTATTGAATGTTGCGGTTATTCTGCACGACTTTAATTCCTGATTTTCGATTTTTATATTTGAATTATATTTCCTGTTGAGGTCATATACAACACGTTCCAGATCAGTCTTTTCAAATATCAGCACACCAGTATTCCAGGACATATAGTTGACGTCTGTATTCTGTGATTTTATAAGTATCCGGCTTCCTTTGTCGTAAAATCCTACCTCATTGGCATTTAATATTATTTCTTCTGTCGCACTTTTCACTGCAACAGTGCCTGAATGAACAATAACCGTGATCTGAGGCTGATCTTTTCTTGCATCAACATAAAATTCTGTTCCAAGGACCTCAACAGTGATATCTTCTGCATTTACCTTAAAAACACGGTTTGTATCTCTGCTTACATCAAAAAAGGCTTCTCCTTTTAATTCGACATTCCGGGTTTTGCTTTTTCCGGAAATACTGTAACTAATCTCTGTATTGTGATTAAGAGTGACCTGTGTACCATCCGGAAGATTATCGGTTTTTTTCGTCTTTTGAGCGATTATGGTCGTTGGCTTCTCTATATTCAGGACTATGTAAAGGCCAAAAGTTGATGCAATAATAAATATTAGCACAGCCGCATATCTGGCTAAATGCCTGAAATTAAATCTTTGGCCGATTTTCAGGTTTCTTACATTTTCAGTGTTTTCTGTTTGAATTTTTATTTTAAAGGAATTCCACTCTTTGTCAACATCTATATGATTTTGTCTATTTGAATAACCGGAAAGTATCCAGGCTTTTTTAAATGCTATAAACTGGTTTTTGTTTTCCTCTGATGCCAATACCCATTCTTCAAGTGATTTTACTTCACCAGAATCTGCATTACCGCTCAGATATTTTGCTATCAGCTCGTAATAATCAATATGGATATTTTCTTTTTCCGACATTAGAACACTTTATCATTGTTTATACACACAAAACTCATTTTACCCTTAAAATTTTGAAAATAAATATAAAAAAAACAGAAATATGTAGTCTTTTAGCTGCTCTCTGAGAATTTTCAGCACTTTTGACACATGCGCCTCTACAGTTTTTTCTGAAATATCAAGTTCTTCTGCGATTTCCCTGTATTTTTTATTTTCAAAACGGCTTAATTCAAATATTTGCCTGGATTTTTCAGGCAAAGTTGACAGAATTTCATTGATTTTTTTTTCGAGTTCATTATAAGTATGCGTATCTGAAAATTCACCAAAATCCATTTCCGCCAATTCGATATCCAGAATATGACTTTTGAACTTTTTATTATCGCGTATATGATTTATACAGGCATTTCTGACAGATGTGAACAGGTAAGATTTTACTGATTTATTTATTTCTAAATTATCCCTGTGCTCCCACAATTTTATAAAAACACTTTGTGTAATATCCCTGGCAGCTTCATCATCAGGCACAAATTGTAATGCGAAATTGAATAAATGCTGAAAATGTGTTTTGAAAACCTTTTCAAACATCGATTCACTGAAAATAATATTTTCGCCCCTTTCTTTCATTTATTGAGACAAAGCTATAATTTTTTTTGTGTGATATAAGTATTCTAAAGAGTGATTTTTAAAAATTATAAAATCTTGAGTCCTATCCTAAAGCAAAGTTTACCTTCAATCCTGCTTGTATCGAAACTCAGATTTAAATGGAAGCATTTATGTTATGTCGGTTTTTAGTCATTTCCATTTATGGTTATGAGGTAAAAGAAATATTGAAAAACGACAAAACTGATTTTTAATATATGAAATTATTTATTATCAAAATTATTAAATCCCTGCTTAGTTTTTATCTTTGCCAGAAATATTCCGATATCTTTACTCGCAAGGAATATTTGAATATACTTCAACATTAATATTTTGATTTTTAACAAATAAATTATCAAATGAATTGGATCATTCGTTTTTTCAGATCAAGTCCCGGAAGAAAGTTTATCATGGCTCTGACCGGTCTATTTTTGATCATGTTTTTAATTGTACACCTGATAGGGAATTCCCTGGTTATTCTAAATGACAATGGTTTTGCATTTAAGGGATTTGTAGCCTTTATGGAACACAATCCCGGAATCAAAATAATGTCAGTGGTTTTACTCGCAGGATTTATTATTCATATTATTCAGGGGATCGACGTGTGGATGACTAACCGGAAGGCTAAGGGAATAAACTATTCAGTAAGTACTAATGCCAACGCCTCAATATTTTCAAAATATATGTTCTGGTTTGGTGTGATGATATTCGTGTTCCTGGTACTTCATCTTGGCAATTTCTGGTTTGGACTGAAAATAACAGGTACTTTAAAACAGGAGGATTTATACAGCAAAGTAATAGAAGCATTTAAAAATCCATTTTATGTTATAGTGTATGAAATTGGAATAATCGCTCTGCACATGCATTTAAGACATGGTTTTCAAAGTGCATTTCAGACTCTTGGAATAAATCACAGCAAATGGACCCCACTTGTCAAATGTGCAGGAATGATTTATGCAATAGTGGTTCCACTTGGATTTTTTATTATTCCGGTTTATGTCTATTTCTTTAAATAATATCAAAAAGTATTATATTTATTATGAAATCAAATATTCCTTCAGGTGATTTAAAAAATAAATGGGTTGATTACAGATCAAAAATGTCTATTGTCTCTCCAAATAATAAAAGAAATCTTGAAATTATTGTTGTTGGCACTGGACTGGCCGGGGCTGCAGCTGCAGCTACACTTGCTGAAGCAGGGTACAGGGTCAAAGCATTCACCTATCATGACAGTCCGCGAAGGGCTCACAGTATAGCAGCACAGGGAGGAATTAATGCTGCAAAAAATTATGCCAATGACGGGGATAGCATCTGGAGACTTTTTTATGATACAATCAAAGGTGGAGACTACAGGGCAAGAGAAGCCAACGTGTACAGACTTGCTGAAGTAAGTGCGGATATCATAGATCAGGCTACGGCCCAGGGAGTGCCGTTTGCAAGAGAATATGGAGGTTTGCTTGCCAACAGGTCTTTTGGTGGTGTTCAGGTTTCCAGAACTTTTTATGCCAGAGGTCAGACCGGTCAGCAGTTACTCATCGGTGCATATAGTGCTTTGTCAAGACAGATCGCTTCAGGTCAGGTGGAAATGTTTACACGTCATGAGATGCTGGATCTTGTATTGGTGGATGGCAAAGCCAGGGGTATCATTACCAGAGATCTGCTCACAGGTGAATTGAAAAGACATGCTGCCCATGCAGTGGTTTTGGCAACAGGAGGCTACGGCAATGTATTTTTCCTGTCAACCAATGCCATGTTTTCAAATGCCACTGCTTCATGGAGGGCTACAAAAAGAGGCGCATATTTTGCCAATCCATGCTTTGTACAGATACATCCTACATGCATTCCTCAATCCGGAGATTATCAGTCGAAACTGACACTGATGTCTGAATCACTGCGCAACGATGGCAGAGTGTGGGTACCCCGGAAAAGGGAAGACGCAGAGTTAATTAGGACAGGTAAAAAGAAAGCATCTGATTTGTCTGAAGCGGAGCGTTATTATTATCTTGAAGAGAGATATCCTGCTTTTGGCAATCTTGTGCCAAGGGATGTAGCTTCAAGGGCCGCTAAAGTGGTTTGTGATGAAGGTCTTGGTGTGAATTCTACCGGGAAGGCTGTTTATCTTGATTTCGAAAGTGCAATAAAAAGATATGGAAGATCAAGGGCAGTTACTGAAGGAATTGTCAATCCTGATGAAAAGACAATTTTAAAACTTGGAGAAGCAGTTGTATCTGAAAAATACGGCAACCTCTTTGAAATGTATGAGAAAATAACAGGCGATGATCCGTATAAAACCCCTATGAAAATGTATCCGGCAATTCATTATACAATGGGTGGATTGTGGGTGGATTATAATCTTCAGTCAAATATCCCGGGATTGTTTGTGGCAGGTGAAGCAAACTTCTCTGATCATGGAGCCAACAGACTTGGTGCTTCAGCATTGATGCAGGGCCTTGCCGATGGTTATTTTGTGCTGCCATATACAATTGGCACATTTCTATCCGATGATATCAGGACACCAAAATTTCAGACAAGCTTGCCTGAATTCGACAGGACCGAAAGAGAAACAAGGGAACGGATACAGAGATTGATGTCGATAAATGGTACAAAAAGCGTCGATCATTTTCATAAACACCTTGGAAAGATCATGTGGGACAATGTAGGGATGTCAAGAAATGCTGAAGGTCTTAAAACCGCAATTGCTGAGATTAAGAAATTAAAAGAAGAATTTTATTCTGACCTGTTTATACCAGGCAAAGCAGATGAACTCAATACCGAACTCGAAAAAGCTACAAAAGTTGCAGACTTTATAGAACTTGGTGAATTGATGGCACACGATGCATTGCAGAGAAATGAATCCTGCGGTGGGCACTTCAGAGAAGAATATCAGTCAGCTGAAGGCGAAGCCTTAAGGGATGATGCCAACTTCGCATTTGTAGCAGCATGGGAATGGGATGAAAATGGGAAACACCAGATGCATAGGGAAGAACTGAAATTTGAAAATGTTGAGCTCAAAACAAGAAGTTATAAATAAACAATTACGAATTACGAATGAACAATTACGAATTACGAATTACAAGTTACGAATTATGAGTTTTGATTTTTAACCGACAACCGACAAACCGACAACTGACAACCGAAACAAATTACGAATTATAAATGAAAAATTACGAATTATAACTGTTTAACTAATAACTGAAAAATAAATTAATTTAGTAATGAAATTGAATCTGAAAATCTGGAGACAAAAAGATAAAATTTCGAAAGGTAAATTTGAAATGTATCATGTCGAAGCTAACGAACACATGTCTTTTCTTGAAATGCTCGATGTTTTGAATGAAAAGCTTGTATCAGAAAAAAAAGAACCTGTTGCCTTTGAGCATGATTGCAGAGAGGGAATATGCGGAACATGTGGAATGGTAATTAATGGAAGACCTCATGGACTGCTTCACGCAACAACTACCTGTCAGCTGCACATGAGATTTTTCAAAGATGGAGAAACTATAGTCATTGAACCATATCGGGCAAAAGCTTTCAAAGTGATAAAAGATTTGATGGTTGACCGCTCACCCCTGGACAGAATTATTCAGGCAGGAGGATTTGTATCTGTCAATACAGGTCAGGCACAGGATGCAAATGCATTACCGGTTGATAAGGATACTGCTTCCAAGGCATTTGACTCAGCAGCATGTATCGGTTGCGGAGCATGCGTGGCAGCTTGCCCGAACGGAGCTGCTATGCTTTTTACTTCAGCAAAAATCTCACATCTTGGTATGTTACCACAAGGTAAGGTAGAATCTGATCGAAGAACAGCCCGTATGGTAGCCCAGATGGATAAAGAAGGTTTCGGTGCCTGCAGCAATATCGGAGCTTGTGAAGTAGAGTGTCCAAAAGAGATAAAACTCACCAACATAGCGAGGATGAACAGGTATTATTTTAAAACTATTTTTGCCACAGATTATTAGAATTAATTGTAAATGGTTAATGGTTAAAAGGTTGAAATGTAGAATGGTGAAATGGTCAAGGGCATTATGGTTATAGGTTTACTATCTAACATTTCATTTTTCCATCATTCCATTCTTCAGTCTTCAGTTCACTGTCAGACACTATGTTGACTTTCTACTCATCACTTTTCACTCATCACTTTTCACCGTTCATTGTTCATTGAAAACCGTAATTCGCAAATCGTAATTCGTAAATTTTCATCTCCTTTTGTTTCTTGTTTGTCCAGTTTAAGATATTGATAATAATTTGGCTTTTTGATCAAAAGATGTGTTGAAATTCTGTTTATGTTCCTATTATTCTGGTTGTGATCATTTTTGCATATTAATTTTAGCTGATTATCGATAAATTTCTTAATTTTGCCCGCTCTTAAAAAAACCTTATGACAAGAATCAGGTTAACCAAACAATTTGATTTTGAAGCAGCACATGCTTTGGAAGAATACGTTGGCAAGTGCCGGGATATTCATGGACATTCATACCACCTCGATGTAACTGTCTCAGGTCCTGTGTTCCATTTTTCGGGTGAACTCCGGAAAAGCATGGTTATGGATTTTGTGGATTTGAAATTGATAGTAAAAAAAAATGTTATTGATAAACTAGATCATCAGCTTATATTGCATAAAGAATCCAGATTTGTTGGTATGATACATGACAATGAGAGGCTGATGATAGTCGATTATGTCCCTACATGTGAAAATATCCTTATTGATATTGTAAACAGGATAAAATCAAACCTTCCTGAAAATATCAGGCTCGAATATGTTTTTCTGCGCGAAACTCCGAGATCCTATGCAGAATGGCACAGGGAGGATAATGAGTGAGATTCTAAATATACAAAAATGTGGATAGTTAATCACTTTAGTACTTTATAAAAATTCCAAAAAATTATCTTTGTTGATGACAAATTTGTTTTCTCGATGGTATTCACCACGTTACACGTTTAATAAATAATAAATTTCATATTCGCAAAATATTATAATATTTTATGATCAGACTCACAAAAAACTATGTTGTTTGGTTGATTGTTGGTCAAGTTGTATGAAAATGAATGTTTTAAAATACTAATAAAATATTGATATCTAAGTTAATGCACTTTAAATTGTTTGTTTAATTTTGAACCAATTTTGCACATACTTAACTTTATTTTTTCTAAAAATTTCTTTACTTTTTGTGAGTATTTGTTGACACAAAAAAGTTTAAGCCTATTCTATACCAGTAAATCCCAATTTTTATTCTCTGTCAGTGTTCTGACTGTCGGTGAAAACACCTACAGTGGCTTATGTAAATAATTTTCGATTATCCCTTAATTGATAAAATATATTATGAAAAGGTTTTTGCGCCTTTACGTCTTTGCTTATAATTGAGCAAATTAGTCTTTTTAAACTTCCTTATTCCAAATTGGTCAAATGTCAACACTGCAGTGGGTTCAAATAAAAAAGCCATACGAAAAATCTTATGGCTTTTCCTTTTGGGCGATGATCCTGAATTATCGGGAGAACTCCCAACACACACAACTGTTTTAAAACAAAAAAAGCTGTTCATAAATTGAACAGCTTTTTACTGGTGGGCGATGAGAGACTCGAACTCCCGACCCTCTGGGTGTAAACCAGATGCTCTGAACCGACTGAGCTAATCGCCCATTTTTGAATGAGTTTGCAAATATAGAATTAGTTTTTTAATTGACAAAATTATTTTTATATTTTATAAATTCATTTATTAAAATTGCATAATTTTTCAAGCATTATTCTGCTTTTCCATGATTTTATTTGTTTTTCCCTATGGATAGCTTCAGTCCTGGTATTAAATGATTCATAATAATTTATTTGCCAATCATTAGCTTGTGAAGAAAACCCATCATGTTTTGTATTGTGCTTTGATAATCTACTTTCCAAATTCTGGGTTTGACCAACGTAAAAATTATCTATTAACGGTGAATAAATAATATACACATAATACATGAATTAAAATTTATAAGATATGATTTTGTTGAATAATTAATATGAGGTTATTTTATAGATTCCCAACCCTTCCGACGTATATCGGAATGCTCTGAACCGACTGAGCTAATCGCCCTATTCTGAAAGTGAATGCAGAGGTAATTTTATTTTTATTTCTGACAAAAAAATAAATAACTTTTTTTAATATTTCATCAACATTTTTTTCTCATTTCGAAATGATTTAGTTATAAAGGTTTTACAATTATAAATTTTGAATTTCGTTAAGATTAATTATTGTGCCGTTTTTCGATTTAAGTCATCATTTTATTTTATTTTTAAGGATTATTATAAATTCTTACGTCATCATTGATGATATATTAAAATGCTAAGTATTGAATAGGGGGTTACTCAGAAATATAATTGCATTATTTTTTTCTATGTTTCAGCTTATGCTTTTCTCACAAAACAAAGCCTCTGATCTGAATTTCAATATCACTTTTACAGTTACCGACAGCCTTATTTATTCAGATTCTTTAACAATTATTCCTTCTGATTTCAGACTTATTGACCAGAACGGCATCACCCAATCTGACACTCTATATTTTTTTAATAATAATAAGGTTTTTTTTACAAAGTATGGTTTTCAGCTTTTCAGAGGTGATACTATTAAGGCATCTGGCCGGACTATGAGGGTTAACCTTGGCAGACATTATTTTCATCTTGATTCCAATGCTCTTAAAAATACCGAAAGAGCAGTTTATATTGCTTATGATCTTGGGAAAAATTCTAAATCACAGGCAGGCATATTACCTAATTCACTTGATTACGACGGTAGTTTTTCGAGGGGCCTTGCCCTTGGCAACAGACAAGATCTGAGTCTCAATTCCAATTTTAATATTCAGATGTCAGGAGATATAGGTGGAGGTATTTTACTCCGTGCAGCTATTTCAGATGCTAATATTCCCTTTCAGCCCGAAGGTACAACACAGCGCTTAAATGAGTTCGATAAGGTATTTATTGAACTCACCAGGGCCAGGCATTCCGTCATTGCAGGTGATTTTGAGATAATGAACCCCAAAGGATATTTTTCAAGGTATTTTAAAAAACTTAAAGGCATTGGCTATTCAGGAGAGACCATTACAGGAAAGAAATATAATGTAAGCAATAAAATAAATATCGCCATTAGCAAAGGTAAATTTAACAGGATCAGCCTGAAAACCATCAATGGCAATCAGGGACCTTATAAACTTACAGGAAATAGCGGAGAAAAATATCTTATAGTCCTTGCAGGAACGGAAAAAGTATTTCTCGATGGCAGATTACTCCTCAGAGGTAATGAAAATGACTATACCATTGATTATAATCTTGCTGAAATACTTTTCACTCCGGGATTAATGATTACAGAAAATTCAAGGATAACTGTTGAGTTTGAGTATTCAGAGCAGAATTATCAGAGGAGTCTTCAGGCCATTAGTTCCACGGCAGGTGATTCAATTAAAAATGTCTATTTCAATTTTTACAATGAAATAGACAGCAAAACTCCCACAGGTGTTACCGAGCTGGATTCTGCAGATATCCAAGTATTGAAAAATGCAGGAAATAATCCCGGAAATACTTTCAGATCGGGCATACGGAAGTATGACAAAACAAGGGATTACGACGAAAAAATTTTTTACAGGACAATTTATGAACCGGAAATCCAGGATTCGGTTCTTGTCTATACTAACAATCCTGATAGTGCATTATATATCGCTTACTTTACAGATTTTGGTGACAGCAACGGTAGTTATCAGATAGAAAACAAAATAACTGCAAATGGTCGTATCTACAAGTGGGTTGGTAAAGGTAAAGGCAGATATGAACCCAAAATACAGCTTGTGGCACCTGAAAAAAAACAGATGATCTCTGCAGGAATTAACTACAGGTTTTCTTCCAACAATTCACTGAGATCAGAGATAAGTTTCAGCAATAACGATCAAAACAGGTTTTCTGATTTAAATGAGAATAACACAGGACTGGCTGGATATTTTGAACTGAGATCAAAAAAGAATGCCGGTAAACTCAATATTGAAAATACTGCAAGCTATGAATTGACAGGTAAAAGCTTTAAATCCCTGAATCCCTATCGCCCTACTGAATTTTCGCGTGACTGGAATCTTCAGCAGGCTTTGAAACCAGCACAGGAACACCTAGTCTCGAACTATCTGACCTTAAATTATAATACCCTTTCAGTCAATTATACCTATAGCGGTTTTTTTAGAAGCGATATATTCTCAGGAAATAAAAATGAGCTCAGACTAAATTATAATTTTAAAGGATTTATGTTTTCGGCTTTGGGCAATATTATGAAAAGCAACGATGATTTGTTCAATACCAGTTTTTTCAGACCTAAAATCGCAGTTTCGCAAAAAATAGGATTTCTGAAAGGTACAAAGGTAGGTTTTGATTTTGAAAATGAAAATAACAGGATCTGGTCAACATTAAATGATAGTCTTCAAAAAACAAGTTTTGTAAATGATAACTACAGGTTTTTTATTAATTATAGTCATCCGGGCAGATCATCAGTAAATCTTTATTATTTATTGAGAAATGACTTCCTGCCTTCAGCAAATGAATTTCTGGAGTTTACAAAAGCAAAAGAAATCGGATTGTCCGGCGAACTGACTAAAAAAAGTGTATCTGCATTGACCTATAATCTTGCTTTCCGCAAACTCGAACTGATTAATAGCTCAGTTGGTAACAAAAGACCCGAATCAAATCTGCTGGGCAAAATAAATCACAATTTGAAGATCCTGAAAAGTAGTCTTTCCTCAGTGACTATAATTGAATTCGGATCAGGGCAACAGGCAAAGGCTGATTTTGTCTTTATCAGAGTTGCACCCGGAACAGGAACTCATATCTGGAATGATGCTAATAAAGATGGAAAAGAAGGAAAAGATGAATTTCTTATAATTCCAGGAATTGATACAGCAAATTACATTAAATTTATCCAATACAATAACGAGTATGTAAGGGCAAATACTTCAACATTCAATAATAACATCCGGGTTGACCTTAAAAAAATAATCAGAAATAAAGATTTAAGCATTTTAAGGATTTTATCAAATATCAGTTTAAATTCACTCCTGAGAGCAACAGAGAAAACTGTTTCATCAGAGGGTTTGTTTTCGATGCCGTTCTATCATAATCTTCCTGACACTTCAATATTGCTTAACAATCTAAGTTATGCCGGAACACTTTATTATAATCTTGGAGATCCAAATTATGATTTTAATCTTGGTTACAGGAGAAATAATGATCTTGTAGCCCAGGTAGGAGGATTTACGAAAAACGAACTTTCAGAACGTTTTACCTATTTCAGAATAAAAATTATCAAAGGTCTTGAATTATTCAATAATTGTTCATTCGGAAATAAGGCTTACTATTCGCAATTCAACGAAGCAAATAATTATGATTATGATTTTTTTGCGATGGGAAATGAACTGCAATATTTGCCGGGAAGTAAATTCCAGATAAAAGTAAAATATAACTACTCTGTCCGGACTAATGATTCGGAAAAAATGGAAAAGGCCGTTATTAGTGATTTCAGGTTTTCGGGTCGTCTGACGAAGCTCAAAAATTCCAGGCTTGAAAGCTCTGTCAGCTACATAAAAATAAACTATTCAGGCTCTGGAAACAGCTACATAGAACTATCAATGCTCGATGGTCTGAAAAATGGGAATAATTTTTTATGGTCCATTCAATTCACCCGGAGGATGAAAAACAATCTGGATGTGGTAATACAATATGAAGGCAGGAAGACAGGAACTTCTTCAGTGCTGCATTCAGCCAGGATGCAGGCAAAAGCTAGCTTTTGAACAGATTTGACTTATAAATCTCTTCTCTCACTTTTTCCGGAACAAGGTATTGAATTGACTTGCCTTCAGCAATGAGTTTCCTGATAAAAGAGGATGAAATATCGAGCAACGGAGCATTTAATGAACTCACACTCGGATGATTAATAAATGGTACATTTTCAAACCCCGGTCGTAAATAAACCAAAATTTTGTAATATTTAAGGATTATATCAAAGTTTTTCCAATGATTGAAATTTACAAGATTATCGCTACCCATGAGTAGTGTGAAATCGTTTGAAGGGTATCTGTCCTTAAGATAAGCGAGAGTATCAATAGTATAACTGGGAGTTGGTAATTCAAATTCAATTGTGCATGGTTTAATTCTGTCATTATCACCAATAGCGCGTTCAACCAGATTTAATCTGTCATAACTGTCAATCAGATTGCTTCTCTGTTTAAATGGGCTCTGAAGGGAAATAACCATCCATATCTGATCCAGTTCAGTAAAATTAAGAACATGGTTGGCTATGATCATATGACCTGTGTGAACAGGATTGAATGAACCGAAATACAAGCCAATTTTCACGCAATACCGCTGTTAATTCTTAAGGATCAATGGCATTATCAACAAAATAATATCTTCGTTGTCAGCATTTTCAATGGGTTTAAGTATCACAGGGGTTTTTGGAGACGAAAACTCCATTTTTATTTCTTCCTCATCAAGAATACTAAGTATCTCTATAAAGAATTTTGCACTGAAACCAAGTGTGACAGGTTCTCCGTCATATTTGCACGGCATCTGCTCTGTAGCATCATGTGACATCTCAATGTCTTCCGAGGCCAGAGTCAGGCTGTCTTCATTGATGTTTAAGGTGACCAGATTAAAGCTTTTATTTGAAAACAATATCAATCTTTTCAGAGAATTGAGAAGATCTTTTCTGTTGACATAAAGTACATTTTCAAAATCTACCGGAATGACAAGATTATAATTGGGGAATTCGTCAGTGATTACTGATGATGAAATAAGAAAATCACCGAAACGGAAAAATACTTTTTTATTGCTCCAGAATATGTCAACCTGTTCATCTTCAGGCAAAGCATTTTTTAATAACTGAAGCCCTTTATGAAGTAAAATAAATGTCTTACTGGTGTCGAAATTCATTCCGGTCACACTGTACTTAACCATTATATGGCTGTCAGTAGCAACTACGATCATCTTATTGAAATCGAACATGAAATTAGCTCCGGTCATAGAAGGCCTTACTACTCCTGACTCGCCAATAGCAACAATAGTTTTGTCAATAGCACTCTTTAATATTGTACTGTTAATGCTTACATAGTCAGAATCCGGAATTGACTCCATGGAAGGGTATTCATCTGCATCATCACCTGCCATTTTATATTTTCCGAAACTGCTTGTGATCATAATAAGATTATTGTCGAGAGTTTCAAATGTAAATGGCTGATCGGGCAAAGACCTTAAAGTATCCAAGAAAAGCTTCGAAGAAACAGCAATCTCTCCATCTTCATGTCCGGTTACTTCGACACTTAATGAAATTGAAATCTCAAGATTGGTAGCATTTATCGTAAGGTTGTTCCCTTCAAGTTTTAAAAGAAAATCTTCAAGAACAGGCATAATGTTCTTTGGACTGATAGCGATAGATGCCACAGCCAATTTCTTTGATAATTCTGAAGAAAATGCATTGAATTTCATATTTGCCGGTTTTTTGAACTGAATAAAATATCAGGTAATTTATAAAAATGCAAAAATAGCTTTAATTTGATTATCTTTCAAAAATTAAATCCATTTATGCACAAATTTAACTCAAAACAGATGTTTATCTATTTTTTCTGACTGTATTTCGAATAAATAATTGATCGATGATGAAAAAATAATAATTTTACATTCATGATGTACCTGGAAAATATAAAACTTGCAATTAGGTCTTTGAAATCAAATCTTCTTAGATCCATGCTGACTATCCTGATCATTATGGTAGGAATCACAGCCCTGGTCGGGATTTTGACAGCTATTGATACTATTTTATTTTCATTGAATGATAACTTCAGTAATATTGGTTCCAATTCCTTTAAAATAAGACCGTCTTATGATAATTTGCGATCAAGCGATCATGGCGAAAGAAAAAGGATTGGAGCTGAGATCAGTTTCAGGGAAGCTGATCAATTCAAGGAGAAATTCCATTTTCCTGGTGCAAATGTATCATATTTTGCCAATTACATTTTTGATGCTACAATTAAATTCCTAGATGTCAGGACAAATCCAAATATGCAGGTTTTAGGTATAGATGATAATTATATTAAGGTTTCAAAAATGGATATTGAAAAGGGAAGATATTTCAGTGCAACCGAACTCAATGAAGGATTGCATAAAGTAATATTGGGCTATAAAATTTCTAAAACCTTGTTTAAGGACAAAAAAACAAATCCTTTGGGTCAGGTTGTAGATATTAACGGATATAATTACAAAGTAATTGGGGTCATCAAAGAAGAAGGTCAAAATAAGAATTCCAATAATGACAATACAGCCTTTATTCCTGTACTCAATGGGAAAAGATACTATCATTATGAAGGAATGCCCTATTATCTGAATGTTGGTATGGAAAGCTCCATCAACATGGAAGAAGCAATTTCAGGCGCAATCTCAGTTTTCAGAAATGTAAGGAAATTAAGTATAAAAGAACAAAATGATTTTGAAATTACTAAGAGCGACAATCTTCTCAAAATGATAAAAGATGCAACGTTCAAGATTAGGTTTGCTACAATTGCAATAGCGCTGATAACATTACTTGGTGCTGCAATAGGTCTTATGAATATCATGCTTGTTTCGGTATCTGAACGAACAAGAGAAATAGGAATACGAAAATCACTTGGTGCTACCAACAAAAACATACTCACACAGTTTCTGACTGAATCCGTAATAATAAGCCAGGTGGGAGGATTACTGGGTATTCTGTTCGGGATAATCATCGGTATAGCCCTGGCATCCTATATCGAAGGAGCATTCAAAATGCCATGGCTGTGGATTTTACTTGCTTTGGTACTTAATACTGCAGTCGGCTTGTTGTCGGGAGTTTTTCCTGCTATGAAAGCCGCCAATCTCGATCCTATTGAATCACTAAGGTATGAATAAGATGTATTAATGTCAATTTACAAATTTGATTTTAATATATTTTTTATTACTAACCTGAAAATATACTGGAATTTTCCTATCAGGATTTATTTTCCATGGCTGATTAATATTCCTTTCTCAGATTTCAGGCATTACATTTCCCAGTTATACCATTTACAATTATTCTTTAACCCAATTACATAATGCCGATGCAATAATTGTTTATGCCAACTTTGTATGACTATTAGAGATGCTTTCGGTATTATGAAAAAAACTCTTTTGCAGTCTGTTTTTCACAATTAGCCGAAAAAAATCTTAATTTTTATTTAGATTTAATACAAAAACACAAATCAACCTATATAATTTATTATGAATTATATATAAATTACATAAATGAATAATATGTATAAATAACTGAATTAAAGTTTTTTACACGGAGTTAAAAAATCTATAAGAAATTTTTTTATTTAAGAAATTGGTCTTATCTTCGCTTTATCCAAAAACTCAAAACGGTAATATTGAATGACTTTAAGGGACTTTTTTGACTATATCAGCCAGAATCCGGAATTTGTTCTGTATTATTTTTTGGGGTTGCCGGTTTTAGCCGCAATAATTGGAATTATATCCCATAAGTCTGGTGAAACCAGTCCATATCGAGAATTATTTATGGTCATAATTTATGCTGTCACCATACCCGGCATATTTGCCTTATTCCTGAATGTTTATATTTTCCTGTTTGAAAACAGATCAATAATGGATTTAAACATTCATACTCAGATTCTACCGGTTTTTTCAATGATAGCTACATTGCTGATCATCAGACGTTTTGCCAGGTTTGATGCAATTCCTGGTTTTGGTAAGATCTCAGGACTGATGATGATGATAGCTGCAGTGATTGTTTTATTGTGGGTTTTAGACAGGTTCAGGATTATAGCTTTTGTATATATGCCTTTTTACTATTTAATAATCATAGTAGTGGTTTTATTGATAGCGATAAATTATGGATTGAAAAAAATTATTAATTAACAAAAAAAAAGTCCGGACACTTTTGGCCGGACTAGGCAACGAATTTCTTATTAATTAACATGAAAGCAGTAATAAGTAAATTTTATAAATATAAGATCGGATTTTATACAAATTCGCTGCCTGTAGTATTATTATTTTTTGTTTTTTTTACTGGATGTAAAGTTTTTTCATCAATAAATGCAAATAATCCTCCTGCATTTGAGGCAGAAATGAGGGAAAAAATCGTAAGTGATGCTTATGATATGATTGGTAAAAAATACAGATATACAGGGATCTCTCCTGAAAGGGGATTTGATTGTTCAGGGCTCACTCATTATATATTTACAAAAAATGGAATAGAATTACCTCATGGTTCAAGATCACAGATTCATAATGGAGTTAAAATAAATGTAAAGGAAGCAAAACCGGGTGATCTTGTTTTCTTTAAAAGAAAAGGCAAGATTGATCATGTGGGTGTTGTGGTTGAAAGCAGTGATAAAGAGCTTATAATTATACATAGCACAAACTCTCAGGGTGTAATAAAAGAGGATGTTTTGAAAAGCGGCTATTGGAAAAGCAAGATCTATCAGGTCAAAGATGTGATTTCTAAATAATTTAATCTCATAAATATGTTTAATATAATTCTATTTGGTCCTCCCGGTTCCGGTAAAGGGACTCAGGCTACTTCTATTGAAGAAAAATACAAACTTCATCATGTTTCAACTGGTGATCTTTTCAGATATGAACTTAAAAACAATACTGAAGTAGGTAAGCAGATTCAGAAATTCCTTGATAGTGGTCAGCTGGTTCCCGATGAGATCACAATCAAAATGTTGAAAAATAAAATTTTAAGCTATAGCAATCCAAATGGTTTTCTCCTTGATGGTTTTCCAAGAAATATCGCACAGGCAGACGCTCTGATCCAATTATTCAAAGAACTGGATTCAGATGTTCACCTGCTCGTTTCTCTTGATGTACCGGAGGAAGAAATTGTAGCCAGAATTCTTAACAGGGGTAAAACCTCAGGCAGATCTGACGATAATGATGAAAGTGTTATCAGGGGTCGTTACAAAGTGTATGAAGAAGTAACTGATCCTGTATTTGAATATTTCGGTAAAATGAATAAAGCCAGTAAGGTTGATGGTATAGGAACAATCGAAGAAATATTTGGACGAATAGTGGATGTAATAGACAGGAGTATTTCAAAATGATATTTGATGTCTGACAGCAATTTTGTTGATTATGTAAAATTGTTTTGCAGGACTGGCAAAGGAGGAGCTGGTTCTGTTCACTTTAAAAGCGAAAAATTCAATCCTAAAGGGGGACCTGACGGAGGGGATGGTGGCAGGGGTGGCAGTATAATACTAAAAGGAAACCGGCATACCTGGACACTTTTACCTTTGAGGTACAGAAGGCATATCTTTGCCGGAGATGGAGAAAATGGTAAAGGAGCCATGAAAACAGGTGCCAGTGGTGAAGATATCATCATAGAAGTTCCTCTTGGAACTGTTGCGAAAGATTTTGAAACAAACGAAGTCCTTCTTGAAATTACAGAGGACAAGGAAGAAAAAGTATTGCTCAAAGGAGGCCGGGGAGGTCTTGGCAACACTAATTTTAAATCTCCTACTAACCAGGCACCGAGGTATGCACAGCCTGGTGAACCAGGAATTGAGGCATATATTGTACTCGAATTAAAACTATTGGCAGATGTAGGTCTTGTTGGTTTTCCAAATGCTGGAAAATCAACATTGCTTGCATCAGTATCAGCTGCAAAACCCAAAATAGCCAATTATCCTTTTACCACACTCGAACCAAATCTTGGAATTGTAAGTTATAAGGATGGATTGTCATTTATTATGGCTGATATCCCGGGAATAATTGAGAATGCCCATGAAGGCAAAGGCCTCGGATTGAGGTTTCTGAGGCACATTGAAAGAAATTCTGTCCTTCTGTTCATAATACCGGTAGATGCTGATGATATAAACAGACAGTACAAAATATTGCTGAATGAATTGAAACAACACAATCCTGAACTCCTCGATAAACCCCGAATGATAGGGATATCTAAAACAGACATAATAGATGAAGAATATGAAAAACTGATAAGCAAGGAATTAAAATTTGGAAAAATACAATATGTTTTCTTTTCTGCCATTTCTGGAAAAGGCCTTGATAAACTCAAGGATACTCTGTGGGTACTGATGAATAAATAATTGTAAATGGCTTAACAATAAAAAATTGAAATTCAATTGATTATACAAGTTTTTTCATGATAAAAGCGCAATTTTTATGTTCCGGGAACAGGAAATCAGGCTTCAATTTTTATCCTTAAATGATTATCAATATTTTACATTCTGCAAGCCCGTTAGCTCTTTTACATCTTTCACCGTCTGCTGAGCAATTTTCCTTATTTCTGAAGATGATTGCTTTATATTTTCCTTAACTTCTTTTTTATTGAGGAGTAATTCATTTTTTTTCAATTTGAACTGGTTCGAAAGTTCTGAAAGTGCATCTGCAACACTTTCTTTTAGGGCAACATATTTAAGAGCACCTGAATTATAATCATTCATCAAACTGGTATAATCTTCATTTTTTCCGCATGCCTTTATTATTTCGAACAGGTTTTCAATGCCGGGACTCATTTTTCCTTCGCTTACCTCACCGGTATCAGTCACTGCCGATTTTATCTGTTTCCTGATTATACTTTCTTCAGCAAATACACTGATATAGTGTTTTTCACCGGCACTTTTACTCATTTTTATTTCCGGATTTGCTGTGGATTTTATTTTAGGGGTCTCTGTAAAAAGAATCTCAGGAAGCCGGAAGTATTCTTTGTTGACAGAATTATTGAATTTAAGAGCAATATTTCTTGTAAGCTCCAGATGTTGTTCCTGATCTTTTCCGATGGGGACAAATTTAGGACGGTAAATCAGAATATCAGCAGCCTGCAGTACCGGATAACTGAGTAAACCGGCAGAAATAAAACTATCGCTGGTCTCTTCCCTGCTTTTGCTGCTTTTATCCTTGAACTGTGTCATTCTTGTAAGTTGTCCGTAAGATGTGAAACAACTTAATATCCATGATAATTCAGTATGTTCAGGAATAAGAGATTGTATAAAAAGGTTTTCAGGTTTTATACCCACCGCTATCAGATTAAAAATCAACTCCCAGGTATTGTTCCTGAGTTTCTGGTAATCAGTTGGCATGGTGATGGCATGATAGTCCACTACTCCATAGACACAATCATAGTTTTCCTGAAGTCGTACCCAGTTCTGAACTGCTCCAAAATAATTACCGAAATGCATCTCTCCTGTTGGCTGAATAGCCGATAAAACATCCTTCATTTTACATGTAAAGTTTTATTAAAATATAAAAAAATCACTTTCAGCTTAAAATCCCCGTATTTTTACTTTTAAACCTGTTTAGTCGGTAGTCTTCAGTCAGCAGTCTTCAGTAGGCAGTCGGCAGTCGGAGTTTTGGTAAATCGTACTTCATAAAACGTAAACCGTACTTCGTCCTACGTAAATAGTACATCACATTCTAATTTCCCATTGACCATCCATACGGACAAGTTTAACAATTAACGATTTAACCTTCCTACCATCCTACCTTTTAACCCTCCTTCCTAAAAAACCTGCGCTATAGCTGAGATTTCCACATTCACATTTTTCGGAAGAGCTACAACCTGAACCAGTTCCCTGGCTGGAGCATTTTCAGCAGGAAAATACTTTGCATATACTTCGTTGATACGTCCAAACATATTCATGTCAGTAACAAAAACCGAACATTTTACCACATTGGCAAATGTAAGCCCGGCTTCATTAAGAATACTCTGTATGTTTTCAAGTACCATAATGGTCTCAGCTTCAATACTATCGCTAACAATTTCTCCGGTCTTAGGATCAATAGGTATCTGACCTGAAATATAAAGTGTATTTCCGGCTAGAACTGATTGATTATAGGGTCCTACAGGTGCAGGAGCATTACTTGTGTTGATGATTTTTTTCATTTTTTTTAATATTGAATTTATATACAAAAGCCCTGCATCATTGTTTCAGGATACAGGGCTGATTTCTTCACCTTGTTCTTTTTGATATCTATTTACACAAATAATGCAATAGCATCAAAACTATTAAAACATCTAAACTTCTATATTTCTTTCAGACTCTGATCTTCAACAACCTTCATGCCTCTGTAATACAAGTCTCCGTTGTGATAATAAGCATGATGATACAGATGAGGTTCATTCGTCACTTTACAAATGTGAATCTGTTGTGTCTCCAATTTTTTATGAGTTCTCCTTTTTCTTTTTCTCTGTTTGGAGACTCTGCTCTTAGGATGTGCCATTTCTCTGTTATTTAAATTTTAAAAATATCCTTTAAAGAATCCCACAAGGGATTATCATTTTCATCTTTTTCGTTATCGGTTGTTTGTTCATTTTCCAGTTTTGCCAGCAAAGCCAGGTCACATTTTTTGTCAGGGTCATTTTCACAATCATATCGGTTGGACAAAGGCATCGATAGTACTATCAACTGATAAAGCAATCCGGCGATATTAAACCTGCTCTCCTTTTCATCGACGAATATCACATCATCCTCAAGATCGTCTGACATAGCTTCAGTTCCGGAAATACCTGTTTTTAAGAATACATCGTACTCTATTTTTGCCGGAACATCTATCTGTACCAGGCATCTGTCACAGGGAGCTGAAAAAGTACCCGTAATTTCAAAATGTAAAACAAACATGTTTTCTTTTTTGTCGCAATTTACCTTTGCAACAAAATTCCCTTCACTTATGAGAGAATTTTCGATATGCTGAAAAAACTCACCTTCAATATCAAAAAAATACTCATGCATTCCCAAATTCATTCCCTTTAATGGAATAGAATATTGATCCAAATATTTCATATTGAATGAGCTTTTTTAAACCGAAGCGCAAAGGTAAAAACTTTTTTTGAAAAAATGTTACTGTGTTGAAAAATTTTTTTTATCTGTCGGTTTGATATTTGATGTGTTGATAAGGTGATGTAATGATTAGATGATTTGAGGATTAGAGGATGTATTGATGTGGTGATTTGAGGATGTGGTGATTTGAAACTAATGTGATAAAAAATTATCAAATTATCAATTATCAATTTACAATTATCAATTAAAAACATTTATATTTGCGTCCAATTAAACAAAACAAAATGTCAAAGTTAATCTATTGGATAGGCTTTATCGTTTCAACAGCTATCATGATATGGTTGTTAATGTGTCATCCGGAATGGTTCTGGGCTATGCTCCCTTTTGTAGGAACATTTCTTGTTAAAGCGCTTGATGTAATATAAACAATTATTTATGAGTTTACTGACCGTTGGAACAATGGCATTTGATTCCATCGAAACCCCATTTGGAAAAGCAGATAAAGTTGTAGGAGGTGCATGCACTTATATAAGCTGGGCAGCTTCCTATTTTACTGGGAGGATAAATCTTGTATCAATCATAGGTGATGATTTTCCTGAAGAAGAATTAAACCTGTTGACAGAACGTGGTGTTGACCTAACCGGTCTGGAAATAGTACCCGGTGGAAAATCTTTTTTTTGGGCCGGGAAATACCACTACAATATGATATCCCGCGATACTATTACAACAGATCTCAATGTACTCGAAGATTTCAATCCAATATTACCTCAAAGTTACAGGAACTCTGAATATGTAATGTTGGGAAATCTTACTCCTAATATACAGCAGCAGGTTATTGATCAGCTAGATTTATCAAAAAAGCCCTTTATTGCTCTCGACACAATGAATTTCTGGATGAACCTGGCTATGGATGAATTGCTGAAAGTTATTTCTCATGTTGATGCGCTAATTATCAATGACGAGGAAGCCCGCCAGTTGAGTGGTGAATTTTCTTTGATTTCAGCAGCAAGAAAAATTCATTCTTTGGGACCCAGATATCTGATTATAAAGCGTGGAGAGCATGGAGCATTTCTTTTTTTCAATAATCAGATATTCTATGCTCCAGGTCTGCCTTTGGAAGAAGTAAAAGATCCGACCGGTGCAGGTGATACTTTTGCAGGTGGCCTCATGGGTTATCTTGCTTATACTAATGATATTTCATTTGATAACATGAAGAGAGCTATAATTCATGGATCAGCAATGGCTTCATTTTGTGTAGAGGAATTTGGTATCTCAAATTTAAAAAATCTTAATTACGACAGCATTCAATCAAGGGTAAGGCAATTCTACAATCTTGTAAATTTTGAAATCTAATTTTATATGCAAATATTAGTAATTGGAGCCGGAATAGTAGGTCTGGCTACTGCCTACAAAGCTTCATTAAAATTTCCTGAAGCCAAAATTACGATTCTTGAAAAAGAAAACAAAATAGCATCGCATCAGACCGGCAATAACAGTGGAGTGATCCATTCAGGAATCTATTATCAGCCTGGAAGCCTCAAAGCCCTTAACTGTATCAATGGCTACAGACAATTACTATCATTTTGCGATAATTTTAATATCGAATATGATATTTGTGGAAAACTAATAGTAGCTACATGTGATGATGAAATAACTCAACTCGAAAAGCTATATTTAAGGGGCATTGAGAATGGACTCCATGGATTAAGGGTTTTGAATTCTGAAGAGATAAAGGATTTTGAGCCTCATGTGAATGGTATTAAAGGAATTTTTGTTCCTCAGACCGGGATAATTGACTATAACATCGTTTCAGCTAAATTACTGGAAGAAATATTAAAACGGGGCGGCACTATATTTTTCAATGAAAAGGTGATTTCGGTCAGTAATTCTGAAAAAATAATCATCAGTACTATAAACAACACTTATACTGCTGATATTTTGATAAATTGCGCAGGTCTATATTCAGATAAGATCACAAAAATGACTATGGATATCCCATACAGGATTATCCCATTCAGAGGTGAATATTATAAATTGAAAAAAGAAAAGCACGGTCTGGTGAAAAATCTTATTTATCCGGTACCAAATCCGCAATTTCCATTTCTTGGAGTGCATTTTACAAGAATGATTAAAGGAAACGGTGGTGTTGAAGCAGGACCAAATGCTGTGTTGGCTTATGCAAGGGAAGGATATACCAAATCCAAAATTAATTTGAAAGAATTATTCGAAGTTTTATTTTACAAGGGATTTTTCAGAATTGCAATCAAATTCTGGCGATACGGACTTTATGAGATGTATAGATCATATTCGAAATCAGCTTTTACCAAAGCGTTACAAAAGCTTATCCCCGAGGTAAAAAAATCAGATCTTACAGAAGGCGGAGCTGGTATCAGAGCACAGGTATGTAAAGATGATGGAACTTTAGTTGATGACTTTCTCATTTTTCAGAATAATAATATAATCAATGTAGTCAATGCTCCATCTCCGGCAGCAACAGCATGCCTGGCAATTGCTGATGAAATAGTAAACAGACTTGATAAAAACTGACCTTACAATAAGTATGAAGATCACATAATCAGTGATTTATACTTAAAAATTTGATTTCTTACAGGATACTATTTTATGTAGTTGTTTAAAAACAAATGTTTAAGACGCTTGTAAATTATTGATATTTAAGCAAATGAAGTAATATATTTGTTTAATTTTGAACCCTATTTTGCAAACACCTAATTTTAATTTGTCTAAAAATTTCTCTACTTTTTGTGCCGGCAAAAAGTAGCAAAAAGCTCGTACGAAATTAAACTCGCAAACCTTTTGTTGATTGTAAAACATTAAGTTATAACTATTTCAGTTACGGAAATTTTACCTACATGGTTTCGGTAAAATTTCCTGCATTCTCTTGCTCAAACATAATTTCGCACTGTCCTTTTGCTTAATTTTAAACAACTTCTATATATAAAGACCTGATTAAAATTTTTTAATCCTGTTCAGACTTTCAGTTCTTGTTTAAAGAGATTTTAAAACACTCATTTACCATATTGATATAATGAGATTTTTGATCATCGGGCAAAAACGATGAAATAAATGAATTTTCTGCCAGTTTTTTGATATCAAGAACGGTAAGTTTGAGTTCTTCAGCTACAGCAAAAAGATTTTCATTGACATAACCTCCGAAATAAGCCGGATCATCCGAATTTACGCTAACCAGAAGACCGAGATCAAGTTTTCTTTTAAGGGTATGATCTTGTAATCTGCCAACATTTCTCAGAGCAATATTCGAAAGGGGGCATAATGTTAAGGGTATCTGCCTGTCAATCAACTCATCAATTAACATTGGATCATCCATAGCCTTGTTGCCATGATCTATGCGATCTACTTTCAAAGTGTCAATGCTTCCCTTAACATATGAAGCCGGACCTTCTTCACCTGCATGAGCAGTAGTCCTAAATCCATATTTTCTCGCTCTTTCAAAAACTTCCGCGAACAGTTCAGGTGGAAAGCCTATTTCAGTTGCTGCTAAACCGATTCCAACTATATCATCCTTATATTTAAGTGAACTTTCAAGGGTCTTTAATGCTGCTTCCGGACCAAGCTGTCGCAAAAAGGCAAGAATAAGATAACACGATATACCAAATTCTTTTTTTGCTGTTTTGATCCCTTGTCTGATTCCATCCATAAGAATTTCTATTGGCATATTTCTTTTTTCATATGTTTGAAAATCAATGAAAACCTCAGCATGTTTTATGTTTTGTGTTGCAGCTTTTACAAGATATTCCAAAGTTATTTCGTAGAAATCCTGTTCTGTTTTAAGAATTCTTGTGCCCTGATTGTAAATATTAAGAAAATCTCTCAGATCAGTGAATTTATATGCCTTTTTTATATCTTCTATTGAATTGTACATTAAATTGATCTGATTTCTTTCTGCAATTCTCAATTGTGTCTCGGGTTCTATCGAACCCTCAAGATGAATGTGGAGTTCAGCTTTTGGTACTTCACAGATAAAATTTTTAAGATCGTTATTTACCTGCAATTTAGACACTTTATACATATTTCAATATTGAAATAATCATTAAACTAAAAAAATAACAATTTGGTTTAATTTATTGGAATATCATTGAATTTTAATCACAAAAAATTATTAAAAATGAAAAATCTAATATTTTTTCTTATTGTTGTCATTGTATTTGCAATTGGATGTAAAACCGATGTTAAGAAGCCTGCAGAATCTGCAATGTCAGAGCTACAGACCAAAGCAGCAGGCTTATTTGGAACATTGCCATTAGTAGCAGAAAATCCTGAAAATCCCGTAACTGCTGAAAAAGTAGCCCTCGGAAAAGAGCTTTATTTTGATCCGATCCTATCATTAAATAAAACAGAGAGTTGCAATACCTGTCATAATCTGAATACTTTTGGAGTTGACAACCTGCCAACTTCTCCGGGAGATGCCAAAGGTACATCGGGAGACAGAAATTCTCCTACCACACTTAATGCGGCATTGCACTTTGCACAGTTCTGGGATGGAAGGGAGCCGGATGTTGAATCACAGGCTGGTGGTCCTATTCTGAATAAGGTAGAAATGGGAATGCCCGACGAAAAAGTAGTGATAGAAAGGCTAAAGGGTGAAAATAAGTATATAGAAATGTTTACCAAGGCATTTCCTGATCAGAAAGATCCTGTTAGTTATGACAATTTGAAAAAGGCAATTGGTGCATTTGAAAGAAAACTCATTACACCTGCAAAATTTGATGATTATCTGAAAGGAAACGATCATGCACTAACTGATAATCAGAAAAAGGGCCTGGAATTATTTATCAATAAGGGGTGTATTACCTGTCATTCCGGTAATGTTCTGGGCGGAAATATGTATCAAAAATTTGGTTTGTTTGGAAATTACTGGGATTATACAAAAAGTAAAAAAATAGACAAGGGAAGGATTGAGGTTACTAAAAATGATGCTGATTTATACATGTTTAAGGTTCCGTCACTGAGAAATATCTCAAAAACTTATCCTTATTTTCACGACGGAAGCGTAAATGATCTAAAAGAATCAGTTAAAATTATGGCAAAGCTTCAGTTGAATCAGGAACTGAGTGATGCTGAAGTGACAGACATTGTCAGTTTCCTTGAATCTCTTACTGGTGAAATACCGGCAGAACTTAAGAATTAATAAAAAAGATTGATATAATGTGTCTTTTTGTTTTTTTTACGTCATAGTTTTATTAAAAAATAATTCAAAAAATAAAAAAATGAAAAGATTCACACTTACTTTTGCTTTTGCTTTTTTGATGCTTTATACAATTAATGCACAAAACAGCGATTACAAATGGGCTTTCACCTATCAGGCAGGAAGCTTTCAATACCTTGGGGATTATGGAAATGAAATATTCGATTTCACTCCATTCAGACTTTTTCAGAGATTTGGGATCAGCAGATATATTAACTCAAATTTTGATGCTGAACTGATAGCTAAATGGGGCCATACAGGATTCAGAGATGATAATAAGGACAAAGATCTGTTTCATGTTGGAGTGAAAGGTGTCAATGGACTGGTAAGTTATAAATTTTTAGGCGACAGGAATTTCAGACCTTTTATAAAAGCAGGTTTAGGAATTGTCAAATACAATGCACTTGATAATGAACCGGGTCTGGATGCTACAAATTTCTCAATTCCTCTGGGATTAGGTTTCGATTACGAAATATCCAGGGTTGCGAGCCTCGGCCTGCAGGCTATTTATGGATTGAATTTTGGTGATGACTATGATAAAAACACTACCAAGAAGGGAAATGATAACTACTTCAATCCTTCAGTAGGAATAAAAGTACATTTCGGAGGCAAAAAGGACAGGGATGGTGACGGAATAGCTGACAAATTTGATGTTTGTCCGGATATTCCTGGTTTAGCTCAATTCAGTGGTTGCCCTGACACTGATGGTGACGGAATAATGGATAGTGAGGATTCATGTCCTGCAATAGCTGGAATAGTTGCTTTAAAAGGATGTCCTGATGCAGACGGTGACGGTATTGCTGATAAGGATGATGAATGTCCCGGTCAAAAGGGTTTAGTAAAATTCAATGGTTGTCCTGACACTGATAATGACGGATTTCCGGATAAAACTGATAAATGTCCTAACGAAGCCGGAAAACTTGCCGGTTGTCCTGACTCTGACATTGATGGCATAGCTGACAAGGAAGATAAATGTCCGAAAGTAGCTGGTCTTGCAAAATTTGGCGGATGCCCTGACAAAGATGGTGATGGTGTTATCGACAGTGAAGATGATTGTCCTGATCTCGCAGGAAATATAAAAGGTTGTCCCGATTCAGATGGTGATGGCATTGTAGATCCAAAGGATAAATGTCCAAAAATATTCGGAGTTGCTGCCAATGATGGATGCCCGGAAATCAAAAAGGAAGTTAAGGAAGTTTTAACCAAAGCTATGGAAGGTGTATATTTTGATACCAATTCATCAAAAATCAAAAAGGTTTCGTATAAAATACTTGACAATGTTGTAAAAGTGATGAATGAAAATCCATTATATAAATTGCAGATAGACGGACATACAGATAATGTAGGTGATGATGCAAAAAATCTACAGCTTTCAAAAGACAGGGCAAAATCTGTAAAAGACTATCTGATCTCAAAGAAAATAGATACAGGCAGATTATCATCTGAAGGTTATGGTGAAACAAAACCAAAAGCTACTAATGATACAGCTGAAGGCAGATCTCAAAACAGAAGAGTAGAGTTTACAGTTGTTTTTTGAAATTGAATTAATAAAATAACAGATTTTTCCACAAAAAGCCGGAGATCGATTATGATTTCCGGCTTTGTTTTTAATTGCTGGTTAAGTTTCAAGCCGGATCAATAAATTATTCCGAAATGGCTTTAATTATTTTCGAAGGCTGTATCCCTTTTTTGCATTTAATAAACTAAATGCTAATTATAATTCTTTCGTATACACCCTTTTCGAAAGATATTTTTAATTAATCCCAATCATATAAATGAGCAAATTCCCTGATAAATATCGTCATTAATTGCATAATATTGACGTTCTTTGCATTTTAATTAGAACCGGTTTTATAGATGTTGAGATTCTTAATCGTTTTTTATTTTACCCTGATTGTGAGTTTACTCAAAAGCCAGGGTTTAAAAATTGACCATGAGTTTGGGAATCAGGGTATTTCTGCATATTCATTGCAGGATACATATCTGCAGGGATACAAGGTGGGGCAGACTAAATCAGGGTCATATCTTACTATTAATTATATTTACAATAATAAAACAAATAAAGCAGGTTTTTCGCTGATAATGATTACAGCTGCCGGTGATATCGACAGGACTTTTGCTGACAATGGCCAATTTGAATATTACACGGAACATACTGAGTATCCCGCCGATTTTCTAATTTTACCTGATCAAAGTATAGTTTTGGCATTTTCAGATAATGCGGGAAAAATTGAGATGATCATTCTGGATAAAGATGGCAAATTAATAAATAGAAATATTCTTTCACCATTTCCAAATCACTATCTGATCCCGATACGACTAATTTACAAAGAAGGTTTTATCTTTATTGGAGGTATTTACAACAGCATATCCCTGAATAAGGAATTGATGTTTATAATTAAGTTGAATTCTGAAAGTAAATTTGATGATGCTTTTGGTGAAAAAGGTATATACCTGAGTGAAAAAATAACAGGACTAAATGCAAGGTTTCAGGATATGGTTAAGTGGAATGACCAGATAATAGTTTTTGCTGCCGGCAATGATAATTTATCTGATCATGTATTTCTCTACCGTTTAAATGCTGATGGTTCAGGCGATCTTGACTTTGCTGATGGTGGTATTTTGTTTATTAGAAGTGATAATGATTTTGGCACGATAAAAACCGATAAAAAAGGAAATATTTTTGTTGTTCCATTTGATTATCCACAAGTCATTAAAATTGATCCCCAGGGTATTCCGGATCCTGGATTTGGAATGAATGGGGTGGCTATTGATGATTATTTTATCGATATTATGAACAGCTCCAATTTTTCAATTCTTCAGGATGATAATTCAAATATTATATTTGGTGATGTACTAACAAAAGAAGGCACCCTTTCGCCTGCCATAATAAGATACAATGATCAGGGTAAAAGAGACAGGGAATTTGGTGATGAAGGAATTTTTTCAGATAATCCGTACATTACAGGCTCTTATATAAACGGATGTTATGATCAGAATAATAAACTTGTAATAATAGGTACTTATGCTGATTCAGCATCCGGAAGTCAGAGATCATTTCTAACCCGTTATAAATTGCAAATTAATGATACTAAGGAAACGACTGAACCATTTGGGCTGAATATATTTCCAAATCCTGTAACTGCGAATCAGTTATTTTTAAGAACCATCAATCCTGATTCAGAGCAAATTGATATTTCCTATGAGATTTGTAATATTATTGGAAAAGTTTGTCAGAAGGGATTATTTGAAAGGGTAAATACCAGGGAATGGAAAATTGATCTCAACAGTAATATTTCTAATGGGTTTTATTATTTGACGGTAAGGAAGGGTGTTTTTTCCGAATCAATAAAATTATTGATAGAAAGGTAGGGACTGGTGCTAAGAATTGATCTGTCAGTTGGAACAAATTTGATAAGAAGAAAAAAAGCCGGTGAATTACCGGCTTTATTATTTTATAAATCAATGCTTTGCAAGATAATCAGCAACTCCATCATGAGTAGCCTTCATTGATTCAGATCCTGGTTTCCAGTTTGCAGGACATACTTCACCATGCTTTTCAAAAAATTGCCAAGCATCAACTATTCTAAGAACCTCTTCTACATTTCTTCCAATTGGAAGATCATTTACAGTTTCATGTCTGATAACTCCCTCAAGGTCTATCAAAAACAATCCTCTGTAAGCAATAAGTTCACCTTGTGCTATCAGTTCACCCTCATCATTATAATCCCAAGAACCAGCTAAAACACCATAATTGAATGAGATAGTTTTATTTGTATCTGCAACAACAGGATATTTCACTCCTTTGATACCACCAGAATTTTTATCCATATTCAACCATCCCCAGTGTGACTGTTCTGTGTCAGTACTGCAAGCTATAACCTGAACATTTCTTTTTTCAAATTCAGCTGCCATTTCCTGAAAGGCAAATAATTCGGTAGGACATACAAATGTAAAATCCTTTGGATAAAAATAAAAAACTACATATTTTTTTCCTATATAATCGCTAAGTTTGAAATTAGGTACAATTTCATATCCGTTTACTACTGCCTGTGCTTCGAATAATGGTGCTTTTTTTCCTACTAATGACATAATTTTAATTTTTTTTAAATTTATGAATAATTATTATAACAAAATCATAATACATTTGTTGATTGGAATTTGAATTTTTTGGAATTTCACCCGATGTTCGAAGTCTCCAGACTTCGATCCTGTATACTGATCAGCACGGTAATGCCACTGGCTTTATAAATTTGTAACCGTGTCGCATTTAGCCTGATTCAAAAGTGTTTTTATCACCAATATTACTGTTTGTCCGTTACAAAGATATGTCTTATTTTGGATTTATCCTGCATATGATTGTCTGAATCAAAGAAAGAACTGATTACGCTGACTCCACAGATATTTTTTCAATAACCATTAACCATTTACCAATTAACAATCATTCATTCATCACCATCATTGTCTGAACTTCCCGATGCATCGGGATTATAAGATTATAAGATTTTAGGATTTTCATTCTCAATAATCCATTCTCAATTATCCATTCTCAATTATCCATTCTCAATTATCAATTCTCAATTCTTCACAACCTGCACCCCATAAAACACCCGATGGTCGAAGTCTCCTGACTTCGATCCTGTATTCCTATCCGGCCAGAACTCAACATTGTATGTA
>JBLMZC010000044.1:0-166774 GCA_050258615.1 Deltaproteobacteria bacterium | reverse complement strand
CAAACCGACAACTGACAACCGAAATAAATTACGAATTACGAATTACGAATTACTGTCTGAACTATGATTCATAGGATTATAGGATAGCAGGATTTTCATTATCAATTATCAATTATCAATTCTCCATTTATTAGCACACGGATGATACTGATCTGACGGATTTTCACGGAATTTTTATATTCGAGTTTCATGGAAACTTGGACGAATTACTAGTTTTGAATTTAAACCGACAACCGACAAACTGACAACCGAAAGAAATTACGAATTACGAATTGCTGTCTGAACTATGATTCATAGGATTATAGGATAGCAGGATTTTCATTATCAATTATCAATTATCCATTATCAATCCCCTACGGGCAAGCTATACGGACAAGTTTATCAATTCTCCTGAGCTCGGTCAAGTATTTCAAATAATTATTATTCTGCCATCTAACTCTTTTTGACATACCTGTCTAACCATCCAAAAAATTCACGTTGCCAGACAATGGCATTCTGAGGCTTTGTAATCCAGTGGTTTTCTCCCGGAAATAATACAAGTTTTGATGGCACACCGAGTATCTGAGCGGCAGTAAATGCTTGCATTGATTGAGTGTAAGAAATTCTGTAATCTTTTTCACCGTGCATAATCAAAATTGGTGTGTTCCATTTATCTGCCATCAGATGCGGTGAGGCTGCATACGATTTTTTGACTTTTGGATTGTTTTTTTCCCAGTATGGGCCTCCATAATCAAAATCAGGAAACCAAAGTTCTTCAGTTTCAAGGTATTGTGCATCAAAATTAAAAATGCCTGAATGAGCAATAAATGCTTTGAACCGCTTGTTGTGCATACCTGCAAGGTGAAATACCGAATATCCACCATAACTCGCTCCTACTGCTCCTAACCTGTCTGCGTCAACGAATGGTTCTTTTTTCAATTCATCTATTGCACTGAGGTAATCTTTGATGTTTTGGCCTCCATAATCCCCGCTTATCTGCTCAAGCCATTTCATGCCAAATCCGGTGACTCCCCTTCTGTTAGGGGCAACTATAATATATCCGTTAGCTGCCATAATCTGGAAATTCCAACGGTAGGACCAAAACTGTCCGACCATTCCCTGTGGACCTCCCTGACAGTATAATAGTGCGGGGTATTTTTTGTTAGGATCAAAATCGGGAGGATAAATCACCCATGTAAGCATATCAAGACCATCAGTTGTTTTGATCATCCTTTTTTCAACTTTTCCCATTTTCAATTTAGCCAATATGTCTTTATTAATAAAAGAAACCTCTTCATCCTTTCCGGTTTTTATATCAAGTCTGTACAATTCATTGGGTTTTGACATACTCTGTTTAAGAGCATATATTTTATCACCTGCTATTTTGAATTCCGAATAATTATGAATACCATTTGTTATCCTGTTTGCTTTATTTTCATCGATTCTGACTGAAAATATCTCCTGTGACCCAAACCAGTCGGTGGTGAAAAATATTGATTTGTCATCATCTGACCAGTTAATATTATAAACATTGGCATCAAAATCCTGAAGAAGTTCTTTCTTATTGCCTGATTTGAAATCAATGATAAATAATCTATGCTTATCAGCCTCATAACCATCTCTTTCCATGCTTTCCCACGCCATCATAGTGCCGTCATTCGAAAACATGGGATTCCAGTCATAACCTGCCATGCCTTCAGTCAGGTTGATGGTCTGTCCGCTATCAATATTGTATTTATACAGGTCAGTGTTTGTTGATCTTGCATATTTTACTCCTGTCAGTTTTCTGCAGGTATAAATAATTGATTTACTGTCAGGACTCCACGTGATCTGTTCCATTCCGCCCATAGGTCGAACCGGAGATTCCCATTTTTCATCCTTCATTATGTCTTTGCCTTCTTCAATTTTATCAGAATACTTCGCAATAAAAATATGTGAATAAGATGCTACCCATGTATCCCAATGCCTGTACATCAGCTCATCAAGTATCCTGACATCAGCTTCAGGCATATCAGGATGCAGATCTTCTGTTGAAGGTTTTTTGGGAACATCAGCTGTAAAAAGGACATTTTGACCATCGGGAGAATAGCTGAAACCGCTTATGCCACCCGGAATATCAGATATCTGCTTATTTGTATTTCCGTCAATACTCATTTCAAATATCTGACCTGCACCTGATTGATCAGGATATAAATATGCTATAGTCATATTGTCAGGTTTCCAAACAATATTTGACTCTCCCATAGGTGTTTCTGTCAACCGGACAGGATTATTTGATTCAGTGTCAATTATATATATCTCTGAGTTGCCTTTGTTTTTCTCAATGTCGTAAAAAGTAACTGTCATAGCAATAGTTTTTTTATCCGGTGACAGCTGAAATTCTCCTATTCTTCCGAAGTACCATAATGCTTCGGGGGTCATAAGTCCATTTTTTATTTCAGGAACATTTTGTGTTATCACGGACTTTGCTTCATTTTCAGATTTTTTATTACATGAAAACAATGCAATAACCAACAGAATTATTAATGATTTTTCCATAAGGTGGCGATTTTATTGATACAATATTTAAAGAAAATACTATTTATTTAGGTTGAAACCAATATTAATTTTTAATTATTTACCACTAAGTCACACTAAGTTCATCACCAAGAAACACTAAGGAAAAATATTAAATATCAATACTTCGTGTGTCTTAGTGAAAATCCTTCGTTTCCTTTGTGGTTTCATAAATATTAGAATATCAATCACAAATTTAACCAAAATATTTAAAGATAATTAAAGACAAAATTACTATTTTTTAACAATTTAAGTGGTATCTTTTTAAACAATAATTCTTAAAATACCATTTAAGTTATCAGGCAGTAAAAATTATCACAAAATATCCGGCTAAGTTTTACGTATAAATATCCGGATCATTATTTTAAATATTATAAACTTATTTATACTTTTGCACATTATGGAATTTATTTATCCTGGATTTTTGTGGGCATTACTGGCGGTGGCAATTCCGGTCATAATACATCTATTCTATTTCCGTAGGTTCAAAAAGGTGTATTTCTCCAATATAAAATTTCTCAAAGAAATAAAGGAAGAGACTACTAATACCAATAAATTAAAAAATCTCTTAATTCTTTTAGCCAGAATACTTACAATAGTATTCCTGGTACTTGCATTTGCACAACCTTTTATTCCACAGGGTGAGAAAGTGAATCAGGGTAGCACTTCTGTCAGTATATATATTGATAATTCATTCAGTATGCAGGCTTTGAGTGAAGATGTGTCACTTATTGAGAAGGCAAAAAAGATAGCCAGGGATATAATTGAAGGATATTCTGATAATACCAGTTTTCAGATAGTTACGAATGAACTGCATGGTGAAGATCAGAGATGGATCGATAAAAAAGATGCATTGGAAAAAATTGGCAAAATAAATCTGAATTCGAAACTCCAGACTATAAATAATATCATGAACAGGCAAAACCAGGCATTTATGCTGAGTGGAGCCTTGAATAAACATGCATTCTGGATATCTGATTTTCAAAAGTCTGTATTTGATGTCAAGACTGAGGCAGTGGACTCAACTGTAGATTATAATCTAGTGATATTGCAGGCTGTAAGGGAAAATAATATCAGTATTGACAGTTGTTTCTGGGAAAAACCACTTGCTTTGCCCGGTTATGTAAATAAACTTATCATAAAGATGTCCAACTTCAGCGAGTCAGATGTGGATAATATACCTTTGAGTCTGGAATATAATAAAGAAGTATTGCCATTGGGCAAGTTCAGTATCAGGGCTTCATCATCCATAACCGATACAGTGGAGATCCGTATAAAATCGAGTGGGTGGAATGAGGCCAGGATAAGCCTCAAAGACTACCCGATCATTTTTGATGATGAGTATTTTTTGACATTTAAAGTTCCTGATAAGATCAAAATTCTCAACCTCAATGAAGGTAAAGGGGCAAACAGGTATCTGAATAATGCTTTTGATTATGATCAGTATTTTGATTTTCTGTATTTGGATATAAATAAGGTAGATTATTCAAATCTTGATAAAAATCAACTGGTCATCCTTGAGGATATTGAGAAAATATCAACAGGCTTGTCATCATCACTGATAAACGCAATGAATAATGGACTGAATGTTTTATTATTTCCGGGGAAAGGAGCCAACATCCAGTCCCTGAATTCTTTTCTTGGAGCTGCAAATGCAAATATACTTGAGGATTACAGTGAACTCAGTTTTGAAGCCGATTTATTAAACCGGCAGGAATTTGTGCTTGAAGATATTTTTGATAAGGCAGGTGCCAACATTCCTCCCATAAAAGTAAAGGGAAAGTTCAAACTTTCAAACCTTCAGGCAAGAAATAAATATGATATTATTAAATACAGGAATGGTGAGAGTTTTATTTCAAGATATACTGTTGGAAACGGTCAATTATTTCTATGCTCTGCTCCATTTACAACTGAAATAAATGATCTGTCACGTAATCCGGATATTTTTGTGCCAATGCTTTTCAAAATGTCAATTTCAAATGCCGGTGTATCCAAACTTTCGCATACAATAGGTACTGATAAGATAATCTCTATGCCTCGGGTAAATATCAAAAAAGACAGCCATCTGAAAATAAGAGGCAACGGAAGTGAATTCATTCCAAAACAATTGGTCACAACAACAAATCTGTTACTTGATGAAGGAGGCAATATCTCAAAATCAGGAATATATGCAGTGTTTCAGAATGACAGCCTTTTGGCAAAAGCTGCTTATAACTACAACAGAAAGGAATCGCAGCTTGATTACACTGATATTGGTAAGATATCGGATAAACTGAATAAAAATGTAAAGATCTTTGACAATAAAAATAAAAACTTTAATTTTACAAAACTGATCAATGCAAAACAAAGAGGTATTGAATTGTGGAAATGGGCGGTAATTCTCGCATTGATCTTTCTAGCTATTGAAATTATTCTTTTAAGATTTTGGAAAAACTGAAACTTACCATCATGAAACTTCTAATAAAAAATGCCGTAATTCTTGATAAAAATTCTGAATGGAATAACAAAAAGTCGGATATACTTATTGAGAATGATCTAATCAAGGAGATAAAAGAAAATATTGATTCTCAAAATTGTGAGATTCTCGATTTGCAGGATGCCTATGTTTCACCCGGGTGGTTTGATATTGGGACTAGGTTGACAGATCCAGGCTTTGAAAGTTATGATGATATGGGATCAATGTCTAATTCGGCATTAAAAGGTGGGTTCACAGGACTGGCTGTTTTTCCCAATACCGAACCTGTAAATGATAATAAAAGTATCGTACTAGGTATTATAAACAAATCCATTCATTTGCCTGTCGATTTCTTCCCAATCGCTGCTATCAGCAAATCCTGCAAGGGTACAGAATTGTCAGAAATGATAGATCTGCATACAAATGGAGCTATTGCTTTTTCTGATGGCAAGATCCCGTTACTCCATTCAGGTCTGATGTCCAGAGCTTTGCAATATGTGACTTCTATCGGTGTGCCAATAATCAATCATCCTGAGGATGCTCAGTTGAGCGAAAATGGAGTTGTAAATGAAGGAAAAATGAGTGCCTATCTTGGCATGAAAGGAAGGCCGGCACTCGCAGAGAGCCTGATGTTGTACAGAGATATTTCACTTTGTGAATATAACAATTCACATTTAATAAGTCATATGATATCATGCGCAGACTCTGTAAAACAAGTAAATGATGCTAAAAAAAGAAAAATTAATGTACATTCTACTGTATCTTACCATAATCTGGTAGCCATAGAAGATAGTTATAAAGAATTTGATTCGATGCACAAAGTACTGCCACCTCTTAGGACAAAAGAGGATAACAATGCACTGATCAAGGGATTAAAAGATGGCACTATCGATGCAATAGTCTCCAATCACTACCCACTTGATGTAGAGGATAAGAAAAAGGCCTTTTTTGATACCAAATACGGAGCATTGGGACTTGAGACTCTTTTTGGAATACTCAATAATGTAGCAGGAGAAAAAATTGGGCTTAATACAATTATCGAAGCTATTTCTAATAAACCAAGGGCTATAATTGGCTTGCCCCTGACTACAATAGGTAAAAATTCAATCGCTAACCTGACTTTTTTTACAGATAATGGACTTTCAGAAATTAAAAACACCGACATCAAATCAAAATCCTCCAACACTCCATTTATTGGAGCTAAAACCAAAGGTAAGGTCATTGGTACTTATTGCAAAGGGAAATTGAATATTGTGAAATAGAATGCCTTAATATAAGTTTATTATTAGTAGGGTTTTTTGATTGATAAATCAAATTCATCGATTTTTAAATAGTGCATAGCATTTATTCCATAAAGGTATTTATTTATAAATATTTCATATATTTAAATAAAATTAATATACAAAATTAAAATATAAATAATTATACATTTAAATTTGCTGTTTTTTTTCAAAATCAATAAATCATGGCTAAATTTAAATTTGAATATATCTGGAGAGACGGATATGAACCTGAAGCCAATTTCAGGGGTAAAACAAAAATTCTGGAAATGGATTTCTTTGATGGTGATGTATCATTATTACCTGAATGGTCTTTTGATGGTAGTTCTACCCGTCAGGCAGAAGGTCATTTCTCTGATCTGATACTGAAACCACGAAGGTCATATCCTGATCCTGCCAGATCTGATGGCTTCCTTATAATCTGCGAAGTTTATAATCCGGATGGCACTCCACATAAATCCAATACCAGACAGCTTGTTGAAGATGATCCTGATCTATGGATAGGGTTTGAACAGGAATATGTTATTATGCATGAAGGACGGCCTCTTGGATTTCCGAAAGATGGATATCCTGCTCCGCAGGGGCCTTATTATTGTGCAGTAGGCAAAGGCAATGTTGAAGGAAGGGATTTTGTTGAAGAACACCTTGACCAGTGTCTCGGTGCAGAACTTGATATAACAGGTATCAATGCAGAAGTAATGCTTGGGCAATGGGAATTCCAGGTTTTTACTGTGGGTTCTCTTAAAGCAGCCGACGATTTGATGATAGCGAGGTACCTGCTTCACAAACTTGGTGAATACTATGATTATAAGATCGATATACACCCAAAACCAATTAAGGGAGACTGGAATGGTTCAGGAATGCATACTAATTTCAGCACTAAACTTATGCGTGAAAAGGGAGGCAAAAAAATGATGGGTGCTATCTGTGATGCTCTGGGTGAGGCTCACAAAGAACACATTGAAGTTTATGGAGCTCATAATGAACAAAGACTTACTGGTAAGCATGAAACTCAAAGCATTGACAAATTCAGCTATGGTGTCAGCGACAGAGGTGCGTCTGTGAGAATTCCTGCTTCAACAGCTATCACATGGACGGGACACCTTGAAGACAGACGTCCTGCTTCAAATGCTGATCCTTATCTGATATTGAGTAAAATTCAGAAAACCCTGGACACTATAGACTGGGAAAAACTGTAACAAGGTATCCAGTATGCAGGAGTCAGAATTCAGAATTAACTGTATTCTGATTCCTGTATTTCTTAATTCTGTATTCTGAATTCTATATTCTGAATTCTGTATTCTTAATTCTCTCTTCTCCCTTCTGAATTCTCCCTTCTTTATTTCATTTTCTTAACAAAATGCCCTATTTTTGCTGAAAATAAACTTATCAGATCATGGAATTCAAAAATATACTAATTAAAATTGATGATGGAGTAGCTATACTTACAATCAATCGTCCTTCAGCCCTGAATGCTTTGAATGCTGAAGTGTTTTCTGAACTGGATCATTTCTTTTCTGAATTTGGTCATTCTATTGAAAACCTGAAAGGAGTTGTAATAACCGGAAGCGGCGAAAAGGCGTTTATAGCCGGAGCTGATATTACTGAATTTATTGGCATGAATGCTGAACAGGGTTCGGCAAAATCCAGGATTGGAATGGAAATTCTATTTAAAATTGAGAATTACAACAAACCTGTTATTGCAGCTATCAATGGTTTTTCTCTTGGAGGAGGCAATGAACTTGCTATGGCCTGCCATATGATAATAGCTACTGAAAAATCCAAGTTCGGTCAGCCTGAAATGAATCTTGGGCTCATTACTGGTTATGGTGGCACACAGAGATTAACTAGAAATATCGGAAAAGCTAAGGCTATGGAGCTGCTTCTTACCGGGGATGTTATTTCGGCTCAGGAAGCTTTGAATATAGGTCTCATAAATCACATTGCCGAAAATGCAGTAGAGAAAGCTTGCGAGATAATTAATAAAATCGGAAGCAAAAGTCCATTTGCAACTGAAAAAATGATCGGGGCTGTAAATGCTTATTTCGATAAGAACGTTAATGGCTATGAATTAGAAATTGACTATTTTGGACAAACGATTGGTAGTCATGACGGACAGGAAGGCAGCAAAGCATTTACCGAAAAAAGAAAACCTGATTTTAAAGGATTCTGATCAGTGAGATCAATGTTTAAACAAGTTTTGTGGTTCATATTTAATAAATAACTAGGAAAAATGTTATACACCCAAAAAATTTATATCATATGAAAATCTCAATTGCCTTTTTGACAATGCTCCTTTTCTTTCTTTCGGGCTTAAAAGCCCAGGATGACAGTATAGAATTAAAGCATTTTCCACCAATAGATACCTTCAGGCTTGAAAGATATGCACTGCCAGATATTAATCACAGGGCTTTGGATATGTTTTTTGATTTTAACTCACGATCAAATCAGAATTCATTTTACAGTTTTTTCCCACAGATCAGAGAGATTTTCTTTGTATCCCCGACATTAGGATTGAGAAATTACTCTTTTAAAAACAATATCAAAAAACAGGTAGAATGCAGAGATTTTCTTGAATTTGGATATTATTTTAATAAAACAGAAGATTTGGAAGTTCATAAAATAATTACGAACTCAAGATTTACTACAATATTTACAATAGATAGAAGCTACAGGTATTATGATCATAAAAACAGGTTTTTTGAGATTGCGCCTAACTCTTTTGTCAATTTCGATATATACAATGATTGGGATATATCCCTGAATATTGACCTTGATCCAGGATTTTTTTATGGATGGGGGAGAATTGAAGATGTCACAGATGTATGGCATACCAACAGGATACTAAAAGACCTCCAGAGAGAAAATTTATTAACCAGAATTCCTGATGGGACAGAATTGACAGAAATATCAGAAAGATTGTCACAGAGCCGCTATAAGAGGATATTTGATCACAGGATATGGAGAAAAGATAATTTGAAACTAATGGATGAAGTTCTCACCGAAAAAGGCCTGATTAAAGAAAAATCTGTGGAATATTATACTACTCTTTCTGATATGCTGGACTATGGTGTCAATAACAGAAGATTTGCTAATAAAAGATTGGCTATTGGTCTTGTTCCTAAAGCATCTTTTTATATATTGGATGAGGATGATGGCATAAGAGATATTGGTATATCAGCAGTTGCCAAATTCGATTTGTTCAAACCTATCAGTATGACATGGCAGTTTGATCTCAATGCTGCTATTGAGTTTGGCTATTCGTCATATAAAACTACCTGGATTAATGAAAACAGGATAAATTACACATTCATCAAACCAATATTGAATGTGGGGTTGAAGAAATATATCAGTTCCAGATCTTATGCATCAACTGATCTTAATGTAAATATTGATCGCAAATTCGGAGACAAACCATATTGGAATTCAGATGATACTAATTTTGGTATTCTGTCAACAACAAAATACCAGTATTATTTTTCACCCAAAACAGGTATGTCTGTGGATCTGATATTATCGTATAGATCAGATGATTTTGGTCTTTTCCCGATTAAATTTATTTATTTTGATGGAAATGTATTGAATTTCAGAGAAGGTTTCGGGCATAGTTTTTCTCTAACCTTTACACATAAGCTGTTTTAAAACTTTTTCCTAAATATCTGGATTGTCGCAGTTTGTAACTGCCATACAGTAAATTATGAATTTATAATTGATAGTATAAATATATAAAAGTAAATCTGATTTTCAGGATGTATATGACTAATATATAATGATTTGTAAATGAATTCAAATAATAAAAGGTATTATTATCTTTAAATTGAAATGTTGTAATACCGACATGAAATTGAAAATAGTACTGACAATTTGCAGTCAGCACAAATCCGATTTAAGAACCCCAATTTCCCCAATTTCAGTCGGCATTATATTTTGGATGCTGACCGAAGTGCCTGTACTGACCAAAGTGTCAGTGTCAGCACCAAATTATTGGAATATTATATAAATGAATTTGGTATAAGATGAGTTTTAATTCATAAAACATCTTATGGCTGATACAATCTGCAACCATCCTATGGTTCAACAACAATTGCTTTATATATCATCTATTCTAAAACTACCTTAAAAGCAGTGGTCCTTTCCTCATTTTTTATAATGATGAAGTAAATGCCGGGGTTCAGATCAGAGGTGTTAAAAGTGACCTCTTTAGTTTGAGCAAGGCACTTGCGATGCTTGATCGTTCTGTTCAGCACATCTGTCAGTTCAATCTGACATCCGGAATTTTTCTCAAATGATATGTTGATATGATCGCATGCTGGATTAGGGTACACTTTGTATCCCATTTCGTCCAATTCTCGTTCTTTGGTGTTCACAAGGTGAGTATTATAATAATTTTGTGCATTTGCAGCATTTGATTTCAATTTTTGTTCGCTGGTTCCACCACACACTGCAAAACTGATTTTAATGCTGTCTCCCGGTTCAAGATCAAAAGGCCCTGTCGATAATAAACTGCTCCAGTCGGCTTTTTTTTCTGCTTGATACTGGTTCAATTTACCTGATAAAAAATCATATTTTTTGTTCTCGGATAATTCATCTATTGCATTGACTATTCCGCTGAAATTTATTTTTTCTGCTTGCTGGCTCAAAAGCTTTATGCCAATATAAATACCATCATTATACTGCCATATCAACTTATTCGCTTCATCTTTTTTTATCTGATTGTCAAGATAGTCCCCTATGTCAAGATCCAGAAATAATGAAGGATATATGCCTGGCAAAGTCTCTGTACCCTGATTTTTGACCAAATAATCTATGATTATAAATTCACGATTTGGATAAACCGGGTCAGAATATGATCTTTGTTCAATTGTAATCCCTTTGGGTATTGGATGAAGTTCATCGCTATATGTAGTTTTTATAAACTGAGCTCCTGCGAATTCATCAGCTTTATTGAATTGGCCAAGATTTTTAAAATCTTTCCTTGGTTGGTATTCTGAATTATCTGCCACATAATCCTTGTTGTTTCCTATCATGAATGAACCAAAAAACAAATTATTTTTTCCTGACTCAGGATATATCAAGCCATTGCCAAATCCATCAGGATTCTCAAAACCCAGGCTTCCGTCATTTGTAACACTGAAGGTCATGCTGTTGTTATCATGATTGGCTATCTTAATTCCCTTACGAATCTCCTTTAGTATCCAGTTATCTTTATCAATGATAAGATCAACAGGTTCAGATTCTGTGTAAAACTCAAATAACTGGTTCTGACTATCATTGAAAACTCTGAATTTTTCTTCCCCTGCTACAGTCAGTATAGTCACATCAACAGGCATTTTATAAATACCTCCGGTCTGAAACTGAGAGAGGTTGAGTTCTGTCCTGTACATGAAATTTCCTTGATTGTAGTGCCAGTCATACAGGTAAACCGGATGAAAATCTCCATATATCCATTGATCGAAAAAATAATCTAAATCCTGATCTGCAACGTTTTCACAGACTGCTTTAAAATCCTCTGTTACAGCAGTCCCAAATCTTTTATCGCTGTTGCCCCAGGCTTTCAGTATCTGAAAAAACAAATCGTCGCCCACAACATTTCTGAGCATATGAAGTACCCATGCTGCTTTATTATAACTCAATCCATGATTAAATATCCTTCCCTGCTCTTCGATATTATCAACATATATTTTTCCTCTTCCCAGAAAGATCTTTCCTTTCATAGTATTATGAAGAGCCTCCTTTCCTGATTTGTATTCCTGCCATAAAGCTTCACTATATGTGGCAAATCCCTCATTTAACCAGATATGGTGAAAATCCCTGCATGTGATCATATCACCCCACCATTGGTGGGCAAGTTCATGAGCTATCAGGAACTCATAGGGGCCTAGCATACTCGAAATAGTCTGATGTTCCATTCCACCACTCCATGGAAATTCAGCATGACCATATTTTTCTTCAATAAATGGATAGAGGCCAAACATGCTTGAAAATGCTTTAAGCATTTCAGTAGTGATTTTATATGATTCCTTATTATTGTCAAAATTAGTTGGGGTAATGTAGTGAATTACCGGCATGGAGTCTGATGGAGAATATTTAAAATGCTGATTTACTGTTTTGTAGGGATGAATTGCAAGTGATACAAGATATGAAACTATCGGATATGATTCAAGCCATGTATATGTTGTTTTGCCATCTTTTTCAATTGCTGATAATAATTTACCATTAGATGCTACTATCAGGTCTGAAGGTACGGTGATATTTAACCTGACTGAATCAGCCTTGTCATCTGGCAGGTTTTTGCATGGCCACCAGTCCTTTGATCCGTAGGGTTGACTCAATGTCCATATCCATGGCATCCCATTGTTGGTGTCAAAATGAAAAGTCGGGCCGGGAGTACCGCTATATTCAATAGATAAATTGCTTAATTCTCCAGTAAAATAAGTTTTATCAAGGATTATGGTTAATTCATCTTTGCTTTGATTAAATGACAGGGATTTTCCATTGGATTTAATGCTTTTTACGAAAAAAGATGAAATAAGATCAAGGGTTATTGTATTGGTATTATTGATAATCCTGCTTTTTATAAATACTGTACCTGAAACAGTTTTCCCTCCGGGATTGATATCCAGGTCTATTTTATAATACTCAACATCAAAATCCTGCCGGTCAGCTATATTTGCCGGATCAAAATTCGCTGAATTATATAAAACCTTTGACCTGCTGCAATTCACTTCTTTTTGATCCTGAGCATTCCCAACCAGGTAAAAAGAAATTATAAATAAAAAATTCAGTACAATTCTTTTGTGCATCTGATATAAGATTTCCTTTTTAAATCGATCACCGTGTATTCATGAGTTTTTTAATCGAACTATATACATGGGTTAATTTATAGCAAAAGCCTGTTAATAATGACCTGACCTCAACAAATTATTTCACAACATTAAATCTTGTTGTGACAAAGCCATAATCCGACTGAACTCTGACCACATAGAGACCTGTATTTAATGATGTGAGGTAAATATCCTCAGAATACTCTCCTTCTGATTTTTTACCAAGATTTTTTTCATAAACCAATCTTCCACCGGTATCTGTCACATATAATTTCAGATCTGAAGTTTTATTATTGTGAAATACCAGGGTTGTTTTATCTTTTGCAGGATTTGGAGCTATATTTTTTATCTGAATATCGCTATTTACCTGATTTACAAATTCAATTCCGGTAGAATAATCTTTTCCGTCAAGTGGAATATATGCCATGTAGATATTTATATCCCCTGAATTGGTCCTTCCATCTGACCAGAAAGGAAGGGCATAATGAGATGTTGTAACAGTTTTGTTGTATTCTCCTATTCCGAAGCCTTCGGTTTTACTCCCTATTTTGGAAAAATCCGATGCATTTGCTGAAACAGGAAACTGTAAAGAGAAATCCAAAAGCTCCGGTGATTTGGAATAAGTTATAAAATAATGAGTTTTGAGGTTATTGCCGGCATCTTTTCTTTTATCATAAAAACATAAAATTGGAATACCCTCATCATTGACGTTGACAGTTGAGTAAAACTGGTCAGAGTTCTTAAGTTTATCATTGTTCAGGACAAATGGAATACTCCAGTTTGTTCCCTGATCATCTGAATAACTCATATAGATATCATAACTTCCCGAAGTCAGGGAATCAATTCCCGGAGCTGTCCAGCTGAAATAAATCCTTCCATTATTTATACTATTGCTTTTGTCAACAGCAATGTAGGGACATGGATAATATCTTTCTGAATCCACACCTGTCAGAGTTGCTTCATCGCTTCCACCTGTAAAACCAGGATAATAGACCTTACTAACTATAACCGGATTTGAAAAAGTTTTACCTCCATCTCTGCTTACCGAATTGAAAATATAATAATTGATTGAATCTACGGAGCCTACAAAGCCCACATAAACATTGCCCTGTTGGTCAACGTCGATTGATGAAAACTGTACAAAATAAAAACTATCGGAACTTACAGTGACAGGATCATAAACAAATGAAGTATCATCTGGCCTGTAAGTATCAACCTTAATATTTGGTTTTTCATTGCCTGCTGCCAGGTTAAAATCAACATAAGCGAGATATACATTTCCACTGAATTGAGTATCACTATGATCAGCCACCATCCACTGTTTGTCAAGAAAATGATCAGCTCCTTCAAAATTATTAATGTCAAAAGCCTTGCTTTCAAAATAAGTGTTTCGCACCCAGGTGACCCCACCGTCTTTTGAAACCGCATGATATATAAATGCTTTAGCCCTCAAACTTACAAAATCAGTTATTGCCAGAATTATATAGGTCAGGTGTAAATGTCCTTTGCTGTCAAACACCAGAACCGGATCGCCTCCGCCTCCTACAAAATATGAATCATTTTGAAGTCCGTCAAAACTGCTTTTTTTCCATGTCTGTCCAAAATCTTTTGTGTAATATGTTGATATACTCAAAGGAGATTCAAGAAATGGACTATAAGAAAAATAAATGGAAGATACAACAATGTTATTTGTATCCATTGGGTTGATTGCTGCAAACAATTCTGTTTCAGCTCCTTTGTTATTGTCAGCCACTAATTTGTCACCCGTGTTCTGTCTTGCCAAATTGTCATTTAATGATTTCTTCATCTCTTCGACCCTTGATTTACCAAGTTTCATAAATGATTTCTCATTGAGGGTGTACTTAAGTAGTTCCTTAGCTCTTGACTGAGAAAGGACTACAGAAGAATTTAAAAAAATAGTGATCAATAAAAAGTAAACAGTTCTTGAAGTCATTTTTAATTATTTTTTATTATTGGATAAGTTTTTGCTATTTATAAAATATTTTTATTTGAGATGTACAATGCTCCTCCAATACTATCGTCTGTAGCTCCGGTGACACAGCTCAGAATATTGGTTTGATTTGAGATCCTCAAAAACCCCAAATAAGCCATTAGTAAAGCCTCTTTAAAATCAATTAGTGTATATTCAGGCACAATTATACTAATTTTTTTGTTTGATTGACTAATTTTTTTTATCAGAAATTTATTTTTTGCACCACCACCGGTAATCAATACCCTTGAATCAGAGGAGAAAGTTAAATGATTTTTCAATTCTTTTGTGATCAACTGTACTATTAATTCGGTACATGTGGCCAGTTTATCTTCGTTTTTGATATTGCTTTTATCAAGAATAGGATAAAAAAACTGTTTTATTATGTTGTTATCCAGTGATTTAGGATAATTTCTTGCAAAATATCCGAAACTTGCAAGTTTGTCAAGGAGTTTTCTGTCCGGTTTTCCACTTGAAGCCATAATGCCATCTTCGTCGAAGGCGGAACCTGATTGGGCAGAAAGGTAATTAAGTAACTGATTGCATGGACAAATATCATAAGCCAATAATTCCTTTTTTGTGATTATACTGATATTGGCAATTCCACCAAGATTGATCAAGGCATCATATTCCTTAAAAAGATCACGATCAATTAAGGAAGCTAAAGGAGCGCCCTGACCTCCAAGATGAATATCAGACGACCTGAAATCTGTAATAGCAGGTATTCCTGAGGTTTGGGATATTGCTGCACCATTTCCAATCTGAAGGGTCATTTTTTTTTCTGGTTCATGGAATATTGTATGACCATGCGAGGCTATATAATCCACTTTTTCACCGGTTGAAAAATCTTTGACCATCGCACCAAAGAGTCTTCCAATTTCATGATCAGCCAAAGCTAATTCCCTTGCTGAAGAATCAGGAAGTTTCAGCAGCCGTTGTTTCCAACCGTCAGGATATTCCAGAGTTGCACTTTTTAATATCTTCCAGTACAATACATTTTCCGTCATTGAGAATTCACAGAGTGCGAGATCAACACCATCAGTTGAACTGCCTGACATAAGGCCGATTATTCTCATTTTATTCAAATTTAAAATTAAAAAACAAAAATTTACTTAATAAATTTTTTGGAAAAATTTAATTCATTCATAATAATAAATAAATATTGTTTCATATGACAAGTTATTGAATTGATTGAAAGCGGTATTAATAATTAGATTAAAAATTTTAAAAATTTCTTTTTTCAAAACTATAAATCAGACCAACTGACAACCAATTCGAAATGTACTTTCCAGGCAAAAACAAGAAATATTGTAATTGTTCAAATTCTGTATTACATGTTAAGTTCAACATAAGCTTCTTATTCAAGAAAATTTCCACACCTGCCATTATTTCAATATTCTGAAAGAGATATCGATAAATTTGTACTCCATATCCCAGTTTAGGTTTGATTTTATATTTTGGGTATAGATATTCAAGTCCTAAAGGAATTTTGAAAAATGAAATCACTGTAGAATCCATAAAATGGTAAGGTGCTGATAAAACTCCTGTATGAAAAAAAATATTCTCATTTATTCTGGGTGTCCAAATTTGCAATTGAATTCCATATTGATAATGAATATTTTTTTTGACATTTATAGAATTTATATATCCAAGACCAATAGTGGGTTCCATCTTGATTTTGATCAAAGGCAATACTTTTTCAAATACAACACACTTCTCGTCCTTACATACCTGATTGTGATAATCTCTTGCTATGTTTATTAGATTTTTATGTCCCGGATTTTTCAATTCAAGTATTCTTTTATCAAAATCTTTTGCATCCTGCATATAATATTTGAGCACTCCAGCATACCTTTTTGCTTCATTTACTTTCATTTTTCCATCAACATTTATAAATTGCTCCTCAAATGGTATCTCTGTGAGTCTTTCTTTCTCATTATCAATATAATAATGATCCCCAGTTTTGTTTCTCAAATAGTATATGTTAACTTTACCTTTAATTAAATATTCAAGAAAATAAATTTTGTCATCAACATTTTTACTGATGAAAAACTTACTATCATGAAATCTAAATGCATAAATCTCACCTGCAAGATATTCTTGAACTACACCATCTTTTATGAATCTGCATTTATTACCCATATATTTATCACCTCTGTAATCAATTTCTCCAAAAATAGTATCTCCTTTTAAATCAATGATATACCCTGATTTAAATAAACTTTGTGAAAAAGATGAATTAAGAAAGAAAACTAATACTACGTAAAATAAAAAACTAATTTTTTTTAACCTGACCATAGCAAAAAATGGATTAATTAGTCATTAAAATCTCCAGAATTTTTTAAAATCAACCAAAAATACTTTTTTATAATGGAAATAAAATTATTTTAACAAATAATTCTAAATTAGTAATGGAAATCAAAAAAATCGGGTGTATCCCAATTTTGCAAATTTATTAAAATTCTTTGGGTTTTGCCCTGACCCTAAAGGGAATCCCAAAGAATTTTAATTAACACTTGGTTACTTTAGTGCAAAAATGGGATACACCCAAGTTTTTTTTACCAGACTCCTACAAATAAGCAAAGTATTGGTATATTTTTTGTGAATTATTCTAATAAAATAAACTTTTCAGTATATTATTAGCAACACTTCCCTGATTTTTTATTATAACTTACAGTTTATCCGGAACAAATCAGGGATTGATTATTATCCTGTGATATTTTACTGAACCATCATCATTCATAATCTCAATAAAATATAATCCCGGACTGAGATCTGTCACATCAATATCATTGAAATCTGAAGTAATAGTTTTTTGAAAACCTGTTGAAACACGGATTATTTTTATTTTCTTTATTGATAAATCAGAGATTATTTTGATATGATCCATAGCAGGATTGGGAAATATAGTTAAATAAGTGTCTGAAATTCTGTCAATGGAGGATGCACTGCAAGTCAATTCATTTATATATTTCCAAATCTTATTGTTTAGCAGAAAAGATACATCAGAATCATCAGTGGCATCTCCCATTCTAACCCAGATCAGATTCTGGCCAGGGACCACATTTAGAAATTGTCCGTTTTTGCCCATAGCAGCAATCATATTTTCGGGAGCATCAGGGCACATGGATCCGGGAAACCTGAACTGTGACTGAGGGACCATGAAACTGGAGCTGCCATTCAGCCACCAGAGATATCCATATGCCTCATTCAGTTCCTGCGACCTGTGTGTCATGTTGTGAAAATATGTAGTATCGGTCATGATCCTTAATCCATTCCAGTTGCCTTTGTTTAAAATCAGCAATCCAAATCTTGCCATATTTCTTGCAGTACTGAAAAATACATTATTGTACCCGGAAGGAATAAATGCACCCGTTATACCGGTTTTATTCTTTAGTTTCTGAATTATATACGTATTGAGGTTACTGCCTGTAGCCTTGACTATTACCTGATCGAGCAATGTGTATGGAGCATTATGATAAGCCCATCTTGATCCTGCTTCCGCTTTGTAAGCAAGGCAGTTTTTCAATGTACAGAACGGGTCTTCAACACCATCATCAAGTCCCGTCGTCATTGTGAGCTGATGCCTGATGCTTATTTTGTCTTCCTGGGTTGCATTACAATTAGTCCATCCTTTGCCCAGATAATCGGAAGTTTTGTCATTGATATTCAAGAATCCTTCCTGTTGTGCCAGACCAACCATAAATGCGGTAAGAGTTTTGCCGGCAGATGCCCAGTACCATAAGGAATTTGCAGTATGATCGTCGAAATACTTTTCAAGCACTATCTTCCCATCCTTGAGGAGTAAAAATGCTTTTGTATTGTTTTCATCAAGAAAATCATAAAGCTTTTTAATGTTGTCACTGCAATAATTCATAGTATCAGGAGATGTTGTAGCCCAATCATCACCGGTCACAGGGGGAAAATATAGGTTTTGACCAAATGAAATATGAGTCATAAAAACGATAACCAGTAGTTTGAAGATGTGTTTCATTTCATCGTAATTTAGCCTTATATTAATGCAAAGACCTTAATAAAACCACAAATATATTATAAAATAGTACAGCAAATCATGATAAAACTGATTTATCTGATATAATTACTTAGATCTGGATTATTATTTAAGGTTTAATTTTTTTTATTTTTTTTAGAAATTATCTATAGATTTTTCCTTTTTTTATAGTGAAATTGTTAAAAAAATGCTAAAATTTAAAAAAAAATGTAACATTTTTCATTTTTTAAGTATCAATTACATATATTTGCATGGTTTTTGATAACATTATTATATTAACTTTTAAAAAATATTGCCTATAGACATCAGACATCTACACTTAATTAAACTTTAAAATTGATTGTTTATGAATAAAGATGTTTTGATGTTATCTGATCAGGATCTCATTGATCAATATATTGATGGCAATGAAAAATCATTTGAAATTTTACTGGACAGACACAAAGACAAGATCTATACGTCTATATATCTCTTTGTAAAGGATGATGAACTGGCCGAAGACATATTTCAGGATGTATTCATCAAGATCATCAAATCGTTAAAAAAAGGAAAGTACAATCATCAGGGAAAATTCCTGCAGTGGGCAATGAGAATAGCCTACAATATGTGTGTGGATCATTTCAGGAAATCCAAAAGAAGAACACAGGTCTCTCCGTCTGAGACATTTGATATATTTGATGTTCTCGAATCAAAGGAACTCAATAAAGAACAAAGTATAATCAAAAGCCAGGTTCATCAGAAAATAAGAAAGGTAGTTGATAAGCTGCCCGAAGAGCAAAGAGAGGTTGTGATACTTCGTCATTATGCCGATATGAGTTTCAAGGAAATCTCTGAGCTTACCAGGGTAAGCATAAATACTGCTTTGGGAAGGATGCGTTACGCTCTGATAAATATGCGAAAAGTAATAGAAGAGGAACGAATACAACTTGTGTAAAAATTTAAAAATATATGGTTAAAAAAATCAGAAAAGCTGCTCATTGATGCAGCTTTTCTGATTTTATAGCATTTCTTTAACCTGAAAAATTCATCAGAATTTTTTTCAGGACGACCAGGCAATATGGCTATCAGGAGTAAAATATTCATATTCAATGGTTAATAAAACTATATCTTTGTATAACTATTTCCCGAATTGTGGTTTAAATATTTTACAATTTCCATGTTAAATATTTCAATTTATACAATTAGCATTTATTTGATTATTCATGTAGGTTTTAAAAATTTTATTCCTCTTCTTTTTGCTTACCTGATTCATTTTTTTCATAAGCATCAATAATTTTTTTTACAAGTCTGTGACGAAGCACATCTTCCTTACTCATTTTTACAACTTTAATTCCATCAAGTGTGCCAAGAAGGTAGAGGGCATGAGACAGTCCGGAATGATGATGCCTTGGTAAATCAATCTGTGTGAGGTCACCGGTTACAATGCATTTTGCATTTGGGCCCAATCTGGTTAGAAACATTTTAATCTGAACAGAAGTAGCATTCTGGGCTTCATCCAGGATCACGAAAGCATGGTCGAGAGTCCTTCCCCGCATGAACGCAAGAGGTGCTATCTCAATGACTCTATTTGTAATATACTGTCTCAGTTTTTCGGGTTGTATCATATCATCGAGGGCATCATACAAAGGCCGGAGATATGGGTCGATCTTTTCTTTCATATCACCGGGCAGAAATCCCAGGTTTTCTCCTGCCTCCACAGCAGGCCTGGTAAGTATAATTTTCTTAATAAGTTTATTTCTAAGTGCTTTGACTGCAAGTGCAACTGCAGTATAGGTTTTGCCTGTTCCGGCAGGGCCAATTGCAAATACAATATCATTCAAATCACTTGCTTCGACGAGTTTTTTCTGATTTTTTGTTCTGGCTTTTATCCCTTTGCCATCCCGGCCGACTACAATTGTATTGCCGTTGGAGATAGGCAAGGATCTGTCGTTAATTCCCGGGACGCTGAGAATGTCCTGAACAGACTGTATTGATAGTTCATGGTTTTCTCTGAGGAGCTTTACAAGGAGTTCTATCTTTGCCTTGGCTTTTTGGGTCTGAGATTTGACTCCACTCAATTTAAGCAGGTCACCTCGGCTCGTAAAAATAATATCAGGAAATGCACTTTTCAGAATATTCAGTTTTGAATCATGAATTCCATAAAATTCAAGAGGATCAATTCCAGTAAGTTTTAAAAGAATTTCGCTTGTCTTTTCCACACAATTAAAGTTGGTTATATAATTTTTTTTCAAATATATGATAAAAAAATAATATCTATCAAAAAAATAATTTAAATTATCTAAAATTTCAATCAAATGAATTTGACTGGGCATATATCAGGAAAACACACCAAAGGAAAAATTTACAAAATCTACCACAATATTAAATTAAACTCACATTTAATATACAAAATCAATATTAATAATGTAATTCTATCAATTGAGATCCGGATATTTAAATATGGCAGAAAAAATAGTAATACTGTAAAAAATGTAAAAATTTGAATTACTGATTTTCCTGAACAAACAAACCACCTGTTAACTCCAATCGAACGTATTACTTTATAATTAAAAAGAAACCAAGATGTGTAATTGTCATCTTTTGATTTTAGACATTAAATCAGTTAGTTTTTATTAGGTTAAACTAAATAAAAGTAAGCAAACTTTTCAGGAGTTATAATTTTGAGGATTGGTTTGATTATGAAATTAAAATTAATTTCCGGTCTGATAATAGAATGACAATGTGGTTGTCGATGTAATTTAAGTTGAAAGTAAAAAAAGTCCAGTTGTTGTCTAAGGACTTTTTGCAAATATTTAATATGAACGATTTTTTTTAGACAAAATCCATTATATTTGCGTTATTATGAAATTGTATATAATTATTGTTATTCATAGTATTTGTTTTTTGGGATTCAGTCAATCCATCATTGTCAAACCATATCTGACTGATGTTACCCATGCTTCTGCTATAATAATGCTTGAAACAAATTCATCCACTACTGCATATGTAGATTATGGTTCTACTCCAAATGCTTTGAATCTGGTTGTCACCGCTACAAGTCAGAGCGGTAATGGCAATACTATGGTACATACTGCCCTGATCTCAGGACTATCATCAGGAACCAAGTATTATTATAAGGTCAGATTGGCAACCGGAATTGTAAGTGATTTGTACAACTTTACAACATACAAACCTGCATCAGCCAAGCAAAATATCAATTTAATAAGTATATCCGATACTCAGATGGATGGTGCCAACCCCAGTGTCTTTGCCAATCTCATCAATCAAGGCATTATCACAGTAACTGACACGGCGATCGGAGGATTGGATAATCTCCATGGTATCATTATTCCTGGAGACTTGGTGCAGGATGGAGGTAATTATAATTCCTGGAGGACTACTTTTTTTGTCCCTGCTGAAAATATTTCCGGGCATGTCCCATTGTATCCAGCTTTGGGTAATCACGATTTATATAACAACGGTCTTGCAAATTATATCAGGTATTTTGATCTCCCAACCAATGGCCCTATTGGTCTTCATGAACAAGTATGGTACAAGGATATCTCTAATATCAGGCTAATTTCATTAAATTCTAACAGTGGAAGCACTGATCTTGATATACAGCTCTCATGGCTCCAAGCTACTATCGACGCAGTTTGTGCTAATCCTTCGATTGATTTTATAATTTTGGAGTTACATCATCCTTATCACTCTGAGTTATGGACTCCTGGTGAATTGGAATTTACTGGACGAGTGATAACAATACTTGAAACCTGGTCCACAACATGCAATAAAATATCTGCCCATTTATTTGGTCATACGCATGCGTACTCTCGAGGACAATCCAGAGATCATCAGCATGTCATGGTTAATGTAGCAACAGCAGCTGGAGCCATTGACAACTGGGGTGAATTCCCGAATGCTGACTATCCAGAATACAATGTATCACAAGACGAATATGGTTTTGTACTGATCCAGACTTCCTCAGGAACAGAACCATCTATGCGAATCAGACGTTTTGGTCGTGGGGACCAAAATGGATCGGCTCCTAATCCACTTAGGGATGAAATTATCATTAAGTTTAACGAATATCCTCCTGCAAAGCCTTCAACTGTTTTTCCTAATACATCAGGGATCAATCCGTCTTGTGTTTTCCTAAGAGCCTCAGTATTTAATGATGCTGAAAACCTTCATCAGGCAACTCACTGGCAATATTCAACAGACTGCACTTTCAATTCTGGTGTAATAAATATATGGAGACAACACGAAAACTGGTATAATGAAGTAAACACTCAGGCTAATGACCTACTCATTGACGAGACCCTCACCAATCTCAATCCAAATACTACTTATTGCTGGCGAGTCAGATATCGTGATGGCTATCTTAAATGGAGTCCATGGTCTGATGTAACAACTTTTACCACTGGCCCGCTGACAGGTACAGTTAACTTACTCGTTAATGCAGGTGCTGAATCAGGGATCAATAATTGGATAGGTCAGATTGAGTCATTGACCAGTAACGAATGCGGGTCAGTACCTGTTTATGCCGGCTTGAGGTTTTTTGGAGTAGGCGGAATCTGTGCTAATGAAATTTCAACGGGATTTGCCTCACAGGTCATTAATGTTGATAATTATGCCTCTCAAATAGATAATGGGCAATATCATGCCGAATATAGTGCTTATATGCGTACTTGGGCAGTTAATAATGATATGCCGGAAATGTATCTTGAATTTATTGATGTGAACAATGCTACCATCTCAACTACGGTTACTATTACCAATAACCAACCATTCTGGATGTATTTAAAAAATACTGTCCCGGTACCCCTTGGTACTCGCAAGATTAAAACTTGGTTGAAAGGCACACGACTGGCCGGGACTGATAATGACAGCTATTTCGATGAGCTTAGTGTAAAGTTGGTTTCTCCGATTCCTTGTGCAAGTTGTGCAGGAGCAGGGGCAGATAACGATGGAGATAAAATTTGTGAAGATTTGGATTGCAATGACAATGATGCCACATGCTACCCCGGAGCATTGGAATTGTGTGACAGCATGGACAATAATTGTGATGGCATTGCTGATAGCGGGGTGTCTGTGACTTTCACCGGAAATATAGATGATGACTGGAATAATCCAGATAACTGGTCTCAGGGTATGATTCCATTGCCTTGTCAAAGAGTCATCATACCTACAGGCAAAACAGTTGTAATCACTCAAAATACAACTGTGAATGGACTGACAGTAAATGGAGTAATGGAATGTCAACCTTTTTCAGTTATCAATATCAATGGTGAAAATGGCACATCTCCTGTGGTTGAAATTTCCGGTACTCTCAATAATCATGGCAAGTTGATAATCAAAAATTCAAATTCTACAGCAATGTCAAATCAAGGCATTGTAAATAATACCGGTAGAATTTATTTATCTAATAATGGCGGAAATGATATTGTCCTTTTGCCTTCCGGTACTTTCATTAATACCGGTGATTTGGAATTGAAATAATTGCAATCGGTTGCCATTTGTTTATTTAAGTATTATAAATTTAATTTTGAATTACTAAAAGAAATTAACCTGAAAAATTCATTAGAATTTTTCACCATATAGGTCTGACAATCCAGAAAGATGTCAGACTATGACTTATATTTATATAGCTGACAATCCCTATTAAGATCTGGAACAAAATGTAGATATTCAGATTGTAATACCGATATGCTTTCGGTATTATTTAATATTTGGAATTGGTATAACATAAAAAATTGAATTTCAATTTTTTATTGTCATAATTGACAAGAATTTTAAAAATCTTGTTAATTTTCCGGGTTAATTTCATTACTTTTGTATTTATTTGTAAAGAATTGATTTTAAGGGATGGATTTAGTCACACTTATTTCTGATTTTGGGAGCAGCAATTACCTTGTTGCTTCGCTTAAAGGGAAACTGCTTGGAAGATGTCCTGACCTGAAAATTATTGATATTACTCATGATGTCGCGAATTTCGATATCGCAGAGGCTGCATGGGTAATTGAAAACGTGGCGGGTTCATTTTCCGAAGGCACTATACATATTATTCTTGTCAACTGCTATTATTCATCGAGAATGAGACTTCTGACTGCCGTGAAAAACGGTAGTTATTTCATTGCTCCCGATAATGGCGTTCTTTCTCTAATAACCGAAGATTGTGATTTAAACGATTTTGTTTATTCTGAATATAGTGATTCTTCCATTGCAATGTTTGACATTATTTCTTCTTTGATTCAAATGATCATTAATGGAAATGCATTGGCAGACCTGGGCAAACCACTTACTTCAATTTCAAGAAAGCTGTCATTTAAACCGGTTATTTCAAATGATACAATAAGAGCAACTGTGCTGCATATAGATAAGTTTGGAAATATCATTGTGAATGTTAAAAAGGAACTTTTTGATAAGATTTCATACGGAAGAAAATTCAGCATCTTTTTTAGCCCAAAAGATAAGATCAACAAATTATATCAGAAATACAGTGATGCAGGTTTCGGAGATGAAATGTGTCTCTTTAATTCTGCAGGGTATCTTGAAATAGCAGTGTACATGGGAAATGCCTCCGAATTATTGGGAATTTACAAAGATAGTCCAGTTCATATTGTATTTGAATGAACCAATTCTAAGCATTTGACTCTGAATGGTAAATCTTTAAGGACAACAAAACAGCAGCAAGTCCAAAAAAAGGTACTGCAAGTTTATCTGTATCGAGGAAATTATTAAGAAAACCATGCAAAAAATAAGTTAAAAAACCCAGACTAACAGATAAAGCCAATATCCGTATTTCTTTTTTTCTGCTTCTATTGTAAATACTGAATCCGGTATATAATATTGATATTGTCATTAAAAGGAAAAAAAATATTCCCGGCAAACCCTGTTCAGCAAGGGGGCCAAGATATTCACTATGGGCATTGCCTACATCTCCGGTATTTGTACTTATTATGGTTCTCATCCTTTCAAGCTGATAAGGAGCATACTGAAACTGATATGTTCCGGGTCCCCATCCGAATACAGGTTTTTCCCTGAACATTTCAATTGCACAGTGCCAACGGTTAAGTCTTTCTACATTAGATGCATCTGTTGAAATGTTGGTTATCGATAAGATATGATGTGAAAGATTGGCTGATGAGTCCTGATTGTTTTTCTCTAATCTGTCAATTATCTGAAACCAAAATGTAATTAACACCATGGATAGTAATATTGAGGATATCAATACATAAATAAATCTAATCCTCAATAAAATAATCAGCAAAATTATCATAGCCAGTATAAGTCCAAGCCATGATGCACGCGAATAAGACAAAAAAATTCCGAGCAAGAACAAAATGCTGATTGTCGTCATAATAAATTTCATGACGGTTTTTTTATAAATAAAGATCATACCCGTTGTAATCGGTAAAAGCAATGCAAGTATAGCTCCATATGCTGTATGGTCATTATAGAATGGCTGAACTGCAAAATGAATAGCATTCTTGCTTAAAATGTTATCAAAAACCAGTTGCAATGTGCTGTAAATGACTATTATAGTGACACCAAGAGAATGAATTAAAAGGAAATCAAGAATTTTTCCAAAATCTTTGAATAACGAAATACCAATATAAAAAACAGGAAGGATCAGCCAGAGTTTTGATATGAAAAATTTAAATGACACTTGTGGCATTGTACTGAAAAAAGCAGAAATTAGGGTCCACATAAGAAAAAGCATGATAGACATGTTAATAGATTGTCTAAAAATATTGATATTTATTTGATGATATCTTAAAAATTTAATAAGTATGATAAGTAATAGCAGAATCAGCAAAGGTTCAGTAAAAAGTGAAAGTTCCACGGGAAGGTCCTGTATAAAATAGCCAAGATTTACAGATAGGGGAGTCAGAAATGCAATAAGAAAGAAAATCATATCATATGATCTGATCATAACAAGGAGGATAATCAGGGCAAAAGGGATAATCAGTGTGAATTGAAATTTTTCTCCAATTATAAACACTGCTGAGAGCAATAAATAAATTGCAATCAGACCGTAGAATGAAAAACTATATTTATCCCTGATTATCAAATTTCAATAATTATCAATTTAGTTTTCGCTTCAATTCATTGATATAATCAAGTGTGAATATTATGACCACAGCAAAGAGAAATGCTCCTAAAGTTGAGAATAAAACTATAACCGATCTTTTTGGTGCTATTTTTCTGTCAGGTATCTGAGCAGGACTGATTATGAATTTCCTGGTTAAGGGTTGTTTAAGATTTTGCTCAAGTTGTACCAGTTTGATATGATAGCGAGTTGCATTGTCGGCAGTAAAATCTATTTTCCGCTGGAGCGAATTCCAGATACTGCCATATTTTCTTAAGATTTCGAATTTTTTATCAAATATAGCTTTAGCTGCCGGAGTCAGGGTGTTTTTACCCAAAGACTTAGCATAAGCTTCTGTATATCTGTCGGCATCCTTGTGAAAATCCAGAAGGCCCAATTGTCTGTACATGTCCATACTATCTTCAAATTTCTTCAATAACTGATTTTCAGCCTCGTATGTTTTAAGAGCAATATTATAAGCTTCCTGCGCTCTTTGCTTCTGCATATCAATAACCAGAGAGTCAAGCAATCCTGAAATGTTATTGGCTATATCAGAAGCCATTTTCGGGTCAGTATCAACCACTGATATGACCAGACCCTGATAGGTGGTCTTGTTATATGAGACATTTTTTTTGAATTTGTTTTTCACCATTGATTTTTTATATCGGTTGGCATCATTGATATTATAATGTTTTGTAAGGCCATATTTTGATATGATCCTGTCAGTGATGACATCGGAACGAAGTATCTGGATTGTTTTTTCAAGATCATCCTCATTGCCTATTTTTAATGGGTCTGTTTCCTGATTGACACTTAGATTCATTGTCGATCCTGCAAGAAATGAAGTGGGAAAAATTACTGTTTCTGCCTTAAACCTGTTTGGCATAAGCAGTGAGAATATTATTGAAACAATAGCCCCGAGAATAGTTGCAATGATGAGTATTTTCCTTTTTCTCCACAGATAAATGAAGATCTCAGATAAATCATATGTTTTATTTTGTTCCATATTTATACTTTAATTTGAAATTCATGCAAATATAAGTCGGTTTTCCACGACTTCTTTAATAAATACTGATATTCGAAGAATTGAATCAGGAAATAACAGTTTTAATCTCAATTTTTTCAGAATCTTCTATAGTTTTCAATAATTCCTGACCCGATCTGTGCTTACTGCAAATTGATTTAAATGCTTCAATTTCAAGTACCGGATTTGATTTCAGCCAATAAGCTATTGCACATAGTGCAGCTCCTTTTTTTGAAGCTGTCTGGATGAAGTTACCATAAATAAGAGATCTGGGCTGAATTTCTTCCAGACCGTAGCCAGCCAGACTTGCGTCTGCAATCAGATTACTGTCTTTAGTTATCATCTTTCGTGCTATCTGCAGTCCATCTTCAGAAACAATGATCACGGTGTCAGGATTTTCAAGTCCTGTATAATTTATTTTCTCTTTTGAGATTATAATTTCGGCAATGCTGAAACCGGTCCCTACTGTAACTGGATATTCACCTTTCATTGTTGAATGCATTCCGAGCAAAATTCCGGAATTGGCAAGCAAAGTAGCTGCTGTCTGAACACCCCCACCGGCTGAACCGGCAAGGATCACTCCGGTCCTGGTACTTAGTTCGCTCCTGAAACCTGCAGTAAAAACTGGCAGGGCCTCAAATAGCGATCTGCTTTTTTTAATATTCATAGTGACAGGAAATCTTTCATTTCTGAGTATCTCTGCATCTTCTATAACTTCCTGAAAATCATTTAATTTCTTGAATGCATAAGAAGTACAAAGACTCGAAAGCTCCACAATTGAAAACCCTTTTGTATTTAACGCTTCAGTCAATACATCAGTAAAGGTCTTGATTGATGTAGCTCTGGCACTATAAGATGCACCACTCAGGTGGGCCATCCTGATAATATCAAATGGAGGTACATCAACCTCAAATTGCCTCTGTTCTTTAAATTTTTGTGTTGATAAACCACTTATCTGTCCTCCGGTCATACCATAAATAAGGTTATTCATCACTATCAGAGTCATATTTATGTTTCTTCTGGCCGATTCAAGCACATGCTGTAATCCAATTGTAACCCCTCCATCACCCTGAACAACAATAACCTTTTTTGAATCATTATCAAGTCCTAGTGCAATTCCTGTACCCAAGGCAGGAGCTCTGCCATGCAAGCCATGTACAGTATGGGTATTGAATAATGGGTCAATGAGACCACTGCAGCCTATATCACTGACAATTATAATGTCATTATCCTTATAGCCACATCTTTCAATAGCCTGAGCCATGCTTTTGACAATAATTCCATGCCCGCATCCCTGGCAGAAAGGCATTTTCACATCAGTTAAAATGTCATTCATGATTTAACTATATTTATTATTTCTGACGGACTGATCAGATTACCTATTTTATTCACTTTTTTTACATGACCGGGAATATTCTGTCCGTAAATGATGTCGCAATATATACCTGACAGGTTCTCTTCAACAAAAGTAACATCACTGTACCGGTTAATTATTTCCCTCACCATGCCTGGTACTGGTAGCAAGGTATTTACAGTTAGCAAAGAAACCTTTTCTCCTGATGAACGTAATGTAATCAATGCATCTTTTGATGCTTCAGATGAAATACCATAACTTACTATCAGTTTTTCAGATTTTTCTTGTTCATCAAGGTCAAAAAATGTAAACTCATCAATTCTTTTAATTATTTTGTCATTTAACCTTTTAGTATTGTTCATGCTTTCGGGGTCATTTTTTCTTATCATTCCCTCTTCATTGTGAGTAGAGGAATTCAGCCGGATTTTGAAATTATCATTTCCCACGGGAATGTAAGGTGGTACCATATTATTATCTGCCTTATATGTTCTGAAAGGCTCTGAAGGTTCAATTGTCTGTAAGTTAACAGGTTGAATATCGTTTAGCTGTGATAAATCAAAACTCCTGTTTGTCATAACAAGCTCCTTTGAAGTCAGAAGAATCACGGGGGTTCTGAGTTTAATTGCAAGCCTGAGTGCTTCGAATGCCATATGCCATGCATCTTCGAATCCTGAATGAGTAATTACAGGCACAGGATAATAACCTGATATAATTCCTTTTAAAAACATCAGGTCACCCTCAGCACCTGTGGTTGCAGATCCAGTACTCGGTCCCAGTCTCTGAGTAATTATAATAAGCATAGGCAATTCCATAGTAAAAGCCATATTGATGCCTTCAGCCATCAATGCCAATCCGGGAAAAGCAGTAGCTGTGACAGGGAATTTGCCAGCTGCACTCAATCCTGACATCCATTGCATAACCGTTATTTCATCAGGCCCGGCTAGGAATGAAGGAAATCTTTTGGAAGCATACTGATAAAACCTGTTTGAGGGAGTAATAGGATAACCGATGTAAACATCTGCCCCTGCCCTGACCAAAGCTTCAGTTATAATCATTGAAGCATCTGTGAAAACTAGTTTTGATATTTCTGAACTCAAGTTATTTAAATTTACTCTTTTAACAAAATTATTGTTTTTATGGTTTATGAAAATAAAATTAATGAAAAATTTTATTACTGATTTAAACCTTCAATTAATTTTGTAGTCATAAATATGTTAACATAAAAATTTATTAATATTTAAAAATTATTTCTATGAGAAATTTAGTTTTTAGTTTAAAATTAATCCTGTTTCTTGCTGCATTTTCATTTATAGCATCATGTACCAAGGAAACAGATGACCCAAATCTTGAAGAGGATATTTTAGGTATCAGGACTGACGAACTGACAACTGAGGATTGTGTTTTTTCATTCTCAGAAATGCAAACTCTACCTGTAGATGCTCTCGATGTGGAAGCTATGCCTCATCCAAGACCTGACAAATGCTTCAAATTAAATTATCCTGTCACAATTCAGTTTCCTGATCAGACCACAGCTACAGTTAACAGCAAAGAAGAAATGGCGAATGCAATAAAAACCTGGCGACAAAACAATCCTGATGTTCAGGGAAGACCGAAACTGGTATTTCCGGTTAGTATTACTATGAAAGATGGTACTGTAAAAACAATCAACAATGAACTGGAAATGAAGGGTGTAATGTTTGAATGTCTAAAGAAGTTCCGACATGTGAGGCTTTGGACTTGTGTTGACCTGGTATTTCCTGTCACCGTAGTTTTTCCGGATGGAACAACTGTTGTAGTAAACTCCAGGGAAGAACTAAAAACAGCGATTACAAACTGGAGACAAAACAATGCTGATGTGGAAGGCCATGCTAAAATTCAATTCCCGTTTGATGTGAAACTTAAAAATGGAGAAATTGTTACAATTAATAATCTTGAAGATTTAAAGGCACTGATCAAAAAGTGCATACGACAAAAAAAATACAAAAGATTTGGATAAAAAAATAAAGCCGCTTTTCGAAAGGCGGCTTTTTTTTGATTATTTTATCAATAATTATAAGGATCAGCCTGTAAGATTTATTGATCTCCTTGAAATTTTATAATTTAAAGAAAAATCACAAGCCTGATAAAACAATAGTTCGTTAAGAAAATCAAGCAAATAGCCTTGTTGAACTTATGCCTGTTATTATTTTGTTATTTATCAACTAGTTGCACTCAATCCTGTTATATATCAACCTTTCAGGGCTAATTTATAATTCCAGCCCTGAAGAGACTCAAGGTTAAAGCCCAGGACATAGTCATTTGCATAAAAGTACCAATCTTACATCAGTCATGATATGGGGAAAAGAAACTTTATAAATGCAAATTGGTATTCAAGTTATTTTGAATTAGCCTGTATTCTTTTATTGTCCCGGGTTTCTCAGTTATGTCATTGTTTTATAATCACTTTGGCAATTTCATCACGCATTTCCTTGAATATTGGCCGGAGTTGGCTATCACCGTCAGTTCCATAGTTGACAATCATTGACATTATTGTTTTATGTTCAGGAAAATAAAACAGATCGGCAGAATAACTCAGGTCTCTGCCCCGGTGTCCATAGGCAAAGTCTTTTCCGATATTGCCTATATCTATAAAATCTTTCTGGCATCCGGCTCCAACTTGTTTTCTGGATTCGATGGAATGATGGAATGTCAGCATCTGATTCAGGGATGCCTGTGAAATAATGGTTTTTTTATCATACAGAGCATCTAAAAAAATATACATATCCCATACTGTGCTATAAACACCTCCATATCCATTGCCACTTCCAGTATTCCAGTTTGTCAGGTTTAGTAGTGTACCATTGTTGTAAAGATCAAAATACCCCTGCATTATGCGGTCTTCAGGCAATGCATCATGATAGAAATAATATGTATCATTCATTGCAAGTGGAGTAAATAACTCGGAGTGTAATACCTGTGAAACAGATTTTCCTGTTGCCTTCTCCGTTATCATACTCAAAAGGAGGTAATTTGTGTTGCAATAATTGGCTGTGTCGGTAGGATTAAAATCGAACATTTTTGGCTGGCCATATACAAACTTGAGAAGGTCTTCAGAACTCCAGTGCTTTGAAGGATTGTTCAAAACTTCCATATAAAAATTCTGGCTCTTGATAACTTCAAAGATGCCGGATGTGTGGTTAAGAAGGTTGAGTACTGTCAACGGCTTTTCGCAATTTTCTATTTTATCAAGAATATCGGCAGACAAATATTTTGAAATTGGGTCGGTAACTGATAATATACCCTTTTCCTGGAGCTTAAAAATTGAGGTTGCAAGCATTAGTTTGGTAATACTTGCTACTTTAGAAATATGACATGGTTGAGCATCGATATCATTTTTTATATCTGCTTTTCCTGATGAACCAATAAAAAAACCGTTTTTATCTTTTACAAGTAATATAATACCGGGTAAGCCCTTTTTGACGTATGAGTCCATCAAGGCCTGAAATTGCTGACTTTTAGGATTGACCTTGTATTCCGGATTTTTCTCCAGGGCACAATCAAGTTTTAATGGTCTGTTGATCTCAACTTTGCCACATGAAAATATTAATAAGCATGCTAAAAGTACTTTTGATATATTAATTGATTTTTTCATGACTTTGAATTTTAAAATTATTATTATCCCTTATTTATTTTAAACTGACATCCAATTGAAAGAGCTCCATTTGGAAGAATAGTCACATAGCTTTTTACGAAAGGCATTTGCATACGGATATCAAAAGCGAGAAAAACTCTTTGTAATCGAGAACCGGTATTAAATCTGTATCCAACAGCTGTTCCGGCCCCAAAGATAAACTGAGGTCTGCCTATGCCTTTTGATTCTTTATATTTACCGGTAGTCTTATCAGTGACTATTCGATCGACCAGGGAAATACAATGCATATATCCCGTATTTAATGATCCTTCCAGAGTGAAACGACCAAAATATCGTCTGTAGCCTGCTTGTGAAAAAATCAAAAAAGAATGGTTGGCAAGTTCATGATAAAAATAAGCTAAATTTGCATTTTGAAACCATTTTCCTTTAGTTTTCTCTTTCCATCCGAATTCAGTGGTGAACATAATTCCTGGATGGATAGGTTGATCAAACACAGCTGTAATTGAAGCTGGAGGCAGCATTGTAGCATTGTTAAAAATACTTACCGAAAAACTCGGTTTTGCAATTTTCTGAGCAAAAAAAGTAATTGGAATTGCAATAAATAATAAAATCAACACCCGTTTCATACTAAACTGATTTAATTCATTAAATATAATCGAAATCTCAATGCAAAAATATAATAAAAATACGTTATAAACAACAGGAAAAACACCATGAAAAAAGGGTGTTTTTCCTGTAATGAAAAATTCAATTTTAAATCTCAGATTATGAAAGCAAAAAAATCTTATTTACTTACACTTCTAAGCATTATTTTCATGTCATTTTCCCTTTTTGCACAGAAGGCAGATGTGAAGATTGGGATTGTTAAAAACAATAGTGTTTTGATCACTAATCCGGATCCGATCATTAAGTATTTCGATAAGCATCTTGAAAATTCAGGAATTTTAGATACGTGGGTAATCCAGGTATCATCTGACAACAGAACAGCATTTTTATATAGCAAAGTCAGAGAAAATAAGAACAATACCGGTGTCATAGGTATAACGCTGATAATTTCAAAAGGGAAGGCCTATATTTCCTCATTGAACAGCAAATTATTACCCTCTGGTTCGGTTGGAAGTGTTATTTATCAATGTCAAAGTAAAAAATGTAATTCATGCAGTTTTGAAATAGATTCACTTGCACCGGTCAGCATATCCTGTAAATGCAGTGAACATGATCCGGACTGTAAAGGAAATGAATGCATATGTTCTTCAGTGATATCCTCTGTGCCCTATAAGGCTGAATAGAAAAATAAAACTACCGGTTTTATATCCAGCAGTTATTTTTTCCGGAGGACATAGAGTTTAATCCTTTCTATCCCCTGAAGAGTATCATTTCGGGTAAACTGTTGGATATTGAAATTGTAGGATTTATTTTTATAAAACCTGAGATTTTTTCTTAATGGTATCCTGAAGGTTTTTGAGCCGGAAAAACCGCTACCAAACCAAACCCCATATTGATCCATTAAGTCAATATTGACAGTATCGGAGGACATTTTACCAGAATAATCGTCGGAGATTTTGAGGTAGATGTTCTGGTATGCATAATTCTCTTTGTGCTCTATTTCGAATAATATGTCATAAGGCCCTGATGAGTCAGTTATTTCAAAAGTGCCGGTAAGAATATCTGAATGCAGCCAATGACCCCCCTCAGGTTTTTTTTCAATGGAGAAAACCTGTTCATTTTTGCAGGATAGCATTAGGAGTGATAGAAAAAAGAACAAAAATAAATTCTTCATAACTGCAGAGTTGAATTAATGACCAGATGGATAAGGCATATTAAAAAATACCAGGCTATCAATTGAAAAATTCTTTCATTCTTTCAAAGAAACCCCTGCCTTTTTGTTGAGCTCCTGGTTCAAAGTTTTCACTTGTCTTAAGTTTTTTTAATATTTCTGCCTCTTCGGCTGAGACTTTTTTTGGAACCCATACATTTACATGAATTAGCTGATCGCCCCGTTCATAACTATTGAGAACTCCGATCCCCTTGCCTTTAAGTCTGAATATCTTGCCTGCAGGTGTTCCCGGTGGAATATTAAACTTTACTTTACCTTTCAGGGTAGGAACAGTAATATCAGTACCCAGAACCAGATCCGAAAAATTCAGATTTGTTTCATAGACTATATTTTTTCCATCCCTTATAAAATCTTCATGTTGTTTTTCCTCTATATTTACAATCAGGTCACCACTCGGGCCATTATTTTTTCCTTTATGACCTTTGCCTCTCATCGATAACTGCATTCCATCCTCGACTCCGGCAGGAATATTTATTTCTAAAGTTTCTTCACCTACCATAAGGCCTTTGCCTTTGCAGGAGGGACAGAAACTAGTGATCTTTTTTCCAGAGCCATTACATGAAGGACAGGTAGAGGTAGTTGCCATCTGACCTAGAAAAGTAGATCTGACCTGTCTTACATATCCTGATCCCTTGCATGTGGAACAAGTTGTTACAGAGCTCGAATCCTTTGCACCGCTGCCTTTACATACATTACATGCAATATCTTTCTTGAGCTTTATTTTTTTTGTCACTCCATCAGATATCTCTTCCAGGCTAAGGCTGATCTTTATTCTGAGGTTTGAACCACGGTCACCACTACTTCCTGACTGGAAATTTCTTTCACCACCAAAAAAAGAATCAAAAGGACTACCGGAATCAGAAAAAACATTTCCGAAATGACGGAAAATATCTTCCATTGTCATCCCCCCTCCACTGTAGCCTCCTGAATCACCAACACCTGCATGACCAAAACGGTCATATCTGGCCCTCTTTTCAGTATCACTGAGAACCTCATAAGCTTCAGCAGCTTCTTTAAATTTCTCTTCAGCTTCTTTATTTCCAGGGTTTTTATCAGGATGATATTTTATAGCCAACCTACGGTATTCCTTTTTGATGGTGGCCAGATCAGCATCACGCTGAACTCCCAGTACCTCATAGTAATCTCTGTTTGTCATTTTGTATGTTAATTTATTTTCCCACTACTACCTTTGGGAATCTTATTATCTTTGTGTTAAGTTTATAACCTTTTTCTACTGTGTCAATTATCTTGTTTTTCATTGTTGCATCGCTGGCAGGCAATTCAGCAATTGCTTCATGTTCTTCAGGATTAAACTCCGAATCAGTGCAATCCATCTGCTCAAGTCCAAGTGATCTAAGTGTGGAAAAAAGTTTTTCATAGACCAGATAAACTCCTTCACTGAATTGCTCAGTTGAATTTTCATCATCTGACATTTTTTTCGCTCTTTCGAAATCATCCAGGATTGGCAGGATTGAACGCAAAACACTTTCTGAGGCAGTGCTTATCAAAGCTTCATTTTCCTTTCTTACCCTCTTTTTGTAATTTTCAAATTCGGCAAATAACCTTATATATTTATCTTCCAGCTCCTTCAACTGATTCTTAGTTTCCTCCAGTTCTTTTTTATTGCCAGAAATAGACAATTTCAACTTCGGAGTTTTATCTTTTTTCTCCGCTTTTTTCTCTTCCTTATTTTCCTGTTTATTCTCTTTTTCCATATTAGTTCATTGAGTACTGATTAATAACATCAATTTTTCTACCAAATTGTAATATATGACATTTTGACATAAAAATTTTGGCTTTTTCCCGTTTATTTCTTTATATGAATCGTTTTGGTATGACCAACTTTCTAAATAAAACTTTTTATTCGCAAAATATCTAATAACAGGTAATTCCTTCTGCAGTGGTGATCGTAGGGCATATATTTAAATATTTATTTATGACTTTCAAACAACTTTTTAAACTCTTTCAAAAGTATTGGTTTTAAATTTTATTATGATAGACAATACCCTATTGATTTTCTGTGATCGGACCAAATGTTTGTTGATTTTCATATGTTTCAATTTTTTAGCATGTAATTATGGAAATTAAACCAATTATTTTCTCATATACAGCGATTTGATTTGATAAGAAGAATTATTTTGATCCTTACCAATGATAATTTAAACCAAAACTTCAGAATTATCGTTATATCTTTTAATTCTTGTTTTATCATTGAATATGTTATTAAAAAATTGCATAACCGGTTTGTTTTTAATGCTGACCTTATATGTTTCCGGCCAGGAAAATAAACTTGCCCAGGAATATTTCCGTGCAGGAGAATATGAAAAAGCGGCAACACTTTATTATGAACTTTATAAACAAACTCAGAGTATAGGTTATTTGTCTTTTTACTTTAAAAGCCAGATTTTTTCAGAGGATTATGAAAATGCGCTGAAGACAATTGAAAACCATCTGAAAAGGAAGCCCAATGATATTCAGTTATACGTTTGGGAGGGATATCTGTATGAAAAAACCGGGAAGGCAGATAAAGCAGAAAAGAGTTATAAAAAAGCACTTGACCAGGTTGGAAAAGATAACAATAATATAATCAATGTAGCAAATGCATTTCTGGACTACGCCAAATATGATTTTGCAATTGCGACATATGAAAAAGGTATTGGTCCTGATCCAAATCAGTCATTTTACTATAAACAGATTGGCGATATTTATTCGTATAAAGGTGAAAATGATAAAATGATCGATTATTACCTTTTGTATTTGAATGACAAACCTGAGATCATTCACACTGCAAGTTTAAAAAGCAGTTTTGCAAGGCAATTTGGCAAACAGGATTTTCTGATGCTTGAAACTAAACTAATTGAAAAAATTCAGGAAAACCCTGACAATATAGCATACATCGATCTTTTAAGCTGGGTCTATATCCAGTCCAATAATTATGATAAGGCGTACAGGCAGATCACTGCACTTGACAGAAGATACAATGAAGATGGAAACAGGGTTTATGGACTTGCAGAAGATGCAAAAAGGGCTGAGCAATATCAAATGGCAGCAAAATCTTACAAATATATCATTGACAATAAAGAACCAAATTCACCCTACTATATGGTATCGGCAACGAATTACCTAAGTGTGATGAGCAGTATTATCAAGCTTGATACAAATACCACAAGGGAGGATCTTGTTGAAATGGAAAACCTGTATAATAAGTTCATAGGTATTTATGGTATCAATAGCCGTTCAGTTTTTTTGATACTTGGTCTGGCAGAACTTCAGGCTTTATATCTCAATGAAACAGATAAAGCAATAAATCTTTTACATGATCTTATTGCCAGGAGCAATATAGATGTTGATAACAAAGCAAGGGCGAAGCTGGCATTGGGGGATTATTACCTGATCAAGGATGAAGTATGGGAGGCTTCACTTTTATACTCCCAGGTTGACAAGACTTTTCAGGAAGGAGAATTGGGAGAAATTGCCAGGTACAAAAATGGGCGGTTGTATTATTACAAAGGTGATTTTGCCTGGGCACAGATCATTTTCGATATATTAAAACCTGCAACTTCCCGCCTGATATCTAATGATGCTATAGAAACCTCTGTTTTTATAACTGAAACCATGGGAGAAGATTCAGTAAGCGTGCCTTTAACAATGTTTTCAGCCGCTGAGTTGCTTATATTTCAGAATAAATTCGATGCGGCCATGTCAAAACTTGATTCAATAAATCTATTGTTTGTTGACAACAATCTTGAAGATGATATCTGGTATCAGAAAGCAGAGATCTTCATGAAACTCAAGAGTTTTGAAATTGCAAAAAAGATGTATGAACAGATCATCAACAAGTATCCTACCGAACTTAAAGCAGATAATGCCATTTATAAACTTGCCGGATTATACGAACAGGTATATAATAACAAAGATAAGGCCAAGGAATTGTATGAGAAATTATTCATGGACTATCCTTTCAGTACTTTAGCCATTGAATCCAGAAAAAAATACAGACAGCTAAATGGAGAGATTGTCCAGTGATGATTATTTGCTGATAAATGAGACTTTTATAGCAGATCATAATATTTGCAGTCAATGGTTTGAATGGGTTATTGAAAATCTCATACCTGTAATAAAAGCTACAGATTTAACAGAAAATATAATTCTTAGCAGGATAATTGCTGACTACAATCCTGATGGAATCAGTTATGCTTTGCAATTTTTAATCAAAGAAAGTGATTTTGAAACTTTTGACAAAGATCGGGGAATTTACAATGTCAGAAAATCGATGAATGAAATATTTAAAAATAAAATAGCTTCCTTTCAGACCAGGATGCTAATACTCAATTCTGAATTAAAATAGGATAAATAAAATGAGATAAATATGCTTTTATTTGTTTCGGAATGTTGTCTGTTATCTGATACTTTTTTCTGAATCCATTTTTAAAAGAATACCCATCATTATACTGAATGCCATAAGTGATGAACCTCCCTTGCTAATAAAGGGCAGTGGTATTCCAATGACAGGCAGTAGTCCCATATTCATTCCGATGTTCATTACGAAATGGATGAAAATATATCCGGCTAATGTATAGGCAAAATAGGTAATGAATGTGGTTTTGCCATTTTCACCTATTGCTAATATCCTGAACAGCAACACAACAAAAAGAAAGATGATCAATGCAATCCCTATAAAACCATGTTCTTCACCAATAGCAGAGAATATGAAGTCAGTACTTTGTTCAGGGACATAGTTTAAATGTGTCATATTTCCTTCGAGATAACCTTTTCCGAATATGCCACCACTTCCGATTGCAGTTTTAGATTGTAATATATTATATAATGAGCCACGTGGATCACATTTTTCTGGATTAAGCCAAACATTTATCCTGTCCTGCTGGTGTGGTTTAAGAATATTATTGAATACAAATTCTGTACCAAATGACAACAGTATTATTGTTACAATCGTGATTGGTAAAAGCAGTACTGACCTGTTTGCTTTTTTCAGGAAATAGTAAATTGTAAGGCCAAATAATAAGACAATAAGAATGGGGTTTAAAAATTCCGTAAAAAAGAAAATATAAAAATATAAACTCAAAGCAGAAATTATCATGGAACCTATTATATACCAACGGTTTCCGATAAAAATAGCAGCATATAATATCAATGCAATAAGTACTGAGATCAGAATCACAATATTATGATTATACATCAGTGTTGTAATAAAAGTTGTGAGAAGTATTGCTCCGATAAAATATACAAATGGGGGGGCTCCTATTTTATAAAACAAAAGAAACAAGGACATATATATGAGGGCTGAACCTGCATCGGGCTGCATAAGGATCAGAAATACAGGAAGAAAAACTAAGCCTAAAGCCTGGAGTATTATTTTTGTATCTCTCAAATCCCTTTTGAACTGTGAAAAAAAAGCAGAAATTGCCAGTGCTGTACCCAGTTTTGCAAATTCAGAAGGCTGAAAGGAAAATCCTGCAATATTGAACCATGAACGTGAACCTTTGATCTCTGATCCAAAAATCAGAACTGCCAGTAAAAGAAATATCCCGATAATATAGACAGGAAAAGCAAATGAATTCCAGAACCGCCACTCCATGAGGTATGCAAGGTAGAACAGGAGGACAGAAAATAACACTATAAGCATATTCTTACCCTGTGGACTTGCTAAATTAAAAAACTGGAACTTATTTTCATTATTGTATTCAACAGAAAAAAGTGAAAAAGCCCCAATTAAGACAAGGGTAAGGTACACTCCGAAAGTGATCCAGTCAAAACCATGTCGTTTTAATTCCCTTGTTAAAGACATTATTCGCTTTTTTCTAGCAATTCAGATTCCTTGATCTTTTCCCAGACAGTTATTGAACTTGGAAAATATTGCCTCACATCTGCCAAAAAAGCCTGTGCTTTTATTTTTGATCCAAACCTTCCAACCTTCACTTTATAGTAGGGACTAACTTGTTCCCAGGTAACATTTCCTATGTAAGGATAACGGTTTTTAAACGAAGCTATAGTTTTTTCCATCAATCTCCTGTCATCAGTGTTGATGATCTGAACTCTCCAACCATCAACAAAATCTTTTTCAGCATTCCAGTTTATAAATTTTTCCATCAAGGCACTGATGGATGGTTCCTCGGTTATGATCACCTCCTGGGCCTTGGCATTAGTCCATAATGTAAAAAGAAAAATAACAGGAATCATGTATTTCATAAAAATCTGTTTTAAAGAAATATTAAAATTGGCCTGTCTATAGCCATATATTCATACTTTAATGTTTTTTTTCGAGTTCACCGATGATACTGACTCCGGATGAAGTTCCGATCCTGTCAGCACCGGCCTGTATCATTGAAATGGTTTGTTCAAGGGTTTTTATTCCCCCCGATGCTTTTACCCTGGCTTTATCTCCGGCAACTTTTTTCATCAGAGCAACGTTTTCAACAGTAGCTCCTGCAGTTCCGTAACCTGTTGAAGTTTTCAGAAAATCGATGCCAAACTCAACACAAAGTGTTGCCAGTTTTTCAATTTCTTCCACTGTGAGATAACATGTTTCAAAAATGATCTTAATCAGTTTTTTATTGATCATTGTAATATACTTCATTGCTTCCAGGTCATATTTTACAGCTTTCCAGTCATTGTTTTTGATGGCTAGTACGTTTATCACAGCATCAATCTCTTCTGCCCCAAAGTCAATGGCTTTTTTTATAGATTCAACTTTTGAAAATGTAGAACTGTAACCAAAAGGGAAATCCACTACAGTACAGACCTTAACCTGATTCTGATCTTTGAGTAAATCATAAGCCATAGGTACATAATAAGGTTGAATGCAGACACTGGCAAAATTGTATTTCAATGCCTCCGCACAAATTTTTTCAACCTGATATGCACTTATATCAGGTTTCAGGATAGTATGATCGATTAAACGTGATAATTGTTCGGTATTCATAATATTAAATTAATCCATTAAACCATGACAATGTTTATATTTTTTGCCGCTTCCACAAGGGCAAAGATCATTTCTGCCTACTTTTGGTGCTGTCCTTTTGACTGTTTCAATCTGCTGTCGTGCCGAAGCATTCTCAGCGGCAGCCCTTGCCTGCTGATATTCACGGCTGGTCTGAGTCCTGCTCATATCAGTTTGTTTTGGTCTTGCTTCTTCGAGTTCTCTTCCATCAACTATAAGTTTACCCTTCATCAGGTAGGACAATACATCTTCATTTATCCTGTAAACCAGTTGTTCAAAAAGTTTATATGCTTCAAGTTTGTAAACGACCAGAGGATCTTTTTGTTCGAATGATGCTGCCTGAACAGAATCCTTTAATTCATCCATACTCCTTAGATGTTCTTTCCAGTGATGATCAATAATTGATAAGGTAAGAGTCTTTTCAATATCAAGTCTGACACTTTTTCCTTCTGATTTAACAGCATCCTCAAGGTGAGCAGCAACAGGATATGGGTTTGGTCTTCCATCCGTGAACGGGATTGCTATTTTGGTATATCTGTGGCCTTCATTTTCGAATACATTCTTAATTACGGGATAAAGAATTCGTGTTACTTTATTCATTTTTGCAATGTAGTGTTCAAATACATCTTCCCTTACTACCTCAAAAAGTTTTTCGACACCTGTACCGTTGAATGTTTGATTGTCAACACTTGTAGTAATACCGAAAATTCTGAAAATCTCAAATGTGAAATCCTTGTAATTATTTGACATTTTTGCAGAATGGACTATATTGTCAAGCAAGTCCGAGAACATATTGTAAATATCAACTGCAAGCCTTTCACCACTCAGGGCATTTCTTCTTTTTTTGTAGATTGCTTCCCTCTGGATATTCATGACATCATCATACTCAAGAAGTCTTTTCCTTGTACCGAAATGATTTTCCTCAACTTTTTTCTGGGCTCTTTCTATAGATTTTGTAACCATGCTATGCTGAATCACATCTCCTTCCTTATGCCCCATCCTGTCCATTATCTTAGCTATTCTTTCTGAATTGAACAGACGCATCAGACTATCTTCGAGAGAAACAAAAAACTGTGATGATCCAGGGTCTCCCTGACGTCCGGAACGTCCACGTAACTGGTTATCAACCCTTCTTGATTCATGTCTCTCAGTAGCAATGATCGCTAATCCTCCTGCTTCCCTGACCTCTTTACTGATCTTAATATCGGTACCACGGCCTGCCATATTGGTAGCTATTGTGACCCTGCCTGCCTGACCTGCTTCAGTCACAACCTCTGCCTCCCTCTGATGTTGCTTCGCATTAAGGACGTTGTGAGGTATATTTCTCATGCCCAGCATCCTGCTAAGCTTTTCAGAAATGTCAACAGATGTAGTTCCTACAAGACTGGGTCTGCCGAGTTCCCTCATTCTTTCTATCTCATTAATTACGGCATTGAATTTTTCTCTTTCAGTTTTATAGACCAGATCCTGACTATCGATCCTTACAATTTTTTTATTGGTCGGGATTACAACAACATCTAATTTGTAAATCTGCCAGAATTCCCCTGCTTCAGTTTCAGCAGTACCGGTCATACCAGATAATTTATGATACATTCTGAAATAATTCTGAAGTGTAACTGTGGCATAAGTTTGCGTGATTTCACCTACTTTTACATTTTCCTTAGCTTCAATTGCCTGATGCAAACCGTCGGAATATCTTCTTCCTTCCATCATCCTTCCGGTTTGTTCGTCAACTATTTTTACTTCACCATTGATTACAACATATTCTTCATCTTTTTCAAACAATGTATATGCTTTGAGCAATTGGTTTACTGCATGAAGTATTTTTGACTTCAATGAATAGTCCCTTGATAGTTTTTCGCGTGCTTCCTGCTTTTCATCCTCGTTCATTTTTTCGTCAGATTCAATCTCCTGCATTAATGATGCCAGATCAGGGATAACAAACAGTTCAGGGTCTGATTCGCCCTTGGCAAGAAATTCTGCTCCTTTATCTGTCAATTCTGTATCACGGTTTTTCTCATCAATGGTAAAGTACAGGGGTGCATCGACAAGGGGCATCCTTTTTGATTGTTCCTGCATGTAATTGTTTTCTGTTTTTTGAAGGAGAACTTTAATACCCTCCTGGCTAAGATACTTAATAAGGGGTCTTGATTTTGGCAGTGCTCTGTATGCCCTTAAAAGTTCAAGGCCTCCTCCGCCTTCTTCCATTCCCCTGTTATCCTCTGCTATGAGTTTTTTGGCGTTTGTAAGGTAATTTGTTGCAAGTTGCCTTTGCACTCCAATAAGTTTTTCAACCTTTGGTTTGAGCAGATTGTATAATTCCTCTTCTTCACCGGCTTCTACCGGACCAGATATGATCAATGGTGTACGTGCGTCGTCAATCAGTACTGAGTCAACTTCATCCACTATGGCAAAATGTAATTTCCTCTGAACCATTTCATTTTGAGAGATAACCATATTATCTCGAAGATAATCAAAACCAAATTCATTGTTGGTACCATAGGTTATATCGCAGTTATATGCTTTTTTCCTGCCTTCTGAATGAGGCTGATATTTATCAATACAATCAACGGTAAGAAAAAGAAATTCGTAAATCGGGCCTACCCATTCACTATCTCTTCGTGCCAGGTAGTCATTGACGGTAACGAGATGAACTCCCTGACCTGCCAGGGCATTAAGATAGATTGGCAGTGTAGCTACAAGCGTTTTACCTTCACCTGTTGCCATCTCAGCAATTTTTCCATCATGCAAAACCATTCCACCAATGAGCTGTACATCGTAGTGCACCATGTTCCATTTTATCTGGCCACCTGCAGCAATCCAGTTGTTTTCCCAGATAGCATTCTGCCCATCGATAATTACATTTGGTTTTCTGGCAGCAATATCCTTGTCATGCTGTGTAGCAGTCACTATCAGTTTTTCATTTTCAGAAAATCTCCTCGAAGTCTCTTTTACAAGTGCAAAAGCTTCAGGCAAAAGATCCCGGAGTATGTTTTCAATTTCCTTGTCCCTTTGCTTGCCCAGGTCATCAATGGCATTATATATTTCTTCTTTTGCATGAATATCTTCTTCGTTATTGGCATTTTCTTTCAGAGTAGTAATTTCAGCATCTATTTCGTTCAAATGATCTTTAATTCTTTGTCTGAATTCATTCGTTTTATTTCTAAGATCGTCATTGCTGAGTTTTTTGTATTCTTCAACAATCTCATTTATTTCAGAAACAACCGGATTGTAGTTTTTTATATCACGCTCATATTTAGTGCCAAAAAATTTCTTTATTAATCCTAACATCTTCTATTTTTTAATTATAATTTTTTTTTATTTTCCAATCAAATTAAACTTATATAATCAAGTATTTATTTTATATTCAATCTATTAATTACGTTTGTCAGTTCCCCAGTTCAGTTTATTTTGTATGTTATCACTAAAACTCAAACCTTCAAAAACTACAAGGCTGATCCTGAAATCACATTTTTTTATCATAAGTCTGTAGTCTGAATTGATAGATTCATAACGTGAATCAAGCGAACATAATATTGAATCACTCCTGGTTTCTATTTCCAGTTTTATCTCGGAAGAATCCGGAACAACAATTGGCCTCATAGTGAGATTATGGGGGGCAACCGGTGTAATAATAAATGTTCCTGATCCAGGAAAAACAATTGGCCCACCACAGCTCAGGGAATAACCAGTTGACCCTGTAGGAGTGGAAATGATAAGTCCGTCAACCCAGTATGAGCTGAGAAACTTATTGTTAAGGTAGGTGTGAACAACAATTACTGATGGAGAAGTACTTTTATGCACAGTGAAATCATTCAAAGCTATGTTTTGCCCGATAAATAATTCAGGTTGGGCATTGAGTTCAAGAAGACTTCTTTGTTCGAGAGTAAATTCATGAGCAATCAGTTTGTCAACAGCCTGAATAATCCAGTTTTTTTCAACAATTGCCAGAAAACCAAGCCTTCCAAGGTTTATTCCAAGTATAGGAATGCCAGTGTTTTGTATAAGTATAGCAGAATTGAGAATTGTGCCATCACCACCAATAGAAATTAACAGATCGATACGATTATCAATCAGATCTTCAGTTGTAGTCAGTACAGGATGTTCACCGCTAATTGATTTTTTGCCTTTTATGTGTTCATAAAACTCAGAATAAAAAAAGATATCAATCTTTTCTGCTCTCAGTTTTTCAATCAGGATGTCGATGTATGCCAATTGCATATCATTGATCTTTTTCCCATATAGAAGTATTCGTTTTATCACTTTAATACTTTTAAAAGATAGATTTTAAGTGAAAATAAAAACCTTGCTCTCCTATGTGATTCAGGCTGTATGTAAATCTTAACAAATTATGATAAATAACAAAATCCAAACCTGCACCATATCCATAAAGCATTCTGTTTGTGAAATTATTTAATGCAAAATTAGTATTATTATTGACATATCCTGTGTCGAAATTCAGAGTGAAATATAAATAGTAAGGTATATTTCTGAATTGAGGCAATTTAATGATCTTTTTCAGATTAAAATCACCATGAAGAAAATTATACTTTTGTGAAGTTTTTAAATAAAAAAAATCTTCTCCGTCAATGACATAAAGTTCATATCCATTTAAAAACCTGTCAGAGTATCCCAGTGCTTTATTGTTGAAATACGGAGGATTTTCATTTATAAGGCTTTTCTTCACTTCAAAATTGAATGATGTGAAAAGATTCTTCATAACAGGTATGTGTTTTTCATAACCTGACCATAAAATCAGCTGATTTATATCGTCTGCAAATCCCAATCCTGCCTTTTCTATTTCGAGAAAAAAATAATCACCTGAAGTAGGATATATCCTGTAATTTCTCCTGTCCCTGTTAAATATATAATGAATATCCAGATACCGCTGCTTTATACCATTTTTAAAGTACCTGGGATTTAATTCTTTAAAGACAACAGAATCTGTTTTGTTGTTGAAATATGAAATCTTTAAAAAGTGATTATTATATATTGATGATCTGTAGGTCAGACCTGCGGTGACCCTTAATTGATCAAATACATTCTTATCTTCACTTTTATAATATACTAACTTGTTATTTAAAGTATTATAAGCTATTTCCTCTGATCTCTTATCTAGGATATTGAAGAAGAAACCCAGATTGCTTTTACTGCTGAGGTAGGGCAGAGAATATATTAGTTCCCTTTTCTTAGTTATACCTGCCTGGTATTTTAGTTCGATTATGTCCTTGTTTCCTGTCAGATTGTTGTGCTTCAGATTTATTGTAATATTTATCCTGTTAATCGAAGCATTGTGTTCATATATCCATTCGCTAAGATTCCTGTCAGTAAGTTCAAAATAAAAATATGGATAGATATACCATGCTTCATTGACTGAAATACTGATTGCAACTGATTTGCTTTGTGTTGATATTTCAGAAATGTTAAATTTTACTTTTACAAACAAGGCAGTACCAAGCATACGACTTGTATTGCGTTCGAAGATACGGTCAGCTGAGGATAATAGTATGGAATCACCGGTTTTGAAATCAAGTTCATTTAAAATAATATAATCCCTGGTCTTTTTATTTCCTGATATGTGAATACTGTCAATTCTGAATTTATGTTCCTGTGAAAGGCATGTATCTGTAAACAGGAATAATAAAATTAGTAAAATCGGAAACCTCATGATCTGATGTTAAACATTTAGATAATGCATCAAAGCATCATAGTGTTCTCTGAGTTTATCCTGTGTTATACTTTCAGCCGAATAATATGATTTAATTTTGTAGTCATATCTTTCAAGTGCAGCAATAACCCTGTCAATGTTTTTATTGTTTAATTTTAAAATCAGCTCTATTTTGTTGTCATCAAGATCTTCATCATTGATCAGAAGTCCCATGATACCTGTTTTTTCAGATTCGATAATATTACAAATCTCTAAAATGGAATAATCGATCACCGGGATTTCAAGAGTCAGTACACTACCCGGAATTTTGTAAGTAAGTGAATTGGCCAATGCATTAAGGAGACCATCACTGTCAATACAACCTATGAGCTCATCATTTTCGCTGATCACAGGTAAAACAACACAACTATTTGAAATGAAATAATCGATCACATCATAGAAAGGAGTATCAAAATAAATATATATATCTGACCTCACTAAGTTTCCTGTTGCAGAAAAAGAATCGATTGATTTGTTTCTAAATGAATGAATATTGATAAGACCTTTATATTTTCCTGAATCAACCACAGGAATATGACTATTTTTTTTATCAGAAGGAAGATTAAATACATTATTGCCGGTTTTTGCAATGTCATAAACCGGTATCGATAGTGATATGAGATCTATTGCATTCACATCAATTCTCAGTTTCTGATGTTCATTATTTTTTTTCTTTCAATATTGAACTCTTCCTGGCTTATCACTCCTTTTTCACGTAATTCATTAAGTTTTTTGATCTGAGAGAGTAAAACATCATCATTGAGAAGGTCTTTTTTCTCAGGTCCCAGTGCTTTGAGCGTAAGACGGAAATTATTCAATCTGAAAGTTTCGTATTCAGGCTGGATCCTGATAAATGCCAGATCCTCATCTGTAGCGATTTTCGCAGGTTCTTTAAGCCCATATTGGACAGCTGTATCAAGATGCCTGAATGCCAATTCCTTATTTTCGGTAAGCGAATATGCACGGGCAATCTGGAAATGCAATTCAGGGTCGTCTGGAGAAATATCCAGAGCTTTGGTATAATCTGAAATAGCCCCTTTGAAATCATAATTATTATATTTTTCAAGTGCGCTTTTCCTGAAAGGATTTTTTTTGGGAAATATCCGAAATCCCTGATCTTTTCTTTCCGCAGGCCTAAGATCACGGGAATTTCTGAAACTACCCGGTCTCCTGCCGGGAATTTCCCTGTAGTCCACATGCCCCTTGTTATATTTTTCATCAAATTCCTGATTGGACATATTGAATAGTCTGATAGCTTCTATGATTCCAAGAATACCTGTCACGGGAAACCAGAAAGAATTGGTAATAATAAACAATATTATGTAAAAAATACCTCCTCCGATATCACGAAGGTAAAACCTGTGTATTCCAAAAGTTCCAAGGATCAGTGATAACAACCCTGCTAATATCCTGCTCTTCATTTTAAAAACATTTTCAAAGAATAGAATTCAATTTTAATACAATGTGTCAACGTTGTATGAAATTAATAAGTTCAATAATTATTCCAATACAAATATCAGCGCAAAAATACTCATTTTAATGATAAAATGTCATATTATTTTATTTTGCAGGTCAAAATGGCAATATCATCAGTATAATCTTCGGTTTGTTTGAATTTGTTAATTTCATTTAGAAGATTTTGGTTGAACTCAGATACACTGAGATCCTTGTTATCACAGATGAAGGCCGTTATCTTATCGTCATCAAAAAAGTCTCCGGTTGTATTTTTCAGTTCAGTAAGACCGTCAGTAAAAGTCAGTATAAGTGATTCACCTGTCAGTTTGATCATTTCTTCCCTGATCTCAGGAAGTTTTTCGAATGCACCTATTACTGTGCAACCTTTGGAGAGTCTTATAATTTGGTTTTGAGTGCAAAGCAAAGGTGGATAATGTCCTGCATTGATATATCTGAGTTGTTTTTTAACCACATCAACTTCACAAATAAAAAAAGTGATGTATTTGTCACTCTTTGTAATCCTCTGGTGTACTATTTCATTAAGAGCAAAAATAAAAGTTTCCAAATCCCTGTACTGATAGACAAGACTTTGAATGATTGCCTGAAAATTAGCCATTAACATAGCAGCGGCAACTCCTTTGCCGGAAATATCAGCGATACAGAAGGCAAATTTGTCTTCACTGAATCTGAAAAAATCAATATAGTCACCTCCTACATTCAGATGCGGTTTATATATACTGCCAAGTTCATATCTGCCATTATCGGGAAGTGAATCAGGGATAAGCATCTGCTGAACCTCCATTGCAAGACGCATTTCCCTGTTGAGTCTTTCCTGCTCGATCTGCTTTTTGAAAAGTCTTTTATTTTCAATGGCTACGGCTATTATATTTGTAATAGATATGATGAACTGGACTTTATTGTAAATATCCTCTTTTTCTTTTATGTCACCCAAAAAGGCATAGGCAAGAGGAATGTCCTTGTGAAAAACAGGGATAATAACATCAAAATATCTTAATTGCAAAGGATCGGAATCGGTGATAGTATGAAGTCTCTTGTATTTGCTGAAATATATCTCAGGATGTTCAAGTTTCAATTCATCCTCATCGTTTATTTTGCTTACACATTCCCATTGGCCATCAGTATTGGTGTAAAGAGCCATTTTATTGATACCCATTTCCCAACTCAGGAAAGACCGGTACATACCAAATAACTGGTCGGCAGCTATATTTTCATTTATAGCTTGGGTAATTGTCTGCAGGCTCCGGATCTGAAGTTGTTTCAGACTGAGTTTGCGTTCGAGTTCTTCCAGAAGTTCCAGATTGTTATCCATAACTAAAATTCGATGCAAGGTAAAAACTTTGATCGAAAAAGCAAAATTTTTGTTTTGATTTGAGATTTTTTTTTAGAAAATGCCTCAGTTTACCTTCCTGGCGGTCTTCGATTGGTAAAGGAATAAATCGAGTAAAAGTTTTTTTGTTTTGGTGTATTATTTGACTGAAATTCAATAAGAAATTCATTTTTTTGGTATAAATATAGAAAGATAATAGTGTGAAAATAAAGGCAATAATGTGTCAATAAGAATTTGATATCTTGAAATAGGTGCATTTGTGCTGTGAATCAATCTTTTAATCATGGGGTTTTAAAAATTTCATTAAAATATTACTTCTATTGATACTGAAAAAAGGGTGTTTTTCCTGTTAAAAAGGGGTGTTTTTCCCCTTGATTTTTGTCATCATTTAATATTACTTTGCAAAAATAAAAAGTATGTGAAAAGGGGTATATCCCATTTAACAAACCTTATAATATTTAATCAATTAAAATCCTTTGGGGCTCCCTCTTGGGATGGGGCAAAACCCAAAGAATTTTGAGAATAATGTAATTGTGGAATGCACTTGTGAAAAGAGAATAGCAAAGTATTAAAAGTCTTTGAAAAGTAAATTTACATTTTAGCAGTGATTGATAGCGCAAAAGTACTTAATATGATTAGTGTAAAATACCTTTTGGTTGATAATTGAAATATTTAAACCTTAGCGCATTATTTTTACTAAAATTATTTTAAATTTCATTATTATTTAATATTTAAAATTATGGTTATGAGAACTTTAAGAATCTTTTTAGTCGGAGCTCTATTGTGCTTCAATATGAGTACATTATTGAGCCAAACAGACAATGTGTCACAGATTAAAGCATTTGGGATTGGATTACACCTTGAACAATTTAAGTCGAGTGATCTATTTAATGGATTTGAAGGAATGGGAGCATTCTCTGGAAATAAAATAATTATGGTGTTCAGCCCAAGCAAATCATTTAGAATAGAGCCTGAAATTGGATTTACGACAATAAGTATTGATGAAGAGGATGAGAAATTTAAATTCATTAATTTGGGGCTGGGCGTTTTGGGTATGGTCCAGCATAATAAATTAAATATTTACGGAGGGCTTAGAGCTGAATATGGTTTAACTAAATTTGGTTCTGACTCTGATGATAAATTTAGTAATTTTTCAATCTCTCCAACACTTGGAACTGAATATTATTTAGGTGAAAATTTTTCATTTGGAGGTGAATTTGCTTTAAAATATTCATCAACAGAGCAATTTGAAGATTCTAAAATCAAATTCTTTTCTACTTCAACCGGATTGTTTATCAGGTTTTATTTTTAGGGAAAAATAAATTGTGCAAAGCTGCTATTTAAGCCTAAATCGCTGAAAGTAAGTTTGATAAAAATCAAATAAATACAAGATGGTGTTATATTATGAAGTGATAGAATGAAGTTGAAACTGAGAAGTAAAAAAAAGAAAAATCTAACAATAATTATTAGTGAATTTTAATCCGGCAAGAGGTCTGAGCCTGTCCCGAGAATCGGGAAGACCTTTGCTGCGGATTGCCATCCTGCACATTGGTAAATCCTTGCCAATGGTCGGGACCAACCTCTCATCACTTTAATATACCTCATAGCAGGTATTAATAAACTCTAAAATTTCATTAGTACGATAAAAAAATGGCATTGGTCGATATTTTTTTGAAACCAACTTATTGATCTTTAATTTTGAATAAAAATTTTTATAATATTCCTGTTTAAAATTATTAATTATGAAAACCAATTTTTTTAAAACATCAAGTTTTATTTATGTACTGAGTATTCTAATCCTTGTGATCCTTTTTTCTTCCTGTGCTGAAACAGTTCAGGTTCAGGAATGCCTGAAGGAGGAACCCTATGGTTTCTGGGGAGGGCTCATACATGGGATAATCGCTCCATTCAGCTTTATTGTGAGTCTGTTTGATAAAGATACTGCGCTTTATGCAGTAAATAACAATGGTGGATGGTATGATTTTGGATTTGTGATAGGAGCCGGCATACTATTCGGAGGTGGATGCAAGGCAGGGAAAAAACGATGTTGAAAAAATTTTGATTTATTATAAACAAATTTCAGGCTGTCTGATAATAAAGTGAATTCAAAGAGCATTTATTTTTCAAACAGCCTGAACATAAAATCAATATACATTATCCAAGACTTTTCTTGAAAAGCCTGCAAAGATAAATCCGGCAATACATGCCTGAACAAATCCATATATCAGCCATGAAACAATAAGTGTCAGAGAAACATTTATTGCACTGAATGTAATCCACATAACAGGTAAAAGAGCAATGAAAAGGTAAAGTGTTCCGAATTCAAGGCCTTTTAATATGAAATTGCCTTTCATCTTGTTTTTGAACCTGTACCATAAAATTGCAAGACCAAAACCAAGAACAAAAGAATGAAAGTAATAAAAAATATCCCTGCTCCCTCCGGTATTAAATATAGGGTTGAAATATTCAGTAAAAAAACCGGGATAAAATCTTACAGCCAATGAAATAAACAAATAACTTGTGATCCCTATCACTACCCCTGAAATTAGTCCGAATTTCAAAACAAATGAAAAGAATTTTTCGTGTGGTATCTGAGTTGCCTTGTCATTTAAATATGTCATATTACATGTTTTAATTCTGAAATAATAAAATTAAAAATGCAATACTATAAATATTTTAAAATAATAGGTAGTTATTATTTAAAAAATAAAAAAAATATACTAAAAATAGTAAAATAAAAAGAATAAAATATCTAACCCTTACTTCAGGATACAGATTTTTTTAATGAAGTTATTTCTTTTGAGGTTCATCATAATAAAATACATTCCTTCCTGTAATTCTGAGATATCAACTGTTAATGGATTAGTGGCAGTTATTTCTTTATTTATCATCACTATCCCTTTGGAATTGCAAATTCTTACAATTGATTTTTTATCAAATTCAAGCTCACCAATATCTAAAGTGATCGCAGTACTGGCAGGATTTGGAAAAATGCTTATTCCACATTCCTCAAATGAAGATTCTTGGCCCAGGGGGTTATTTTCATGCCCCGGAGTTGGAAATACTTTCATGAATGTACCTGTACCATCAGGAATACGTCCTTCGGATTGGTCTGTCAGTTGCTCAGAGAAATAATATCCGTCGACATTTTTACCATCTGAATCAAATATCCCGATATATTCACCACCGGCACTTAATTTAAAATTCAGATGATTGTTGCCTTGTTCTGTTTCATCATCAGCCCAGAGCAAAGTAAATTTATTTGCTCCAAGAGAGATGTCGGGCAATTTCCATTTTTGGGGTACAGACTGGTTATCTGTTATATAAAAATTTCCTAAGAATATATCTTTATTGCCATAATTATAAATTTCAATCCAGTCATCGAAATCTCCTTTTTCGTCTTTAATTGTTTTGTCGTTTGAAGCCATAAACTCATTAATTGCAAGTTTGTGCCCTTCTTCTTCAACTGAAAATTCCTGAGGATTACAATACGGGAAGTTATTTGTAACCCCGTTCAGATCTGTTAATGAAAAATAATATTTAAAATTACCATTGTATGATATTGCCGGAGAAGTAAAAATGTTATCACCGGCTGACTTATCCGGATATGATCCGTTATCGTTCATATTTAGTGTGGTGAATGTTCCGGCATTTTCCGAATCGTGCAGCAATTTTATATTGGAAAGCAAAGCCGGGTTTCCTATCATTGCAGTAAAATAAACTGAGCCTTGTGAACTGATAGGATTGTAACCGGATATTACAGGTAGATAAAAGTTAGTATTTATCTGTGAAAAGGCATAAAAATATCTTCTGCTTATAAAATCTTTTATTCCAAAACTGACATGATTATAGTTTATCTTTTTGTCATAAGAATTGAAAAAATCAGAATAGGTAAACCCGTAATCTTTTGTCCTGTAAATATCAGCTGCAGCATCGACTCTGATCAATTCCCTTTTTTTATTCAGGTAATCATTAATTTTAGATGGTATAAAAACAGAATCAAGGCTTTTTTTCATTTGCCGGGTGAAAATGCTTTTAAATACCGGATTATTTAGTATACCGGTGTAGAGAGGTCGTTTTTCATTCGATTTTGACCAGCTGTAAATATTCCTTGCTGACCAGTCAGTATTGAACCAGTCAATCCCAAAAGTATTGTCCATATCGTATAGGATATACTCGAATTTCCCTGTTTTTGTGTTATGATAAAGATAAAAGTTGTTTTTATTATATGCATATCCATCCCAGTTGCCGGTCAGAATATCAAAGACCATTATTTTAATATATTCATCAATATTGAAGATTTTATTGAGTTCGCAGCCAAAATTGGAAGCTATAGTGAAATTGATTTTATAGATGAGGTCAGCCAGATCAGAATAATCGTCAGTATCTTCATTGATTTTCAGTTCATAAACTCTGGTTCCATTATTTTCGAATTTATAAAGATCAGGATTGTTGCCTTTGAAGTTCAGATCAGCTGGATAGGTACATTTGTACAAGTTGCCATTATTGTTGCCGAATCGCGATTTTACAAATTCTTCATCTACGTGTTCAACATTTATATACAAGCCAAAATAAACTCCATTGATAAATAGTTTTATGTGATTTGCCCGTGAGGCTATAATGCCCATTTCTTTGGCAAGATCGCAGCACAGCTTTGTTCTCACTATTGATGGATCGTTGTGTTCTCCATTGAGGTTGAGTTTTTCAACACCATAGTATTTTCTTCCTTTTTCATAAGTATTGAAAGAAACTTTGAATGATTTTTTCTGAGAAAAGCGTGAAGTATTTCCTCGTAATCTGAATCCGATATTTTTCAGTGTATCCCGTACAGTACCATTATCAAATACAAAATCTGCAATATATTCATGATCTGACCAGATATCCGTCTTGTCAATAATCAGCTTCAGGCTATCTGGATTGATCGTGATATCAATTCTTGGCACTATGTCATCTCTGAACAATTCTCCGTTATCGGGGAATGGATTTTGTGAAAATATTTTTAGAAAAAAAAGAAAAGTAAAAAAGAAAGAGAATTTATATTTTTTCATTTGATATTTTGAATTTATTTTGAATATACGTCCATTGCAGGTAAAGCAGAATTAGTAAAATCCCACAATGCCTGGTTTTCCCAGCTTGATCCGTTTGTTGAATCTTTACCCTTGTAGCTGACCCATTCACTGCCCCAATAGCAGAATCCAATCCCTTTATCAGTGCTTTTGATAATATCTTTTATCTTCAGCAAATAGTTTTTTTGTCCGGCAGGAGTAGCAGGAAACTCATCAAGTATCTGAGATGCTGAACCCACAATATTGGTTGTAGCATCATTCCAGCTTAATGTAAATGGATAGGATGTCTCTGCAATAAATATTTTTTTACCAAATTTATCTGACAGATGAATCACGGTATTTTTCAGTGTGTCTAGATTTTTACCATGCCAAATCGGATAATAACTCAGACCTATGATATCATAATCGAGATCAGAGATCTGAGAAAAAAACCAGTCTGAAGACTTAATGCCGGCAAAATGTATTATTACAGCCGTTGATTTATTGGCCTCTCTAACAGCCGAAATTCCTGAAGATATCAATTGCTTCATCTGACCGGGATTATTTATTTTACCCTCAGGCCACAGTAATCCGCTGTTTATTTCATTGCCTATCTGAATGTACTCAGGATTTATTTCGGTCATTATTTTTTTTGTATATTGATATACGCTGTCTTTCAATGTGCTGAAGTCAAGGTTTTTCCATTTTACAGGTTTAGTTTGTTTCCCCGGATCTGCCCATGAATCAGAATAATGAACTGTTATAAGTATTTTCATGCCTGATTTTTTGATTTCATCAGCAAGATTTTTGACAGACTGAAAGCCTGAAGTAAGTTCTGATGGATTATGCCATAATCTCAATCTGACAACATTTACACCGGCATTCTTCAGTGTTTGAAGCATTTCCTCAGGCTTATCATTTTCATTGAAAAAAGTAAGGCCACTTTTTTTCAGTTCAGGAAGAAGGGACATGTCGGCCCCTCTGATCTCAACTGAATTATCTCCGGGATTATCCTCAGGTGAACCATTATCTATACATGAATACATCAAAAAAACTATGCCTAAAAGCTGAAAAAATTTCATACCTGAAATATTGGTAGTTCTATTAAAAAATCAAAAATATGAAAAAAATTGGTATGATTTCTATTTTGATCATACTTATAAAATATAAAACGAAAGTTAATCTGTAATAATTTTCAGAATCATCATTTTTTGTATTCATATGTAGATTTCTTATAAAAGTTTAAAGGAAATGGTTTCCAAAATAAATCAAATTAAGTATTGAAATTAAATGCAGATAATTTTGATTTTTATTTAAAATTGATTTAATTTTGTATCTATTTTAAACATTTTAATGGCAGTTTTTCAATGTTAAATTTGCATTAATTTTCGGGAGGAAATTTTTATGCAGTTAAAAATTTTTAATCGGTTCGAAAATTTAATGGATTTTTATTTCATCTGATTAATTATTAAAAATCAATTAATATGAAACACCAAATGATCTTTATTAAATCCGGTATTTTGACAGCAGTTTTGTTGGTTGTTAGTCTGATGGCTGTAAATGGCCAGGATTTTAACTGGACAAAAAAATCAAATATGATCTATAAAAGTGCTGCACTCGCATCCTGCGAAATGGATGGGAAAATTTATGCTGTCGGTGGCACGAATGGAGCAATCCATAATAATGAATATGGTGATGCATATCTTCAGGTTTATGACATCGCCCAGAACAAATGGAGTCTTGGTCCTTTGATGAAATATCCCAGAATGATGCTGGGTGTTACTCAGGCAGAAGGGAAAATCTATGCCATAGGTGGAGGATGGAGTTCCTACCTCTCAAAAAAAATTGAAGTATACGATCCCATACTTAAATCCTGGACCGAAAAAAAGGAAAGACCTAAAGCCAGCAGTGCTTTCGGCACTTGTGCTGTCAATGGTAAAATATTCACATTTGGTGGCACTTCAACTGATGGAAAGTTCACGGGATATATTTATGACATTGCTACCGACTCATGGACTGAAATGACTGAAATATCGGTGCCTTCCGTGGGAATTGCCTATGTTCAATATAATGGAAAAATTTATGCTATGGGTGGTGTTAATAAAGATTATAATACAATAAAAACAGTGCAAGTCTATGACATTGCATCAGATAAATGGGAGTTAAAATCAGATATGCCTCAGGCAAGGTTTGGAGCTACTGCAGTAGCAGATGGAAGCAAGATCTATGTTTTTGGAGGTGCTGTATTCCCATCCAATACTGCTACGAATAATATTCAGATTTATGACATTGCTAATGATACATGGACAGAAAACAATTTGCTACCAGTTTCAACTCAGTGGAGTTCAGCTGTGAAGTGCTCTTCAAATAATAAGATCTATTTGATGGGAGGTGAAGATAAATGTATGATGACATATACTAATGCTGTTATGCTGAATTTCTTATATGAACTTGAAGTCAAAACCTCGGGGATCATTGAATCAAAAGACCTGACTGTTGATTTTGACATTTTTCCTGATCCTGCAACTGATGAGATCAAAATAAGACTGGCTGGTGATGATGACCATATGGCAAATATTGAAATTATGGATATGAGAGGTGTTATATTCAAATCGGTGATGTGGAAATATGGGAAAAATAATGATGAAATTATTACAATCAATTTAGGAGATCTGACGCCGGGTATTTATTTTTGCCTGGTAAAAATCGAAGGGAAAAAGACAGTGAAAAAATTTATTAAACAATAAGTTATCAATTATCCTTGTTCATTTATTTAAAAATAATTTTATTAATTCTACCTATTACTTTAAAGATCAAATACTCGTACTTTTATTTCTTAAAAATATTTTATGAACAGATATTTATTGATAATTCCTGTTGTGCTGAGTTTTATTTCAATTATTACTTCACAAAAATCAATTTCAAGTCTTGATGAAAACTGGAAATTTCATCTGGGTCATGCAGCAGATCCGGTTAAAGATTTTAATCATGGAATAGGCCATGTTTTTATAAAAACTACTTCAGTCAGAAACACACCTGTTGATTTTGCTTTCAATGACTCAACATGGAGAACAGTCGATCTGCCACATGACTGGGCTGTTGAGTTACCTTATGTTTACTCCGATAATTTTGATGTGATGTCGCACGGATATAAACCGGTTGGTGGTTTATTCCCTGAGACAAGTATTGGTTGGTATAGAAAATATTTTTCTATAGATACTGCTGACTCATTACAACATTTCCAGTTGAAATTTGATGGTGTATTCAGGGATGCTGATTTCTGGATAAATGGTTTTTATCTCGGAAATAATAAGAGTGGCTATATGGGTGTGACTTATGATATTACAGATTTTGTCAATTTTGATAAGGAAAATGTGATCGTTGTACGAGTTGATGCAACTCAATATGAAGGCTGGTTTTATGAAGGAGCTGGAATATATCGTCATGTATGGCTACTGAAAAGCAATGATGTCAGGATTGCTGATGATGGAATTTTTTTGTATTCTTCTCAAAATAAAGGCAAGGCAGTTGTTTCAGCTGAAATTGAGATTGAGAATCTGAACAGTAAAGACAATGAGGTGAAAGTTGTCACAGAGATATATGACCGAAACGGAAAACTTGCAGGTAAATCAAAAGCAGTTACAACTAATATCAATGGTTTGAAATCCAATGTATTAAAACAAGATATATTAATAAAAAATCCTGTCTTATGGGACATAGAAAACCCATATCTTTATAATGTTATAGTAAGCATTTATAACAATGGGGAACTGGCCGGAAAGGTTCAGACAAGGTTTGGGATCAGGTCAATTGAAATAAAACCAAATGGAGTATTTCTCAACGGCAAACACATAAAACTCAAAGGTACAAACAATCATCAGGATCATGCAGGAGTAGGCTCAGCATTACCAGATTATCTTCAATATTACAGGATACGTTTACTGAAAGATATGGGGTGCAATACAATCAGAACATCACATCATCCACCAACTCCTGAACTGCTTGATGCCTGTGATAGCCTTGGTATGCTTGTCATGGATGAAACCCGTTTGTTGAACAGCGGGAGTGAATATATTGATCAGTTTAAAAGGATGTTAAAAAGAGACCGCAGCAGGACTTCCGTTTTTATCTGGTCCATTGGCAATGAAGAAGGCTGGGTACAGGCAAACAGCAAAGGAAAGAAAATTGCTGAAACAATGATTGCTGTACAAAAGATAATGGATCCTACGAGAATTTGTACATATGGAGCCGATTTGCCTCAGAGGGGAAATATGCCCAATATTTTTGCGGGAATAAGTGAAATCATTCCCGTCAGGGGATTTAACTACAGAGAGGATGCAGTTGAATCATACCACAAGGCAAAACCTCACCAACCTATTATCGGAACTGAGATGGGAAGTACAGTGACCACTCGTGGTATTTATGAAAAAGATACTGTCAAATGCTATCTACCTGATAAAGATGTTACAGCACCCTGGTGGGCAAGTCTTGCAGAAAAATGGTTGCCACTGGCATCAGAAAATGATTACTGGCTCGGAGGATATATCTGGACTGGTTTTGACTACCGGGGTGAACCTACTCCTTTTCAGTGGCCTAATATAAATTCGCATTTTGGTGTTATGGATATGTGTGGTTTTCCTAAGAACCTTTATTATTATTATCAGAGTTGGTGGAGCGATAAGGATGTACTTCATATTTTACCCCACTGGAATTGGAAAGGAAAAGAAGGACTGCCTATTGATGTTCGGGTGTATAGCAATGCAGATAAGGTAGAGCTATTTCTGAATAGCAAAAGTCTCGGTTTAAAAGAAATGCCACGATACAAACATCTTCAATGGACTGTAAACTATGAATCAGGTGAACTTAAAGCAATAGCTTATAAAAAAGATAGAACTTATTCCACAGTAAGGGAAACTTCAGGGATAGCAGCAGGAACATTAGTTACAGCATATAAAACAACAATGATAGCTGATGGTAAAGATGCAACAATAATTAATATCACTGCTGTTGACAACCGTAACCGTGAAGTTCCGGATGCAGACAATTTAATTTATTTTTCAGTGAAAGGAGATGCAAGGATAATCGGGGTTGGTAATGGAGACCCGAGCAGCCATGAACCTGATAAATGTCAAGACGGACAATGGCAGAGAAGGCTTTTTAATGGTAAATGCCAGTTAATACTTCAGGCAGGTAAAACACCGGGAACAATTATAGTAGAGGTCAAAAGCGATGGGCTGTGGGACAATTCTGCTGAAATATTCTCAATTCCGCTTCAGCAATCATCATTTTCTGATTATGAGAAAAAGCCATCAAAAAGGAAAACTCCTGAAACAGGAAATATCATTGGAGCAGATATCTCATTTCTCCCTGAACTTGAGGATAAAGGAATAAAATTTTCAGATAAAGGAATTTATAAGGATGCGATAGAAATTCTAAAAGATCATGGATTTAATTATGTCAGGCTTCGTATTTTCAATGATCCGGCAGGAGAAAAAGGCTATTCACCAGAAAAAGGTTTTTGCGACCTGAATAATACACTGGCTATGGCTAAAAGAGTCAAAAAAGCAGGTATGAAACTTCTTCTGGATTTTCATTACAGCGATTACTGGGCTGATCCAGGAAAGCAATATAAGCCTGCTGCCTGGCAAAATATCAGTTTCGAAGCTTTAAGAGATTCGGTTTACAACTATACAGCAAATGTAATAAGGGCATTAAAACAACAGGGTACAACTCCAGACATGGTTCAGATAGGCAATGAAATAAATCACGGTATGCTGTGGCCTGAAGGCCACGTGAATAATCTGGATCGGCTGGCTCAATTGTTTAAATCAGGGCATGATGCAGTATTGAGCATTGATCCTTCAATAATTATTATGCTACACATCGCTCTTGGAGGTCAAAATGACGAGACAGTATTTTTTATAGACAATATGCTGAAACGCGGAGTGGAATTTGATGTGATAGGGCAGTCTTATTACCCTCAGTGGCATGGTACATTAGATGATCTGAAGCACAATCTTCATAATATGCTGAAAAGATATGATAAAGACTTGATTGTTGTAGAATATTCTTCAAAAAAAATGGAAGTGAACGATATTATCTTTAACCTACCCCGAAATAAAGGGAAAGGTTCTTTTATATGGGAACCATTAAATACATGGGAATACATTTTTGAGCCGGATGGAAGATCAAATTCACTGATTGAGATTTATGATGAGGTAAAAAGAAAATATTTGAATTATTGATTTTTCTTCATAACTTGTTATTATTGCAGATAAAATTAAATTGAAAAAAAATGAAAAAAATACTATTTGTTTTGTTATTTATTCCTTCATTTCTTTCAGCTCAATCTGACAGCATTTACAATGATGATCCAAAACAATATTTGCCATTAGGAATGGAAGTGGCAAAATACCATTTTTACTCTGATACCGGTTTGACAAAAAATATTGTGCCAAGGGTTGAACCTCCGTTCTGGTGGACCGGAATGAAGAATCAGGAATTGCAGATACTAGTATATGATTCTAACATTTCTGACTATGATGTAAGCCTGGAAAATGCAGAAGGGATAGAATTGGCAGAGGTAAAAAGAGTGCCAAATCCGAATTATCTGTTCATAGATGTCAGGATCACTGATGTTGCAATAACGGGTATTTTCGATGTAGTTTTAGAAAAAGAAAATTTTAAAAAAGTATACCATTATGAATTGAAGCCACGAGAAAGTTTTTATGGTGAAAAAAGGGGTGTCGATAATTCCGACTTCATTTATCACATCATGCCCGACAGGTTTGCCAATGGTGATTACTCCAATGACAGCTATTCTGATATGAGACAAAGGGGAATAAACCGAAATAAGATGTATTTCAGGCATGGTGGTGACCTTCAGGGAATAATAAATCATTTGGATTATATTAAGGATTTAGGTGCAAGTACTATATGGCTAACTCCAGTATTAGAAAACGATCAGCCATATGCTTCCTACCACGGATATGCAATTACTGATCTTTATAAAATTGATAAAAGATTTGGGACAAATGAAATGTACAAAGAATTTGTGGAAATCTGTCATCAAAAAAGAATTAAAGTCGTGAAAGATGTGGTCTTAAATCACCTGGGGCATGAAAACTGGATTATGCGCGATATCCCTGATGCTGATTGGTTGCACCAGTGGCAAGAATTTACGCGATCAAATTTCAAAGCTGCCGTTGTACATGATCCTCACAGATCGGAATATGATTTGAAACAACTTAAAGAGGGTTGGTTCGATTATTCTATGCCTGATCTCAATCAGGACAATGAACTGCTGGCAACTTATCTGATTCAGAATAATATCTGGTGGCTTGAATATGCTGGTATTGACGATTACAGGATTGATACATGGTTTTTTTCTGATCAGGACTTTCTTTACAATTGGGTCAATGCTTTAAAAGCTGAATATCCTCAACTTAGGTTATTCGGAGAGGCATGGGCACAAAATGTGAGTGAACAAGCCTATTTTACAGGAATTATTGAAGATGGAGAAAACTTGAGGCCCAATTTGCCTTCAACCCTCGACTTTCAGCTCAATTTTGCTATTGAAGATGCATTAAACAAGGAAACAGACTGGACAAGTGGTTTATCAAGATTATACTATACCCTTAGTCAGGATTTTTTATACAAAAATTCAGATAATAATGTCATTTTTCTTGATAATCACGATAAAGCAAGGATTTTTACAACATTAGGAGAAAATATTGACAAGTTGAAATCTGCAATTGGATTGCTCATGACATTAAGGGGATTGCCTGTTTTGTACTATGGAACAGAGTTATTGTTTACCGGAAATGCTCAGCCAGACGGAAATGTAAGACAGGATATTTCAGGAGGCTGGAAAGAAGATAAAATTAATCAATTCGTAGATTCAGGACGAACAAGAAATGAAAATGATATTTTCAATTACATAAAAAAATTGGCCAATTACAGAATGTCGTGTAAGGCACTTCAAACAGGAAAACTCACTCAATTTATCCCGGAAGAAGGTGTTTATGTATTCTTTAGATATGATCAGGAGAAAAAAATAATGGTTATTCTGAATACTAATAAGTCTGAAAAGAAAATCGGAACACAGAGATACAATGAATTTTTGAATGGAGCTGCAACTCTCCGGGATATAGTAAATGATAAAGAATTAATGAATTTCAGTGAGTTAACTCTCGGTAAATACAGTATACGCATATTTGAAGTTAAATGATTTTTTTTAATACTGAAATATAACCCGTTGTTGGTGTTTTTCACCGACGACAGATCAAGATACAATGGAGGCTGTTAAAAAAAGAGCATGTCATACTGAAAATCAATTGCCCCAACCTTAAAGGGTGTTCATTTTTTGATGGACTCTCTTAAGTGTAAGAGGCAAGACCATATAAAATTATTCAAATGTACCCCTTTTAAAAAAGCTTCGGCTGACACCAACAAAGTCAGGAACCAACAAACCTGAAAGGCTGACTCATTTTCTAATTAATCCCGCAGTCAGAACAACCCATCCTGCTATAAAACTCAAACCTCCAAAAGGAGTAACAAACCATATGTATTTTGCAGCAATCAAACCAGTAGAAATTGTATAAAGTGAGCCTGAAAAAAACAAAATACCTGCTAAGAACAATATACCTACTGCATTTTTATATTTATATGATATTATTGACAAATTTTGAACGATAAAAATTGCCAGTACATGAAACATCTGATATTTTACTGCCGTTTCCCAGTTTTTAATCTGATCTCCAAGTATATCTTTTAAACCATGAGCTCCAAATGCACCAAGAGCAACTGCCATTCCACCAAGTAAAGCTGTGATAATTAAGATTTTTTTATTCATAATGTTGTCTTTTATTGGAATTTGTGATGAAATGAATTAAAGGTAAAAAATAAGGTTGCCGATTTCGGCAACCTTATTTGTAAAAATTGGTATTACTTATTATTTCATTATGCTGAATTGTTTTCCAACTATGAATTTATCTGAAACTACATTTATAAAATAGGTCCCTGCATTCAGTCCTGAAACATCCAGTCTGATGCTGTTATTTGAATCATAATCACCAGAAATCATCATTTTGCCAGACATATCAAATACTTTTACGCTTACATTTTCATTGATATTCATAGCTGAAAGATCGATATTCAATTCCTGCGCTGTAGGGTTCGGATATACATTGATCACTGAAGGATCCAGAATATCATGAGTTGCTGATGAAGCTGTAAATACATATTCTCCTGTCAGAGTATTAAATACAACATCATAAGTTCCTTCCTTGCACCAGATATTTGGTCCATCCTGTGTTCCTGTGCCTGTAGGGAATGCTCTTGCTCCCCAGTTGACAGTCCAAGCTGCGTTAGCCCTGAATTTAATGCCATTATCGCTTTGAGTTGTGTCCGCAGTAGTAAGTTTGGCTCCTTTTATTGTCCAAACCTGGTCATTCGACGGAGAAATGGTCATAAAAGTATCATCACTCCAGTTACCTGTAGGACCATTTTTTCCAATAATTCCAATTTTGTCATAAACCACAAATGCTTCAAAATTATAATCTCCAGTCAATGAATTGAAGGTGATCTTATATCTTCCGGCTTCAATAGGTATGTTAGCTCCATCCTGTACTCCTTTTCCGGTTGGAAACTCTGCTGCTCCCCAGTTAATAGCCCAATCGTGATTTGCCCTGAATTTTGCTTCACCTTTCAGTAATTCATATGTGCCTTTCCAAATAATTTCATCCTCTGTAGATTGCGTAAGATCAAGATCCTTATCCCAGTTCTCCCCACCCGGAACTGCATTACCAATTAAGCTGATCTTGGTATAGTTTTCCAGTTTCTGGAACTTATATGCAAGTGTGTTTGTATTGAATGAAACCCTGTATTTTCCTTCAGTAACAGTTATATTATCACCACCTGGTACACCTGTTCCTTCTGGGAAAGTTGTTCCACCCCAGTTGACATCCCAAGCATGGTTGGCTCTGAATTTTACTGAGCCATTTGTCAGCTGAACATCAGCTTTCCAAAGATCAGGATTAGCTGCATCTTTTGAAAGATCAGTATCGACACTCCATCCTCCCGGGGTTGCATCACCGATCAGTCCGATAAATTCAAAATCTACCTTTTCAGTGAAATTATATGCACCGGAAAGTGTATCAAAAGTAATGAAATATTTGCCTGCTTTAGCTATCGGAATGTTTGGACCATTTTGAACCCCTGTTCCAGAAGGAAAAGTATTTGATCCCCAGTTCCTTGTCCATGCATCATTTTTTCTGAATTTAGCCTCCCCAACTTTAAGAACTGCAAGCAAAAAATAACCATGGGCTGAAGTGTCTTTATACATATTGACATCTGAATTCCATCCGTCAGGGGTTGCACTTCCGATAAGTCCTATTGGAGATTCAACCTGAAAATTATAATTTCCAGTCACTGTGTTGAAAACTATATAATATTTTCCTGCATATATTGGTATGTCAGGACCATTCTGAACACCAGTACCTTGTGGAAAATCAACAGACCCCCAATTGACAGTCCAGTCGTGATTCTTTCTGAATTTAACTTTGCCTTTAAATAATGTGACATTTACTGTCCACACAGCTGTATCTGTAGTGCTTTGAGTCATATCAACATCAGTTCCCCATCCGGTATCATCACCTGTAACTCCGGAACCAACTATGCTGATTTTGGTTTGTGAAAATCCTGCACTTGCAATTAGTACAGTAAACAATAAAAGTAATAGTTTTTTCATAATACTCATTTTTTAAAATTTAAATGTAAACTTGCTTTTTTCTTTATTAATAATTAGTTTTGCTGCAAAATAAATACTTTATTGGCAAATAATTATTTTTATAATATCTTTTTTTTAATTATTAAATAAAACTTATGCAGTTATGAAGAAAATACTTCATTTGTTATTGTTGATTGTGATGCCGCTTGCTTTTTTCGGGCAGATAAAAATAAGCGGAAATGTAAAGGATTCTGACTCAAAAGAACCTTTACTCGGAGTTTATGTTGTCATCAAGGATAGCCAGACAGGTACTGTCACAGACCTTGACGGCAATTATACTATTTCTGTACCGGATGCAAAGAGCATTCTAGTTTTTAGTTATGTGGGATATCAGACCCAGGAGATCAGAGTAGACAACAGAAATATGATTGATGTTGTTATGATACAGGGAAAAGTGCTCGAAGATGTTGTAGTCATTGGATATGGAACAGTCAAGAGAGAAGATGTGACTGGTACACTTCAATCTGTGAGCTCTGAAAAATTTAACCGTGGTGCTATTACAGGGGCACAGGAACTGATAGCCGGTAAAATGCCCGGGGTGACGATCACTACAGGTAGTGGTCCAGGTGCAGGTGCAAAGATCAGGATAAGAGGTGAATCATCATTAAAAGCATCAAATGATCCTCTGATAGTAATAGATGGTGTACCAGTAGATAATTCAGGTATTTCTGGAGGAAGGAATATACTCAATACTATCAATCCCAATGATATTGAGTCCATGACAGTTCTGAAAGATGCTTCATCTTCAGCTATTTACGGTAACAGGGCATCAGCCGGTGTTATACTGATTACTACAAAAAAAGGGAAAATAGGTGATAAGTTCAGCGTTCAGTATGGTGGTAATTATTCAATTGGTTCCATTTATAAGAAAATCGAAGTACTCGGCAGGGATAAATATATAGAGACTCTGAAAAGTGTGAAGGGTGAGGATCACATTGCCCTGACACTTATAGGTGATGCTGATACAGACTGGCAGGAACTGATATATCAGAAAGCAACAGGACATGATCATAATCTGAGTTTTTCGGGAGCAGTAAATAAATTTCCATACCGTGTTTCCCTTGGATTCACTGATAAAAATGGTTTGCTTAAAACAGACAGATTTACAAGGTATCTTGGAGGTATCAACCTCAACCCCCAGTTTTTCAATAACAGGCTTCAGGTTGGTATATACCTCAAGGGAATGAAAGAAGTAAATAAATTTGCAGATCAAGGTGCAATTGGCAATGCAATAAGCTTTGACCCAACTCAGGACCCTTACGATGCAGAAGATACCACATTTGGGGGTTACTATTACTGGAAGAACAACAGCAATATTTTTCCAAACCCTCTCGCACCCAGAAATCCCCTGGCATTGCTTGAACAAAGGGAGGATAAATCTGATGTATTGAGATATATTACAAATGCAACATTTGATTACCGGTTTAAGTTCTTACCAGATCTAAGGGCTAATCTAAGTCTGGGTTATGACCATTCACTTGGACAGGGAACTGTTAAAATACCTGCAAACGCAGCTTTTGCATTTGAAGAGATATATGGAGGAGGAACAAATAATTCCTATGAACAGAAAAAACAAAACTCTGTTCTTGAATTCTATCTCAATTACAAAAAGGATTTTGGAATTCATGGTCTGGATATTATGGGTGGTTACTCATGGCAGCATTTTGCTATTCATCCATTTTCAGTTAATTCAAATGTTGAAGGAACCCCTGAAAAAACTGATACTTTCAAGGATCCAGTAGAATTATACCTCTTGTCATTATTTGGCAGGCTGAATTATTCAATCAATGATAAATACCTGTTAACTTTCACTTTACGACGCGATGGTACATCAAGATTCGCACCAGAAAACAGATGGGGTTTATTCCCTTCGGCAGCACTGGCAGTAAAAGCAATTGACAATAAAAACCAATATCTCAATAATCTGAAAGTAAGATTGGGCTGGGGTGTTACTGGTCAACAGGATATCGGTGATTATTATGCTTATCTCGCTAATTATCAATTAGGATTTGATAATGCACAATATCAGTTCGGTAATGAGTTTATAAATACGTTAAGACCCAACGGATATGATATCAACATCAAGTGGGAGGAGACGACAACATTTAATTTTGGGGCAGACCTGAGTATTATCAGGGATAAACTTACAGCCTCCCTTGATGTTTACCAGAAAAATACCAAGGATCTTTTGAATTATATTCCTGTACCAGCCGGAACAAATCTAACTAACTTTATTACCACTAATGTTGGAAATATGGAAACCAAAGGTGCAGAACTGAGTTTGAATTTGATAAACATTGGTTCTAAAAATTTTACCTGGGATTTTGGTATCAATGGATCCTACAACAATTCGGAGATAACAAGACTACTTGCCGGAACAGACAGTACATATCAGGGAGTAGCAGTCGGAGGAATTTCAGGAGGTGTTGGCAGTAATATTCAGATTCACAGTATCGGATATACACCGTATTCATTTTTTGTTTACGAGCAAAAATATGACGCTGAAGGGAAATTTCTGGAAGGTGAATTTGTTGACAGAAATGGAGATGGTCTGATCAATTCGAGTGATAAATACAGATTTAAAAAACCTGCACCCGATTATACTATTGGTTTTACAAGCAGTGTAAGGTTTTATGATTTTGAACTTTCATTTGCCGGTCGCTCCAATTTAGGTAATTACGTTTACAACAATGTTCAGACGAGTGCAGGTACAGTTGAATACATTTATCATTCAACGAATTATCTGGGAAACATCACACAGTCAGCACTTGATCTTGGAGCTAAAATTCAATCAAATCTTACATACAGTGATCATTTTGTACAGAAAGCCTCATTTTTGAAGATAGATCATATAACTTTAAGCTACAATTTCAATATTCTTAAAGGTAAGTCTTTGAAAATTTATACTACCGCGCAGAATCCATTTGTGTTTACTGATTATGTAGGTTTGGATCCTGAAATTGGCAGTGGCATTGAAAATAATTTTTATCCCAGGGCAAGGACATTCGTATTTGGTCTGAATGTTAATTTTTAAAATTGAAAAATAATGGTTATGAATACAAATAAAGTTCTACTTAATATTTTGCTGATTGTTATTCTGATGGGATCAGGGTGTTTCAAAGATCTGGATACAATACCTCTGGATGAAGATATAACAACAGCAGCTACAGTTTATGATAATCCGGAGGCATACAAACAGGTTTTGGCAAAATTGTATGCCGGTTTAGCACTCTCAGGTCAGCAGGGGGCTGCAGGTCAACCTGATATCGCGGGAATTGATGAAGGATTCGGACAATATCTCAGAGGTCTGTGGTATCATCAGGAATTACCAACTGATGAAGCATTGATCGGATGGAATGATCAGACTATCAAGGATTTTCATTCACAGACATGGAGTGCTGACGATGGATTTATCTTCGCATTTTACAGCAGGATTTATTATCAGATCTCAATGTGCAATGAATTTTTACGACAGACAACGGATGAAAAACTTGACGAAAGAGGAGTCGATGCAAACCTGAGAAAAGATATTGCAGAATACAGGGCAGAAGCACGTTTTTTGAGAGCATTGAGCTACTGGCATGCTCTTGATCTTTTCAGAAATGTGCCATATGTGACAGAAAAGGATCCTATAGGTTCATTTTTCCCTGAACAGGGAAGCGCTGCAACAGTTTTCAGTTTTATCGAGTCAGAACTTAAAGATATTGAAAATAGAATAGCACCGGCAAGAACAAATCAGTATGCAAGAGCAGATCAGGGAGCGGTATGGACTCTTTTGGCAAAATTATATCTGAATGCCCAGGTATACATAGGAACTCCTAAATATACAGAATGTCTTGCTTACAGCAAAAAGATATTCAATGCAGGTTATACTCTGGAGCCTGAATTCAGACATCTTTTTCTTGCTGATAATCATAAATCTAATGAAATTATCTTTCCCATAGCTTTTGATGGAGTACATACCAGAACCTGGGGAGGAACTACTTTTATCATAAGGGCAGGCATCGGAGGTTCAATGATCCCTTCTGAATCAGGAGTTGCAAGTGGATGGGGAGGTACCAGAACAACGAAGCAACTTGTTGATAAGTTTTCTGAGATAGGAGGAAATATTCTGGATTTTGCAACCAGGAAAAATCACCCGCAGGTCTATATTCCGGGATCATATCAGGACAACAAGATCAATACTCTACATGCACTCACCGATGCCAATGGTGATAAGATATATCAGGGTTATCAGTATTTTTCTACTGACAATGTTTCATTTAAAATATGCCCCAATCCTGCACTAACTTTCTGGTATGGTGATAATAACGGTGATGGAAAACTTGAAACAGGTGGTGCTAATCTAGTTGTCGGAACTGCCGGCTTTTACTATATAGAGTTCAATAACAATGACAAAACATATAAAATTGAAAAGAGAAACTGGATAGCTGCCGGAACAGCTATAAAACAGCAGACTAATTTCCAATGGGATCCCAAACTTGAAATGCTTAAAGCAAATGTAGAATTGAAGCCCGGAGACCTAGTATTTAAAGTGAGTGGGAATGAATCAATTACTTTAGGTGATAATGCCACCAATGGAATTTTAGTACATGGTGGTGCCAATGTAAAAATCAATATTGAGACACCTGCTGAAATATTTCTTGATCTCAGGAAAGAGGAATTCATATATAAAATTGCTTCCACATCCTATGACAGAAGAGCTACAATTTATACCAAAGGACAAAAGATTGACATTGATGACATTGGATTATTTACTGATGGATATGCAATAAATAAATTTAAAAATGTGACCTCAGATGGTCAAAGAGGTTCTGATACTGATTTTCCGGATACAGATTTTCCATTATTCAGATTAGCTGATGTGTACCTGATGGCAAGTGAGGCAATTCTCAGAGGTGCCGCTGGAGGGACAAAAGCTGAAGCATTGGAGTATTTCAATAAAGTAAGATCACGGGCATATCACAGCAACCTGGCTAATTTAACTGAAGCTAAACTTATCCTTAATGAGATTCTTGATGAAAGAGCACGTGAATTGCTTTGGGAATGTCACAGGAGAACGGACCTTGTAAGATTCGGCCAATTCACAGATGGTGATTACCTGTGGCAATGGAAAGGAGGCATTAAGGAAGGTAAAAAGGTGAGTTCAAACAGAAACATATACCCAATACCATCTTCAGATCTTGGAAATAATCCTAAATTAAAGCAGAATACAGGATATTGATTAAAAATCTTAAAAAGGGAGCTTTAAAAAAGCTCCTTTTTTTGCACATTTTTATATTCTGTTAGTCTTAGCAGTAAGAGGTCTGAGCCTGTCCCGAGAATCGGGAAGACATTTGCAGCGGAGTAAAATGTCACCCCTGATGAAGGTCTCCTGACCTTTCATAATAAAATTTTAAGATAAGAAGGAGCAATGTTCAACTTTATATCGTTATTTTGTATAAAAATAACAGTTATGAGAAATTTAATACTTCTAAATTTGTTTTGTTTTGTTATTTATTGGATATAATTATTCTCAGGCTTTGCCGGATTTAATTGTTGAAAATGTGGATTACCAATCCCAACTAATTCGATATCAGAAACTTAAATTTAAATGCATCATTAAGAATAATGGTAGTATAAATATATCAGAAACATTTTATAATAAGATATTTTTTTCAAAAGATAGTATCCTTGATAAAAATGATCTTTTATATGGTAGTAGTAAATCTGTGACTTTAAAATCAAATGAATTAATCATGTTAGAAGAGTTTTATATAAATGAAAACCAAGGAGTCATAGCTGATTCAACATATAAATATCTTTTTTTTAAACTTGATACAGAAGCAAACATCGATGAAGCTAATGAAACAAATAATGTATGGAGAGGTCAGGTTATGATTCATGAAACAACTGCAGATCTAGTTATTCAAACCCTTGAACTTCAAAATGATACTATTTATTTTAATGAAGTATTAGAAATCAACATTTCTTTTAGCAATTTTGGAAACGACGATGTTGCTGGAATAAAAATAAAAAGCTACTTGTCAAATGACAGTATTTTTGACAGTTCTGATCAATTTTTGAGGTATTCAAATTTTGATCTCTTAAATTCTGAATACTCTGATGTTTTCAAAACATGCGTATTTTATTCAGAAATCGAATTCAAGGAGTTTTATATTTTTTCACTGATAGATATGCAAGATGGTAAATTGTCAAATAATATTGCCATGACGGGTAAAATCATGTACGATTTTCCAAAAACTAAAGATATTATAAATTTCGAAAGTATAGGCTTTTTTGATTCTTTCAAAGAGGATGGCTACCAGTGGAAATTTGAAAATGAAATGCATATCACAGATTATCGTTCACATACCGGGGAGGGTAGTGTGATGATGTTTTGGGATGACAATGTCAAATTATCTGCATCATCATTAATAGATGTACAAGGTATTTGGATTCTTCCGGAAATTGATAGGTATCATTATTTGTTATTCAATGGCTACAATGAATATGATTCGCGGATTTATCAATATTATGTTGATGAAAAAGAACTCGATAATTATTGCCATTTTTCTTATATCAGACTCAATTGGAAAAATATAAAGTCAATTGAAATTGATTATTACCCCATTATCGATGGTGAGTGTGGAACTTTTTTCCTGTATTTTGATGATATTGAATATACCTATTTGAATATTCCTGTTATAGATAATGACGGAGACGGATATATTGGAAAGGATGATTGCAATGATAGCGATCCTATGATTAATCCTTCGGCTCAGGAGTTACCTGGCAATGGAATTGACGAGAATTGTGATGGATTAGATTCACTGGTTTTTGTTAATGAATTATTCTATACTTCTATTAATGTATATCCTAATCCTGTTACTGGTGGTAAAATATCAATTCAGACCTCAAGAAATAAAATAACTAAAATTGAATTATTTAATTCCGCTTTTTGCAAAATCAAAGAATTATACTATAGTTTACCATTTTCCGACAGTGAAATCTACAATTTTGATTTGACTGGTATAAAAGAAAGAGGCATATATTTTTTAAGAATAAGTACTGATGATGGAGTGTTTTACAGGAAAATTATTTTGTAAGTTATGCCATCTATTATGAATTAAACCTTACCCTAAATCCATTTCCTTTATAATTTTATACCAAAATATAAAAATTGTCTTAAAGGAGAGGGGCTTTTACATTCAACTTTATAAAAAACATGAACTATTTATTCGTTATTGGTGTTGTCGGCAATAATAAGACTTCAAAACTAATTGAATGTTAAAATTATGTAGTGAAATTATTAGTTTTACAACCTCACTCACCCTTCTCCAAAAACATGGTGGATGGTTTTATTCTGCATTATTTTTAATAATTTCCAGTTAACTTTTTTTAGGACGAGACAACCCAAATTCCAAAGAGTCATATTTCTAATCATTCACCTAATGTGATGATAACAAAAGTTGCCAAAAAAAATGGGCACTGAAAACTCAGTGCCCATTCTATGACTATTTTACTTTGATCAGCCTTAAAAGCAGCTCATTATTCAATAATAATTTGTTTAACAGCCTGTTTGCCTTCAGCATTGATCAGATGTACAAAATAAGAGCCGGAAGTAAAGTTTCCTGAATTGATCAAAACTTCACCAGCATCTGCATTTGCATTTTCCCTTACTACCAACTGTCCAAACATATTGTAAACGCTGATAACAGTTTTACCTGAGAAAACTTTAGCATCAGTAATTATCGCAAAGCCATTAGCAGCTTTCGCAGGATTTGGATATACAACAACAGCATCATTATAATACAGTTCATCTGTGTCACTAAATAATGGGCCACCTGCCAATTGCAGATCACCTAATACTTTTGTGTCATTCCAGTTGTTTCCTGTACCAAACCAAGCTGTCTGATAATCTCTTCCCACACCTTTATCACTGTCATTATTTCCAATGGAGAATCCCATTGTCTTATTTCTGGCAGGTGCAAATCCGAAATCAGCCCATGGGAGTTTCAGCTCAACATTATATCCTGTTCCGGTAGCCAGCCATTTTCCATAAGATTTTCCGGTCTCATCAGCTACTTTAACTTTAACACCATCAGCTTTTACCCAAACAACATCTCCATTTTTGAAATCTAAAATGATCTGTGTATCGTAATCAGCATCATAAGTTCCATCTTTGTCATTATTGCCATCAAAGTAGAATTCAATAGCATCATTATCCCAAGGATTACCAGCTCCTTCTACTTTGGAATCTTTTACCTGAGCACCAAAATATACAAAGTCTTTATCCCATGATGATCCCCATTTGACTTCATTATTGACTGGGCCTGCTCCTGCTACAACTCCGGCAGCCATTGTATAATCTAGTTTGTATTCTGTTAAGTTACCATCAATAACAGGCGATGTAGCTGCGAATTGAGAGTATGCTACTCCTGTACCGGTTGGTGCTGCAGTAAAGCTATAAACTCCGTCAAGACAACCAAAACTTACCCTGTATCTACCTTTGGTTGCTGGAATTGCAGCTCCACCTATAGTAGCTGTTCCACCAGGGAATGCATTATTACCCCATGTAACCGCAGAAGAATAATCTTTTCTGAAATTAACATTCATGTTTGATTCAAACTCATATGTTCCCACGTATGTGTTTGTATTTGTCTTATCTTCATTTGAAGTAGGTCTGAGAGTAAAGTCCCCTATCTGGTCATTATACATGCTGATTGTTCCGCATGAAAGTGTACCTAAATTAACGGCTCCAAAAGATGAAGGTCCGGATTTTCCATCACCATTCCATACATATGTAGCTGAATTTGTTCCATCAACATCGACGTTTACAATTTCAAGCCCTACTTGGCCTCCTACAGCAGGAGTAACTCCAAGTGCTGACCAACTTATTTCAGCTTCTACTGAAACTCCATCACTTGTAAGACCAAGTTTTCCTTTTGGAGTATAACCGGCAGGGCCATGCAAAACTTTTACACCTGTAATAGATATTTCAAAATGAATATCATAAGCATCATAATCACCCCCTGATTTATCACCATCAAGAGCTATTTCAACCTTATCTCCTGCTCCCAAAACCTTATCTTTTGCACTAAGTGCTACATAGAAATTATTATCATTATATGCTGCTCCCAGGAATACAGTATTTGGATCATCTCCAGCTGTACCTTCTACCAGTTTTGATACCGGTTCAGTTACTTTCCAGTCTTTCTCATCTAGTTTTCCATCAGCATTTATAGCAAAAACTTTTGGAGCATAAAGTGAACTTCCTAACCTTTCAAAACTGAAATCTCCTGACAGACAATTGAAAGTAATATTAAATGTTCCACCAGGTACAATAATAAATTTAGAAGCATCTTTCTCTCCTGTTCCGCTTGGGAATGTTCCACCCCATACATTTGTGAATCCGGCATCTCCATCCTCTCTGAAAAGGAGTTTGGTTTCAGCTGTGAATGTATATGTAAGTGTGTAGTTATTTGGATGAAGAGGATCTCTCTTCATTAAGGCATCGGTATAAAACCCTTCACCATTCTCAAGTCCCCATTCATTAAAATCTCCTACCAAGCCAATTTCTCCACAATAGTCATTATTTACAGCAAAGTTATATGCACCTGTTGAACAGTTGAAAGTAACATCATATTTGCCTGCTACCAAAGGAATATTTGGTCCATTGCTGGTTGCTACGCCTGAAGGCCATCCGCTGTTGCCCCAGTTAACTGACCAATCCTTATTCTGACGGAATTTTACCTGAGAATCAAGATTCCATGATCTGTAAAGTGTCCAGGCATTAGGATCAGTTTCGCTTCTGTTCATTTCAACATCACCGTTCCATCCGTTGAATGCACCGATCATACTCACTTCGCCACAAGTAGCTGTGAAAGTATAAGCACCTGTTGAACAGTTGAAAGTAACTTTGTATGTTCCAAGAGGAACCTGTATGTTTGGTCCGTCCTGAGTTCCTGTTCCGGTTGGGAATCCGGTTCCTCCCCAGTTAACTTTCCAGTCAGCATCCTGACGGAATTTCATTTCAATGATATTTGGGTCACCATACTGGTTAGATGTGGCATCAAATGTTATCATTGTTGACCACTCATTTGGATCTGTTGAACTTCTGGTCATAGCATGGTCTCCTGCCCATCCGATAAATTCTCCTATCAGAGATATTTCACCACAGGTCTGAGCAAATGTGTATTCACCGGTTGCACAATTAAATGTAACCTTGTAAGTTCCAAGAGGAACCAGTATATTTGCTCCGTCCTGAGTACCTGTACCTGCCGGGAAAGTTGTACCTCCCCAGTTAACTTTCCAGTCAGCATCCTGGCGGAATTTCACTTCAATGATTGTACTATCGCCATATTGGTTACTGCTTTTGTTGAAAGTGATCATTGTAGTCCACAGATTCGGGTTAGCGGCATCCCTGGTCATTGCATGATCTCCTGCCCAACCAATGAATTCACCAATCATACTGATCTCTCCGCATGTTGGTTCAAACTTGTATTCGCCTGTTGTGCAATTAAAAGTTACTTTGTAATTTCCAATTGGCGCAGGAATGTTAGCTCCATTGGCAACTCCGGTACCTGTCGGGAAAGCAGCTGCTCCCCAGTTTGTACCCCAGTCGCCCAAAACCCTGAATTTAACTTCAATTATGCCATCAGCATTTGAATCATCTTTCAGATTTACTATTGTTGTAAAAACATCAGGATTGTCAAGGTCTCTTGTCATCTCATGGTCAGCTGACCAACCTGTGAATTCCCCTATCAAACCTACTTTTTTACATTGTGCATTGGTTTGCCAGGTTAGAACCAGTGACAAACCAGCCATTAGTAAGAATTTTAGAAAATTTGTTTTCATACAGAATTGATTTAATTAGTTAATTGAAATAATAGTTTAAATCTTTTTTACAAAATTAAAAAAAAATAAAAATACTTTAAAATTTTTATAAAATAACTAATTTTACAAAAAAAAAGTTTAAAATTTTTTAAATAACCTAATTGAATATTTACATTATGAAAATGAAAAGCTTTTTATTTATCGTTTTTATGGTGTCAGTTTCATTAGCATCCATTGATGCACAGCGACTTATAAAGGGAACTGTAACTGAAGCTGAAACTAAAGAACCCCTGATTGGAGCTACCGTTGTGGTAGTGGGAAATGAAACAATAGGAACCATCACTGATCTGGATGGCAATTTCAGTCTTGATGTTCCTTCTGATGCAAAACAACTTCAGGTTACATATGTCGGATATAACAAAATGATAGCCGATATTTCCGGTAATACAGTAAATTTTGCACTTACTACAGGAGTTATGATTGATGAAGTTGTTGTTGTTGGCTATGGAACAATGAAAACCAAAGAAGTCACCAGTGCTGTTACCAACGTAAATGCTGAAGATTTCAACAAGGGAAATATCAATAATGCTACCCAGTTGCTTCAGGGAAAAGTAGCAGGTCTCAGTATTGCAAAACCAGGTGGAGACCCTAACGCAGGATTCAATATCAGGCTCAGGGGCATCTCAACTTTTGGAAGCAATACGCAGCCATTGCTGGTAGTCGATGGTATTATTGTTGATAATTTTGATGCTATTGATCCTAATGACGTAGAGTCATTTTCAGTACTTAAAGATGCATCAGCTGCTGCTATTTATGGAACCAGGGCATCTAACGGAGTATTACTGATAAAAACCAAAAGCGGTACTAAAGATGTTACCAAAGTGGAATATAGCGGACAGGTTTCTTATGACCAGATGTCGAATCACCCTGATGTGCTGACAGCAGCAGAATACAAATCCCTCAGCAGGGCAATCGATCTTGGTAGTGAAACAGATTGGTACAAAGCTATTACCCGCGATGCATTGACTCATTCTCATGGTTTATCTTTTTCATCAGGCAATGAAAATTCCAATTACAGGATTTCAGCAAATTACCGAAATGGAGAAGGAGTTGCGCTGAGAAGTGGTTATGAACAATACGGCGGTAGATTGAATTACTCACAGGATGCATTCAATAAAAAACTCAACCTGGAATTTATGCTCAATACCACATTGAGAAATGAGGAAAATCCGATTTACGATGCATTTGGACTGGCAACTGTTTATAACCCGACGGCACCGGTTAAAACTGATGAACCAGAATGGGCAGAATGGGGAGGCTATTTCCAGAGATCTGCATTTAATTTTTACAACCCTGTAGCAGTTATGGAACAAAATATCAGGGATGCAAAAAAAATCAATACACAATGGAAAACCAAACTTGCTTATAAGCTGATGAAAGATCTCACATATTCGCTTTCATATTCACAGACTCTGAGAGACGAACTGTATAATGAATATTTCAGTAAAAAAGCATACTGGTCGCCCAGAGCAGTAGGAGACCATAAAGGCTATGCAGGAAAATATACCAATAATTATGACAAAAAATTATTTGAAACAATGTTGGACTATGGTCTTAATTTCAATGGCTTTGAAACTAAACTGCTTGGGGGGTATTCTTACCAGCAGGAGTTTTATGAAGAATTCGGTATGAGTGCCGGTGGATTTTTGACCGATGGATTTTCGTACAATAATATAAAGGCAGCTACAGATTTCTCAAACGGGCTAGCAAGGATAAATTCATATAAAAATGAAAGAAAACTGATCGGCTTTTTTGGAAGATTGACCGGAAACTATAAGGATTTAGTATTTGCTACTGCCAACTTCAGACGTGAAGGCTCCACTATGTTTGGAGAGAATAACAAGTGGGGTAATTTTTATGGTATTTCAGGAGGTCTTGATGTGACAAAACTTGTTGATATACCTTTTGTTGACAAATTAAAACTAAGAGCCGGATATGGTATTACAGGTAATCTTCCACCAAACCCATACCTGTCCCAATCACTTTTTGTTCCCCAAAGCTCATACTTCAGCGAAGGAAAATTTGTACCAGCCTACGGACCGGACAGGAATTTTAATCCCGATTTGAAATGGGAAACAAAAAATGACCTCAATGTTGGTTTCGATATGAATATGCTTGATTATAAAATGAGTTTATCGGCTGATTATTATAAAACTGATATTACTGATCTGATGCTTGAATTCAATGTTAGTGTTCCACCAAATCCATACGATAAAAAGTGGCTGAACCTCGGACAATTGCAAACTTCCGGTATTGATCTGGCATTAGGCATTAAAGAGATAGCATTAGGCAAGAAAATTAAATGGAATACTGATTTGACATTCTCAAAATATTTTGACTCCAAGATTGTAAAGATAACTTCTGAAGAGGTTTTGGCTGAAAGTGAAAGGATAATTGCAGGACTTGGAGCACCTAACCTCATTGGTATAAACGTGATAAAGTTTGGCGAAGGTTTACCTGTAGGCCAGATCATAGGACCGGTTTTCGATAAAATAGATGAAAATGGTATTATGACTTACAAGGATCTCGACAATGATGGGGTGTTTAATGAAAAACTTGATGTTGAAGTGTTAGGAAACGGTTTACCTTCATATCAGCTTGGATTCAGTAATTCATTTGTTTTTGGAAAACTTGACCTTAACTTCTTTTTCAGGGGAGTATTTGGTCATTCACTTGTAAATGTGAATAATGCAAAATTCGGAGCTCCGAATGCCATAGCAATACAGAGCGGAATGGGGCAGGTTCTGGATTTCGCTACTGCAGTTAACGGACCAAGTTTTTCAGATGTCCATGTGGAAGATGCTTCATTTGTAAAGCTTGATAATGCATCTTTGGGTTATACATTTGACCTTAAGAATAAGTATTTCAAAACATTGAGATTGTTTATAACTGGACAGAATCTGGTAACTTTCACAGGGTACTCCGGTGTTGATCCTGAAGTTCGGTATGCTGATGGTGGTGACGGACCTTTGGCTCCGGGTATAGACAGGGAAAATACTTATGTTACAACCAGAGGTTACACTTTTGGGATCAATTTTAATTTTTAATCATCAAATCCTAAAAAAATGAAGACAAATTTTAAATCTTTAAATATTTTATTAATTCTGGTTTTTATTTTGATGTTGCCTTACTCATGCACAGACCTGGATGAAACAATTTACTCTGAACTTGATGGGGCAAAATTCTTTGAAAATCCGGAAAATATCAGTTCTGCCGTTGGTGTCGCTTACACAAATCTATATTGGACATTTGGTCATAAATATGGGATAGGCAGAGATGCCGGTACAGACATACTTGTTGTTCCCCAAAGAGGAGGTGACTGGCTTGATGGCGGCGAGTGGCAAAGATGGCACAGACTCAGTATAACCCCTTCAGATGCATATGTTGAATTCTGGTGGAACCTGATGTTCAAAGGAGTTACTACCTGCAACAGACTGATTTTCGGTCTCGAACAGGAGCAGTTTAAAAGTATTCCGGAAGCAAAGCTTGCTATTTCTGAACTGAGAGCTTTCAGAGCATTTTATTACTGGTATCTTATGGATATTTTTGGAAATGTACCTTTGATGACTAAATTTGATGTGCCTGCTGATTTTAAACCTGAAACTACCTTGCGCAAGGATATTTATAGTTTTATTGAAACAGAACTCAAAGAGGTTTCACCCGATCTGGCAAAATCAACCGGATCGAAGATTTACAGCAAGGTAAATTATTATGTGGCACAAATGATTCTGGCCAAAATATACATGAATTCGCTGGAGTATGCAGGAATCGAAAGTTGGGATAAAGCCAATACAGCACTGGATGAAATTATCAATAGTGGAAAATACTCCCTTGAAGCCAATTATCTTGATAATTTTACTGATAACCCAATGAACTCCAGGGAGATAATTTTTGGAGTACCAATGGATAAAGTTAATGCTCAGGGAATGGAAGTTATTCTGTTTACACTTCATTATGCACTTAAAGATAAATTCGGACTGGCAGAAGGCACTTGGAACGGATTGTCAGCACAGGAAGCTTTTTTCAAATCTTTTGAAACAACAGACAAGAGACGGGATGGATTGCTTTTTGGAAAACAGTATGATGCCAACGGAGTTCAGATCACAGATCCTAGTTTCGAAAAATTCAATCCGAATAATCCGACATATAAGGATCCTGACGGAGCCGGTCTGAACCTGACACCTGAGATCAATATGCTTGCTCCAAATTGTCTGAGACAGGCAGGAGCACGAATAATAAAATGGTATCCCACAAAAGGGACCCCAAGATATATGGATAATGATTTTCCGATTTTCAGGTATGCCGATGTTTTACTTATGAAAGCCGAAGTATTAGCGAGACAAGGAAAGGTGCTTGATGCTCTGACTTACTTTAACCAGGTAAGAACAAGGGCCGGAGTCAGTACAAAAACAAATATTACTCTCGATGATATCCTGGCGGAAAGAGGAAGAGAGCTTTATGCCGAAGGTCACAGGAGAACAGACCTGATCAGATTTGGAAAATTCCTCGATATCAGGTGGGAAAAGAAAGATCCAAGTCCGGCAACCATGAAATTGTGGCCAATACCAAAAACTCAGATCGACAACAATCCAAAGCTTAAGCAGAATGACGGTTATAATTGATCATTCAGAAAATAAAAAAGGGAACCACGGTTCCCTTTTTTATTTGTAAGCATTGCATTTTATTCCCTGATGAGTTTTTTTACTTTTCCGTCATTGGTTTTAAAAATATAGATTCCCTTTTCCAAAGATGAAATATCAATCCTGTTTTGCATAGATCCGAACATCATTTTCATTCCTCTCAGATCATAAATACTATAATCAACCGCTTTGGAAAGATTGATAAATGTAGTTGCCGGATTTGGAAAAATCGTAATATCTTCGTCTTTGCTGACAATTTTAACATCAGATGTGGAAGTCCCTGTTATTGTTACCATGTCATACCGCGAAGTTCCTGTAATAGCATAAGTAGCAGTTGAAGTAGCAGCAGTATAATCGCCTGTAACCGGATCAAAGGCACTGACTATCCTGAATGCTGCCTTGGCATTATTGTTAAGGGCAGTTACATCCTTCAGATCTACAGTCCTTCCATTATACCATGTGTCTCCTGTCCCGGTCGGTGCCGGAGTCACGGTAAAAGTTTTTGCATCTATCCATTCGGTACCGTTTATAGTGTATTGCACGACGTAAGTATTATTGGCTGAATTGCTTAATCTCTGATCGAATTTGAATGTTATGGCTTTATATCCGATAGTGCTGACATTGAACTGGACACCTCTCTGCTTATTCTCAGTTCCTGGTGTAGGGTAATTTGTTGTATTCCATGCATAATTTGGAGGAGCAGTTTTTATAGTATCCGAAGATCCACCTGATGCTACTCCGGAAGCAAATGTTGCAGTAACCCCCCCGACCAGGCTGGCAGTACCAACACCGATCACCGGAGAAGGAGAGGTAGCCCCTCCGGGAACAGAAGTAGCTGCTTCACCATTAAAGTTCCACTGTGTTATGGTGATTTGAGCTGTCAGGGTAATAATACCGGTAGTGAGAATGATAACAATTGATGTAATAAATTTTTTCATACGCTTAGATTTTTATTTTGATTATTAATTCAATAACAAAAATAATTAAAAAATACCAAATATTGATTTTTTACTTGAATTTTCTCTTTGAAAATTGTTTTGTTCATCACATTTTGGGTGAGGCTCTTCCCAGAGCCAGTACTTAACACAGCACAAATTATCACTAAAATAAATTTCAGCAATCATTTTATATGCTACTTTTTATTTATTACATTTGTGGCATACATTGTTAATGATTTAAATCCCCATATATGAGAACTTTTATTATAGGCTTTATTTTTATAGTTTCTTTTGTAAAAATTTCTGCTCAGGTAGTCACTTCTGACCCTGCATTTCCTACAATCAATGATCAGGTGACAGTATTTTTTGATGCAACAAAAGGCGGAGGCGGATTGAAAGACTGTAATTGCGATGTATATGTTCACACCGGTGTCATCACAAATGAAAGTACGGGTCCGGGTGACTGGAAACACGTAAAAACTACATGGGGTTCAGCCAACGCAGCCTGGAAAATGAATAAATTGTCCTCCAACCTTTATTCATGGGTAATAACCCCAAATATTAAAAGCTATTACGGTATCGGAGCAAATGAAACAGTAAAAAAACTGGCTTTTGTTTTTCGCAATTCAAATGGATCGAAAGTTGGAAAAGAGTCAGGTGATCAGGATATTTTTATCGACGTTTATCCTGCCAATGCCGGATTACTGATCAATATGCTATCTCCATCAACAAGAAATTTCCTTGCAAAATCGGGTGATACTGTTAAAATTAAATTTGCAATATCAAAAACTATTTCAATCTCAATAAAAAAAGATAACTCAAACTTTTATTTGGGTTCGGGAAATAAAGTTGACACCTTTATCATAGCTGAAAACACCGGAAACCATAGGATGGATTTTACTTTCTTCAACGACCAGGAGTCTGTCAAAGATTCATTCAAATATACAATACCAGGCAATGTCATAATTGCCGAACTGCCTCAGGGAATTGAAGACGGGATCAACAAATTAGATTCTCAATCGGTTGTTTTCTCTCTTTTTGCTCCCGGAAAAGAATTCGTTTATCTGATTGGTGATTTCAACTCCTGGGAATTCAATGCAGATTTTCAGATGAAAAAAACACCTGACGGACAAAGGTGGTGGCACATGGTCTCGGGATTAAATGCCGGTAAAGAATATGGATTTCAGTATATTGTCGATGGGAAGATCAGGATCGGTGATCCTTATTCTGATCTTATCCTTGATCCAAACAATGATAAATTTATTGAAAGTACAGTCTTCCCGGGCTTAAAGCCATATCCATCTGATAAGACTTTCGGGATGGTTTCTGTATTTAATACTAAAGTCGAAAGTTTTCAATGGAAATACGATAACTATCAGCGGCCCCCAAAGGAGAAACTACTTATATATGAGATCCTGATAAGGGACTTCCTTAAAGACCATAGTTATAAATCATTGACAGATACCCTCGATTATCTTGCCAGACTGGGAATAAATGCAATTCAGTTAATGCCTGTAAATGAATTTGAAGGTAATATCAGCTGGGGTTATAATCCATCGTACCATTATGCCCTTGATAAATACTATGGAACACCTGAAGCATTTAAAACTTTGGTTGATGAAGCCCATAAAAGGGGAATATCAGTGATTCTCGATATAGTCTATAATCATGCATTCGGCCAAAGTCCCCTGAGTATGCTTTACTGGGATTCTGCGAATAACCGTCCTTCTGCCAGTAATCCCTGGCTGAATCCGGTAGCAAAACACCCCTTCAATGTTGGCTATGATTTTAATCATGAAAGCCAGCCAACTAAATATTATGTGAAAAGAGGTTTAAAAAACTGGATAGAAAAGTACCATATAGATGGTTACAGATTTGATTTAAGCAAAGGATTTACCCAAAGGCAGTCTTCTGACGACGGACAAATGGCTGCTTATGATGCAGGAAGAATAGCCATACTGAAGGAATATGCCGATCATATATGGGATACTGACCCTGAGAGCTACGTAATTCTTGAGCATTTTGCAACTAATTCAGAAGAAAAAGAACTTTCAGATTATGGTATGATGCTTTGGGGAAATAATAATCATCAGTATAATGAGGCTACTATGGGGTACACTTCAAATATTTCCAATATCACCCATAAACAGAGGGGATGGAGTAAACCTCACCTTGTTGGTTACATGGAGAGTCATGATGAAGAAAGGCTGATGTATAAGAATCTTAAATATGGTAATGCATCAGGTTCTTATTCAGTTAAAAACCTGAATACAGCTCTGGACAGGATGAAACTGGCCGGTGCATTCTTTTTCCTGATCCCGGGACCAAAAATGATTTGGCAACTTGCAGAACTGGGATATGATTTTTCTCTATTTACCTGTCCAAACGGAACAGTGAGTGAAAATTGTAAACTTGATCCTAAACCAATCAAATGGGACTACCTGGCTGTAAGTGAGAGAAAGAAACTTTTTAATACCTATAAATCACTTATCACATTAAAAAAGGAATTTGACATTTTCAGTACAAATGATTTTGAAGTTTCACTCAATGGTTTTATGAAGTCATATCAGCTGAATAGTGCTGCAATGAACGTGACTGTAATTGGTAATTTTGATGTAAAACAGGGCTCTGTCAACCCAAAATTTCAGCATGGGGGCATATGGTACGACTTTTTTAAAGGAGATAGTGTCAATATCACAGACACTCAGGCTATGATTTCTCTCCAACCGGGAGAATACAGGATATATTTTGATAAAAAAATATTTGACCCCAGTGTAAATGTAATTGATGAACATAGTGATAACAGATTGCTGATCTTCCCTAATCCGGCCATGGATAAAATTCAGTTTATACTGCCGGAAGATACCCAGTTTGAAAAATATTTTATTTATGATATAAATGGCAGGCTTTCTAAAATAGAAAATGGCAATAACGAAATTTTAGATGTCTCATCCTTTAGTCCGGGAATCTATATAGTCAAAATAATCGATAGTTCAGGACGATTAATGACCGGGAAATTAATTGTAGGAGAAAGATAGGAGGGCAGATTAAATTACGAATTACGAAGTACGATTTACGATCTGAATGATTGAATTATTGAATGATTGAATTATTGAGTTTTTGAATTATTGAGTTATTTAGTTAACTCCCTACTGTTGACTGCTGACTGCCGACTGTGGACTAAAGACTGCCGACTGTTGACTGCTAACTGTGGAATGAGGACTGCTGACTGGCGACTGAGTTATTGAGTTATATAATTATTGAGTTATTGAATTATTAAGTTTTTGAATTATTAAGTTTTTGAATTATTGAATTATTTAGTTAACTGCCGACTGATGACTGCTAACTGAAGACTGCCGACTGAAGAATGTTAACTGGCGACTGCCGACCGAAGACTAACATTTTTCACTTTTCACTCAATAAATCACTCCATTTATCAATACTTTATCGATTAGGTCTGATCCGTAATAATAAGGAATAAGGGCTATATTATCAAGAGGTTTGGTGATGATCAGGTTGGCAGTTTTTCCAATGGAAATACTTCCAAGTTCATTTTGAAATTCAAGGGCATGTGCTGCATTGATCGTGGCAGCATTGATAGCTTCTTCAGGCAGCATTTTCAGATAGATACATGCCAGGCTAATGATAAATTTCATATTGCCCGAAGGTGACGAACCAGGATTGAAATCGCTTGCCAAAGCTACTCCCAATCCGTCATCGATCATTTCCCGGGCTGGTGCAAAAGGTATTTTTAAAAAAAATGAAGAGCCGGGCAACAGGGTAGGGACGGTTCTGGAATCACGCAATACTTCCATTTCCTCTTTGCCTATTCTCTCAAGGTGATCAACAGAAATGGCATTGTTTTTTACACCCACCTGAACTCCACCAGAGATGTCAAGTTCATTGGCATGAATTTTGGGTTTTAATCCATACGAGGCCCCTTTAGTCAATATCTGCTCTGTTTGATCTACGCTGAAAAAACCTTTGTCGCAAAAAACATCAATGTAATCGGCCAGTCCATTGTCAGCTATGTAGGGTATCATCCTTTCACAGATCTCCTCTACATATGCTTGTCTGTTTTCCGTGTATTCAGGCGGAAAAGCATGTGCTCCAAGGAAATTGGCTTTTACAGGAATTGGTGAGTTTTCTTTTATCTTTCGTATTACACGAAGCATTTTAACCTCATTTTCAAAATCAAGCCCATATCCGCTTTTTATCTCTATGGCACCTGTTCCCATCATAATCATCTCATGAAGCCTCAACATGGCAGATTCATACAGGTATTCTTCATCGGCAGCCTTCATTTTTTTTGCTGAATTCAGAATTCCACCTCCTCTTTTGGCAATGTCCTCATATGATAATCCTCTTATCTTGTCAATAAATTCATGCTCACGGCTGGCAGGAAATACAATATGAGTATGTGAATCAATCCATGCTGGAAGAACCAGTTTTCCACGGGCATCTATTGAACTAACTGATCCGGACGGACATTTTTCCATAGGTCCAAAGGAGTGAATTTTGCCATCCTTTATCAATATAAATGCATCATCGATCATTTCCAGAAATGATAAAGCCTTACCCTTTTTAAAAGTGTAAGGCTTATCCATTGTACCTACTAACTTATTTATATTTTTTATTAAAATCATAATGATTTACGATTTACGAAGTACGATTAATGATTTGAGAAATGATAAATGAATTTTCTAATAATTTTGTTATGTTCCAAAAAACTTGCGATTGTTGTATTCTCCGGTTTTTTTATAAACTCATTTTTAAATTATCATATTTTCAAATTTTCAAATTAGCTCATTATTCAAAAGTCTTAATAATACATTTGATGCCAAGTTTCCTTTCAATTTCACTTTTAAGTTTTTCGGCTTCCTCCATTGTTGGGAAGTCTCCTACATATACTTTATAGACAGTTTTATTGTTCAGGTAATCGGTTAATACTACCACGGGTTCATTGAAACTATTGTAAAGTTTTGTGAGCATTTTTTCCGTATTCGCGTAGTCGGAGAACACTCCGACCTGAACGCGATACGAAATTTGGTTGGTTTCAACAGTTTGACTGTTCTCGGGATTATTATTATCATCAATTAAAACTGAGGGAGAAGCATTAAACTCCCTGCTATTATCATTTACTTGTTTTCCAGAAGAAATCTTATCTAAAACATCTTTTAGTTTTGAAGGAGGCAATGATTCTTCAAATCTTTTAACTACTCTTCCATTTTCGTCAAGTATTATTACTGTAGGCAGTACTTTTACGTTGTACTCTTCTTTCAGAGTATAACCATCAAAATCATCAATATTGATTTTCACAGGAATAAAGTCCTGTGTCAATGAGGAAATTATCTTTTTATCACTGTAAGTTGTCTCATCCATCCACTTGCATGGCACACACCAGTTGGCATAAAAATCTATATACACCATTTTCCCTTCCACAGCAGCCAGCTCTTTGGCTGTTGTAAATGAGATGTCGGAAAAAGGACTGTCAATATTATTTGCATTTACATAGCTGAATAGTACCAGACTGATGATAATGATGCTTATGTAATTGATAAAGGTTCTCATTTTTTTATTTTTATATTATTATTTATAGCAATTTATAATTCTATCAATATTATGTCATTACATGCAACAATAATTGTGCCAAAAATCAATCTGAGTGATAAAATATTATTATTATATATATAATATGCATATATACAGTATAATAAACTTGAAAAAAAAATGCAATTTATTTTCATCATAGTTATAAGTTGAATTGAAAAATAAAAGAAACTATTAATACCATGCTTTTTTCTTAATTTCTCATAATTAATCTCATATATTTCTATTCTTTTAAGCCAATGATATAATTGAAAAGGGAAGTTTTTTTTTGGATTTGAAACCTGATTAATATTTTTTTTGTTTTAAATTTGCAGAATAAATGAAAAAGTAATGTCTGAAAAGATTTTAACCAATAAAGAACTCGAAGAATTATTATTTGCAGAGCTTGATCTCACAGCAGGGCAGAAATCTGAACTCATAGTATATAATGATGATTTCAATACTTTTGACTGGGTTATAAAAAGCCTTATGGAAGTTTGCAACCATACCTTTGATCAGTCTGAACAGCTTTCCATTCTGATACATTTTAAAGGTAAAGCCTCTGTGAAAACCGGTAGCTTGTCGCATCTGCAGCCGATGAAAGATTCTCTTGTGGAGCGTGGTCTTTCAGCAGTTATTGAGACATATCAGGAACACTAATTTCATTAAATGCCGGTTTACGCTCTTAATACTGAATTTCCGGGTTTTCCCGATCCACGAAGGTCAGATAAAAGCGGATTGCTTGCTATCGGTGGGAAACTCGATCCGGAATGGTTGTATATTGCTTATTCACTTGGGGTATTTCCCTGGTTCAATTCCGATGATCCTATTATGTGGTGGTCACCCGACCCGAGGGCAGTAATTTATCCCGGGCAGGTCAATATAAGCAAATCAATGAAAACATTGCTCAGAAAGGAGGTATTCAGTCTGAAAATCGACACTGCCTTTGAAGAAGTTATAGACCGTTGCAAATTGATATTGCGCAGGGATCAGGATGACACCTGGATTACAGAAGATGTAAAGACAGCATATATTCAAATGCATACTCTTGGATTTGCACATTCATTTGAAACCTGGCAGGGAGATGAACTTGTAGGAGGACTTTATGGTGTATCAATTGGAAAAATGTTTTTTGGAGAATCTATGTTTTCAGATGTTTCGAATGCATCTAAATTTGCTTTTATTCAACTAAGCGAAATTTTGAAAGCAAATTCCTTTACGCTGATAGATTGTCAAATCCCAAATCCTCATCTTGCAAGAATGGGTTGTTTTGAGATGAAGAGAAAAGATTATCTCAGGATTTTATATGCTAATGACCCTCGAACAACCATTGCAGGTGACTGGGGTGAAATATTGAATTTTCAAATATATAAAAACAAAACCTAAAATAAGGTTAACATATACAATCATTAAAGCAAATGACGTTATAAATCAAAAAAATATCATGAAAGCAAAAGTCTTATATTTATTTTCCCTGATTGTTCTTACAAATTTTTCCTGTAAATTCTCAAAGAATGCATATGAGAAAACTACTGAAGTCCTTGATAATGTCAATATTTTTACCTATCAGGACGACATAAAACTTGGTCAGCAGGTAAAGCAGGAAATTGAATCTGATCCCGCAAAATTTCCCATTCTTGATGAAAAGTCTAATCCTCAGATATATTCCTATCTCAGGGAACTCAGAGATATTATTCTCAATACCAATCAATTAAAGTATAAAGATAAATTTCCATGGGAGATCAGGGTCATCAGGGATGATAAAACACTCAATGCTTTTGCCACACCGGGTGGTTACATATATATATATACAGGTTTATTAAAATTTCTTGATTCGGAAGATGAGCTGATGGGAGTTATTGGTCATGAAATGGCTCATGCTGACCTCAGGCATTCTACTAAGCAATTAACTAAAAATCTGGGAATTGCCATACTGCTTGATGCAGCATTGGGAGATAAAAACTCTGTCGAACAAATAGCAGCTGCATTGATTGGAATCCAGTTCACCCGTGACGATGAAAGTGAGGCTGATAATGCATCAGTAAAATATCTGTGTCCTACTCATTATAATGCGGCCGGATCGGCAGGATTTTTTAAGAAAATGCTCAATAATCCTGTACCACCTGAATTCCTTAGTACCCATCCTTCACCCAAAACAAGGGTAAAGGATATTGAGGATCTGAAGAACAAAGCTGCTTGTTCAGGTACTCAAACAAACAGGGAAAAATATGAAAAAATGAAAAAATTACTGAAATAGTACACTGATGGCTTCCAGAAACAAGCTTCAGAAATTTGCAGATAATCTTGGTTTTCCAAATGTCTTTGAGAATTTTGATCCCAGAACCAATATTCTGATAGGTCCTGATGGTGCCAAAACTGAAATTAATTCCGGCTGGAACAACTTTTATTTTGCAAACAATAATCCTATTACACTTGAATTGGCCTGCGGTAGAGGGGAATACAGCATTGCCCTCGCTCAAATGTATCCTGATAGCAATTTTATAGGTGTGGATGTTAAGGGAGCAAGGATATGGAAAGGTGCCCGGTATGCCATCGGGAAAAACATCACAAATCTGGCATTTCTAAGGACCAGGATTGAAAATATTGAGAGTTTTTTTTTGGCTCAGGAAGTATCTGAGATATGGATCACTTTTCCCGATCCATTTTTAAAAAACAGTAAATCAAACAGGAGACTCACATCTTTAACTTTTCTGAATAAATACAATAATTTACTAAAACCCGGAGGGACAATACACTTAAAAACCGATTCTCCCGAACTGTATGAATTTACACTCGAAACTCTGGGCAGTCAGGATAATTATGATGTTCAGTATTTTAATGACGATATATATTCTTCCCCCCTCATTTTCCCTGAACTCGAAATTAAAACATATTACGAAAATCAACACCTTTCAGAAGGAAGAAAAATTAAGTACATCAGGTTTTTAGTGAAAAGTGAATAGTGAAAAATGTTAGTCTTTAGTCAACAGTCGGCAGTCTTCAGTCGGCAGTCGGCAGTCGGCAGTTTGCAGTCTTCAGTTTGCAGTCTTCAGTCGGCAGTCTCAGCTAATTCATTAACTCAATAATTCAATAACTCAATAACTCAATAATTCAAAAACTTAATAACTCAATAACTCAGATCGTAATTCGTAAATCGTAATTCGTAATTTAATCTGCCCTTCCCCTTTTCCACCTCCAAACTTATATTTAGAGTTATTCTAAAAAATCAAAGAATAAAGATTTTTTAAGAACAATGTGCTCATTTATCTAATACCTTCGAAACTTTATTTTTTCTGACTTTTTTAATTTTAAATTTTTTCAAAATGGAAAATAAATCAACTTTTAACAGATGGTGGGTTGTATTCGGAGCTATTCTTATTCAGCTTAGCCTTGGAGCTATTTATATATATAGTGTTTTCAAACCTGCTTTGAAGGAAAGATTTCCTGAATGGAGCGATACAGACCTTGCTTTGCCATCTCAGCTTGTACTTGCTTTTTTTGCTTTAAGTATGATATTTGCCGGGAGGATACAAGACAAAGTAGGTCCCAGACTGATTGCAACTATCGGAGGACTATTTCTTGGTGCAGGTCTTTTAATTGCTTCTTTTGCTACTAACCTGACCATGTTTGTAATTGGTTTCAGTATAATTGGGGGAATTGGTGTAGGTACTGCGTACGTATGTCCAATTGCTACCTGTGTAAAATGGTTCCCGGATAAAAGGGGGCTCATAACCGGGCTGGCAGTGGCAGGTTTTGGTGCAGGTGCACTTTTGTTTACTCCCGTTGCTAAATCCTTGATATCCAATCAGGGCATCATGACTACATTTATGTATCTTGGTGTGATATTTTTTATTGCAGTCGTGATAGGTGCGCAGTTTATGAGAGTCCCTCCGACCGGATACAAACCTGCAGGATGGAATCCTCCGGTTCAGACTTCAACAGCCAATGCTGTAAAAGCTGATTTTGCAACTTCCGAAATGCTAAAAACACCTCAGTTCTGGATGCTTTGGCTAACATATTTTGCAGGCTGTACAGCAGGATTGATGATCATAATGAATGTTACCAATGTTTGGCAATCTGCATCATTCTTGCAGCATCTGTCAGGCGGTGACACAATTATTAAGGCCGATATCTATAAGGCTATCACTGCAGCCGGGGCAAGTGCTGTTATGATTGTTGCAATATTAAATGCCGTAGGCAGGATAGCCTGGGGAAAAATATCTGATATGATCGGAAGGAAAAAAACCCTGATGATCATGCTGGTACTGGCAGGTATAGTAATGCTGGTATTGAATTTTCTGAATGCTTATGGTACATATATTATAGGTGTGTCTTTGGTTGGATTCTGCTTTGGTGGATTTCTTGCTCTCTATCCTGCATTGACAGCTGATTATTTTGGAACTAAAAACGTAGGTGCCAATTATGGCTGGATGTTTACCGCTTACGGAGCAGGTGGTTTGTTCGGACCCTGGCTTGCTCCAAAACTCATGGAAGTAGTTGAGAAAATTCAATATGAAACAGTCGACAAGACAGGACAGATTGTTGCTTCCGCAGTTCCCTACAATGCAGGAAATTATCAGATGGCTTTTATCATTTCAGGTATTATGTGTCTGATTGCAGCTGTCCTGGTTTATTTTATTAAGCAGCCAAAAAATTGATTATTTTTTTTCGACAAATGATATGCTTTAAACCTGAATAAAAAGCTGCCTGTCCGGGCAGCTTTTTATTATTTTATACTATTTACATCTATTCTTTATTCCAATTGCTTAAGGGTACTGACACTGACACTTTGGTCAGCACAGGCACTTTGGTCAGCATTTAAAATATAATGCCGATGCAATAGCTGTTTAGGCCAACTTTGTTGGACTCTTAAAGATAAGCTTTTGGGATAAAACCAAAAGCATCTTCAGTGAAAACACCGACACTGACTAAATTATGTTAAAATTCTCAAAAATTATCTTGATTACGAAAAATGTTATAATTTTACTTTTTGTATTAATTAACGTTAAAAAACTTTGATCATGAAAAAAATTATTTTAATTCTTTTTGTCTTTGGCATCAGCTATTCAGCCTATTCACAGATAGGGGTCAGAGCTGGTATCAATCTTGCAAGTTTCAATTATTCTGCAGATGATGAAACTGAAGATCTATTTAAATTCAAATCTAACCTGGGATTTCAGGCAGGAATTGATTACGAAATGAATCTGGGTGGTGCACTTTATTTTAATCCTGCAGTTTTGTATTCACAGAAAGGTTCAAAACTTGAATTTGATTTTTTGGGTGAAAAATCAGAAGGAAAATTTATTCACAATTATATAGAAGTTCCTTTAGATTTTGTTTATAAGTTTGGAAGTGATGATATGAAATTTGGAGTATTTGCAGGTCCTTATCTTGGATATTTCCTGGGAGGATATACTCAGGGTGACGGTGAGGATAAAGAGACTTATGAAAAAGAAGATATTGATGACAGTTTCAACAGAATTGACTATGGAGTTGAGTTGGGACTGGGTTTATATCTCAGCGGTATCAATGTCAGAGCCTATTATAGCCTTGGTCTGGCAAATTTTGCTAAAGTTGAGGAAGGAGATCCTGATGTTGTTTGGAAAAACAAAGGAATTGGTCTTACAGTAGGATACAGATTATAATTATATCTCAAAATCATTGAAGAAAGCTGCCATATATTGGCAGCTTTTTTTTTTGAACTATGACTTTTATTGGCAGAATCAGTTTTAGCAGTGTTATAGATTCACTTAATCTAAAAGTAAACAAACATCACCAAGCAATGAATCCGGCAATCAGGAAAATCAAACATATCACAATCAGGAATTGACAAAATATCATATAAAAAAATAATTTAAAAATATATTAAAATATTTTGTAATATGTAAAATGTTTTATATGTTTGCATTTTAAATCTGGATATTGTATTATTATCCTTATTTATTTGATGTATGTACCAACCTTAGATTGATATCAAGACACTGTATGAGATTAATTGAGTGTATATATTTTATTTATACAGTATTCTTCATTACAATAATTATATAAACACTTAAATTTCTTGTTCATCCACATGTGATATTATTTAATCTCATATTTAGTTAGTGGATGTTTGAATATAGTACTGTTCAAAAACCGAAAGCGGTATGGACTATTTGATTTTAAGATTTAGTATTGATTTCACTACTTCAAAATACTTTAAGCTAATATTGTTGGAATCTAAAATCGGTAACTGACACAAAGCTCAGTTTTTTAGATCAGATAAGAAAAAACAACCAAATGTGAAATTAAAAAAAAACTTTCGCAGGGATCATGGGGGTAAACAGGGTTTTTGTTGTCATAGGGCTAGGCAATTATCGAATTGCACTTTGAATGAATTTTTTTTTTATATAAATGTGAGTTTGCATTTATTTAACGTCAATATCAATATCATTAACAAAAATTAAAAATTAAAATAATGAAAAAGTATTACATTTTAAGTTTTTTTAGAGTATTTTTCTTAATTGGAATAAGTATATTTACTTTTTCCGGTTTGAATGCTCAAATTACAGGCAAGGTTTTTATAGACCTGAATTTCAATGGACTCAAAGAAACAAATGAACCCATTTTACAGGGGGCTACTATCAGGTTTTTCAAATATTATGATTTCAGAGTAAATCAAGAGGTTTTATGTGAAACTACCACTGATGCATTAGGCAATTATTCTATGTCACCTGGGTATTTTCCGGTGAGAATAGAATTGGTTTTAGAACCAAAAGAGCTTTCCCTGAAAAATATAGAAGAATTGATTGGATTTGAAACAGGGCACTTATATGGGAGTAAAGATCTGATTTTCAAAAAAGATGGAATTCATGATTTTGGTATTCAGGTGCCTATTGGGAACTAAATATTTGCCTGAAATTTTCATTGACTTTTTGGTTAAATGAGTTAAAAAGGAACAATTATAAAAAAATTAAGATTAGAAAATGAATGACCTAAATATTTATAAAATGAAAACAAAAAATTTAATAGCATATTCTTTTTTATTTAAAAATACTATGCAAACTCAACACATTATTAAACTATTTTTTGTGTTGATTTCCCTACTCATTTTGCCATTTGAAATGTTAGGACAATTTACAGGTACTGTAACTTCAACAGAATCTACTTGTCAAGCAAATGGTACGATAAAAGTATCAGATGCTCTTAGTACTAGTGAATATGCACTTACGGGATCAACTATACCCCAAATCGGGCCTTTTGTGCCTGAAGGAGGTGAAGTCTTATTTACGGATATACCAAAAGGAACTTATACTGTTACAGAATTCAAAGAGGATAACACCCAACCTACAGTTGACATATTAGTTCCTGGTAACTACCAACAGAACTGGACATGGACAGCTGTACCAACATATTCACCATGCACAGGCGGCACGCCAACTGTTAAGATTCATGATTTCAATATTATTAATGCTACTCTACTTGAACAGAGGCCTCCATTTACATATAGAATTTCTACAAAAAATGGAACTTTACCGGCAAATGGTCAGGGATCTCCTGACTTTTTACCTGTGACAGAATTTATCATTCAGCATCCAAGCGGTGTTGGAGGATGGTACGAATTGCAAGCTAAAGATGCGTGCGGTAATTTTAAAACCATAAAAGTTTATGTTCCTGATTTAGCACCTGCACCAAGTGTTTCTTCTGGTTTTAATAATTTTGCTAATTGCGATGGAGATGCACAATATACTGTATCTGGTTCTGGGGGAACAGGTCCTTATAAATTTGAAATTCTGCCTGGTTCGACTGATCAGGTTGGAACTGTTGATTATAATATTACAAGCAAAACGTATATTTTTACAGCGAATGGAACTTATATTATTAGAGTTTCGGATGAATGTGGCGGTTACAAAGACATTACAATAAAAGTTAAAAAATATGGTAATCCTGAACTTTATCTTGGAGGGGGGTTAGGTAAATGTGGGACAGGGACACCATCAGGTCCGGGAACGGGAATGTTTAAAATTTCTGTTCCTCAATATGGTATAGGGCCTTATACTGTTTCTATTTCGTCTGACTGTGGATTTGAGCAAACCTTTACAAATGTTGCTACTTCTTTTGAAGTTCATGATTTACCCCGCCCCTGCAATTATACTGTTACCGTAACAGATGGATGTGGGTTTACTTCAGTTAAAAATCAGAATTTGATTGGACCCAATGTTGGAGTACTTTCATGCTCAGATAAAGCTTTATGCCCTGATGCAGGATCTGAACTTATTAAGCAACAAATTTCGATCGGATTTGGTCCTCCTTACAATCCTACCTATCCGATAACATTTGATATAAAGAAAAATGGTGTTCTACCCGTCCCTGGTTATCCAAAAACAATAAGCACCTATTATGTGGAGCAACCCTTAGGCCCTGGAGTATATTCATATACGGTAGTTGATGCATGTGGAGCAAGTTGTTCCGGAGCTTTTGAAGTTTTGCTTTATAAGGATCCAACAGTAATGGTTGATGTTTCATCACTATGCTTTAGTGCTGGTCAAGCGCTTTTAAAAGGAGTTAACAGTAATCCATATAATGCAACAAATAATTATAATAATTATATGATCATTTCACCATCAGCTAATAAGATTGGGTACAAAGGTGAATCTGATTCTCCAGCAAATTCAGCCTTGTTTTCAAATTTATTGAGTGAAGGATTCTATACTTTTAAGTTTACTGATGGGTGCAAAAACGTAACTACTACTGCAACAATCCCAAAATATAGCCAACCAACATGGGAAGTTGCTTACGGTCTTATTTGTCCACCAGTAGAGCGTTCTGATTTAAAAATCGTCAATATTGAGCCGGCTGGTAAGATAGTTGGGCCATATTATTGGCAAATAATTAGTGAAGATTCAGATATTTTTACTAATCCATTACCTTATCCTAACAGTACAGGACAAACTGACTCCCTGTTTGCTAATTTGCCACCTAAAAATGCTTTTTATGATGTTGCTACGTACAATATTTTAGGTTATGATGGATGTAAAAATTCGTATCAAAATTCCGGCAAGGTAGGTTTATTTCCCGATGAGTATCTTATTTTGGACAAAACTACTGTTTGTGCAGATCAATCTGCTAAAATAAAAGCCAGAGTTTCAACCCCAATTGTTGGTGCCACATACAAGTATTATAGGGATGGAATTCTTGTAGCTTCCAGTACTCTATTGTATACCTATATTCAACCAGCGTTACCCGGCACTTACACAGCAGAAATAGTAGTAACTGCTGGTGGAAATACATGTTCTAAAACTACTCCTGGTTTAGTAGTTACTTCAGATGGACAATTGATTACTAGCAATCCGGAACCGAAATGCCCAGATGTAAGTGTTAACCTTTTTAATTATACCACAGGTAGCTCACCAGGAACTTTAACTTTTTGGAAGGATGCAGCTTTTACAATACCTTTAAATGATCCTGCTAATGTTATAGTACCTGGTACTTATTATGTACATTTGATAACACAAGGACCTCCTTCATGCGATTTGTCCGGAACAATTGTTGTAACTAATAAGCCTTGTTTAGCTTCAATAGGAAATTATGTATGGGAGGATATAAATGCTAATGGCATTCAGGATGACGGAAATACAGGATTGAACTTAATAGAAGTAAAGTTGTATAAGGATGGTGCATATATCAAAACTACCTACACAGGAAACCATCCTGTTACTGGCAATCCTGGTTTTTATCTGTTTTCAGATTTGGAGCCGGGTAATTATAATGTTTGTTTTGTAAAAGGATCAAACTCTTTATCACCAAAAAACATAGGAAGTAATGATGAAACCGATAGCGATGCTGATGAAATTTCAGGTTGCACAGAGGTAACCACCCTGGTTTATGATGAGAATGACATGACCTGGGATGCCGGTATTATTATACCATGTAATATATCAATTGGTGATTATGTTTGGCATGATGAAGATGTAGACGGAATTCAGGACAATGGAGAGCAGGGCATTTCAGGAGTTCTTGTAGAATTGCTCAATAGTTCTGGAACTGTCATTGCGACATCAACAACCAACGGAACCGGTAAATATCAGTTCATAAATATAGTAAATGTTGGAATTCAAAATTATACTGTAAGAATTGCTGCATCAAACTTTGCTGCAGGCGGTGTATTCGAAAGCAGTAATACTCTGAAATGGTATGCAACTACTAAAGATCAGGGAGGCGATGATACAAAAGACAGTGATGGTGATGTAAATGATCATACAGCTACAGTTTCTATGCTTTGTAATACAGACCTTACAGTTGATTTCGGATTTTATAAAACCTGTATGACTATCACCAAATCTGCTAATAAAACAACAGCCAGACCAGGCGAAGTTATCACTTATATTTTCTCAGTTACAAACTGTGGAGACGTAGCACTTGGTGGAGGAGTTGATTTCTATGATGCTCTTTTAAATCCAACCCCACCTCACCATATACATAATATAACTCCTGTTAACCCGGGAGAAACCAAAACATTTACAAAAGATTATACTGTAGTTGTTGCAGATTGTAGCATTTTGGTCAATACTGTTACTGCAATTGGTCACCCTGTTGATGGAAGTGAAAATCTTACCAATACGGCTTCATATACTATAGATATAAATTGTAAAGCATCAATAGGTAATTATGTTTGGGAAGATAAAAATGCCAATGGAATTCAGGATGATGGAAATACTGGTATCAATGGTATTGAAGTAAAACTTTATACCGGTTCAGGTGTATATGTTGGAACCAAAATTACTTCTAATGATCCAATTACAGGTAATCCTGGATATTATGTATTTACTGAACTTGAACCTGGCGATTATTATGTTTGCTTTAATAAAGGAGCATATGTGATTACTACTAAAGATGCTGGTGGAGATGATGCAACTGATAGTGATGCAGATGAAACAACAGGATGTACAGTAACAACAACTTTATCTTTAGCAGAAAATGATATGACATGGGATGCCGGTTTATTCAAATTAGCTAGTTTGGGTGATTACGTCTGGATGGATAGAGATGAAGATGGTTGTCAGGACATTGACGAAAATCCAATAAAAAATGTAAAGGTTAATTTGTTTAAAGATGATAACACTGATGGTATTGCTGATGGGCCTGCAATTGCTCAAACGCAAACAGATGTCAATGGGTTCTACCAGTTTATTAACTTAAGACCAGGAAATTATATAGTAGGTTTTGAGAAACCTGCTGGTTATAAGACTATTCCTCAAAATTCTGTAACTTGCGGAGACAATCTTGATTGTGATGCTAGCGAAACAACTGGATTAACAGGAACAATAAATCTTGAGTCAGGTGAACATGATCCTACTATAGATGCAGGCTTCAAATTAAGATTCGACCTTGCATTGATAAAGCATGATCCAGCATTCCCTGCTAAGATGGGACAAGCTTTGACATTCAATATTGAAGTGTTTAACCAAAGTGAACCAGGAGCAGACGTTCAGGCTGTTGAGATAGTAGATTATATCAACCTGACAGCTTATGATTTTAATCCTGCATTAAATCCTGGTTGGACATTAACAGGTAATAAAGCAAAATATGTTTATAATGGACCACTTTTAGCTCAAACTAGTGTAATTATTCCTATTATCTTAACTGTGAAATACACAGCAACAGAAGCAACCTTGAAAAACGAAGCTGAAATAAGCAGCTTTAAAGATATGGAAGGTGAAACTCAAACGGAAGAGAAAGATTCATACCCGGATGATAACCCGGATAATGATAATGATGTTCAATGTGGAAGTCCAGATGATGACAATATAAATGGAAATGTAAAGGAATTCCCTGGACAGGATGAAGATGATAATGACGTAGCATGTGTTGAAATATTTGATTTGGCACTTAAAAAACTTGAGACTAGTACTGGCCCTTATAATTTTGGAGATAATGTAACTTTCACAATGACAGTTTATAATCAGGGAACAGTACCAGCTACGAATATAAAAATTACTGATTATATTCCTTCAGGATTTGAATATAATCCTGCTTTAAATCCATTATGGACACAAAGCAATACCGCAACACCTGAAACAACTATAAATAGTACACTTAATCCAGGTGCAAACACTTCTATTACAATTGTATTAACACTAAAATCTACCAATGATCTTACAAATGGATGGGTTAATAGGGCAGAAATAAGCAGAGCTGAAAATACAAGTGGAATTAATTTATCTGATTATGATTGGGACAGCAATCTGGATAGTAATCCTAACAATGATGCAGGAGGAAACCCAGATACAGGAAGTGATAATAGCATAGATGGAAATGGAACAGGTAATCCTGGAGATACTAATCCTGCAACAGATGAAGATGATGCAGACCCAGCAAGAGTAAAAGTATATGATCTGGCACTTACAAAGAAATTGTTGACACCTGAACCATATACCTATTATCAGGATCATACATTCGAGATAGAGGTATTCAATCAGGGCAACGAGATAATGAAAGATGTAGTAGTAAGTGATTATATACCATCAGGATATACATTTAATGCAGCATTAAATGCAGGCTGGACAGGAGCAGCACCTACAGTAAGCAGGACGATAACCCAAATAGATCCGGGACAAAGTGTCAAAATACAGATAGTTCTGAAATTAGTACAGACAAATGGAGGATCAGTAAATTGGGATAATTATTCAGAAATAGTATCAGCAAAAGACAAAAATGGAGTTAATGCAACAACATGGGATGCAGACAGTAATCCTGCGAGCGATACACCACATGAAAGAGCAGTGAAGCCAGGAGATACAGACGATGATAATATAAATGGACATTATATACCAGATGGAACTGATGAAGACGATCACGATCCGGCAGGGCCAAAAGTATTTGATCTTGCATTGAAGAAAGTTGAGACAAGTACTGGAGCTTATAGATATGGAGATCAGGTCACATTTACTTATACTGTTTACAATCAGGGCAATATAGCAGCTAAAGATATTGAAGTAATAGATTATGTGCCATCAGGCTTCAAATATGTACCTGCATTGAATCCAGGTTGGACACCTGCAGTTGTAAGTACTCCTAAGAAAGTTATTGCTGGTCCGTTGGCACCGGGAGCAACTACAACATTAACAATTATACTAGTGGCACAGCCAACAACAGATATTGTTGATGGTTGGACAAATTTTGCGGAAATAGTAAAAGCAAAAGACCCACAAGGCAATGATATGTCAGATAAGGATCTTGACAGTGATCTTGATAATGATCCAAACAATGACGTAGGAGGCACACCGGATACTCCGGAAGATAATATGGTAACAGATGATGGAAAAGACGGAGACGGAGATGGAGTCACAGATGAAGATGATGCAGACCCTGCAAGAGTAAAAATATATGATCTAGCATTAACGAAGAAGGTAGTAACACAAAAACCATATAGTTATTATCAGGATATAACCTTTGAGATAGAAGTATTTAATCAGGGCAATGAGATAATGAAGAATGTAGTTGTGAACGATTATATACCTTTAGGATATACGTTTAGTGCTGCAATCAATCCTGGTTGGTCCGGAGCAGCACCTATAGTTAACAGGACAATTGCTCAGATCAATCCGGGTCAAAGTGTGAAAATACAGATAGTATTGAAACTTGCACAGACCAACGGAGGCGAGACACATTGGGATAATTATGCAGAAGTAGCATCAGCCCAGGATAAGAATGGAATAGATGCAACAACATGGGATGCAGATAGCAATCCTGGAAGTGATGCAGCGCATGAAAGAGCAGTGAAACCAGGTGATGCAGATGATGATAATATAAACGGACATTATGTGCCAGATGGAACAGATGAAGATGATCATGATCCTGCTGGAATAGAGGTACTTGACCTTGCACTTAGGAAGAAAACAGCATCAGCGTCGACTTTCCAGTATGATCAGATAGTTGTATTCCAATTAGAGATCTTTAATCAGGGTAATGAAATAGCACATGATATTTCTGTAGTTGATTATGTGCCTTCGGGATACATATATCTGCCTCACCTGAATCCTAATTGGACACAAGCATTGACAAGTACTCCAAGTACTACAATTCAAGGACCATTAGCTCCTGGGCAATCGACATCAGTGATTATAAATCTACAACTACAATATACACCGGAAGTTGGAGGATATGTCAACAGAGCTGAGATATCAGGAGCAAAAGATGAGCAAAACAATCCATTTGACGATATAGACAGTGATCCGGATACAAATCCAAATAATGATATAGGAGGAACACCACTGACGCCGGAAGATGATCATGTTAATGATGATGGCAAAGATGGAAATGGAGATGGTATCACAGATGAGGATGATGAAGACCCATGGACAGTACCAGTATCTAGTATTGGAAATTACGTATGGTATGATAATAATGATAATGGAATACAGGATGATGGATTACCATCGGTGGTTGGAGTTAAGGATGTTCTGGTAATATTAAATGATTGTTCAGATAATGAAGTACTAAGAATGAAAACAGATGCAAATGGGCATTATTCATTCCCGAATCTAATTCCAGGCAATTATAAAATTAAATTTGAAGATCTACCAAACAATACTATTTGGGCAAAACAAAATATTGGAAATGATGCCCTTGATAGTGATCCAGATGCCAATGGATTAGCAATATGCACAAATCTTGCTCCTGGTGAAGACGATCCAACATGGGACGCAGGAATTCTGAAGCTTGCCTCATTAGGTGATTTTGTATGGTTAGATACAGATAGTGATGGAATTCAGGATGCAGATGAAAGCTCTGTTGCAGGTATTACAGTAAGATTACTTGATGCAAACGGTAATATCATACAGACTACTTTGACAAATGAACAAGGACTTTATCTGTTTGATAGTCTTAGACCTGGTACATACTATGTACAGTTTGTCAAGCCAAACGGACTTGAATTTACATTGCCAGTTCAGGGAGGAGATCCTAATAAAGACAGCAATGCAAATCCTGCAGATGGCAGGACAGGAGGGGTAATACTCGCAGCAGGTGATAACCGAAGAGATATAGATGCAGGTTTGAAATGTACTATCGATGTTCAGGTTTCGGCTGATGTTATTGTTTGTCAGGGAGAGTCAGTAACTATTACATCACAAGTTACAGGAGGTGCTCCACCGATCACATATTTATGGAGCAATTCAGGAACAGGGCCAAATATAACTGTAACGCCTCAGTCAACTACAGTTTATAAATTGACAGTAACTGATAAGTATGGTTGTGAAGATACAGATGAAGCAGTTGTTACTGTAGAACCTAAAGCTAAAATTGGAGACAGGGTATGGATGGATATTGATCGTGATGGAATTCAGGATTACTATATAGGTGACCCGGATTTGGATGAAAATGGAATCAATGGAGTAACTGTAAATCTTTATAAAGCTTCAAATCCAAATACTGTATTTATGACTCAAATTACTCATACTTTCGTTGACACAACAGGATACTATGAGTTTGAAGTGTGCAAAGGTGATTATTTTGTTGAATTTATTCCTCCTACCGGAAGTGGTTATTTATTTACCTTACAAGACCAGGGAGGCAATGATTTTCTGGATAGTGACGCTAACCCTGCAACAGGAAGGACAATTTCTACCTATCTTTCACCGGGAGAAATTGATCATACATGGGATGCAGGATTTTATCTGACAGCTTCTTTAGGAGACAGAGTATGGCATGATATCGATGCAGATGGTATTCAGGATCCAAATGAACCTGGAATCCCAGGGGTAGGAGTGACTTTACGTGATGGTAATGGAACGGTTATAGCTACCACCACTACCAATGCTCAGGGTAATTACGAATTCACAGGTCTTGTGCCGGATGATTACTATGTATGTTTCGATATAAGCGGTTCAGGTTATGATAGGGTATCGCCAAGAAATACCGGATTCAATGATGCAGTTGACAGTGATGCAGATCCTGTAACAGGGTGTACTGAAATTACTACGATAGTAGCTAACGAGAATGATCTGACTTGGGATCTCGGTTTATTTAATCTTGCTAGTCTTGGTGATTATGTATGGCTTGATAAGGATGCAGACGGATGTCAGGATGCAGGAGAATCTGGGATATCAGGGGTGATTGTAAGATTATATCGCGACAATGATGCCAATGGAGTACCTGATGGAGCTCAACTTGCACAGACCACGACAAATGCAACAGGTTACTATATTTTCAATAACCTGATGGCAGGAACATACCTGGTGAAGTTTGATAAACCATCTGCTGCCTATAAAACATCGCCAAAGAATAAGAATACTCTTTGTGATGATACATCGGATAGTGATGGGGATCCAATTTTTGGATATTCGGATCCAATTGTTTTGACAGATAATGAACATGATCCTTCAATAGATCAGGGATATTATCAGACAGCTAAAGTTGGAGACTTTGTTTGGTATGATATAGACGGTGATGGTATTCAGGATTCAAATGAACCTGGTATTCCCGGTGTGGTCGTGACATTGTACAAAGATACAGATGGTGATGGAATTCCAGATACTGCTATCAGCACTAAAACTACTAACTCAGGTGCAGATGCTGGTAAATACCTCTTTGATAATGTAGATCCCGGGGTTTATAAAATTTGCTTCGATGCTTCTAATACACAATATGAGGGATTTACAAAGGTTGATCAAGGTGGAAATGATGCTACCGATAGCGATGCATCGCTCATAACAGGATGTACACCTGTATTTACTGTTCAGAGTGGAGATGATAACAGAACCTTTGATGCAGGTTTAATAATACTTGCCGAATTAGGGGATTATGTCTGGGAGGACAGAAATGCTGACGGATATCAGGATCCAACAGAATTGCCGATAGCCAATGTTAAAGTAGAATTACTTGATATAAATGGTACTGTACTTGGTACCAAATTTACGGATGCTAATGGCTTCTATAAATTCGAAGATCTGTATCCTGGTGATTATATAGTTAGATTCACAAAACCTTCTGGTTTTGAACCTACTACACAAAATAATCCAATATCGGATGCAAAAGACAGTGATGCAAATCCGGTAAGCGGGTTAAGCCATATCGTGAATCTTGAAGCTGGAGAAAGTGATATGACCATAGATGCCGGATATTATAAACCGGCAAAACTTGGAGATTATGTATGGCATGATAAAGATGCTGATGGTATTCAGGATCCAGATGAAAATGGCATAAATGGAATAGTAGTTACATTGTATGATGGTGCAGGTAATCCGGTAGGTAATACAACAACAGGTGTAAATCCGGTAACAGGAGAAGATGGATACTACATTTTTGATAATCTGAAACCTGGAACATATTACGTTTGCTTCAATAAAGGCAGTTACGATAAAATTTCCCCAAGGGATAGTGGTAGCAATGATGCAAAAGACAGTGATGCAGATCCATTGAGCGGATGTACAATTGTCACAGTACTTGAATCAGGTGAAACAGATCGTACCTGGGATGCAGGACTTTACAATCTGGCAAGTCTTGGAGATTATGTATGGCTTGATACAAATGTTGATGGAATACAGAATCCTGCTGAAGTTGGAATAAACGGAATAGTTGTTAACCTCTACCTGGATGCTGATAAGGATGGAAATCCGGATGGAGCACCTATCAATACAATGGCCACTGTTACAAATGCCGGCAATGATGGGTATTATATCTTCGATAATCTCGAACCGGGCGATTATGTTGTTATGTTTGCTCCTTCTGTAGCTCATAGCAGGACACTTTCGAATGCAGGTTCTGATGATACTAAAGATAGTGATGCTAACGTGACCACGGGACTGACACATAGTATTAATCTGATCTCTGGTGAGCATGATCCTACCATAGATGCCGGATACTATTACTCAGCAAGCCTTGGTGATTATACATGGTTTGATGAGGATGCTGATGGAATTCAGGATGTAGGGGAAAAATGTCTGGACAGTGTGAGGATCAGATTGTACAGAGTGAATACAGATCCTGTTACAGGAATACTTGATACAGTGTATGTTGGATTTACGTATAGCCATTCAGTCCTCGACGGAGAAGATACATTGAAATGCGGTTTTTATGAATTTAAAAACCTGCAACCCGGTAAATACTTCCTTGTATTTGAAAATAAAAATGCAGATGTATATACCATTTCTCCAAAAGAGAGATTGTTTAACAGGGCAACAGACAGTAATCCAAACGACAAGGGTAACACAGCAACTATAAATCTTAACCCGGGAGAACACAATCCTACTATCGATGCAGGATTCTACAAGGGAGGTTGTATGGAAGGACAAATGTGGGATGAAAACAGGACCAATCCTTTGAATGAATCATGTATTCTGGATCCTTTGGATTATCCGCTTGTAAATTACAGGGTTGATCTGATCTGGGATGGAAATCCGGATATCACTACTGATGATAGACTGTTTAAGACTGACTATACTGATGCAACAGGAAAATATGAATTTAGAAACATTCCTGTAGGTGAGTACTATCTAGTTATTTATTTGCCTGCTGATAAAACTCTTACATGTGCTGATGCAGGTGATGATAAGAAAGACAGTGACTTCTATCTGAGCGATGAAACTGGTCAATACAGGTCACATACATTCTCTATCACACCAAACAATGATGGAGACTGCAAACTGGATGTGAAGGCTGGAACAGATGACAGGACTTTCCCAATCGAAATTGTACTATTTGAAGCAAACTGGAATGAAACTGAAGATCAGGTTGAATTAGAATGGCAAAGTATGAATGAGGTGAACCTGAGTCATTTTATTGTAATGAGAAAAGGTGAATTTGAAAACAGATTCATCGAAATTGGTACAGTTGAAGCAAAAGGATCATTAGAAATGAATGAATATATGCTGCCAGACAGAGATGTTGAAAAAGCTTATATATATCATTACAGACTTATTCCTGTCGACAAAGACGGTACAAAGAATAAGTATTACGATGATGAGGTCAGGATACCGGGCAACGCAATGAAAGTTTTTGCTTACCCTAATCCAACAAAATCGTTATTGAATATTGAGGTATTGGGTAAAGCAAATGATCAATTGCGTATTGAGTTACTGGATAATATAGGCAAAAGAGCTTTGAATGATGTTATTGTTGAAAAGAATAATAACATTGCTGAGAAAGTAAGTATTGACGTCAGCAATTTGCCACAGGGTAATTACTTTATTAAGGTAATATCAGGCAATGCTGTTGAAGTCAAACGAGTTGCAGTAATTAAATAATATTAAATACACTTCTAAATTAAAAAGCCCGGCAATAAAGATTGTCGGGCTTTTTTTTACTGTATATTATGTGCGACTAAGCCGGCCTTTGGTTTTGCAAATTTATACTGAAAGAATATATGATTCATGCAAATGAATCTGCAGAGCCAATATTTTCTTTTCTTATGGTTTTTTAATGGCAGAAGTCCCGTTTATTATTAGTGTTCCATTGTTAATTACCGATGTATTATTCTGGTCGTATTGTTGAAGAATATTAATATTTTGAAGCAAAATAGTTCCATTATTGACAATTGCACTACCTGAATTTCCTGATCCTGATCCTATAGAAATATTATAGAAATCAACAGAGGCTCCAGCCAAAATATTGAAACATGGACCGGGTCCGTTGGTATTTATTGTTATTTCAGGATCAGAATCGACTGTTATGATTAGTTTTTTTGAAATGCTGATAGGGCCTGAAGTTAGGGAGATAGTCATTCCTGATAATGCTGAATCAAAATAAACTGTTGAGCCTACTGGTGCATCTGCGATTTTTTGTCGTAAAGAACCCGGACCTGCATCATTTAAATTTGTGACCTTAAGGAAAGGAGTATCATCAGTGAACCATTGCGGATATGGATTACTGCCATAGTATTTTATTTCACCGTTCGACGGACTCCCTGATCCTGTGCTGAAGTCAAATAAAGTATTGCCTCCATTTTCATCAAAATGGTAAAGTCCAACTGTGTAATTATCATTAATAAATGGTAGAGCAGGCCTGGTAAAACCATTGGAATATCTCAAAATATTTGAGATGCGAAGTTCATCAAGCCATCCTTTGAAATATTTCGAATCCTGGTAATCATGTTTTTCTGCACCAAGGACCAGATAAGGATCAGAATTGGGATATCCGGTATATCTTCCATGATTATAGCTGATATCACCCGAAGCATCAGATGTGTTTAAAAAAGCATCCTGAATTCCGTCAACATATAATCTCATCTGACCATTTGAAGCCTGTCTGGTAACTGCAATATGGTGCCAAAAACCATCATCAATTATTGTGTTTCCAATTACCCCCTTTGAACCATTCGAAAGTCTTTCAACCCCAAAAACAATCCGTCTGTTACATATCACGATACCAAAATCCCCAAAATCACCAGAACCAAAAATGTCTCTGTCAACCACAATGTTTCCAAAATACCAGGATGATGGGTCACAGGAACCGGCATCATTGTCCCCCGGAAGAGCTTTTATCCAGAATTCAATTGTGAAATCATTGGAAACATCAATTGCCTTATCAGAATTATCTATGAAAATTTTGACTCTATCCTTATCATAGGCAGTACTGTTATTGCCTGATGCACTGGCATTGAATTTCAGTGATTGTGAGAGACCCTTAATCAGAAATGAAACTGAAAAAATGATGAAAAAGAATAAGCTAAGGTATTTTAACATGTATATTGTTTTACATTTTTAACAATATACCTTGAGGAATAGTTTTATTTTCTGTCAGAGTCCAGTATCATGTCGCTATATGATTGATTGATAAGATCATAAGGAGAAATAGCAAATAATTGGATATAATGATTACATATATTTTCGAGATCTTCAATCATCATTTTTTCTTCAAGGTCACCCACTTCTATTTCAACAAAACTTCCTAACCCATCAAGATGATCGATATGAAATTTTATAAAATCGATATAAAAGATTTTTCTTGTTTTTTTTACAATTGTCAGAATTCCAAGACTGTCCTGCAGGAGTGGTAGTATTTCATCCAAATTCTGAGTCTGAAATAATCTGAATTTTGACTGTTTAGGGCCCTTTTGATTTTGGCGTGAGTAAAAAATAAGTGAGTTTTCTATATTACCCTGTCTTAGTTTGAGTCTGCCATTTTTAACATTGAAATAAGTATCTGTTTGATTGTCAATGCCTTTGAAATCAGCACCATTTTCAAGTAAAATCCTTTCGATTTTTTCAGGGTCATTACACCTGGCTTTTATCTCAACATTTTTCATCTTGTTTTTTTTATACGGCTATTTCAGCTTTTATTGAAGGATATGGATTATAATCAGTCAATTTAAAATCTTCAAACCTGAAATCATCTATATTTTTGACTTCCGGATTTATTCTCATTACAGGTAGTTTACGTGGCTGTCTTGACAATTGCTCATTTACCTGTTCCAGATGGTTGGTGTAGATATGTACATCTCCGAATGTCAAAATGAAATCACCATACTTAAGTCCGGTAACCTGTGCCATCATCATGGTTAGCAAAGCATAGGAAGCAATATTGAAGGGCACACCCAGGAAAACATCAGCCGATCTCTGGTACATCTGGCAACTAAGTTTTTTGTCAACAACATAGAATTGAAACAAAGCATGGCATGGTGTTAGTGCCATTTTTCCAAGGTCACTCACATTCCATGCATTGACTATCAAGCGTCGGCTGTCAGGATTATTTTTCAAAGTATCGATTATTGAGCTGATCTGATCAATTTCAGTGCCATTTTCGGATGACCAGCGTCTCCACTGTTTTCCGTAAACAGGGCCTAAATCTCCCCATTTTGCGGCAAAGTCATGGTCTTTTTTGATCTGGTTTATAAAATTATCCTTTTCAAGTTTCCATTCTGATGAGTATCTGGGAAATTTATTTTCGATACTATTCTCTTTCAGGTAATGAGCAAACGGCCACTCATCCCATATATGAACATCATTGTCAACAAGATATTTAATGTTGGTATCACCTTTTAGAAACCAAAGTAGTTCATGGATAACTCCTTTTAGAAATACCTTTTTTGTTGTTAGCAGAGGAAATCCTTCATTCAGATCCATTCTCATCTGATATCCGAATATGCTTTTGGTTCCAATACCGGTCCTATCAGATTTTTCAGTTCCATTTTCAAGGATGTGGTTTAGGAGGTCGAGGTAGATTTGCATCGTTTAAAGATATTATTGTTAAAACAACTTAAATTCGCTGTAATAATTGAATAATTGCGTATTGGAATATTGGAATAATGGAATGATGAATAAGTGACTTTCATTCTAAAATTCTGTATTCCAGGTCGAATTCTTCATTTTTGCCTGTAAGGATTTAATTAATTTTAAAAGTCCATTTTCTAATTTGTAATGTAAACTATCTAATTTTTCAAAAGTTTCTTCACTTATTTGATTTGCTGCATAAAAACTATAAATACATGAATGAAATTCACCTGAAGAACCTAAAGCAATAAATAGAAACCTGAGATACTCTTTTAAACTTTGCCTGCAATAACCTTCTGCAATATTTCTGGAGATACTATGTGCAGCATCTATACAATTTGATCTGGTTTTACTAAGATAAAACGGCATAATATCAAGGGATTCAACTGATAGCATATATAATTCAATTGCATCTTTCCAAATAATTAACTTTTTAAAACCGCGATTAATATTATTTTGTTCTATCATTTGAGTACTTTAACAATGTTTCCCAACATTCCACCTTTCCATTCCTCCAACATTCCAACATTCCATCCCCCCAACATTCCAACATTCCAACATTCCATCCCCCCAACATTCCAACATTCCAACTTTCCATCTCCCCAACATTCCAGTTAGACCTTCTTCACCTTCATCTGTGGAAAAAACAAAACATCCTGGATTGAGGGCTGATTGGTTATGATCATGGCAAGTCTGTCCATGCCAATACCAAGGCCGGAAGTTGGTGGCATCCCATATTCGAGTGCTGCCAGAAAATCCTCATCCAGAACCATGGCTTCATCATCACCTCTTTTGCCGAGTTCGAGCTGTTCTTCGAATCTGGCACGCTGGTCGAGGGGGTCATTCAGTTCGCTGAAGGCATTGGCTATTTCCTTACCGTTGCATATTGCTTCAAATCTTTCGACAAGTCCAGCCTTGGTCCGGTGTTTTTTGGCCAGGGGCGACATTTCAACAGGGTAATCGGTAATAAATGTCGGTTGTATTAGAAAAGGCTCGCATTCAGACCCGAATATCTCATCGATTAGTTTACCTTTTCCCATTGAAGGGTCAGTCTCAATATGCAATTTTTTACAGACACTGAGCAATTCGCTTTCATTCATTTCAGAGATATCAATTCCTGTGAATTCATGAATTGCTTCAAACATAGTATATCGTTTCCATGGTCTTTTGAAATCTATAATGTTTTCTCCGACAGGAACTTGTGTAACTCCATTGACATCGATGACTGCTTTTTCAATCATAGCTTCCACATTATTCATCATCCATTCATAATCCTTATATGCTACATAAAGTTCTATCTGTGTGAATTCCGGATTGTGAAACCTGTCCATGCCCTCATTTCTGAAATCCTTAGAAAACTCATAGACACCATCAAATCCGCCTACTATCAATCTTTTAAGGTACAATTCATTTGCTATTCTCATATACAGGGTAGTGTCAAGAGTATTGTGATGTGTCTTGAAAGGACGAGCTGCAGCTCCTCCGTAAAGCGGCTGCAATATAGGCGTCTCAACTTCCAGATAGCCAAGATTGTTGAGATATTCCCTGAAGGAATTGTACAATTTGGTCCTCTTTATAAAAACATCTTTCACATGGGGATTAATAACCAGATCAACATATCGTTGCCTGTACCTGAATTCGGGATCGGTGACAGCATCATGAATATTGCCTTCTGCATCAACTTTTACGACCGGCAATGGTTTCAGCGACTTTGTGAGAAGTTTCAGTTCACTGACATGAATGGAAATCTCACCCATTTTTGTACGGAAGACGTAGCCTTTTACCCCGATAATATCCCCAATATCCAACAGTTTCTTGAATACAGTATTGTATAAGGTTTTATCTTCACCGGGGCAAATCTCATCTCTGTTTATATAAAGCTGGATTTTCCCCGAGCTATCCTGCAATTCAGCAAAAGATGCTTTACCCATATCCCGGACCATCATAAGACGGCCTGCTATCGATACATCTCTTCTTTCATCTTCGTCCTTAAAACTTGCCTTGATCTCAACAGAATTTCCATTTACTTCAAATTCATCAGCCGGGAAAGGATTTATTCCAAGATCAGTTAATTTTTGCAGATTTTCTCTTCGTACGATTTCCTGTTCAGTAAGTTTTGCCATGATAAATTTTTTTGAAAGTGCAAAGGTAGGGAAATAATAGCATATATTTATAACAAAAAGGGAAATCCTTATGCAACAGGCCTGTTATTGCATTTATTGCTTCATCATTGATAGATTATTCATTCAGGAAACTTATATTTGGTGACTTTCGGAAGGGTTTGAAACTAATAAGAAATTATTTCTATTGAACTGAAATCAGAGAAATGGATTACTTTGAAAAATTGTTATAAGTACTTTCAGGGTATACCGTTAAGCAATTGGATTAAATAATAATTGAAAATGCAATTATTTATTACTAAATGATAAATATTGTATTGCTATTAATTTGAACAAAGCTTTTTCTACGGGAAAATGGTCTTGGTTTTTGATGGTCTATCTCACGATAGTACCTACTTTTTCACCTTTGACCAACCTTAACAAGTTTCCCGGTTCATTGATATCAAAAACAATAATAGGAAGATTATTTTCCCTGCATAGTGTGAATGCGGTCATATCCATTACTTTTAGTCCATCGCTGATGACCTTTGAAAATGAGATCTCATCATATTTCACAGCATCAGAATTTTTCAATGGATCAGAATTATAAATACCATCTACTCTGGTACCTTTAAGGATAACATCGGCATTTATTTCGTTTGCTCTTAATGCAGCTGCAGAATCGGTGGTAAAATAGGGGCTGCCAGTACCTGAACAGAAAATTACCACCCTGCCTTTTTCAAGATGCCTTATAGCCCTTCTTCTGATATAGGGTTCAGCTATTTTTTCCATTTCAATAGCTGATACCAGTCTGGTAAACATTCCTTCTTTCTCCATTGCTGATTGCAGGGCCATCCCATTTATACTTGTAGCGAGCATACCCATATAATCACCGGTTACTTTGTCAATACCGGTTGCGTCCGCATTCAGGCCTCTGAAAATATTACCCCCACCAATAACTATAGCTACTTCAATGCCGGCATCAACTATCTCTTTGATCTGAAGCGAATAGTGTTTCAGCATTTTGGCATCTATTCCAAAATTCTGATCTCCCATCAGCGATTCTCCACTCAGTTTTAGCAATACCCTTTTGTATCTGCTATTTATTTTTAATTCTGATTTTACCATTTTCAAAATATTTTACAAAAAAAAAGCGAATTCTTAAGAAATCCGCTTTTTAAAATTTATCCGAGAACTACATGCCTGAACCCTTTCACTTCCAGGTCTTTATCAACGCTTTTAACATAAGTTCTGATATCCATTGAATTGTCTTTCACATAAGTTTGATTCAAAAGTGTACTTTCTTTATAGAATTTCTGAAGTTTGCCCACTGCTATTTTTTCAAGCATATTTTCAGGTTTTCCTTCATTTCTTGCTTGCTCTTTACCTATTTCAATCTCTTTTTCTATTACAGATGCATCAACATCGTCCTTGTCAAGCGCAATAGGTTTCATAGCAGCAGCCTGCATGGCCACATTTCTGCCAGGCTCTACAAATTTATCATCTTTTTTATTTAAGCCAACCAGCACGGCAGCTTTATTTCCCATATGGATGTAAGAAACAACTAGAGGTGCTTCAATTTTCTGATATTCGGCAAGTTCGATTTTTTCTCCTATCACTCCTACCTGTTCTGCTACTTTTTCTGCAATAGTGATCTTTTCATCAAATTTCGCTGCCATTAAGGTATCAATATCTTCAGGAAACAGATCCAGGGCAATTTTACCGAATTTTTCTGTCAGTTTTATGAAGTCCTCATTTTTAGCTACAAAGTCAGTCTCACTGCTTAGTTTTACTATCACACCTTTTGTATGATCATCTGTAACCAATGCAAGTACAACACCTTCCTTAGCCTCCCTGTCTGCTCTTTTTGCTGATACTTTTTGTCCTTTCTTTCTGAGGAATTCAATAGCTTTTTCAAAATCACCTTCTGATTCACTAAGTGCTTTTTTACAATCCATCATACCTGCTCCTGTAATATCTCTTAGCTTTTTTACATCAGAAGCAGAAATTAAATGTTCGCTCATTTTATTTTTACTTTAAATAATTAATTAAGATCAATCTTCATTTTTTTCACCGGTACCATTGCCCGTTGATTCGGCAAGACCTTCTTTGATAGCGTTTACCAGATAATTGGTGATGATTTCAATAGATTTTGTACTGTCATCATTAGCCGGTATAGGAAAATCAACATGGTTTGGATTTACATTTGTGTCAACCATAGCGAATGTCCTGATATTGAGTTTGTGTGCCTCATCTACTGCGAGGTGTTCCTGTCCTATATCAACAATAAACATTGCTGAAGGCAACCTGTTCAATTTTTCAATACCTCCAAGCACTCTTGAGAGTTTTTCTTTCTCCCTTGAAAGTGTAAGCCTTTCTTTTTTTGTGATGCTCGTCAGGGTTTTATCTTTAAGCATGCTATCTATTTTTTCCATTTTTTTAATGGATTTTCTGATAGTAGTGAAATTGGTCATCATGCCACCAAGCCATCTGTGAGTAACATAAGGCATATTTACACTTTCGGCAGCTTTTTTGACAACATCTCTTGCTTGCTTTTTGGTCGCTACAAAAATGATCTTTTTGTTCGCTTTGGCAAGCTCTTTCATAGCTTTGGCTGATCTCTCAAGCTCGGTAAGTGTTTTATTGATATCAATTATATGAATTCCTTTTTTTTCTGCAAAGATGTATTGTGACATTTTGGGATTCCACTTTCTTTTCATGTGCCCGAAATGAACACCTGCATCCAGCATTTCTTTATAAGTAGGTTTTGACATTGTTATAACTTTAAATTTAAATAAAAAAAATTAACGCTTGCTGAATTGGAAACTCTTACGTGCCTTTGGTTTACCTGGTTTTTTACGCTCTACAACCCTTGCATCCCTGGTAAGATATTTCTTTTCTTTCAATGGCTTTTTATAATCTTCATTTACTTTAACAAGTGCCCTTGAAATTGCAAGTCTGATAGCTTCAGATTGTCCTTTGAAACCACCTCCTTCAACCAGTATTTTTATATCGAAATTGATTTCAGCACCTGAAACCTTCATAGGATCCAAAACAATCTGCCTTATATATTCCTGGGGAAAAAATTCTTTGTAATCCCTTCCATTAATAGTTATTTTGCCATTTCCGCTTTTTAGAAAGAGCCTGGCAACTGAAGATTTTCTCCTTCCGATAGAATTAACGATTTCCATAAACTTTTAAAATTTAAATTCTTGAGGTTTTTGTGCCTGATGAGGATGATCAGGGCCAACATAAACAAATAATTTCCTAAACATCATTCTTCCAAGCTTATTTTTGGGAAGCATGCCTTTAACTGCATTTTCGATAACGGCAAATGGCTTGCGGTCAATCATCTCCCTGACTGTCCTTTTTTTCAAACCACCCGGATATCCTGTGTATGAAGTGTACACTTTGGAATTGAATTTATCTCCTGTAAATCTGATTTTTTCAGCATTTACTATGATCACAAAGTCACCTGTGTCAACATGAGGAGTGTAATCAGTCTTATGTTTGCCTTTTAACACATGAGCAACTTTAGTAGCAAGTCTGCCAACAATTTCCCCATCTGCATCAACCACATACCAATTCCTTTTTACTTCTTCTTTTTTCTGTGATTTTGTCTTAAAACTTAAGGTATTCACTGTTTCTTTTTTAAAATAAAATAATACGTTTTTTTTCGGACTGCAAAAGTATGCTGAATAATTCTAACAAACAAAATAATTTACATAAAAATTTATTTGTACCTTTATAAATGCTTGAAAAACAGTAAAAAAATTGACTAAAAAATTTAATAAATCTGGCTTTATTTATTTTTTTTTGACTTTGTTAACAATATATTTCAGTTTTTTTTTTATTTTTTAGATTGTTTTTCTATTACTTTGCGCTGTTTTTTTAATCAATTATTTATTATGGCTAAAAATTTACTGATTGTTGAATCTCCTGCAAAAGCAAAAACGATTGAAAAAATTCTTGGTAAAGAATTTAAAGTTAAATCTAGTTTTGGTCATATCAGGGATCTTCCAGGTCAGGATTTGGGAGTTGATGTTGATAATAATTTTGAACCAGTTTATACAATCACTCCCGATAAAGCTAAAGTGGTATCGGACCTGAAAAAGGAAGTAGCTGCATCTGAGATAGTCTGGCTCGCAACTGACGAAGATAGGGAAGGGGAAGCTATTTCGTGGCATTTAAGTGAAGTACTGGCTCTTGATGTTAATACGACCAAAAGAATTACTTTCCGGGAGATAACCAAATCAGCAGTTAAAAGATCTATAGAAAACCCGCGAACTATAGATATGAATCTTGTAAATGCTCAACAGGCACGCAGAATACTTGACAGACTCGTGGGATTTGAACTATCCCAGTTGTTGTGGAAAAAGATCAAAGGTAAACTTTCAGCAGGAAGGGTTCAGTCCGTAGCAGTAAAACTGGTTGTTGAGCGTGAAAGGGAAATACGCAATTTTGTGGCTGAATCACAGTTTAGAATTTATGCATATTTTATTTTAAAGGATGAAGATAAAAAGATATATCAGATCAAAGCCGAACTGAACAATTCATTTCAGGATGAAGAAAAAGCAATGGTCTTTCTCAATGCCATAAAGAAAAGCACTTATAAGGTAGCTGAAATCAATGTTAAGCCTGTCAAAAGAAGTCCTGCTCCTCCTTTTATTACATCGACCCTGCAGCAGGAAGCAAGCATAAGATTCAAGTTCAGTGTAAAAAAGACTATGACCGTAGCTCAGAAACTTTACGAGAATGGGGCTATTACATATATGAGAACTGATTCGACCAACCTCAGTAATGAAGCCCTCGCTGCTATTTCAAACTTTATAAAGAATGAATTCGGAGAACCTTATTATCAGTTCAGGACCTATAAATCCAAATCAGCTAATGCTCAGGAAGCTCATGAGGCAATCAGACCAACAGAAGTAGAAAATAGAATAGTCAGTGAAAATAAAGATGAACAAAGGCTTTATGAACTTATCTGGAAACGTGCTATTGCATCACAGATGGCAAATGCCGAACTTGAAAGGACAGAAGTTAATATCAATATCTCAGATTGGAATAAAGATTATTTTATTGCTTCTGGTGAAGTAATAAAATTTGATGGTTTTCTCAAGCTTTACAATGAAAGTACTGAAGATGAAGAAGATGAGGGCAAAACAATATTGCCACCATTAAAGATTGGACAGGTACTCGACAATAAATCAATCGAAGCGATCCAGAAATTCACAAAACCGAGTCCAAGATATTCAGAAGCAAGCCTTGTAAAAAAACTTGAAGCACTCGGAATTGGAAGACCTTCCACTTATGCTCCAACAATTTCAAGGATTATGGAGGAAGATAAAGGATATATTGTAAAAGATAAGATTGAAGGCACAGAAAGGTTTTTTATTAAACTGGAATTGAAAGACAGTAAAATTACAAGAAAAGAGCTATCAGAGATTGTAGGTGCATCCAATAATAAGCTTTCTCCCACAGATATGGGAATTGTTGTTACTGACTTTCTCGACAGCAAGTTCAGCAGGATAATGGATTATGGTTTTACGGCTGAGGTAGAGGAGGAATTGGATGAAATAGCCGATAAAGGGCTGGATTGGAAAAAATTGCTGGCAGATCTGTATTTTCCTTTTCACAGGGAAGTTGAAGAAACATCCGGAGAACAAGGTAAGGTAAAAGCTACAAGGGTATTGGGCAAAGACCCTGAATCAGGCCATTCTGTACTTGTGCAGATACTTAGATACGGCCCGGTGGTTCAGATCGGGACAAAAGAGGAGGTAGGAGAAAACGGAAAACCCAGGTTTGCAAATCTGACCAATGGGTTTTCAATGGACACGATAACATTTGAAGAGGCAATGAGCCTTTTCCAATTGCCAAAAACACTTGGAAAATATAAAAATGAAGATGTGTCAGTCGGTGTTGGCAGATATGGCAATTATGTTAAATATCAGGATAAATTCATTTCCCTGCCAAAAGGTGTTAATCCGCTTGATGTGACATTGGAAGATGCAATCGATTTTATACAAAAAAAAGATCAGGAAGATCTGCCTTTAGGAGAGTATAAATCATATCCTATAACAAAAGGTAAAGGTAGATTTGGTCCTTTTCTAAAATGGAACTCGCTTTATGTTAATGTTCCATTCAAAACTGATATAAATAATATTACACTGACTGAAGCTATTGATTTAATAGAGAAAAAAATCGATAAGGAGGCAAACCGTTTTATTCAAAACTGGGAAAAAGAAGGTATTTCTATCGAAAATGGAAGATGGGGGGCATTTATCAGGTACAAAAAGAAAAATTTCAAATTGCCAAAAATTTCAGGAAAGGCTCCTGATGCCGAACAACTGAAGAGTATTTCACTGGATGATATAAAAAAGATTATTGAAGAACAGGAACCAGGGATTTTTAAGGCTAAGAAAGGATAGGGGTAGTAGGCAGCCTTCAGTCTTCAGTTGGCATGAGTGAAAAGTGAAAAGTGAAAAAGCCTGCCCGTATGGGTGAAAAGTGAAAAGTACAAGGTATAATATAAAATGAGAAAAGTTTGAATGGAATGATGAATGGATGGAATGATGGAAAGATGGAAGAATGGAAGAATGGATGGATGGAATGATGGAAGGATGGAATGATGGAAGAATGGAAAGATGGAAGAATGGATGGATGGAAGGATGGAATGATGGAATGATGGAATGATGGAAGGATGGATGGATGGAAGAATGGAAGAATGGAAGGATGGAAGATAGCAAACCATAAAACAACAAAACCATAATACCATAAAACCATAATACCATTCAACCCTTTAACCTTTTAACCCTTTAACCCTTTAACCTTAATAATTATAAAAGCTGATTAAAATGGCAAACTGGACTAAAATTAAAGATTTTGTTGATATTTTATTTGAATTCTACGAAGGGATTGCAAAGATCACAATCAACCGGCCGGAAGTTTACAATGCATTTCGCCCTGAAACATCGAAATCAATTTATGATGCCCTTGAAATTTGCAGGGAAGATCCGAGAATCAATGTCGTGGTCCTAACCGGTGCAGGCGATAAAGCTTTTTGTTCAGGTGGAGATATAAACTACAAAGGAGATGGTGGTTATGTGGGATCAGATGGAATTCCCAGATTGAATATCCTCGATGTTCACAGATTGATTAGACACATTCCAAAGCCGGTAATAGCAATGGTCAATGGATTTGCAATTGGAGGCGGGCATGTACTTCATGTGATTTGTGATTTGTCCATTGCCAGTGATAATGCACGTTTCGGACAGACTGGCCCCAAAGTAGGAAGTTTCGATGCAGGTTTCGGATCTTCATATCTTGCCAGGATAGTAGGTCAGAAAAAAGCCAGGGAAATTTGGTATTTATGCGAACAATATTCAGCGCAGGAGGCTCTCGATATGGGACTTGTAAATAAGGTAGTTCCATTGGAAAAGCTTGAAGAAACAGTAATAGACTGGTGTAAAAAGATCATGAGAAACAGCCCACTTGCCATAAGAATGATAAAAAGAGGACTTAATGCCGAGCTTGACGGACAAAGAGGCCTGATGGAATTCGCAGGTGATGCCACACTTATGTATTATTTGCTTGAAGAGGCTAAGGAAGGTAAAAAAGCCTTCCTGGAAAAAAGGCCTCCTGATTGGTCAAAATATCCTAAATTCCCATAAGATGAGGGGTTTTGACCACAAGCCTGTCATTTGATTGAATATATCAGGTAGTTTTTATCCGAATATAAAAGTGACAGTGTGCTGTCACCTTGCATCCTGATACCCCTGAACCAGTCATAATCGTTTTCAGGCTCAACAGATATATTATTATCTAAAATGATGTATTTAACTTTAAATCTGTTTTTAAGCAGATCAATACATTCTACTCTGCTGAATTTCTTTTTTTCATTATCCTGATAGTACTGCATAGCCTGATATGACATCAAATCACAATTATGGATTTCATTGTATATGAAGCTCCATGGTGCGAATACTTTATTGTTTTTTTCTGGCAATTTGCCGATCATTTCCCTGTGCACCAGTGCTGATTGTTGATTGGATGAAAAAATCCACACATATTGTCTCACTATGAAAACTAAATTAATTATAAAAACAAAGGAATAAATATAGAAAATGTATTTTGAATCTGAATTTTTTAATTTTACTATACCAATTGAAATTATCAGTGCCATAAAGGGTAAATAATATATCAAATATCGCTCAGCAAGATGGCTGCTGAATAAGCTTAATGAAACTATCAGACTCAAAAGATAAATGGTCAGATTTTTATATTCTTTCCATAATAATTTAAATTTAGAAATAAAAGCAATTAAAAAAAGCAATGAGAATGCCTGTACTCTTTCACTCCAGAAGAACCGTTGATGTTCTGAAGCCAGGTTTGTTATTTTAAAAACAATAAAATCTATGATGTCCATAGATAAAATACCTTCACCGAGTTTGGAAGTTGCCCCCGATTTCACCTGTTCCTGAAATAGTTTCCAATGCCCGGGCTGCCAGAGATCCCAGAAAAAACCTGCAAAAGCGATTGTACTCAAGAGTAAAAAGAGCATTAACCCTTTAAATTTTTTATGAAAAACCAATAAAATACTGCCTGCAAGGATGAAAAGAATTCCGTTTAAGGTTGTGAAAAAAGCCAGACCTGCAAATAATCCGGCCAGCAATACATATTTATATTCCGCCCTGTTTAGAAAATTTATTAAAAAAAAATAGCTGAGAAAGCCGAAAGTCATAACAAATATTTCTGGTCTGAAAGTAAATGTATGCTCTATCATGACAGGTGCAAAAAAAATAAAAAAAAGAGGAATAACACTTTGACTTTTTGTAAAACCGGAAATGTAAGACCTGTTATATCTGTTGAAAACAAATAAAAATATGATAAAAAAACTTAAAGTAAGTAGTTTAAAATTGAAAACCGACCAACCAAAAATTTTGACTACTACAGCTCCCATAAGTATAAGCAACTTATGATATATGAGGTTCTGATTGTCATAAATACCAGGCATACTCTTTAATTTGACCACACCTTCATTAGCCAGATAAAATGATTGCTCTCCAAACCAGTTTTCATCTATCTGGATGAACCTGTTTATCAGACTCATAAGATAAACTATTGTCAAAATGACCAATAGGACAGAAATACTCTTTTGAGAATAAAAGATTCTGTACAACAATTCTTTATTATTTGAGGTATTTAACTGCAAAAAGTGATAGTAAAATTTTATGCAAAAATAAAAAATTGAGTGTATGCAGATAATTTTTTATCACCAGGCTCATTTAATTTGATGAATTTCCTTCTTAAATTCAATTTTTACTACTTTTGGCTTTTTATTTTTTGATATAGCAAGTTAATAAAAAATGAGATTGAAATTGAAATATTATGCTTTAGGATTATTGTTTTTGTGTATTCAGTTCTCGAATTTGTTGGCTGAAGAATTGATTTTAAATGACAGTATACTATCCGCAGATGCTGAAATCTCTCTTCTGACTTTTGAACGGGGAAAAGGAGTTGCAAACATCTGGGGTCATTCCGGTATCAGAGTTAAAGATGATAGCAGGGGAATTGATATAGTCTATAATTATGGTACTTATGATTTTGAGGCTCCAAACTTTTTAATGAAATTTTTAAGAGGTAAGCTTGATTATACCCTAAGTACAAGTCGTTTTGAAATGGTTTCAAGGTACTATGTTTTTTTTAAAAGAAGCATAATAGAACAGGTGCTGAACCTTGATCATGAAGAAAAAATTAAACTTTATCAATTGCTGGAGGAAAACGCACTGCCAAAAAATAAATATTACAAATATGATTTTTTCTTTGATAATTGTTCCACTCGGCCTATGTCGATGATTGAAAAATGCCTCAAAGGAAAAATAATTTTGAAGGACGAAGAAAAAAAACTTACATTCAGACAGTTGCTTGACTGGCAAATTTGGGATCAGCACTGGCTCGATTTTGGAATTGATCTGATAATAGGTAGCAAAGCAGATAAAATCCCGTCTTCAGTACAAAGTTCATTTTTGCCTTTGAAACTGAGAGAGAAACTTGGAAGTGCAGTTGTCGCACCTTCTTTATCATACCAGGATAATAATATTAATGGAAAAAAGCTAGTAAAAAAGGAGAATATTATTGCTTCATTTGAACCTGAATATAATAAACTACTGCCTTTTTTTAAGCCGGTATGGTTTTTTTTATTACTGTTTATACTTGAGATATTCCTGTTTTATTTATCTTACAGGCATGGAAAAATCAAATTTAAATGGTACGATAATTTCTGGTTTTCAATTGTCTTTGCTGGTTCATTGATCATAGTGTTTCTTTGGTTTTTTACCGATCATATTGCTACAAAAGCAAACTGGAATATCATTGTTTTCAGCCCGTTATTTATTTTTATGCTTATGAATTACAACAGATTTAAGTACTATATAGGGTATTTACTGGTGTTTATATTGTGTTTGTTTCTGATTTTTAATCAAATGATACCACAGCAGATTCATACTGGTGTTCTGCTGGTCACAGGAATCCTGATGCTTAAAACAGCAAAATATAGTATTTTGAAAAACTATTTTATTAAATGATTATGAAAGATAAAAATGAAATCTGGTATTGTATCTTCAATCCAACTGCAGGGCGTAGGAATTATAAATCAGTTTGGAATGAAATTGAATCAAAACTGAAGGATTATGAAATAGATTTCGATATATATTTTACTAAATCAAAAAAAGATGCAGAAAATTTCACAATTTCAAAAATAGGGGAGGGTTACAGAAAATTTATTTCGATCGGAGGTGATGGTACTGTCCATGAAGTTGTAAATGGTATCATGAAACAAAATAAAGTTCCCACTGATGAGATAATCATGGCAGTTATTCCTGTGGGTACTGGCAATGACTGGGCAAAACATCATGGAATAGTCTATAATATGGATTTATTGTGTAATTCGATATTACAGAATAATACTGAAAAACAGGATGTAGGGCTTGCAAACTTTAGTAAAGATGGAAAGCATAGATCTGAGTATTTCAATAATGTTGCCGGCATGGCATATGATGCATTTGTGGTGGAAGAACTTGAAAAAAGAAAAAGCAAACCTAATAAATTTATATACATTTTCAGTGTGTTATTGATGCTGTTCAGATATAAGCTGCAAAAAGCAAAAGTAAATATTGAAGGTAATGAGATCAGGAAAAAATTTTACACTATAAATGTTGGCATCTGCAAGTATTCGGGAGGAGGAATGTCATTGGTGCCTCATGCCAGGCACAATGATGGCAAACTGGCAGTTACTCTGGCAGGACCATTAAAAAAACTCGACATTTTATTGAATACCTACAGGTTTTATAACGAAAGTTTGCTGAAACATCCGCTCATTGAGTCTTATCAGACAAGTAAATTGGAAGTTACATCAATGGAAGCAGATCCTATATATCTTGAACTCGACGGAGAATCAGCCGGGCACAATCCGGTTATTTTTTCAATAGTAGAAAATGGGCTAAGTTTTATTTCATTTAAATGTAAATCAAAGCATTGAGCTCATTTTTTTTGTTATAGTTTTTATATTATTTATAAATGGTTGGTGAGATATTCCGTTCTTCTTTTATGACCGATATATAATTTCAGTTACTTTTTTATTTCTGATTTTTTTCTTGATTTCTTTGTATTATTTTTGGTTTTATAGAATTATGTATAAAAAAATTGTATAAAATATATAAAAATCAAAATATTTGTTAAAATTGCTTTTTTTTTAACATAAAATATTTTTACAATGAAAAAATTACTTATTGGAGCTGTCGTTGGTTCAGTTCTATTATTTTTCCTTCAATTTCTTTCATGGGGAATACTTAATATTCACAGAAATGAAATGGCTTATACTGAAAAACAGGATACTATCCTTCAGTTTTTAACTCAGAATCTTAAAGAGGGCAATTATTTTTTACCTACAGTACCAGAAGGTACACCACAGGAAGAAGCAGGTAAAGCTATGGAAAATGCTACAGGAAAACCCTGGGCTATGATACAGTATCATGATAGTATGAGTAATAATATGGGAATGAATATGTTCAGAGGTTGGGTTACAGACCTGGTTGCATTGCTTGTGCTATGCTGGCTGCTCCTTAAATTTGCAAATCTGAGTTTTAAAACTTCTGTACTTGCTTCATGGGCTGTTGGGTTTATTGGTTGGCTGACAGTTACATATACAAATTCAATCTGGTTTGAAGGTTGCACAATTCCTGCATTTCTTGATGTTGTTGTTCAATGGGGTGTTGTAGGGTCCTGGCTTGGCTGGTGGCTGACGAGGAAGTGAGAGAATCTGATAATTAACTGATTTGATAATGTGCTGATTGAATAATTTGGGTATTTACTATGTACAAATATTTGAAAAGCACATTGATTTATATTTAATTATATAGATAAAAGTCCGGTAATCAATTGTTTTCAATTTTAAAATTAAATTTTGATTACTGTTTTACCGGACTATTTTTTTCAGAAATAAGTTGACGGATTTTCTTTTATCGGTCATGAGAATTATTTTCAACTAGAACCATTTACAATTATTCTTTAGCCAAATTGCATCTTAGAACTGACACTGACACTGACACTGACACTGATACTGATACTGACACTGACACTGACACTGACACTTCGGTCAGTACAGGCACTTTGGTCAATACAGGCACTTCGGTCACCATTTAAAATATAATGCCCATGCAATATCTGTTTAGTCCAACTTTGTTGAACTATTACAGATATGCTTTCGGTATTATCTCCTTTTTCATACGGTTTAATCCGCTGAAGCAAGCTGCTATAAAGTACTATGGGATGGAGGAGATGTTTTAGTCGGCAGTCGGCAGTCGGCAGTCTTCAGTCTTCAGTTGGCAGTTAATTCAAAAACTCAACCACTCAATAACTCAATAATTCAATAACTAAATAACTCAAAACTCAACAAATCAACTCTGAAAATCTTTTTTTTCAACATTTTTTTTACCTTTGCACACTTTTTAAAAGGATTACATTTTTTTCAATTTTTAATAAACAGAAAAAATTATAAACATGAAAGGAAACAGAACTTTTACAATGATCAAACCTGATGCAGTAAAGGCAGGTCATATCGGGGCTATTCTTCACAAAATGAATGAAGCAGGATTCAGAATAGTAGCAATGAAATATACTAAACTATCTGCTGAGATGGCTGGAAAATTCTATGCTGTCCACAAAGAAAGACCATTTTATGGAGAACTCGTGGAATTCATGTCTTCAGGTCCCATAGTTGCAGCTATACTTGAAAAAGATAATGCAGTTGAGGATTTTAGAAAACTCATCGGTGCTACCGATCCCGCTAAAGCCGAGCCTGGAACTATCAGGGCTTTATTTGCAAAAAGTATGGGTGAAAATGCTGTTCATGGAGCAGATTCTGATGAAAATGCACTGATAGAGGGCAGTTTTCATTTTGCACAGACAGAAATGTTCTGATCCGTAGTTCCTCGTAATAAATCCGTATTCCTCTATGAATAAGGAACTTCTTTGGCAGCCAACTGATCAGATGAAATCCGGATCCAGAATAAATCATTTTATCGATTGGCTTAAAATGAACAGGAATCTTCATTTCAGGGATTATGATGAATTGTGGAACTGGTCAACGATCAAATACCAGGATTTCTGGCATTCATTATTAGAGTATTTTGATGTAAAATATGATGGTAATTTTGAGAATGTCTGCACCGGTCGCAATATGTGGGAAACTGAATGGTTCAGTGGAATCAGGCTCAACTATGCGGAACATATTTTCAGAAATGAAAATGATAATAACCCGGCTATTATTTTTTCAAATGAATCCGGTGATTATAAAGAGATTAGCTGGAAAGAACTAAAAGAAAATGTAGCCTCTTTTGCCAGGCACCTTAGAATGTCGGGAGTTGGACCTGGGGATACTGTTGCAGCCTATTTGCCAAATGTGCCTGAAGCAACAATTGCATTTCTTGCTGTGAATAGTATAGGTGCTATATGGTCAAGCGCCTCACCTGATTTTGGTGCTGATAGTATAATAAGCAGGTTTGCTCAGATCAACCCCAAGGTTTTTATTTCTGTTGACGGATATTATTATAATGGAAAGCCATTTGACCGCACTGATACTGTAATCACAATATTGGATAATTTGCCTGGTATCAGGGAATTAATAGTTTTGAATTTACTTAATAAAGGAAATAAAATTGATAAATTCAGAGACTATACTGATTTCAATAAATGCATTTCAACAAAAAATATACAACTTGAATTTGAAAGAGTACCTTTTGGCCATCCTATCTGGGTGCTTTATTCCTCGGGTACGACAGGACTTCCAAAAGCCATTACCCATAGCTCAGGAGGATGTCTTCTCGAACATTTGAAATATCTTGCTTTTCACAATGATGTAAAACCTGGTGAAAGATTTTTTTGGTTTTCAACAACAGGCTGGATGATGTGGAATTTTGTTCAGGCCTCACTTTTGGCAGGGGCTTCTATAGTTCTCTATGATGGTAGTCCCGCTTACCCCGATCTGAATGTGATTTGGTCCTTCGCCGAAAAAGCGCGGATAAATCATTTTGGTACAAGTGCACCATTCATTACAGCAAGTATGAAAACTGGAATGATACCAGGTGAAAAGTATGATCTTTCTGCATTGCGATCTGTCAGTAGTACCGGATCACCCTTGCCACCTGAAGGATTCAGATGGATTTATGAAAATGTAAAACACGATATCTGGATGATTTCAATGTCAGGAGGCACGGATGTTTGCACCGCTTTTGTTGGTGGAAATCCTCTGCTGAATGTTTATAAGGGAGAAATTCAGTGCAGGGCATTGGGTGCTGCGGTTTACTCATTTGACAATGAAGGATATGAAATATATGATGAAGTAGGTGAAATGGTAATCACAAAACCTATGCCTTCCATGCCTGTTTATTTTTGGAATGACCCAGGTAAATCAAGGTATATAAATAGCTATTTCAGCCATTATCCTGGTATTTGGCGACATGGTGACTGGATTGAAATTAACAGCCTGACTGGTGGGCTTATGATATTAGGACGATCTGATGCTACCCTCAACAGGATGGGCGTAAGGATAGGAACAGCCGAAATATACAGGGCTGTCGACATGATTGATGAGATAAAAGATAGCCTGATAGTGAACCTTGAACTAAAAAATGGAGATCATTTCATGCCGTTGTTTATAGTCCTGAAAGAGGGCTTGACATTAGATGAACACCTTGCGAGGAAAATAAATTTAGTATTAAAAACAGAATATAGTCCAAGGCATGTTCCTGATGATATTTTTCAGGTTGAAGACCTTCCTTATACACTGAGTGGTAAAAAAATGGAAGAACCGGTAAAAAAGATATTACTGGGGATGGACACCAACAGTTTTTTAAAAAAGGATTCGATCAGAAATCCCCAGTCCTTGAATTTTTTTATGGACCTGGCAGGGATTTTGAAGTTTTGAATTAGATAATTTTAAGAGATTCCTGAAATGAGGGTGGGAAAAATGGAATTGTCGGGGATTGCTGGTAGAGGGAGTGTATCTGAAGTAGAAAATTACAAGTATTGAGAGGTAATGACAGACATTTAAAATCATTTAAATTGGAAAAACATTATAATTCATTTTCACTAAAAAATTGCAAAAAAATAATATATCTAACTTATTACTATTAAAGAGTATCCATTAAAATTAAAACCGGAATAACAGGCTTCAGTTGCCCGTTATTCAGTTTCTGAAAGAACCGGAGGATCTATAATTTATCATTTACGACGAAAAATTAACAATAAATAATATGAGAAAAAAAATAGCTGCAGGAAATTGGAAAATGTACAAAAATTTTGAAGAGGCAATTGAACTGGCAACATTATTTGCTAATTCTGCTTTACCCGAAAATGTTGAGGTTGTCCTTGGTGTACCTTTTGTTTATCTTAAAAGTGTTTCCGTCATAACCGCTGCAAATAAAGGAATTGCAATTGCTGCTCAGAATTCACATGAAATGAACGAAGGGGCTTATACAGGGGAAGTTTCTCCAATGATGCTCAAAACAATGGATATACCTTATGTAATACTTGGGCATTCTGAAAGAAGGGAATACAATAATGAAACTCCCGAAAAACTAAAATCAAAGGTAAGAGCTGCTCTGGACAATGATCTTAAAGTGATATTTTGTGTGGGAGAACCATTGGATATCAGAAAAAAAGGAAATCATAAGGATTATGTTTATGAACAACTTGATAAAAGCATAAGTCAGTTGTCGGCAGTAGATATGGAAAGGGTAATTATCGCTTATGAGCCAATCTGGGCAATAGGAACCGGAGAAACTGCGAGTCCGGAACAGGCTCAGGAAATGCACAATGCAATAAGAAAATATTTGAAAAGTGTCTTTGGTGAAAAAATTGCAACCCAAACCCCTATACTTTATGGTGGCAGTGTAAAACCTTCAAATGCTAAAGAGATTTTTGGCCAGGATGATGTTGATGGTGGATTGGTAGGTGGAGCTTCTCTTGATTATCAATCATTCATGCAAATTATTAATTCATTTTGATTTTTTCAATATATTTATTAAAATCAAACAAAAAAAGGTGTTAACTCAATAAAATTGAAAGAAGTTAAGGATAAAATTATTTTAAAAAAGGGAAAATTGCTATATTCGCCCGATTTTTGAAAACATACAAATTTTAAATTATAAAAAAATGCAATTAAAAGGTTTAGTAAAGTTGTTTTTAGTATTGCTGGTATTCGTTGTTTTACTGCAATATGTGTATATGTATCCGACTTGGAAAGTTGAAAATGATGCTGATAAATATGCTCAGTCCTTTGTTGATAAGGCTGCAAAGGGTTCAGACCTTTATGAGGTCCGAAAAGATGCCAGGATCAAATATCTTGATTCAATGTCAAGTGAGGTGATTTTTAAAATACCACTTCTGGCAGATTTTACTTACAATGATCTCAAGAAATCACAGCTGGCTCTCGGGCTTGACCTCAAGGGAGGCATGAGTGTGATTCTTCAGGTTAATCTCAGGGACTTTGTATCATCTCTTTCCAATGATAATAAAGATGCAAAATTCAGAAGGGCTCTCGATAATGCTGAAAAAGCCCTTGCCAGTTCGCAGGATGATTATATCACTCTTTTCCAGAAGGAATGGGAAAAAATATCTGAAGGAGAAAAACTTGCTAAAGTGTTTATCAATAATCCAGCACTGAGGAATACATTTAATTTCAATACTTCTGATGATGACGTTATTAAATATATTAAAGATAAAAGCAAGGAGACAGTAAAACTCACTTTCAATATGCTCAAACAGAGGATAGATAAACTGGGGGTATTGCAGCCAAATATTTCACTCGATGAAAACAGAAATCTTATTCTCGTCGAATTGCCGGGAATAGACAACCCTGAAAGAGCACGTAAATTCCTGCAGGCAAGTGCTAAACTCGAATTCTGGAATGTCTACAGGATGAGTGATCCTGGAATTTATGATGCATTTTTACTTGCTGACAAAAAACTAAAAGCTGAGACTGAAAATACTGCTACTGCTATAAAAAAAGATTCAGTTCAGTACGATACTGTATATACACCTGTTATGGATAGCCTCGGAAATAAAATTGATTCGACAATGAAACTTGTTGAAAAGAAAAATGTTCAAGGTGATTTTGGTCCACTATTATCCAAACTTCAATTGAGTGTAAATGCTGCACAGGGGGGTGATACGCCGATTTGCGGATTTTCTGACCTGAATAAAAAAGATGCAGTAACTGAATTACTGGAAAGACCTGATATTAAATCACTGTTCCCTAAGGATCTGTTTTTCCGATGGAGCATGAAACCTACAAAAGACAGGGAAACCAACCAGTTTACATCATTGTATGAATTGTATATTCTTAAAAGGGAATCCGGCACTGACAAAGCTCCGCTCGAAGGTGACAGGGTGGTTAGCTCAAATGCTACAATAGATCAGAGAAGCGGTGCTGAAGTTGAGGTAACACTTTCCATGGACCAGAAAGGGGCTAAAAAATGGGGTGAAATGACCTCTATAGCTGCTAATGACAAGAATAGACAAATTGCTATCGTTCTCGATGACGAAGTAGTTTCTGCTCCGAGTGTTAGAGTACCTATTCTGGATGGAAACTCATCCATCACAGGTGGCTACACAATGCAGGAAGCCAATGACTTTGCACGGATACTTGAAATAGGAAAGTTGCCTGCTAAACCACAGATAATTCAGGAATCTACTGTAGGTCCATCTCTTGGAGCTGATAATATAGCCAAAAGTATTAATGCGCTGATTATTGGATTCGCTCTCGTATTAATTTTTATGATACTCTACTACGGAGGAGCCGGTATAATTGCGATTTTGGCATTATTGCTCAATATTTTCTTTATTTTCGGTGTTCTTGCGTCACTGGGAACTGTACTTACTTTGCCTGGTTTTGCTGGTATAGCTTTGACAATAGGTATGGCTGTAGATGCCAACGTTATTATTTATGAAAGAATCAGGGAAGAATTAAGGGCAGGAAAGCCACTTTGGACAGCTATTGAAAATGGATTTAAATTATCTTATTCAGCTATCATTGATGGTCAGGTAACAACATTGCTGATAGGTATTGTACTTGCATATTTTGGATTGGGACCTATAAAGGGATTTGCTGTAGTACTTATTATTGGTATTTTACTTTCATTGTTTACTGCTGTATTGGTTAGTAAGCTTATGTTTGAATGGTGGGTAGCAAAGAAAAACAAGAACATTACTTTCTGGATACCGGCAACCAAAAATGCTTTGGCAAACCTTAATATTGACTGGATAGGCAAAAAGAAATTAGCATATACCATTTCAGGTACACTTATTGTTATCAGCATTCTTTCTATAATAATTCGTGGCTTCGAACTTGGTGTTGATTTTAAAGGAGGATATTCCTACAATGTTGAATTTACTGGAGAAAAGAATGTTGATGTTAAGGAAATCAGGAAAGTTCTTGGTGAATCATTTGGTGGCACACCTGTAGTTAAGGCAGTCGATGTCGAAAATACCCTGAATATAGTTACTTCCTACAATATAAATGATAACAGTGAGGATGCAGCGGATAAAGTATCCTTAAAAATGTTTGAAGGGCTTAAAAAAATATACCCCGGTTTGGATCAGGAAAAATTCATGAAGGAATATACCAAGGATGCTATTCACATTACAAGCTCAACTAAAGTTGGGGCTACTATTGCTGACGATATTACGAAAAGTGCATTTTTGGCAGGAATTTTAGCTCTACTGGTAATTTTCATTTATATATTGATCAGGTTTTCAAAATGGCAGTATAGCCTGGGAGGAGTCATCGCTTTATTCCACGACTCAATAATAGTTTTAGGAGCATTTTCATTACTGCAGGGAATCGTACCTTTCTCAGTTGAGATTGATCAGGCATTTATCGCAGCTATACTTACGGTAATCGGTTACTCCATAAATGATACTGTTATTGTATTTGACCGAATAAGGGAGAATCTTGGATTATACAGGGACAGACCAGTCGATGAAATTCTGAATTCATCGATAAATACAACATTCAGTAGAACTACAATTACCGCACTTACAACTTTGTTTTCAATTGTTGTAGTTTTATTTTTCGGAGGATCAAGTATTAAAGGATTTGCTTTTGCAATGTCATTAGGAATTATTATAGGAACTTATTCTTCAATATTTGTGGCGACCCCTATCGTTAGAGACTTAACTAAGGATTTAAAGCCTGCAGTGAAAAAATCAAGTTTTTCCAGGGCTAAAAAATAGTATTTTAGTAGAAATCACTAGAAAAGCCTCATTTCATTTATGACTTGGGGCTTTTTTTTAAAATATATGAAAATACATTTACCACAGGAATATTATTCAGGAAATGATGCGCTGCCTATCGCTGTTGATCTGATTGGCAAGTTAATTGTATGCGGTGAGAAAAATACATACACATCGGGTATAATAGTAGAAACCGAAGCTTACCTGGCACCCAATGACAAAGCAAGCCATGCTTATAACAACAGGATGACTACCAGAACAAAAACCATGTTTGAACCAGGAGGCACTGCATATATTTACCTGGTTTACGGAATGAATCACCTTTTTAATGTAGTGACCGGACCTGCAGGATTGCCTCATGCTATCCTGATAAGAGCAGTTGAACCGGTAGATGGTATTGATATCATGATGCAGAGGAGAAAGAAAAAAGGTAGCAACCTTACAAATGGACCCGGAAAATGGACATCAGCTATGGGAATTACAATTAAAAACAATGGGCTCAGACTCTATGAACATGATTCATATATAAAAATCTATGATGTTGGCAATAAATATTCGTCAGCTGATATTATAAGCAGCCCAAGAGTAGGAATTCATTATGCAGGTGAATTTGTTGAAAAACCCTGGAGATTCAGGCTTATAGGCAATGCCTGGGCAGGCAGATGATAATGGGCTAATTTGAAAATTTGAAAATGTGCCAATTAGCTAATGTGCAAATGAGCCAATCCGTAAATCGTAAAACGTAATTCATAAATTGAAAATGTGTTAATGTGCAAATATGATAAAATACTAATTCGTAATTCGTAATACGTAAATCAAAAGACATTTGCTAATTATCAAAATGACTAATTTGCTAATTCTAAACTCCTTAAACCCTAAAAATTTTCCAAAAGATCATCAACAACTTCTCTGACACCCGTTGATGCCGGTTCAGAAATAATCTTCAGATTTGCAGCTCTTTGAAGCTCATATGAAATGTTCGGTTTTGGGTCAATATAAAAGACAGGTTTGCCACCTGAAAGATATGCTACCAGGCTGGCTGCCGGATAAACCTGCATGGATGTTCCTATGATGATCATAATATCGGAATTGATCACTTCTTCTATTGCTTTTCCAAGCATCGGTACAGGCTCACCAAACCAGACTATATGAGGTCTTAACTGGTATCCTTTTTCACATTTATCGTTTATATGCAGATCTTTTGTCCAATTGTAAACGAGGGTTTCATCATATGTACTCCTTACTTTTAACAATTCTCCGTGAAGGTGGACTATTTTTTTACTACCTGCCCTCTCATGGAGGTCGTCAACATTTTGAGTAATTATAACTGTATTGTATTTTTTTTCCAGATCGACCAGTGCAAGGTGACCATTATTAGGTTTTACAGTAAGAACTTGTCTGCGCCTGGCATTATAAAAATCAAGCACCAACTGTTTATTCCTTGCCCATCCTTCCGGTGATGCAACATCATAAACATTATGACCTTCCCAAAGACCACCTGCATCTCTGAATGTTTTTACTCCACTTTCTGCACTGATTCCGGCTCCAGTAAGTACAACTACTTTTTTCATAAAAATATATTTTGTTTAAATTTGGTGCTAACTTTGCAGGCCTTTTCCATCTTACCTTTATAATAATGCTTTCAAGCCAGGAGAATTTTCTGATCTGATATTTTTAATCACATCTCATTAAATAATACCATTTTCAATTATTCTTTAGTCCAGTTACATATCGGTACTGACACTTCGGTCAGCATCTTTGAACTGACACTGACACTTTGGTCAGTACAAGCACTGCGGTCAGCATCTTGGAACTGACACTGACACTTACACTGACACTTTGGTCAGCACAGGCACTTTGGTCAGTACAAGCATTTTGGTCAGTACAGGCACTTCGGTCAGCATGTAAAATATAATGTCGGAACTATAGCTGTTTAGGCCAACATTGTTGGACTATTACAGATATGCCCCCAGTATTAAACAACTCCTATCAGGTGTTTATAAGCATTTCCAATATTTTCAGTTATATCACTGGCTATCAGGCTGTTCAATCCTGTTTGACTTGTGCCGATCTCACCGGCAAGGCCATGAAGATATACTCCTATCAATGAAGATTCAAGGGGGCTGTATGCCTGTGCAAGCAATGAAGTTAGCATTCCTGTAAGTACATCACCACTACCAGCTGTGGCCATGCCGGCATTTCCGGTACTGTTGAAAAATATTTTACCATCAGGACAGGCAACTACCGTATATCTTCCTTTCAGTATTATAAAAATTCCGAGTTCCTTAGCTTTTAATCTTAATAGTTTTATCCTTTCAAAACCATTAATGCTGGCACCAAATAACCTCGCAAATTCTCCGGGATGCGGTGTTAAAATTGAACCTTCAGGTATTTTCCTTATTAGTTCTTTGTCTGATGACAAAATATTCAAAGCATCTGCATCTATTACACAAGGGATTTTTATTGTGTTCAGGAATTCTTCGAAAAACATTTTTGTGCCGGAATTAGTTCCAAGTCCTGGTCCAATTCCTGCAGCATTGAATTTTTCGATTACAGGCAATGCAGTAATATTATCATCACCATAACCTGTCAATGTCATCACTTCAGGAATTGCACTGTGGACAATATTATAAGCATTATCTGGGATCAAAGCTGTCACTAAGCCTGCACCGGTTCTCAGGCATGCTTTCGAAGCAAGTACAGGTGCACCGGTCATGCCTCTGCTGCCACCTATGACCAATGCATGACCAAAATTGCCCTTATGATCAAATCTGTTTCTATGTTTAATCATCAACTTGATATCATTTTTTTCAATAAAATATGTATCATGTTTTATTGAATTGAGATATTCTTTGTGTAAACCAATACTTTTAAAAGTCCAGTTCCTGATATAGGCTGCATTGTCAGGAAGTAACATGCCAAGTTTAGGTGATTCAAAACTCAGGCAATGATCACTTTTTATCACTTCACCATCAACCGGCTTATCGGCATACATTCCTGAAGGCATATCGATAGAAAAAATTGTTTTCCCTGAATTGTTTACTGATTTTACCAGTTCAGCCCAGTAATTAGTTACTGGTCTTTCCAGTCCTGAACCAAATAATGCATCAATTATAATATTATAATTTTCAAAAGAGGGAATTGGTGAATTCTTTTGTAAATACTCTATTTTAATCTTTTTTTCTGCCAGTCTTTTGAGATTGGTTTCAAAGTCAGGAGTACTTTTCAGCTGTATGTCAGCAACCAAAATATCAACATCATAAGCCCTGTCAATTAAAATCCTGGCTGCTGCTAAACCATCTCCACCATTATTTCCTTTCGAAGCAATTACGAGAATTTTGTCACTATAATGAATACCGCTGTCAATAAACCAGCTCACAAATGACCTGCTGGCACGCTCCATCAGATCAATGCTGCTGACCGGTTCATTTTTTATTGTGAAACTATCCCAGTCCCTGATTTGTTCGACAGGTAAAATTGTCTGCATTTATGCATTTCTTTTTTTGTAATAAAAAATATAAAATAGATAAGCCGCTCCTAATAAAATCATCAGTAATGAACTGAACAATGATATTTTTTCACCCATAATATAGGATCTGGGCTTGAATTCAAATACTATTTTATGATCACCAGCAGGTATTTTCATACCTCTTAACAGGAAATTTGCCCTGATAAAATCTACGGGTTTATCATCCAGATAAGCCTTCCAGGCATTTTTCTCACCATACCATATTTCCGAAAATACTGCAAATGCCTGTCCGTTGGCTTTGCATTTGTATTCCAGCCTGTCAGGAGAATATGAAGTCAGTTTTATTTCCCCGGCAGGATCCGGCTCCAGGGATTTGACATATTCACTAAATTCTTTATGGACTATAGCTGTAGATCTGACATTAGTATTTCCAATAGCATCTAATTCCTTATTGGCATCATCTACCACCATTATGCTGTCAATAAGCCATGCATTGCCCATTGCATTCGGATTCACAGAAAATGATTCAGCATTATCTTTTTTCTGAATCACATATTTAGTATTTAGCATGTCGATGATTCTCATGTTATTCTTCGAAATATATCTGTCTATTACATCCTGATATCGTTGAAGTTTTGCAGCATGATATCCTCCTATGTTCTTATGCCAGTAGGCAGGAATTGCGCTGTTGAAAGGATCAACTGAAATGTCAAAAACCCTGTAATAAGGATCAGGATCCTGTAAAATCTGTTTATCTACTTCCCTTTGTGTGAAAGTGTTTTCAATATTTTTTTGATTGACAAATGATTTATGATTTACATAGCGGAGGTCAACTGTCAGAATATCAAAAAATACTATTATCCCGATCCCGGTAAGCAGGATTTTTTTGCTTAGTTTTTTATTAATCCAGGCCCAGACCAGTCCGGCTCCTAGTAAAATAATAAAAAATGTGCGTAAAGAATCAGAGGTCATAAGTGATTGACGGTCAGATTGAAATGCCTTATCAAAACCATACTGTGCATATTGCTGATCTGATGCTGCGCTGAAATCAAAAAATGATGGTCCGAATGTTGCAAAAAACAAACTGATGCCACCTGTTATTCCAAGAGTTATCCATAGATTTCTAAGTAAAATCCTTTTTTCAAACTTATCAGTCAGGAGATGTTTTATGGTATAAAATGAAAAGAAAATCAGTGGAATTCCTGCAATTCCCATTATTGAATTGGGAGTACGGAATTTATTATATAATGGAAAATAATCAAAGAAAAGCTTGTTGAAAAACTCAAGATTTTTGCCTAAGGATAACAGGAATAGCAACACGACTGATATTAAAGCCCACCATTTATATCTTGATCTTACGGTCATCATACCGAAAAGAAAAAAGAATATCACAAGAGCTCCCATATAAGGGGGTCCACTTGTGAAAGGCAATGCCCCCCAATACAAAGGTGCTTTGAGATCAGCAGGAACAGAACCGGCAAGTTCCCTGTATTTTTTTGCGAATTCTGAATCTTTCGAAACCGGTTCTCCGCTACCTCCTCCAACCACTCCAGGTATAAAAGCAGAAAACAAATCCATCACACCATTACTCCAGTTCATAGCATAACTCCATTCCAGTCCCATTGTTTCACTGCTAGATTTTGCTTCTCCTTCTGATTTCAATATTGGTTTTCCTCTCATGGTTTCTTTTGAATATTCATAAGTTGTCCAAAGCTTTGAGGCAGAACTGCCAACAGCCAAAATAACACCCAACACGAATATTAGCGTTGAAATTCCTATGGCTTTAAAATCTTTGGCTATAACAAATCTGATGAATTCATATATTACAAGGATGCCAATGACAATGCCGAGGTAATAAGTCATTTGTACGTGGTTGGCCAAAAACTGAAGCCCCATCGAGATAGTAAAGATCAGTCCACCAATCAGGTATTTTTTCCGCAATACGAGCAGTATCCCTGCCAGTACAAGGGGGCCCATCATTATTGTAGCTACTTTTGTATTATGACCTGCTTCCAGAAGAAACATATTATTGGTCATAAAACTAAATGCAAATGAACCTATGAGACTCAACCACGGATTAAAGCCAAGCACCAGTAGGAAAATATAAAAACTTATCATTCCTAAAATAAAATATCCCTGAGGCCCCAGGAATCCAAGACGCAAAGTCATGGATACATGATTCAGCAGGTTATTTTTCTGGGGTGCACTTATCTGGTAAGTGGGCATTCCTGAAAACATACTATTGGTCCATAAGGTAACTTCACCTGTTTTTTTATAATGATCTACAGCTTCCTGAGCCATTCCTTTGTGATTGACAATATCGCCCTGATATAAGGTTTTACCTGAAAACGCAGGGAAAAAATAAAATACGTTTAGAAAAAAAATAGCCAGCAAGGCTATAAAATGTGGCAAGATTTTACTTATCAATGGATTAGTTTTTTTTGCTTCATGATGGTGATGAATCTGTTCTTTTGAAGTTGATTCCCTGTGAAGGGATTTTTTATGAACTTGTTTATTGGATTTCATACAAAAAATGAGTTTTGAAATAAATTAATGTTTACAAAAGTACATATAAAATATAATTATACAATATGACAAATAAAAACTTTCTTAATTTTTTTAAGAACTCTCTCTTGGATGCTCAGGCAAAAATCCAGATAGTTGCATTTTATTGCCAATGTTTGCTAAATACAATCCCTTTTTAATTATTTATTTTTAGTAATTCAATAAAAAAAAACAGGCAAAAGAAAAAATTTGTACTTTCGCTTCAATTTTATTTTCCAAATGGAACTGATCAGACTACATCCTGTAAATCCTGAAAAAAGACTTATCAATCATATTGTTGAAGTCCTTCAAAATGATGGGGTTATTATTTATCCTACCGATACTTTATATGGATTTGGATGCGATATTACAAGTCATCGGGCTGTCGAAAGAATTGCCAGAATCAAGAATATTGATCCCAGAAAAGCAAATTTTTCTTTCCTTATTGAAGATTTAACACATATAAATGATTTTGCAAAACCATTCAGCAATTATTATTTTAAACTTATGAAACGGAATTTGCCCGGTCCATTTACATTTATACTTGATGCAAATAATTCTGTGCCAAAAATGTTGAAAAACAATAAGAAAACAGTAGGTATAAGGATTCCAAATTCAATAATCGCAAAAGAGATAGTTTTAGCACTTGGCAATCCATTAATTACCAGCAGTATTCCACATGAAGAAACTGAAAATTATATTTACCCGTCTGATCCTGAAGAAATATTTGAGGAATTCAAACATAAAGTGGACATCGTAATTGACGGAGGTATAGGAGGAGTGTACCATTCCACAATTGTTGACTGCACTGGAGATGATGCAGTGATTACAAGACAGGGTATAGGGGAATTGAGGTGGTAAATTGAACCTTGAACAAAGTCCTGGTAGCTTTATTGAAAAATTTGCAGGTCTGATCAATAAGATCAATACTTACAATAGTTTATCATTAATTTTTCTTTTATGCTGTCTCACTTCACACTATATCTTGATCCTGGTAAGCTTTCAATGATCCCTTTCAATTCCAGTTCAAGAAGTAAGCCGGACAATTCGCTGAGCGTAAACCCTGACAGGTAATGAAGTTCATCTATTTTCAGGCTTTTTTCATCAGATACTGAGATCAGTTCAAGGATTTTAGATTCATTTTGGTTTATTTCACCAAAAAGCTGCAATTGAAAAGGTTTTTTTTCATTAATATGGTTCCAGTTCATAGCTTTACAAATGTCGGCAGCAGATTCAGCCAGTGAGGCTACATTTGATTTAATAAGGTGGTTGGTACCCCTCGAGTATGTGTCATCTATTCTTCCCGGAACGGCAAAAACATCTTTATTGTAGTCAAAGGCCAGATTGGCTGTAATAATTGCTCCTCCTTTTATATCGGATTCTACCACAAGCAGTGCATCTGACATGCCTGCAATAATTCTGTTTCTCATAGGAAAATGCCCCTTTTCAGGACTTGTGTCAAGTGCAAATTCAGAAATAACATCGCCATTCTTTATTATTTCTTCTCTCATCCTTGAATGTTCAGCTGGGTAGGTGATGCCTATCCCTGAACCCATAACGGCAATATTTGGTATTTTGCTCTTTATAGCTGCTTCATGAGCATATGCATCAATGCCAAATGCCAGACCACTAACTATTGTTATGTCATATTCTTTCAGATATGATATGAAACTTTCAACTGTTACCCTTCCCCTTTTCGTCGCATTCCGTGTACCCACAATGCCAAGGATTCTTGGATTATTTAGTGCTTCGGTTCCCTCACAATATAACACAACAGGGCAATCATTGTAATTTTTTAGCCTGGACGGGTAGTCGTCGTCAAGATAAAACAAGGTTTTAATGCCTTTCTTTTCATTTTCCTTTAAAATGTGTTCAGCTTTTATAAGTACATCTTTCTTTGTGATCTCATCTGCGATTGCTAACCCAATACCAGGAATTTTTGACAGATCTTTTTTACTTTTGCTAAATACCTGTTCCACTCCACCACAATAGCTTATAAGGTTTTTTGCAAGTACAGCACCCACCTTTTCTACCTGGGTAATAGCAATTTTAAAAAGAAGTTCGCTATCTTTCATCCTGAATTTTAATTTATTAGTGTACGTTTTTTTACTTGCAATATAAAATGGTATATTTGCAGCGTAAATTCAAAAAAAGTGTAAAAATAAAAATGATAAATCAAATTAAAAACAATTGTACAAATCATTCAAAAATTACTGTACTTATCTTTTTTTTTATTTCAGTAGTTAATTCTATTGAAGCACAATTCAATACGGAAATTGGCTACACCATGAGTTATATGTCTGCGAAATCTTTTAATTCATTAATCGATGCATATAATCTAAAACAGCCAATGATAAAAGAAATGAAGAATCTGAATTACATTGGAGGATTTAATGCAGGCATAACATTTAAGACAGGCGCAGTTAAATACGGACTTTTCTGGGAAAGTCAGACTTCAAAAAAAACCGGTACAGAAGGAACACTGATCAGCAGTGAACCGGCAAAAGAGAAAAAACTTTATTTTTATTTCAATTCTGTTTCCGGTGGTCTGGCAGCAGCTGGTAAGCATTTTGGCCTTGGTACCACTGTGGATTATAATTTTTTCAGGGTCAAAACGAATAAGACAGGTGTAAGTAATAAAATAGATGTTATAAAAAATGACTATTTCTCGAGCAAGATTTATACAATTATCTATTTTAAGGTAAATCAGAAAGTGGGCATTGAATTCAAACCTTACTTCAGGATACCATGGAAAGGTATTGACCTGGATCCTCTATCCCTATACCTTGATGCCGGAGATGCACAAAAATCAAAGTTTTCTGATTTGATGCAATTCGGCCTATCATTCAATATTTTAAACGGGAAACAAGGAGATTAAATTTTTTTTATTTTTTTTCTTGTTTTTATTTGTAATTGATAAAATAATTATACCTTTGCGGTTCAATTTAATTTTTTAAGCTTATGGCACACCATAAATCATCTAAAAAGAGGATCAGACAGGACGCAAGAAAGCGTATAACTAACAGGTATTACAAGAAATCCACAAGGACTTTTATCAGCAATCTGAGAGAAATAGAGGAGAAAGAAAAAGCTATGGAATTCCTGCCAAAAGTTGTCAGCATGATTGACAAACTCGTTAAGAAAAACCTCTGGCATAAAAATAAAGGTGCTAATCTTAAAAGCAAATTATATCATCATATAAATGCTCTAAGCTAGTACCATTAAAAAGAAGGAAATGCGATTTCGTCAGCGAACTCGCATGATGTGGAGGGTGCAATCGGGGATTGTACCTTTTTTTTATTCTAAAACTTCCTGTATAAGATATTCATTCCTGTCTGCCGAAGTCCTTAGTATCAGTTCAGCAAGAAAACCAGTCACAAAAAGCTGCGTTCCGACTATAAAAGTCAGTATCCCAAAGTAAAACAATGGTCTGGTAGCTATCCCCGGACTTCCCATGTACAACTTCTCAAAACTAAGGTATAACAAAATAACAAATCCGGTAAAAATAAACAGGGTACCCAGCGAACCAAAAAAGTGCATCGGTCTTTTCCCGAATTTCGAAATGAATGTTATTGATAACAGGTCAAGTGGGCCATTTATAAATCTTTCAAGCCCAAACTTGGTGACCCCATATTTGCGTGCCCTGTGGATAACTACTTTCTCGCCAATTTTTCTATATCCTGCCCATTTGGCAATGACAGGGATATATCTGTGCATTTCTCCCAATACCTCAATGCTTTTGATAACATCATTTTTGTATGCTTTCAGCCCACAATTAAAATCATGGAGTTTGATTCCGCTCATTCCTCTTGCTACAGCATTATAAAGCTTGGTAGGAATGGTTTTGGACAAAGGATCATGCCTCACTTTTTTCCATCCGGATACCAAATCGAAATTATCTTCCATTATCATTCTGTACAATTCCGGAATCTCATCAGGACTATCCTGCAGGTCAGCATCCATAGTTATAACAACATCCCCCTTTGCTAATTTGAAGCCTTCGTTCAATCCGGCTGATTTACCATAATTTCTTCTGAATTTTACACCTCTTATTTCATTAAATTCAGTTTTTAATTTTTTAATTACTTTCCAGGAGTTATCATGACTGCCATCATCAACAAAAATAATTTCATAGGAAAAATTATTTTCTCTCATCACTCTGTCTATCCATTCAGTAAGTTCAGGTAATGATTCGTCCTCGTTGTAGAGAGGAATTACAACAGATATATCCATGTCGGATCAGATTTTTATTTATCTATTATTCAAATTCGTTCAGGTCCTGATTTTTCTTTTTCATAATGGCTGAAAAAATGACCGATGGTATTGCCCAAAGGACCAATCCAAATGCCCACCCCTGTAATAATTTGCCTATTGTCAGGCTATAGTCCTGTTCTTCAAGTTTTTCCGTCATCTCTGCAGCTGCATCTTCACCCATAACCCCACTTAATTTTTCCATCGATTCCGAAATTATCTGCTTTTGAACTTCTACAAGGTTTGGATCAATAAAATTAAATAATATATAACCAAACAAAGCAGTTATCGTTGTCATTATTACCACCATTATAAATGTAGCTTTGAATAGCACTGCAAATTCAATATATCCACCATTAAGGTCACGTGCCTCCCTGGCAGTCCTGTAAATAAAGAACAAACCTACAAGAAGACCTAACCATGATCCAAATTTTAAGTATAAAGCCGGATCAACCAACAACAAAATTAAATAAACTATGATTGCAATAGCAGCACCTAACAAACCGTTTTTAATTGAAGGATTACCCATATTTAAATAAATTATATATTAGAAAATAAAATATCAATTGTAAAATTAAAGTTTTTTTATTAATTAAGTATAACTATTGAAAAAATTAAAATTATTTTACAAAAAAATTCAATTACACTTTGATTTGAAAGCTTTCAGAAATATATCATTTTTGCTTCTCTGGTCGTCATTTTTGATGTCCTGCATCAGCAATAATAAATTCAGAACAGGCAATGAAGCATTTGAACGCAAACATTACTTTACTGCAGTTTCTATGTTTGAAAATGAAATAAATAGATCCCAGAATAAAAGCGCTGTATTTGAAAAACTATTTAAAATAGGTGAGTCATACCGGTTGATGAATGATCCCCGGTCCGCTATTTTGAATTATAAAAAAGCTTTAGAAATAGCTGATGATGAACTTGCTTATTTCAGGCTTGCCGGAGAGTATAAAAAAATAGAGGAGCATAATCTTGCTTTAGAGTCACTTGAAAATTCGAAAAGAGTTTTTGGTAATACTCAGTCATTGATCAGGGAATTGGCTATCTGCAGGCAATCCATTGATCTGAAAGCTAGGGAAGATAAAAACATTTTGCTTCAGAAAACAGATTTTAATACAGCTTTTTCTGATTTCATTTGTGATATTGATGATGATATCATTTATATTTCTTCTGACAGGAGCAATAAATCAGATAAAATTTATGGATGGACAGGAAAATTCTATTATGATATTTATATTTCAAACAATGAAAAATTAAAATATGCGGAATCTTTAGATGGAAATGTAAATACTGATTTCAATGAATCTTCACCTTCAGTTGATGCCGGGAAAAAAATTATGTATTTCGTACGTTGTGGCGAAAGATCTCAGGAAATAAATAATTGTTATATACATTTTGCAAAAAAAGAGAATGGGAAGTGGATTGATGGGGGCAAACTTCCTTTTCAGAAAGAAGGTTACAACTATGTTTCTCCACGATTGAGCAGTGATAAACAAAAACTTTTCTTTGCCAGCGATGTCAGGGGTGGTATGGGTGGATATGACATATATTATTCCAAATTGGCTGATGGAGCCTGGTTAGAACCTGTTAGGTTGCCAAACTCAGTGAATACTCCTGGTAATGAAAATTTTATCACTACCTGGAAGGATGATATTTATTTTTCTTCAGATTTTTTTAGTGGATTGGGTGGGCTGGATATTTTTAAAACAGGAATTGATGTCTCAGGTCAATTCTTGCCTCCTGAAAATCTCAGGCCTCCATTTAATTCCGGTGGTGACGATTTTAATTTAATAAAGACAAGTGATACAACAGGCTTTTTTAGTAGTTCAAGAGTCGGTGGATACGGGTTCGATGATATTTACAGTTTCATAAAAATGCCTGTAAAAGATACTATTGGAGCAATTAAAGACACTTTGCAGAATTCAGTTGCAGAGGAGAAAAAGCTCTACCTTGCGATCAAGGTGGTCGAAAATGTCTATTCTGTGGCTGATGATCCTAATTCAAGGATCCTTGGGAAAAAGCCAGTTCCAGATGCTGTCATAAAATTTGGTGACATGAATTTTACATCTGATGCAAATGGAATATTGATCAGACAAATACCTTTTGATACCTCAATAAATATATCTGTTGGAAAGAATACTTATTTAAGCACAAATCAGATTGTGGAAGCTGAAAACGAAAGCATTTATAAAGATAAAGTTAATACTATTAATGTAAGGTTAGTACTTGAAAAAATATATCTCGATAAAGAAATTGTGATAAGGAATATTTATTACGATTTTGATAAATGGGATCTGAGACCTGAATCTGAATCCACATTAAATATTTTATTCAATGTACTTAAAAATAATTCACAGTTTTTTGTTGTAATAGGGTCCCACACTGATTGTCGTGGCGATGAAGAGTATAACATAGATTTATCACAGAAAAGAGCCCAGTCGGTTGTTGATTATCTCGGGAATAAAGGGATTTCATCCGTCAGAATCAAAGCAAAGGGTTATGGAAAGAATAAATTACTGGAAAATTGTGATTGCGATAAATGTACTGAAGACCAGCACCAGTTGAACAGAAGAACTACTTTTGAATTGAAATCAGGATTTTAATCCAATTTTCAGCCGTTTATTCCCCTGATCATACCTCTTGAAGCTGACCGGGCAAAGTTTAAAATCTCTGATTTATATTCAGAGTCTGCTACATTTTCCTCTATGTAAATCAAAGCTTTTGACATATTGTTATGTTTTACGAACATGATCCTGTAAATATCTTTTATCAAATCAACATCTTCCGATGAGAAGCCCCTTCTTTTGAGACCAATTGAGTTCACTCCTTCAAATGTATTTGATTCTCTTCCCACCATGATATAGGGTGGTACATCTTTACGGACCACTATTCCTCCAGCAACCATAACATGACTTCCAATGTGTACAAACTGGTGTACCCCAACCAAGCCTCCGATTATCACATAATCTCCTATATGTACATGACCAGCAAGATTAACAGAGTTAGCAAGCACACAATTATTTCCTATCACACAGTCATGTGCTACATGTACATATGCCATCAAAAGGCAATTATCACCGATCACAGTTTTTTGAGACTCAATCGTGCCCCTGTTTATTGTGACAAACTCCCTTACTGTTACATTATTGCCAATATAGGCATATGATTCCTCTCCGGCATATTTTAAATCCTGCGGGTCTGCTCCTATCACTGCACCGGGAAAAATCCTGCAATTATTACCTATCCTCATCCCACTCAGTATAGTAGCATTAGGATATATAATCGTATTATCACCTATCTCAACATTATCATCAATATATGCAAATCTGCCAACCTGAACATTGGTGCCGAGTTTTGCATTTTTATGAATAAAATTATTTTCCATAATCTCTTTTTACGATTTGAGCAGTTAAATCACCCTCTGACACAATCCGGTCTCCCACATAAATTGTTCCTCTCATATGTACAATTCCCCTCCGGATTGGTTCTGCCAGTTCCATCCTCAAAATAAGCGTATCTCCAGGGACTGCTTTACTTTTAAACCTTACTGAATCCATTTTTAAAAAATAAGTATCCCATCCATCCTGTTCCTCCTGCAGATTCAGTGCGAGTATTCCTCCTGTCTGTGCCAATGCTTCCATTTGCAATACTCCCGGGAAAATGGGATTATTCGGAAAATGACCCTGAAAAAGCATTTCATTGAATGTAAGATTTTTAACACCCACAACATGAAAATCGCTCATTTCAATAATTTTATCTACAAGCAGAAACGGATACCTGTGAGGTAACAACCTTATAATATCTTTTGTGTCAAAAATTGGTGTCGCATTGGGATCATATGCAGGTTTGCCCTTGAGTTTTTTCAATCTTTGTGCATGATGACGGAGAAACTTCCCAAATTCCACATTTGCTCTGTGCCCTGGTCTTTTTATAATAAATCTGCCCTTTATCGGTAGTCCGATCAATGAAATGTCACCTATGAAATCAAGTAATTTGTGCCTGGCAGGTTCATTCTGATATTTTAAAGGCCTTGCACTTAATATCCCTTTATCCTTAACGTTTATCTTGTCGAGATTAACCTTTTTTTCAAATCTTTTTATATCCTGTTTTGTTATTTCCTTGTCAGCAATTACAATCGCATTGTCCAGACTACCACCTTTGATAAGCCCCTGATCGAGAAGGTTTTCTATCTCGCTGAAAAACCCAAATGTCCTGCAGTCAGCAAATTCATCGCAAAATGTGGACATGTCCCTGATTTCAGCAAATTGTTTGTTAACTATGGGCGATTTAAAATCAATCAGTGCACTAACTTCAAACCTGTCGCATGGCAAAGCTATATATTCACTTCCTGTGTCAGGAAATTTAAACTCAAAAAGATCGGTTACCACAAAATACTCTTTTTCGCCTTCTTTTTCTATTATGCCTGATTTTTTAAGATTCTCACAAAAATATCTTGAACTACCGTCGAGTATTGGAATTTCATCACCTTCAACCTCAATTATCAGATCATCAATTTCAAGAGCATATACAGCAGCCATCAGGTGTTCTATAGTTTTAATCTCAGCACCGTCTTTTCCAATGGTAGTACTTCTGACGGTTGTCGTTACATTTTTGACATCAGCTTTGATCTCAACTTTTTCATCTTTGGTTTTTTTTACGAAAATGATTCCATCATTCTCAGCCATAGGCATTACTGTGACTTTTGATTCACGTCCGGTATGCAAGCCGACACCGGTCAATGTAAATGGATTTTTGATGGTTTTTCTACTCATTCAATCTGTTTTTTTAATTTTTCTATTTCTTTTTCAAGTTCATTTAATTTTTTCTGCAAATGTGGAAGATTTTTGAATATCAGCGAGGATTTCATATGATTGATGTAATCAATTGCAGGACTGCCCTGATATAATTTGTTGCCTTCTGTAATATCCTGTATTATTCCACTCTGAGCCTGGAATTTCGAACCGTCAGCTATCTTCAAATGGTTTTTAAAACCGACCTGACCCCCAATCATAACATTTTGTCCTATTTTTGTGCTGCCTGCAATGCCGGTTTGTGCAGCTATTACTGTGTCATTGCCAATTTCAACATTGTGTGCAACTTGTATCAGATTGTCCAGTTTAACCCCTTTTCTTAATATCGTTGAACCAAAAGTAGCCCTGTCAACCACAGTATTCGAACCAATCTCTACATTATCTTCTATTAATACATTACCCAAATGAGGTATTTTTTCAAATACCCCTGCTTTATCAGGCTTAAAGCTGAATCCGTCACTTCCAATTACACTGTTGGAATGTATTATGCAATTATTTCCGATGGTACATCCATTGTATATTTTAACCCCCGGGTAAATCAATGTATTTATTCCAATTTTTACATTTTTCCCTATAAAAACCTGGCTTGCAATTCTGACACCTTTAGCAATTTCTGCTTTTTCAGAAATATATGTAAAAGCTCCCACGGCTACCGACTCATCCAATAAAGCATCAGGAGAAACATAAGACAAAGGATTTATCCCATTATTCTCAATGCTCTCATTTTCTACAGCTTTGAGCAACAGGGCCAGAGACTTGTATACATTTTCTACTACAATGTAATTCATGTCCCTTCCGTTAAAAACTAAATTGAGACTATCCGGTACAATTATAGCAGATGCCTCTGAGTTTTCCAGATATCTGAGATATTCTTCGCTTGCAATGAAGCTGATAGACCCCTTGCCTGCATTTTCAATGTTGTTAACCGAGGTGATTTCAATGTCAGGCTCCCCTATTACCGTTCCACCTATAAGTTCGCTTATTTCTTTTATTGTAAACATTTCGCAAAGATAATATAATAGTATATTTTGGTATTAAAACCCATATTATTTATTCATTACACTGATGTAATAATTTAAATAATGGTTGGGTGTTTCGTTATGTTTATTTTAAAACTATGCGGTTTTAAATGTAAAAACCGGTAAGTTAAACCTGATGTATAATGCAATAACTTTAAACTTTATTTTTTATTTGATTCAATTCAATATTTTTAATTTTGCGAAACGGAGTACAAGATGTTTTTCCTCATCTTCCAGTTCAGCAAATCTTATCCTGGCTATCCTGTTGTCAGATCCGCCATTTATTTCCAATACTATTCCCTCTCCAAATTTTGAATGCAAAACTTTCATGCCAGGAGTTATATCACCGGGTGAAGCTATTTCTCCAGGTGCTATTTCCCTGTTAACCATGACATTGGGTTTAGCAGCCTGAGTAAGCGATTTTTCTATTCCTCCAAGTATTTTGGGTCTTTCAAAAACCGGCTCAGGTTTGATAATTGCCGCGCTCATCTGATCAAAATTTCTGGATGGAATTTCCTCCAGAAATCTGCTCGGCTCATTACTTCTCATCTGACCATACTGGTAACGATTCATACAAAATGAAAGTGTCAGGTGTTTTTTTGCTCTTGTTACCGCTACATAAAAGAGCCTTCTCTCTTCTTCAATATCCTCCAGTGAAGCCAGTGAAAGATATGACGGAAAAAGGTTTTCTTCAAGTCCAACTACAAAAACTGAATCAAATTCAAGTCCTTTGGCCAGATGGACAGACATCAAGGTTACGGCTTCTTTATCAGTTTCATCACCCTGGTCGAGATCAGTCATGAGAGAAATTGTCTGAATAAAAGCAGTCAGGTCTCTCTTTTGAGGAATTTCATCAGACGTAAACTCATCATTCTCTACAAATTCCTGGATACCATTCAAAAGAGCATTTATATTTTCGATCCTGCTCAGGGCTTCTATTGTCTTTTCTTCTTCAATTAACTCAGGTATATGAGTTACCTTCAAAATATGCCTGGTAGTTTCATAAGCATTTAACTCATTGTTTTTTTCTTTAACAGATTCAATCAGCCGGATAAAATCATTAATAAGATTTCTGGCACGTGGAGGCAGTTCTGCTTCAAAACAGGCTTCATACAGACTTATGTTTTTAATTTCTGCTACGCTTGCCAGATTTTCCACCACCTTGTCACCTATTCCTCTTTTTGGATAATTGACTATCCTTTTAAATGCTTCATCATCTTTAGGATTTATTGTCAGACGTATATAAGCAAGGATGTCCTTAACTTCTTTACGCTGGTAAAACGAAATACCTCCATAGATCCGGTAGGGTATATTGAGATTTCTTAGGTACTCTTCAAATATCCTTGATTGAGCATTTGTTCTGTAAAGTATGGCAATTTCATTATTGCGAAGATGAAACCGGGTTTTGTGCTCCAGGATCTGATCACTCACCTTTCTGCCCTCCTCCCTGTCAGTCAGAGCCTTTATCAGTTTTATTTTGCTGCCTCCAAGCTGATCTGTCCATATTTTCTTTTTGATCTGTTTTTTATTGTTCAGAATCAGTTCATTGGCAGCATCAACAATATATGTGGTAGAACGATAGTTTTGTTCAAGTTTGAATGTGACCACATCAGGAAAATCGTTTTCGAACTTAAGGATATTTTCTATAGTAGCCCCACGAAACGAATATATACTCTGAGCATCATCTCCGACAATACAAATATTGCTTGTTTTACTTTCCTGATCCAGAAAAAGTTTAATAATTTCATATTGCAAATGATTGGTGTCCTGAAATTCATCAACGAGAATGTATCTGAACAGTTTCTGATATTTCTGACGTATATTATCCGGATTTAAATACAAAAGCCTGAACATCTGGAGCAACAGATCATCAAAATCCATAGCCCCGGCCCTGATACACCTGTCATAATACTTCTGGTAAATCTGGAATGTCATTGGTACTTTGGCCATGCGGTCAAATTGCATTAATTCTTCAGTCTGAGCATAGAGCTTTGGGGTTATCAGATTGCTCTTCGCTCTTGAAATCCTTGCCCTGACTGTGCCTGCATTATATATTTTTGGATCAAGTTTCATTGATGCAATCACTTCTTTTATCAGATTTTTGGAATCATCAGCATCATAAATTGTGAAATCATTCGGAAATTCAAGTCTATGAGCTTCAACTCTCAGTATTTTTGCAAAAACAGAGTGGAAAGTTCCCATCCATACTTTATTGGCATCCGATCCTGCAATATGCTCTATCCTTTCTTTCATTTCCTTTGCTGCCTTATTAGTGAAAGTCAGCGCCAAAATGTTCCAGGGATAAATTCCAAGATTTATAAGGTGTGCAATCCTGTAAGTAAGAACTCTTGTTTTCCCGGATCCGGGACCGGCAATTACCATAACAGGCCCTTCTGTTTTCTCTACTGCCTCTCTTTGAATGCTATTCAATTCATTGAGATAATTAAACTTTAATTCCATTTTCCAAAAAACTTATTCTGTGCCCTTGTTATAAACTCTCCAAATCGATATTACCATTCTTGCCGGGATGATCAGACTCGTTATAATAGTGAAAGCACTGAAAAAAATAAACTGCCTGAAAAGATAATTGCCCAAAAATTGTTGCTTTTCGAGTGTAAATCTTTCAAGAGAATAGTAGATGCCATTGTTGTTATAAAAATCGATAAACTCATTCAATATATAATAAGAATATATTGCTAAAATTATCCCTGCCGGTATCAATAATAATTTAGGAATTATTTTCATTTCTATATATGTGAACCTGATGAAAAAAATATATCTTAAAAATAAAACAGGCGCACTGATTATAAGGATATTATGAAAATAGAAAGAAAATTTTATTTCGTTTGAATAAATTGGCCAAAGTACCAACACCGGAAGAATTCCGGTAAGTAAAAACCATAATAAGGCAAATATCAACTTGTTTTCTGTTTGTAAATTCATATTCTTATTATTAAATACTAAGATTTTTCAATGGTTAAGATAATATGAACTGCAAAGGTATAAATATTAATCACTTTTTAAATCCTATTATAAAATTAAAAATTCAAACGGCAACCTGAACTTAGGTTTAACATTAGATATGAAAAACTGAATTCCGGGCAGACAATTTAAATTACATATAAATAGTGTAATTTTTATAATGCAACAAAATAAAATGAAAAAAATAATTAATAATTCAAAATATTAATAAATTAAATGTTTATATAGCGATCATTTGTTTTGTCGCATTCCGGAAATCTGTTGGAAATACTTCTTAAAATATTATTTAGTTTTGTTTTGAAATTAAAATGTTTTCCCTTAGCTTTGCCCTCAATATATTCTATTTTTATTTTCGGGGAATATTAAATCTTTTCTAAATGAACAAATTATATTATTGGAACCGACTGATTTTCACTATTTTGCTTTCAGGATTTTGGTGTTTTGCTTACTGCCAGTCTGTTGAAGAAGGTAAAGTTTTGTTTGAAAGCAAGACTTGTGCAGCCTGTCATGACAGAACTATGACCAAGACCCTTATAGGACCTGGACTTGCCGGAGTGGAAGACAGATGGGAGAAAAAAGGGGATTTATACCAATGGATAAGAGAACCTCAAAAGCTTCTCGATGCCAAACATCCTTATGCAACCAAGCTGTTTGAAAAGTTCAACAAAGTTCCTATGAACCCAAATACTGCTCTGACAGATAAGGAAATAGAATCGATTTTAATGTATGTCAAAAGTGTCGCTGAAGGAGGTGGGCAAATGGCTTCGGCAGGCAAAGCCGATCCTCTTGCCATGAAAGGAAAGGAATTATTTCAGTCAAAAGCTTGTGCAGCATGCCATGATATCAAATTCAAATCAGTACTGGTCGGACCAATACTGACAGGAGTCGCAGACAGGTGGGAGAATAAAAAGGATCTTTACGAGTGGATTAAGAATCCTCAAAAGCTTCTCGATGCCAAACATCCATATGCTACTGCGCTTTTTGAGAAATTCAACAAAGTACCTATGACCCCTAGTCCAGGTATTACTGATGAAGAAATAGATGCTATTCTTGCCTTTATAGCTAATCCTCCTTCTGATGAAACGACAGCAGTATCCGGAACTGAAAATCCCTACCTTAAGCTTAAAACTCCTGGTCCCGAAACAGAAGTTTCAGAGAGTTTTTTTAGCAGTCTTACTTTTTTCATTATTTTACTTGTGGTTTTGCTCGGTATTGTTTTCTGGATGGCAACTATTGTTGGCAAAGCAAGAGTTAATGCTTTCAGAGAGGAATTTAATGAAGAAAAAAGTGCCAACCCCCTGATTGTTCTTTTTGGAAACAGAACTGTTCTGAAATTTGCAATTTTTGGATTTATAATTTTTGGTACCTATTATTCCGCACTTCGTGGTATCGCTTTCGGAAGACAACAGGATTATCAGCCTGATCAGCCAATAATATACTCCCATAAAGTACATGCAGGTGACAACAAAATCGATTGCAGTTTTTGCCATGATGCAGCCAGAAGATCCAAACATGCAATGATACCACCGACAAGCACATGTATGAAATGTCATGCAGCAATCAAAACAGGTACTCAATATGGTACGAGGGAAATTGCCAAGATCTTTGTATCTATCGGGTTTAATCCGGTTTCCAACCAGTACATTGAGAATTATGATAAAATGACAAATGAAGAGATAAAGAAATTATTTTTTGGATGGCTCACCTCTGAAAATAAAAATGATACTAAAATAGCTGAGGAACAATGGCAAAATATTGTCTCATCCCTTACAAATGACACCAAACCAACTGTAAGCGGACCAATTCCATGGATCAGAATCCACAATCTGCCTGATCATGTTTATTTTAATCATGCTCAGCATTTTACCGTTGGAAAAATTGAATGTCAGTCCTGTCATGGACCAATTCAGGAAATGGAGGTAGTCAAACAATTCGCTCCTTTGTCGATGGGCTGGTGTGTGAATTGTCATAGACAGACAGATGTCAAATTTACAGAAAACAAATACTATGACCAGTATTTTGCTGATTACCATAAACAATTAAAAGAAGGTACGATTAAAGGAGTTAAAGTGCAGGATATAGGTGGACTTGATTGTCAGAAATGCCATTATTAAATCGAGCATTCAAATCATTTTTAGATCAATAATATTGAATAAAGGAAATATCGATAATTTGATATCATGAAAAAAACAAACACAAACGAAAGCATCTGGATAGGAAAAAAAGACCTGAAATATGACCAGGAATTTATCGAGAATTCTTCTAAGGAATTTGTCGAAGTCCCGTTTCAGGATAATTCAGGAGAATTGAAATCTGGTTTTGTTCCAAGCCGCAGAGATTTTCTGAAAGTGCTTGGTTTCGGAATCGGTGCTGCAACAATTGCCAGTTGTGATATACCTGTTAAAAAAGCTATTCCTTATGTGATCAAACCAGAAGAGATAGTACCAGGAGTACCTACATACTATGCATCCAGTTTCGTAAAAGGGGGAGATTATTGTTCTATTGTGGTCAAGACACGAGAAGGTCGTCCAATCAAAATTGAAGGCAATAATCTTTCAGGAGTTACCTTCGGAGGTACTTCAGCCAGGGTTCAGGCGGAGGTTTTGAACCTCTATAACACCAACAGGTTTAAGGAACCTAAGATAAAAAAGGCAGGAAAATTTGAAGATGTCACGTGGAAACAGCTTGATGATGCTGTATTTTCAAAATTGAATAAAGCATCAAATATAAGAATAATTACCAATACAATTATTAGTCCGGTACGAAAAAAATCGATCGCTGACTTCAGAAGTGCTTTCCCTAATACAAATGTCATAACTTACGATCCATATTCTTCTGCTGCAATCCTGATTGCTAATGAGAAATGCATGGGAAGAAAGGAAATTCCTGATTATAAATTCGATTTGGCAGATGTCATAGTCAGTTTTAATGCAGATTTCCTGGGAACTTGGATATCACCTGTTGAATACTCCAGGAAATATTCCAAAGGAAGAAAAATCGAAAATGTAGATAATCCGAAAATGTCCAGGCATATTCAGATCGAATCTTTTATGTCAATGACAGGTTCCAATGCCGACAACAGAATACTTATAAAGCCATCAGAACAAGGATCTGCCATTATTTATTTATATAATGAAATTGCAAAACTGACAGGAGCACAACAAATCCCGGCACTTGATCTCAATGCAAAAGCTAAAAAGTCTATTTCAGCCCTTGCTGCAGAACTTGCAGGAGCTAAAGGCAAATCTCTGATTGTCAGCGGTTCAAACAATGTATCCGAACAGATAATAATTAACAAGATTAATAGTGTTCTGGGCAATTTCGGATCAACCATTGATTTTACAGAGGCTTCTTTACAAAGACAGGGCAATGAGAGTGATTTATTCACCCTGATCAATGATATAAACAACAATAAAGTCGATGCAGTTATATTTCTTGAAGCCAATCCACTTTTTGATTTTTCAGGAAAAGCGAAGCTGAAAGCTGCTCTATCGAAAGTAAAAACAAAAATATCTCTTTCTTACAGCCTTGATGAAACAGGTAGTGAATGTGATATGATTGCTCCGGTCAGCCACATGCTCGAATCATGGGGCGATGCAATGCCAAAAAAAGGGCATTACAGCCTGATGCAACCCGTCATTTCAACGATATTCAATACCCGGCAGCCTGAACTTTCATTTTTGATCTGGTCAGGAAAAATCAATTTAGCTGCCGAACAACCCATGTATAATTATTTAAAAGACAGCTGGAAACAAATGTTTCCTCAGTTTTCAGGAAGCTCATTCACCACTTTCTGGGACAAATCGCTTAAAGAAGGAGTTTACTACCAAAATCCGGCTAAAGTGAATGTTAGCTTTAATGCTGATATAAATTCAGCAGCAGCAGCCGTGAACAAACCTGCAAAAAATGGTCTCGAACTAGCATTTTTTGAAACCGTCAACATTGGTAACGGGCAATATGCCGAAAATCCCTGGTTACAGGAAATGCCAAATCCTGTTGACAGGACAGCATGGGGGAATCACCTTCATATCCCGGTTAAATTTGATGGTGATAAAGATTTTATTTCATATAATAAGCTGGAAGATGGTGATATTGTCACATTAGGTCAGAAAAAAGTCACTGTCGTGAGCATATTCGGTTTGATGCCGGATACTTTTGCTATCGGACTTGGTTATGGAAGACAAAATGCTGGCCTGGTTGGCACTGATGTAGGTGTTGATATGAATGAAATGCTGACCGTTACTGAAGGTCTTACACAGTACTATATTACAGATATCAAAATTGGTGAAAAAATAGGTGTAGATGAAGATTTTGCACACGTGCAGTATCATCACACAATAGGTGTCACCGCAAAGGATAGTAAAACGAATGAACTTAAAAATGCCGATGAATCTGCATTACCCGAATCATTCTGGAAAGATGTGTTTGGTGTTGAGGGTTTTCAAGGAGCACTTACTGACAGATCGGTCATTTTTAAATCTAATATCAAAGAACTAAAAGAAAGTGTAGATAAACTCAAAGAAAAAAGGAAAGAGTTTAAGTATCTCAATGAAAAACAGATATATGGGGGATATGATGAACTATATGCCATGGGACATCACTGGGGTATGCACATCGATACAAATTTATGTACAGGCTGCGGTGCTTGTACCATAGCTTGTATGGCTGAAAATAATGTCCCGATAGTAGGTAAACATGAAGTAAAACGTCATCATGAAATGTCATGGCTGAGAATTGACAGATATTTCTATGGTGAAGTAGAGAATCCAAATACGGTCTATCAGCCTATGTTGTGCCAGCATTGCGATAATGCACCATGTGAAAACGTGTGTCCGGTAAATGCAACAAATCACAGCAGCGAAGGATTGAACCAGATGATTTATAACAGGTGTATCGGTACCAGGTATTGTGCTAATAACTGTCCCTATAAGGTAAGAAGATTCAATTGGCTAGACTACACCAAGGCTGATATTTTTTATGATAATGAACCGGCATTGAAAGAAGGAGGAAAATTCAGTGCAATCGGTGCTGATGATGCGATTTTTGGAAATGATCCTCTTACCAGGATGGTGCTGAATCCTGATGTTACTGTACGTTCACGTGGAGTAATTGAAAAATGCAGTTTCTGTGTACAGAGAATTCAGGCAGGAAAACTGGCTTCCAAAGTCGAAGGCAGGAAACTGAGAGATGATGATGTGGTGACTGCATGTCAGGCTTCATGTCCGACAAATGCCATAGTATTTGGTGATATGAATGATAAGGAAAGTATGCTTAATAAGGTTAAAGCAAGTCCGCTCACATTCATTGCCCTTGAAGAAACAAACGTCAGGTCTTCAGTAAGCTACAGCATGAAAGTTAATAACAGGAACGAAAAATTTGATGTATAAAATTTAAAATTATAAAAAATGAGTGCACCGGTATCAAGTATAAGAGAGCCCTTAGTTCTTGGTCACAAAACTTACCATCAGATCACTGAAGATCTGGTCAAAGCAACGGAAAAAGCTCCTCCATTGTCTTGGATAGCTATCTTTATTCCGGCAGTTGCTTTGCTGGGACTGGGAGCTTTTGCAACTTTCTGGACTATTTTTGTGGGGATCGGAACCTGGGATCTCAACCGAACTATCAACTGGGGATGGGATATTACAAACTTCGTCTGGTGGATCGGGATTGGTCATGCCGGAACTTTGATCTCGGCAATCCTTTTATTATTCCGGCAAAAATGGAGAACAGGAGTAAACAGGGCAGCCGAAGCTATGACTATATTCGCCGTGATGTGTGCCGGTTTTTTCCCTCTGATCCACATGGGAAGGATTTGGAACGGATTCTTCATTTTACCATATCCTAACACCCGTGGTTCACTTTGGACCAATTTTAATTCAGCTCTATTGTGGGATGTCTTCGCTATCTCCACTTATCTGACTGTTTCATTGCTTTTCTGGTACACGGGTTTGGTACCCGATCTGGCTACTATCAGGGACAGGGCTAAGGGCTTAAGAAAAAAATTCTACTCATTCTTTTCCCTCGGCTGGACAGGAGCAGCAAAACACTGGCAAAGATGGGAGTATCTTTCGCTTGTGCTGGCAGGACTGGCCACTCCACTGGTACTCTCTGTTCATACTATAGTAAGTTTCGACTTTGCCACATCAATGATACCAGGCTGGCATACAACAATATTTCCACCTTATTTTGTCGCAGGTGCTGTGTTTTCAGGATTTGCAATGGTATTAACCCTAATGCTCATCGCAAGAAAAGTTTTACACCTTGAGGAATATATTACCCTCGCTCATATTGATTCAATGAACAAGGTTATCCTGACAACAGGATCGATCGTTGGTGTTGCATATATTACGGAGTTGTTTATATCTTGGTACTCAGGTTATATCTATGAACAATGGGCATTTTTCAACCGTGCATTCGGTGTGTACTGGTGGTCGTATTTTGGCATGATGTTCGCCAATGTAATTTCACCCCAGTTTTTCTGGTCGAAAAAATTGAGAAGAAATATTGCATTTACTTTTCTGATTTCAATCCTGATAAATATCGGGATGTGGTTTGAGCGGTTTGTTATTATCGCAACTACCCTTGCCAGAGATTTTGTTCCAAGCTCATGGAGTTATTATTCACCCACCTGGGTTGAAATTAGCCTGTACCTTGGAACTTTTGGTTTGTTCTTCACATGTTTTCTTGTTTTTGCCAGACTGGCACCTGTTGTGGCTGTAGCCGAGATCAAGCATATACTAAAAACCGGGGGAGATCAGTATGTTGGAAAAGATGCCAAGATAAAACATTAATAAATTTCAATATATCAAAGTAATGAAAAAGAAAAAAGATGTAGTTTACGGTATTTATAGCGATGAGCATTCATTGATTAATGCTGTAAAAGAAGCCAGGGAGAAAGGTATTGAGATACTCGATGTTTACAGTCCGTTTCCGGTGCATGGCCTGGACCCTGTGCTTGGATTGAAGGAGTCAAGACTTCATATTGCCGGATTTTTCTTCGGACTGATGGGCACTCTTATTGCCTTTCTGGGAATGACATGGATTTTTACAAAAGACTGGCCAATTATTTTTGGTGGCAAACCTTACTGGGCTGTTCCTTCATTCATACCAATTACGTTTGAACTTACAGTTCTATTGGCAGCTATCGGTATGACAGTGTCATTCTATGTAGTTTCAGGAATGGGTTTTGGTGTGGAAAACTTCATACTCGATGAAAGAATTACTGACGACAAATTCTGCCTTGCATTCGATAAATCCGAAGTTGATGAAAATGAGGCCATTGACCTGCTGAAGAATACTAATGCTGATGAGATTCATGATAAATCTGTAAAAGCTTGATTTTTAAGTATAATGCAAAGATTTTTATATAAAAATAAAAACTAAATAAATGAAAATCCTGAAAAATTATTTTTTAATGCTGCTGATAATCATTTTGATAGGGTTTACATCCTGTCAGAAATCAGGAATTAATAATACGGGAAGTGAATATATGCCCGAAATGTATCATTCAGTGGCTTATGAAGCCAATTATGAAACATATTATCCACGCAATCAAAGCGTAAGCAAGGAAGAATATCTGAAATATGCTATTCCCAGACAACCTGTAGAAGGTACAATTCCAAGAGATAACTCTGTTTCTGACAGTCAGCCATTTTATTATGAAAATACTGAAGCTGACCGGGCAAGGGCAATGAAAGAAATAACAGGCTCACCTTTCAAATTTACAGATGCTGATGTGGAAACAGGTAAAAATCTATATACTATCTATTGTGCTATCTGCCATGGGGAAAAAGGCGATGGAAAAGGTTACCTCGTAAGAGACAACGGAGGCAAATATCCTGCCATGCCGGCCAATTTCCTTTCAGATGACCTGAAAAACTCAACAGACGGCAGGTATTATTTTGCTCTGATGCATGGAATCAGACTTATGAATCCTTTTTATGACAAGTTAAATTATAAAGAGAGATGGCAGGTGATAAATTATATCCGTACTTTGCAGAAATGACAGACACACGTAAGCGATAAATCAATTTTTTAGAATATAAATCATTATTTCAAATGAATAGATTTGAATTTAAAAGCAGGCTGAAATCATATTTATATATAGGAATGGTCATTGGTGTGATCAGTCTTATTATTCAGTATTTCGTCACTGCCGATGAATATAAAAGTCAGTTTTGGTCTGATATATTGTTGAATAATACTTTTTTTCTCGGTCTATCTCTGATGGCTCTATTTACTTTAGCGGCTTTTATCACTGCCTGGGCTGGATGGTATACTGTTTTCAGACGACTTCTTGAAGCATTCAATATATTCCTGTTTCCGGGAGCAGTTGTTATGCTGCTGATCGGTATAGGTAATTACCTTGGATGGCATCATCTCTATCTGTGGGCAGATGAACATATCGTGGAACACGACAGGATTATACAGGGAAAGTCAGGCTTCCTGAACAACCATATGTACTTTTTCCTGAGTGCACTGTTTTTATGTTTATGGCTTGTTTTTCGCTGGAAACTCAAAAACCTTGCTCATCTGGAAGATGCTGGAGTTCATGGCGATTTTTCCTACCACAGAAGAATGCGTAACTGGGCAGCTGTATTTCTGCCAGTAGCTGGTTATACCAGTGCAGTTATGATATGGCTGTGGATAATGTCAGTGGAAGTTCACTGGTATAGTACCCTTTATGCATGGTATACGGCAGCCAGCTGGTTTGTGGCTATGATTTCCCTTTTTATTATCACTCTTATTTATTTAAAAAAACAAGGTTATTTCCATTTGGTTACTGATCAGCATATTCATGATCTGGGAAAATTCCTTTTCGCTTTCAGTGTATTCTGGACATACCTGTTTTTTGACCAGTATATGCTTATATGGGCAGGTAATATTGGTGAAGAAACAGCACATTTTAAACTGCAGCAAACAGAATATCCATTTTTGTTTTTTACTATCCTTGTCCTTAATTTTGTTGTTCCATTTCTGGGACTTATGATAAATACAGCGAAAAAAACTTATTGGGTACTGATAACAGTGGCAATTTTAACCTTTTTTGGTCACTGGCTGGATATGTACCTCAACCTGAAACCCTATGTGGCAGAAGTAGTACATCATCTTAACGGTAAAACTCACGAGGTTTTCCCATTTCCTGATTTGCTGGAACTCGGTTCGATGATAGGATTTCTTAGTCTGTTCATGTATTTTGTTTTCAGGGCATTGTCATCAGTTGATCTTTTACCATCAAATGATCCATATTTGGATGAAAGTATCCATCACCACGTTTAAATTTAAAGAAAATGAAACCTTTTATATTAACACTTATCTGGACACTGCTCTTTGTAATAGCAGGACTCATTTTTGCTTATTTTAAATATCTATCCAGAATTAAAGATAAAAAATAGTTATTACCCAATCTTATCATGACCGTGATCTGAATTCAGATAATGGTATATTTTGCCCCATTTTATTTAGAGATGGGGCAACTTTTTTTAAAATTTTATGTTATACCTTTTACAATTTTTATTTAGTCGGATTGCAAAATGGTATAAAACCGATGCAATAACTGTTTAGGCCAACTTTGTTGGACTATTACAGATATGCTTTAGGTATTCATCCTGTTTAGTGATCTAAATACATTTTTTTTGTGATCTATTTTAAACTTTCATTAGAATTTTTAGTCAATTAAAAACAAATCATTTTATCTATGAAAAAAGCAGTATTGCTCCTGTCAATGTTATTCGTATTATTTAATGCATTTTCACAAAGACCGGATGGCAGGATGAAAAGAAGCGAAGAACCATCAATTTTGGGTATAGTTCAGGGAAATGTCATTGATTCAACAAGTAAGGCTCCAGTTGAGTTTGCCGTTGTTGAGTTATTGGCTTCAAAAGATGAAAAACAGGTTAATGGAACTATAACGGATGAAAAAGGACACTTTAATCTTAAAGATGTCAAAACAGGAAATTATAAGCTCAGAATATCTTTTCTTGGATATAAACCAAAAAAATTGGAAAATATTGATCTTACTCTGAAAAAACCTGATATGAATCTTGGAAAAATATCATTGCAGCCCGGTGAATTTATCCTTAATGAGGTTCAGATTGTTGATCAGCGTTCAGTGGTTGAGTCAAAAGTTGATAAGATAGTATATAATGTTGGTAATGACCCTACTCTGGTCGGAGGTGATGCAGTTGATGTACTCCGCAAAGTACCAATGCTTTCTGTTGATATGGATGGCAATGTTTCTCTGAGAGGCTCCAACAGGGTCAAGATTTTACTGAATGGAAAACCCTCCAGCCTCTTTTCTGATGATGTAGGTGAAGCTCTGCAGATGTTTCCTGCTGATGAAATACTAAGGGTTGAAGTCCTCACTTCCCCCGGTGCCAAATATGACGCAGAAGGTTCTGCAGGAATAGTCAATATTGTAACTAAAAAAAGCATTATGAAGGGCATTAACGGGAGTGTCAGGTCCTTTTTTAGCGACAAAATGGAGCACCTCAATGCAAGTCTGGCAGTAGGTCAGGGTAGATTTGGCTACAATGCGCGCTTGGGTGGAAGGTATAAATTACCATCTTTGAGTGAAGTTGATTTTCATCGCGAAAATTATATCGGATCTGATACAATCACACTCGATCAATCAGGAAAATCTGATGTTTCACGCCTGGGAGGTAATATTGTATTAGGTGCATTTTATGATGTCAATGCCTTCAACAGCCTGAATACAAGTCTCAGACTCAATGTTTCAGGAAATTACAATGATGGTATCCTTAATTCTGTTTTTTCTGATCCGGCAAAAAATTATACCAGAGACAGTAAAGGAAAGACTCAAAGAAAGTCATACAACTGGACAACTGACTATACAAAAAAATTTCAGGGCAACGATGAACGTAAACTTACCATTGCATTTCAGCTTGAAGGTGACCTCACTGATAACGACAATGAAAAAAAATTGAGCAGTATCGTTAATACCGAAAAAAATATCAATGATGGTACCAATAGGGAATACACAGCCCAGATAGATTATGTTCATCCATTCAATAAATCCTTCAAACTCGAAACCGGTGCCAAAGCTATCCTAAGAGATCTTGAATCTGATTTTCAGCGAAGGTTTCTTAATCCTGAAATCCTGGATTCACTGGATGAAAACAATTCTGACATATTCAGCTATAATCAGAATGTCTATGCAGCCTATATCACAGGTACCTGGCAATTACCTTACGGATTCAGCCTGATGCCCGGACTACGATTTGAAGAAACTTTTATAAAAGGTAAGTTCAGAGACTTCAACAATCCATTTGATAATGCTTATGATAACTGGTTTCCTAGTATCACCCTCAGCAAAAGATTCAAAGATTTCTCGAGTCTTAAGGTAAGTTATGACCAAAGACTGAGCCGGCCATCAATCGACAATATTGATCCTTTTATTGACAATCAGGATCCTCAGAATATCAGATATGGAAATCCTGATCTTGCTCCTGAACTCACAAGTAATCATGAGATATCCTATTCAAAATTCTTTAAAGGTGCTACAGTAAATTTATCACTGTATTATAAAAATACTCTTGATATTATTGAGAGTTTCCTTTTTATTGACAATAACAATGTATCAAATACTACTTTCGATAATATCGGAACTACAAAATCATTTGGATTCAATTTGTTTACATCTCTTACTTTTTTCAAAGTATGGCAGATCAGAGGCAATTTCAACCTCAATAAATACTATATATATGGAGCAGGAGACTATGAATCCACTGACAATGATGGTATTAAATACAATTCATTCGTAAGCACAAGTCTGAACCTTAAAAATGGGTGGCAGGCAGAGATCTGGGGACATTTCAATTCACCAAGCTACACTCTGCAGGGTAAAAATCCATCTTTTTCAATGTACAGTGTAGGGATTCAAAAGGAAATCCTTAATAAAAAAGCAAAAATTGGTATCAGGGTGGCACATCCTTTTGCTGAAAGCAAGGAGTTTCTGACTGAGCTTTCCGGACCTACCTTCTATCAGTCCAACAGTATGTTGATTCCATTCAGGTCCTACGGAATTTCATTCAGCTACAATTTTGGAAATCTGGATTTTAAGTCACGAAAAGAAGCCATTGACAACCAGGATCAGAAGAGAAATAATGGAAACGATGAGATGGAAGGTAATTAGGATTTATTTATAAAGTTTTTTCCATGGTTAAGATTCAGCGTTTAATGTAATCGCTCACATTAATAATTCCGGCAATCTATTTTTACATGAATGGAAATTTTGCAATGATTTTTCAATTTTAATCAAAGAATAAACTTTCTGTATTAATTTTGTGCTTCAGATTATGTTTTAATACCGAAAGCATTTCTGTAATAGTCCAACAAAGTTGGCCTTAAAAGCCAGGCATTATATTTTAAATGCTGACTGAAGTGCCTGTACTGACCAAAGTGCTTGTGCTGACCAAAGTGTCAGTGTCAGTTCAAAGATACTGACCGAAGTGTCAGTACCGTTATAAAATTGGACTAAAGAATAATAGTAAATAGTATAATTGGCATATTTTTTGTTTTTCGAATTACGATATTATAAGTAAAAATGTTTCGGGATTTTTGGCTCTATCGGTTTCTTACTCACAACAGGATTTTAAACCCTGTCAAGTTTTCATCATGGATGGGGAAAATTGCTGCAAGAAAAACGCCAGCATATATTCTTCAACCATTATTAAAGCTTTATATCCGGCACTACCAGATCGAAATGGAACAATTTGATACCGATCTCAAAAAAGTTAAAACGTTTAATGAATTTTTTACAAGAAAATTGAAACCTGGCTACAGGTCTTTCGAAGGAAATTTCCTGTCTCCAGCCGATAGTGTTTTGACTGATTTCGGGACCATAACCGATGAAATTAAACTTTCAGTTAAAGGAATGGAATGCTCCATGATTGACCTTTTCTCAGGAATCGAACATTCTAATTTCAGGAGCTTTGCTGTCTTTTACCTGAGTCCTGCAGATTACCATAGATTTCATGCTCCGTTTGATTTTGAAATTGAAAAGATCGCCTATATTCCCGGCAAACTTCATTCCGTTAAACCGGATAAACTTGACAAATATGGAGACCTCTATTGTATGAATCGCAGGGTAATAATTTTTGGCCGGTCAGATTATGGAAATTTTGCCCTGATTCTGGTTGGTGCTCTTGTTGTTGGACGGATAGTACTAAATTTTTTCAGGATCAAAGGAAGAAAGAAGTTCCAGATGGAAACTTTTGAAAAGACCATTTTGAAAGGTCAGGAACTTGGCTATTTTGAACTGGGAAGTACAGTAATCCTGCTAATGGAAAATGATATTCTTCATTCTGTCAATAAAAATAAAGGTCAGCATGTGCTGGTAGGTGAGAATCTGTTAGCAGACTGAGATTTATAATTGAAGAATTGATAATTAAAATCCTTCAATCCTAAAATCTTATAAATCATAGTTCAGACAGAAATGGAGAATTGTTTCGTTTGTCAGTTAGTCAGTTTAAAATCGTAAATCAAAAATCGTAATTCGTAATTTGTTTCAGTTGTCAGTTGTCCGTTTTTCTGTTAAAAATCGTACTTCGTAAATCGTACTTCGTAAATCATAATTCGTAATTCGTAATTCATTCCGGTTGTCAGTTGTCAGTTAGTCAGTTAATAATCACAAATCGTAATTCGTAATTCGTAATTCGTAATTTGTAACTCGTAATTCGTAATTTATTCCGGTTGTCAGTTGTCCGTTTATCAGTTATTAATCAATAATTAAAAATCATATATTATATATCTGTGAATATCCGTCAAATCAGCGTCATCCGTGTGCTAATAAATTGAGAATTGAGAAACTTGTCCGTATAGCTTGCCCGTAGGGGATGGAGAATTAATTCAGTTGTCTGTTGACAGTTGTCAGTTTTGCAGTTGTCGGTTAATAATCGTAATTCGTAAATCGTAAATCGTAATTTGTTTCAGTTGTCAGTTAATAATCACAAATCGTAATTCGTAATTTGTAATTCGTAATTCGTAACTCGTACTTCGTAATTTATTTCGGTTGTCTGTTGACGGTTTTTCAGTTGTCGGTTAATAATCGTAATTCGTAATTCGTACTTCGTAATTCATTCCGGTTGTCAGTTGTCGGTTAATAATCATACTTCGTAAATCGTAAATCGTAATTTGTAATTCGTACTTCGTAATTCGTAATTATTCCCCTATATGAACCTTTTCCCTTCTGCCAATGTTTTCTTATTGTATCGTTTTATCGCATCCCGTATAGTCGGAATGAGGAAAGTCCGGACAACGCAGAGCACCACACCGGCTAACAGCCGGACTTCGGGTCAGAATACCTGAAGATAGAAAGTGTTGCAGAAAATAACCGTCGTGAACGAAGTGTCACGACAAGGGTGAAAACGTGAGGTAAGAGCTTACGATCCTGATTAATGTAAATTTCAGCGATGAATAAACCTTGTGGGTTGAAATGCCATGTATATTCCGGTCCGAAAGTTGCTCGCTTGATCATTCAGCGCTTCAAGCTGAATAACCGGAAGGGGTAGGCAGCAAACATAAACTGATCAGTCAGTTTGTGGCAGATAAATGATAAAACATCCTGTCATGGAGGATGACAGAATCCGGCTTACAGATACTTTTTTTCAGGTGGCTCATTTTCAGAAAGCCACCTTTTTTTTGTTTAAATTTCAACACTTTTCAATTATTATTATACATACGGCAAACAGATATTGCCTGATCAAATTATTAACATATACCCAATTCATTTATATAATATTCCAATAATTTGGCACTGACATTTCGGTCAGCATTTAATATATAATGCCGACTGAAATTGGGGGAATTGGGGTTCTTAAATCGGATTTGTGCTGACTGTAAATGTCAGTACTATTTTCAATTTCATGTCGGTATTAAAGTAAAAAAACTTCAAATAGATTAAAATGATGATAATGTATCTTACTTTTTTTATGCAGAAAACTCTAATATATGCGAATCAAGGGTTAAATACATATTTCATTTGTACCACAAAGTGTCACAAAGTACTACACAAAGTGACACTAAGTTTGATTATACTGATAACAATATTATTCTTTTTATACCATTTTTGAAGCTTTGTACATTTTGAAATTGATCGAAAGGCTTATTTAAAGTCTAATTTTTATTTATATTTCTTCAAATTTCATTAATATGGGATTTTTCTTCGTGATTCTTCGTGATTCTTCTTCGTGAACCTTCGTGGTTAAATTTAATTTTCAACCCTTGATT